>CAYVVD010000021.1:0-53770 GCA_964454975.1 uncultured Hyphomicrobiales bacterium | reverse complement strand
ATGAGTACATCTGATGGGTTCCCACTCTGTGACTGGAAGATGATGTTGCTGTTGTCGGTGCGGACATCGTTCATCTGGATTGGTGCATCGTAAACACCCTGCCTGATGTTGAAAACAACATCGCCGGTACCGAATATACCACCCATGTTAAATGCCTGCACTGCGTTAGCAACATTCGGGAAGTGTGGATTAGTACCACCAACATAGTAATTACCCGGTACCAAAGATACGTTCAGGTCTGTCGAAAACGCATCGTTTGACAGGTCTTCGTCATCAACACTATTTGGCATTTCAGTCCACGCATCGAGTACGAAGGCAGCATAAGGGCGTTTGTACTGGAAGTTATAAGCGCCTAAGTTTACATTAGTTGTCTGGCCCTGAAGAATGTTCAAACCTGAAACATCAACAGGAGTCTGTGCTGCACCGTCAATTTCCCACTGAACAGTGAATGAACTTAACGGGCGGGCGCCATAGTTGGTAACTTCAACTATAACGTCTGTTTCACCCGGAGGGAATCCCAAAGGTTCTATCAGATTTGTTACACCGGCGTCATCGCGGATGGGCGCTGTGTTCAGAGATGCCATATCGTTATCAGTTTCCTGGTCAACACTTCCGTTAGGGTAAGCTGTCCAGGCATTAATTACGAACATATTCCATGGCCCGCCTGCCGGATATGTAAAGTCGTATGTTCCAATATTTAAAGTTGTTGTTTCATCCGGACCCAGGTTACCGGCCCAGTTGAATGTAGGCTGTGCAACACCGTTTACTGTCCAGTGAATTTCAACATTGTTAAGGTCTAATAATTCAGGAATTGCTTTGTTCTGTAATGTTACATCTACGTTCTTCACACCCTGGCGGTATGGCATGACAGGTGCTGTAATAGATGTAATTCCGGCGTTTGGTGTTGGAATTTTTACATCAATTGTCATATCCTGTACATACCAATAGTAATAAGAGGGTGAATAATTATTTGGCAAGCATCCTGCTCTCCAGAAATAATATCCATTGTAGTTTGTGTAGTTGTGATAGCTGCTATATGTTACAAAGATTCTCATTCTGTATTCACCCGGGGAAACCCATGAAGGAATTGACATTGAGCCGTTCCATTGGTTTCCGTAAGGGCTGGTCAAAACCAACTCATCAGTATCCGGTACAGCTGAATTAATTGTGTACCTGCTATAGTCCCAGTTTGTAAAATTCCCATCTTTGTTCCAGTCTACCCAAATCCTTGCATAAGTATTATAGTACGAAGTATAGTAACGGCCATATCTCATGTAAAAGTTGTAGGATACGCCCGGTTTTACTTCAAAAGTTGAAGAGCTTGTTACATCGCGATAGCAAGTTCTGTAGTAGTAACTTGGTGCATTCCAGGTATACTTCCAGGAACCTCCCGAATTATCAAACTGAAACTGTGCAATATCTCGCGGGTAATAGCCAAATGTGTTGAAAGAACAGGCATTTGGAGGTACAGCGGCAACTTCTATAACTGCTGCCAACATAAAGAAAGCAACGAAAAAGGCTGCTAACACTCGTGGGGATTTAAACATTTAAACCTCATTAAGTTAATTAATAAAAAAACTGAATTTATCAGTTATTCATCTATAGTTAATGGAATGTGTGCTAAACTTCCATGAATAATAAACACATTTAAAAGTATGGATGGCAGTTTTAATTCTTTAAAAACCAACGAATTATCCAATTTCTGATTTATGTTAATTTACCATTTAGCGATTAAATATTAATAAAACAGACTGTTTTATTACACTATTATAACACACGAAACCAGCTTATGGGACAAAATTAGCTAAAATATTGATTAATTTTTATTTAATGTATTTTACTTTCTGAATAACAATGGCTTTTTGAATACTGTGAAGATAAAATTCCATGTTTCAATTTGATATAAAACCATACTGAATTTTGGCACGGATTATGATTAATTACCATAAGATTTTGTAATTCATTAACTAATGGAGTTAAATATGGTATCGCCATCAAGGCAAATCTACATGTCTCTTCAAAAGCATTCGGTAAATTCAGGCCACATGAAGGCCGACGAGGTGTTTTATTCATCTCGCCTGAGGACTAAAAGGCTACCTTTATTTATAGACCCTGCCTATGTACCTTTCCAGCGGGCAAATATAACTGTTCGTGAAGGAAAGTTGGACCTGAATGATTACCTCGTACGCAATCCTGAATCAACATTCCTCATCCGTGTAACTGGCAATTCAATGATAAAAGCCGGTATCAATTCCGGTGATATACTCGTTGTTGACCGTTCGCTCGAGGCGGAAAACGGAAAGATAGTTGTTGCAGCTATCAACGACCAGCTTCTTGTAAAAAGGCTTCAGATAAATGAGCAGGGAACTGTCCTTGTCGCCGAGAACGATCAGTTCAGCCCAATCATAATTAGTGAAGATGATAAATTTGATATCTGGGGTGTAGTAACTTCGGTTATCAAGTCTGTTTAGATAGACGCTGTCATTGACAGAGCTTAATATTTATTGGCAGATACCAGATAAAAAAATCTACAATATATTAACCGGGCTTTGCTAAGTTAGCAAATGCTTGAGCTAAAAAATATAAGTCTCGTTTATGAAGGCAGGCAGCTATTCGATTCGTTCAACCTTAGCATCAGAAAAGGCGAGAAAGTAGCGCTGACAGGGCCTTCCGGCTCTGGCAAAACTTCACTTCTTAACATGTTTCTCGGCTTTACAATTCCCGATTCCGGGGGAGTTTATCTCGATAATTATCATATTAAAATCAATGTACACAAAGTAAGAAGCATGGTTTCATACCTTCCCCAGAATTTTAACATTATCGGCAGTGGCAAATCATTAGATGTAATAATGCGGCCTTTTGAGTTTTCTACAAACAAAAAGAAAACTCCTTCAGAAGAGAAAATAAATGCACTAATTAATTATTTCAATTTGGGTGATGATTATGCTGAAAAAGACTTCCGCGAGTTATCAGGCGGTGAAAAACAGCGGACAGGTATGATGATCTGCCTGCTGCTGGAAAATAATATTCACCTTCTGGACGAGCCCACCAGCGCACTCGACGCAGATTCTACAATAAAAGCGGCAGAAAAATTCCTAAATAATCCCGATTTTACGGTATTGTCCGTTTCGCATGATGAAAAATGGATAAAGCATTGCGACAGAAAAATAGAAATCAATAATCCTAAGGTATAAAATGCAAAAGAATGACCTGTTTTCTTTCCTGAAAGAAGTAAAGCTGTTCTCGCAATTGAACGACGATGAAATTAATATGCTTATGGACTACGTTGAAGAGAAGGCTTATGCTCCGGACGAGCTTCTGTTCGAAGAAAATGCCCCACGGAAATATGTATTTATTATTTACAGAGGCGGTGTTGAATTAATCAAGAAGTCCAGCCTTGGCTCAGAACAAAAACTGGCATTCTTTGCCAAAAAGGATTTCCTCAGCGAGGGCGCCCTGATGGACGATTACCCTCACTCAACTTCTGCCCGTGCAACAGAGAATTCCGTTGTATTGATTATTCAGCGTGAGCGCTTCCAGGATCTGATGAAAGAAAACTCGCAGATGGTGGTAAAAATCCTTTCGCAGGTGTCGAAAGTGATCTCCCGCAGGATGAGACAAACCACTAACCAGGTTGTTGATGCAGCTGCGCAGTATATTTCCGGGCAGACACGCCGCGAGCATGACCTGCTCGGCGAAAGGGAAGTTCCATTTGAGTATTATTATGGGATTCAAACACTCCGTGCGCTTGAGAATTTCAATATTTCACACGTTGCAATAAACCACTTCCCGAACCTGATAATTGCTCTTGCACAGGTAAAAATGGCTGCTGCAAAGGCAAATTATGATATCGGACTCCTAAAACCTCAAATTGCTAATGCTATTATACAGGCATGCGAAGCAATAATCAATGGAAAGCTGCATACACATTTTGTTGTTGATATGCTTCAGGGTGGTGCGGGAACGTCCACTAACATGAATGCGAATGAGGTAATTGCAAATAAAGCACTTGAATTACTTGGCCACGAAAAGGGCGAATATGACTACTGCCACCCAAATAATCATGTGAACCTATCACAATCCACTAATGATGTTTACCCATCAGCGTTAAAGATTGCCTTTATTTACAGCAGCCATGAACTTGTTTCTGTTCTTCGCTCACTTATTGTATCATTCAGGAAAAAAGCTGAAGAATTTTCTCAGGTTATAAAAATGGGGCGCACACAGCTCCAGGATGCAGTCCCAATGACTCTTGGCCAGGAGTTTGAAGCATACGCAGCCACTCTTGAAGAGGAAATTTCGAGGCTGGAGCAAAATGCACGCCTCTTCCTTGAGCTGAATATGGGTGGGACGGCAATCGGAACAGGAATTAATGCGAACAAAGGCTACCGCGAAAAAGTGATAGACTATCTCTGGGAGATAACCGGCCTCCCAGTTAAGCTTGCGCCAAACCTTGTGGAAGCTACACAGGACACCGGTTCATTCGTGATGTTCTCATCCGCTGTAAAGCGCCTTGCAGTAAAGCTATCCAAGATATGCAATGACCTGCGCCTGCTAAGTTCCGGCCCACGCGCAGGCTTCAACGAAATTAATCTGCCGAAAATGCAGCCCGGCTCATCTATAATGCCCGGAAAAGTAAATCCGGTTATACCCGAGGTAGTTAACCAAATTGCATTCAAGGTAATCGGTAACGACATGACAGTAACACTTGCAGCAGAAGCCGGCCAGTTACAGCTCAACGTGATGGAACCTGTTATTGCACAGAGCATTTTTGAGTCAATGGAAATACTCAAAAATGGAATGCTTACGCTCAAATACCGCTGCATAGACGGAATTACAGCAAATGAAGAAATCTGCAGGAACATGGTGGAGCGTAGTATCGGTCTTGTTACTGCGCTCAGCCCCGTTCTCGGTTATGAGCAATGCTCTAACCTCGCCAAGGAAGCGCTGGAAACAAATGCCAGTGTTTACGACCTTGTACTCAAGAAAGAGCTTCTGACTAAAGAGCAGTTAGACGAATTACTAAGGCCGGAGAATATGATAGGCAGCTGAAACTAGTGAGCAATGAAAAAAAGTCTGCCTGTTTTAGTACAAGGTTCAGGACAATTAGTGCCACAAGCATCCTCACGGAATAATTTGAAATTGATTTAGGTATGTTATTTGCTGTAATTAATCCAATTCTTAACAATTAGTATTTGTTAGTTAAGAAAATTATAGGTTTATTTACAGAATGTTCTAAAGCAAATGGATAAATGGAGAAAAAATACAGGTTCATAATTATCGAGGACGACGAAAAAGTCGTCAAAACACTCGAACAACTTATACTGAAGCTATTTCCGTTGTCAGAAATTGACATTGCTGAAGATGGGCTTTTTGGTTTTGACCTGATAAAAAAATTTCCCTCAAACTCAATTGTTTTTGCATCGCTCAACCTTCAGCAACTTGGTGGGCTAAAGCTCCTGCAAAACATCCGCGCCGACGAAAAATTCAGCGATATTTACTATATCCTGATTACAGAGCAGCAGTACAAAGAAGAACGAATAAAATCTATGCAGTCCGGCTGCGATGACTTGATTATCAAACCACTTAGCCTTGAAAATCTGGTCAGGGTACTTAGGAGTGCAACTAATTACGTAAACCTGAAGTTCAAGATGCAGGACTACCGTGACGAAATCGCCGATCTTCAGAAAGAATTGCTCCAGGATGCTGAGAAAATGAAAGAACTCATAATCCAGTTTATGCGCTCGAAGCTCGCTGATTATGATAAGAAGGTTGAGTTCATTCTGAAAGCCGCAAAATGGGTTGCAAAAGCAATGGGAGAAGATAACCCGAAATTTTACAAAGACCTGACTGACGCTACTCAGCTCGCCTGGTGCGGCAAGCTCTTCCTGCCTGAGCAGCAGATAGAATCGCCTGTTATGAAAAAGGGATACGTAACAAACCAAAAGATGGAAAAAGTCCCTGCTTACGCTTCTGAACTTGTTTCCAAAATACGCTCTTATGAAAACGTAGCTAAGATTCTGAATCATATTTATGAAAACTTTGACGGTACCGGCATCCCCGGCAAGTTAAAATCATGGGAGATCCCGTTCGGCTCACGCATCCTGCGTGTGATGCTGGATTACGAGGAATTTTACCGCCAATCAAATAAGAACGAGTTTAAAGCAATGGAATTGCTTGAGGCAGGAATGCCCAGGCTCTACGAATTTAAAATCGTAGGCTACCTGGACCAGTTCTTTGCAAGCCAGGTGGACCTGCCGGTCAGCAAGCGCACCGAAGAAGCCATTCGCCCGACTGAGATGGAATCAGGCTTGAAGCTATCAAGAAATATCCTCACCAATTCAGGGCTGGTATTGCTCTCCAAAGGTACAAGAATAGACGAAGAAAAGATTGATAAAATCCTGGAAGCAAGCCGCTCAGACGGTATCCTTGGCCAGATATTCATTGAAAAAGACAGAGAAAACTAATCACTCTCATCTAACTTCATTTCCCAAAATATCTTAAATTGCAGATTAGCTGTTTCATTACAGCTTTAAATTTGATAATTGAAGTCCGGAGAATTAAAATGCCGCTTAGTAAGATTATTCCAGCTCGTAAAACGAAGAACGTAACTTATGCAATTCGCGATATCATTGTATTGGCACAAGAAGTAGCAGCGACAGGCAGGAAAATGTTCTACCTGAATATAGGAGACCCCAATATTTTCGATTTCAGGACCCCGCAGGTAATAATTGATTCCGTCAGCGAAGCAATGAATAAAAACCTGAATGGCTACGCTCCGTCTGATGGAATAAATGAAGCTCTCGAAGCAATTGAAGAGGATGCCAATAAAAAAGGTATTCACAATGTATTGGATGTATTTGTAACATCTGGTGCAAGCGAAGCAATTGAGATATGCCTTTCATCTATTTTAAATGCCGGTGAAAATTTCCTGATGCCCACACCCGGATATCCGCTTTATACAGCAGTGCAAAGCAAACTTGAGCTTGAACCAAATCCATATTACCTCGATGAAAGCAACAGCTGGCAACCGGATCCGGATGACATCCGTTCAAAAATTAATAATAAAACAAAAGCAATTGTATTAATTAACCCAAACAACCCTACCGGATCAATCTGCGAAAAAGAAATTCTTCTAAAACTAGTTGACCTGGCAATCGAGCATAACCTTGTTGTAATTGCTGATGAGATTTATGACAAGTTGGTTTTCGAAGAAAAAAAACTTACTTCAATTGCATCGCTTAGCGAAGACTTCTCCTGCATTACATTCTCCGGCCTTTCAAAAAACTACATGGCCCCGGGTTTCCGCATAGGCTGGGGTGTTGTATCCGGCAGACAGGAAATAATGGGCGATTTGATAGATGCAATAAATAAGATGCTCCGGGCACGTGTTTCGGCGAACCATCCTGAACAATATGCAATAGCTCCTTCACTAAGAGGAGACCAAAAACATATACAAACTGCAATAGAAAAGCTTACCCGCCGAACCGACATTATGATGAACATTTTAGCCGGGATTGACGGCATCAGTCTCGTAAGGCCTGAAGGCGCATTTTATGCATTCCCATCTATAGAAGTAGAAGATGACAACCATTTCGTAAGTGAATTAATAAAAAGCACAGGCGTTATTGTAGTGCCAGGAACAGGTTTCGGCCAACGCCCCGGCACAAGTCATTTTAGAATAGTAACATTGCCACCTGAGGAAATACTGGAAGAAGCATTCGTACTGATAAAGGACTTTTACGAAGAATATAGAAAGTGAGTAGCAAAGACTTACAATCAAAAAAATGCATATACTCCCGAATGTATGTGCCCGGTAGTTCTTTCTTACCGGAACATCTGTCTGACTAACCTACTACCTGACTATCACAAATTAATTCGGATTGCGTAGCCGCACCTGCATACACACTTGCATACTTTCACACATTTTATATGAACAATTCCCCATGCTTTACGTAAATAATCAATTATAATATAGTTTCTGCGTCTCAAAGCTTTTATTTAACGAAAAATCGGCAGTTTATGCAAAACCTAAGTGATAAAGAAAAAGTACAATTATTATCTGAATCAATTGGCAAAGTAAAGGGTGAAATCCACAAGATTATCATAGGCCAGGAAAAGATTATAGATGAATTGCTTATCACGATGTTTGCGCGCGGGCACTGCCTTCTAATTGGTGTTCCCGGTCTTGCCAAGACCCTGCTCATTAAAACCCTGTCCGAGGCGTTGCACCTTAGCTTCAGCCGTATCCAGTTTACACCGGATTTAATGCCGGGAGATATAACGGGTACCGAAATTATTGAAGACAATATCACTACAGGACAAAAGCATTTTCGCTTTGTAAAAGGCCCGGTATTTGCAAATATAGTTCTTGCTGATGAAATCAACAGGACTCCGCCAAAGACCCAGGCAGCGCTACTGGAAGCAATGCAGGAACACGCAGTAACCGCTGCCGGTACAACCTACCGCCTCGATGAACCTTTTTACGTACTTGCCACTCAGAACCCTATCGAACAGGAAGGCACATATCCCTTGCCCGAAGCACAGCTCGACAGGTTTATGTTTAATATCTGGCTGGATTATCCTTCACTTAAGGACGAGTTGGAAATTGTCAAGTCAACAACTGTAGATTCAGAAGTGGTTATTGATAAGGTACTCGATGCGATTGAAATCAATGAATTTCAGAAGTTAATCCGGAAGGTCCCTGTAGCGGATAATGTAATTGAATACGCTGTTAACCTTGTCAGGTCAACCCGGCCTGAAGATACAAAACACGATTTTATTAAAGATTTTTTGAGCTATGGCGCAGGCCCAAGGGCATCACAATACCTTGTTCTGGGAGCAAAAGCACGTGCGGCCCTTACAGGACGCTTTACACCGGATATTGATGACATACGCGCTGTGGCAAAGCCTGTTCTGAGGCATAGAATTGTAACCAACTTCAATGCCGAGGCTGAGAATATTTCTGCAACTGGCATTATACAAAAGCTGCTTGAAGCACAGGACAAGCTAAAGGGTGTATAATAGACACCTTCAACATTACTATCTATCGGACTATCCCACTAACATAGTCTGCTATGCTTAAAGAGCATGTCAGCCCCGGGGATTCGATACCAATAAGATTAATAAATCCGGGCAATCCATTTTCGCTTTCTTCCTTTATAATAAAGTCCCTGTAGGGGCCGCCTTCAACCTGTAGCTTAGGGCGAATACCCGATTGGTCGGGGAATATATCGTTATAATCGAGGCCAATAATATATGATGAAGCGGCTTGAAAGAACTTGTCATGAAGTTCAGACGGAACAATGTATTCCTGTTTTCGCTCTTTCATGAAGTAAGTATCAGGGCCGAGTTTTAACTGTCCATCCATCTCTAAAGTGATGTGTATTCCCAGGCCGTGCATTTTCTTCTGTGGAACAGGATAGATTAAATGCTTTGCAAGATAATGCTTAGATGGAGCAATCCTGAAATAATGCCCACGGCAATAGTGGAGATTATATCCAAGGACATCAGTATCTAAGCCGCCCATAGCAGCAATCGTATCACTGTCAAGCCCGGCTGCATTGATTATCTTTTCACAACTTACATCGAATACCTCTCCTCCCGAATCGATGTATATTTTATAACCACCGTATATTTTCTCAATTCTCTTAACTTCATGCTGCCACGCAAAGTCGCAACCGTTATTATTAGCAACTATCTCAAAACTTTCCATCAGCAGGTGAGAATTAATTATTCCCGTGTCAGGTGACCAAAGCACAGAGTGGGCTTTTATGTATGGTTCTTCTTTTCTAAATTTATCTATCGGGAACTGCTGCAGGTTTTGAACACCATTTTCCTTCCCATTTTGGCAGATTTCATCAATCCTGTCTGATTCTTCAACATCAACTGCTACTATGAATTTACCGATCCGGCGATGGGGTATTGCATTTTTAGTACACCAGTCGTAGAGCATCCGATTTCCTTCAACACAGAGTTTTGCTTTTAATGAGCCGTTTGGGTAATAAATCCCTGCATGAATTACCTCGGAGTTCCTGGAGCTTGTTTCATTACCAAACGATTCATGCCGTTCCAAAATTAATACAGAATTGCTGTTTTCAGACAAATTCATGGCACAGGCAAGACCTACAACTCCTGCTCCCACTATCACAAATTCATAGTCCATAGTCAAAATAAATATATATAATTCCAAAATATACCGGACGCAATAGAGCCGCTACAGGCGCGTTTCCTGGGCTTCCAATAGATTTATGTATGCCCTTTGCAGCGCTCAAATACGGGCCGTTCTTATGTGAAATTTAAGCATTTGTCTTTTCATTCGTGCATAATGAATAAGAATTAATAGATTTGTAGAAAATTTGGTTTGTGTATGCAGGAAGAACCTATAGTAGCTCTATCAACTCCACCAGGAGTTTCCGGAATTGCAGTAATTCGTGTCAGTGGTGAAAAATCCATCGGAATTGTAAACCATGTTTTTGATGGCAAGAACCTGGAAAAGCAAAAATCCCATACGCTTCATTATGGTACAATCAGGGATAGTGATAGAATAATTGACACGGTTGTAGTATCATTATTTAATGCTCCAAATTCTTATACCGGAGAAGATGTAGCGGAAATATCATGCCATGGCGGCCCTTTCGTGTATGAAAAGATAATAGAATTAATTGCAAGTAATGGTGCCCGTAATGCAGAACCGGGAGAGTTTTCAAAACGTGCTTTTATAAATGGCAAATTAGACCTGGCTCAAGCTGAGGCCGTTGCTGATTTGATTCACTCATCATCCTATGCAGGCGCCCTAACATCTGCCCGGCAGTTGGAGGGTGGATTCACATGGAGGCTTAATAATTTTAACGAAAGCCTTAAAGAAACAGCAGGTTTACTTGAACTCGAACTTGATTTCTCCCAGGAGGACATTGAACTGATAAAAAAAGAAACGCTCGTTTCAAAAATCATAGAAGTAATTAATTACTGCAGGGAGCTATATTCATCCTATAAATCAGCGGAAATACTTCGTTCAGGATATTTCATTGCGATTGCAGGTTACCCAAACTCCGGAAAATCCACCCTGTTTAATACTCTCCTTAGACGCAACAGGGCTATAGTAAGTGAAATTCCCGGCACTACACGCGATTACCTGGAAGAGCGAATTCTCCTCGATGGAATTACTGTTCACCTGACAGATACTGCAGGATTACGCGAAGCAGAAGATGTTATCGAGGTTGAAGGCATTAAGATGGTAGAATCCGTCCTTAATCAATCAAATATGATTTTAGTACTAAATGATGCCAGCATTTCATTAGATTATTCAGATCATCTATATGAAGAACTATCCGGGAACTTCTCTGAAACACAGATTCACTTAGTTCATAACAAATGCGATTTAATCGATTTTTCCGGGGAAGATTTGTTTATATCAGCAAAAACAGGATATGGTATAGATAAAATAAAAACTTTGATTACAGATGACGCCCAAAAGAACTCTTCACGGATTAACGACATCCTGGTAAACCAAAGACATTATAATCTTCTCAGGGAAGCCGAGAAATCGTTGGTAGCTGCGCTTGATTCAATCCATGCAGGAATGGAGAACGAACTGATTGCAATTGATATCAGGAATGCTATACACTTATTCGGCGACTTGACAGGTGTGAACTGGAATGAGGAGATATTGAATACCATATTCAAAGGATTCTGTATCGGGAAATAATGTTCCACGTGGAACATTTAAATCATTGTATCAGCTTTTCGTCAATACATTACATGCTCAACATTGGAAAATATGATGTAATTGTGATAGGTGCAGGCCACGCGGGAATCGAGGCTTCCGTTGCCTGTGCCCGTATGGGAATGAAGACAGCCCTTCTTACCATGAATCTGCGGAATATGGGCATGCCTTCATGCAATCCATCTATAGGCGGTTCGGCGAAAGGACATATCGTTAAAGAGATTGATGCGCTTGGTGGCGTTATGGGGCTTCTTGCAGATAGTGGAGGCATCCAGTTCAAAATGTTAAACCGGTCGAAGGGCCCTGCTGTGTGGTCGCCTCGTTGCCAGATTGATAAGGATCTCTACCCACAATTTGTTAATCAGTTACTGCAGGGTGTTGAGAATTTACAACTTGTTAAAGCCCTTGCCACAGAGATACTAATAGAAAATGATAAAGTAAAGGGCATTCGCACTTCAGGCAATGATGTTTTAGAATGCAAGGCGATTATTCTTTGTGCCGGAACATTTCTCAACGGGCTGATGTACACCGGGCAAAATACCCGGAAAGGTGGAAGGTACAACGAGCCTCCGTCTGAAAAAATATCAAATGCATTGTCAGTTTACGGACTTGAAATCGGGCGATTAAAAACAGGTACACCTCCACGCATCCATGCAGATTCAATAGATTATAATGTAATGGAGTATAATGGTGGAGATATTGACCCGGTACCATTCTCATTCAGAACTCCACGAGTTAAGAACAGGATTATGTGCTATATGACCTACACTAATCCTTCAACTCATGATATTCTTCGTACAGGATTTGAGCGCTCGCCCATGTTTACCGGCAGAATCAAGGGTGTCGGGCCTCGTTACTGCCCGTCTATTGAAGATAAGATAGACCGGTTCGCATCAAGGAATTCACACCAGATATTATTGGAGCCGGAAGGCCTGGATACTGATTCAGTCTATGTAAACGGATTCTCTACCAGCCTGCCTGAGGATGTACAATTACAAGGATTATTTTCTATTCCGGGGCTTGAAAAAGCTAAAATGCTTAAACCAGGTTATGCTGTTGAATATGACTTTTTCTACCCTTATCAGCTAAAATTCACTCTTGAAACAAAGGCTTTGGATTCTCTCTATTTTGCAGGACAGATTAACGGTACTTCAGGTTATGAAGAAGCTGCCGCACAAGGCTTAATTGCAGGGATTAACGCTGCTCTTAAGATAAAAGGAGAGGAACCTTTCATGCTCAGACGCTCAGAGTCTTATATCGGCGTGTTAATTGACGACCTTGTAAATAAAAGCACAGAAGAGCCTTACAGAATATTTACTTCGCTCGCTGAATACAGATTGTTGCTTAGGCAGGACAATGCAGACAAGCGTCTTATGAAATATGGCAATAGTTTCGGCCTTATACCTGATGATATTTACGAACGTACTATGGAGCGGTATAATGAAATAGACAAGATGTATGAGCTGATCAAAAAGTTAAAATTAACATCTGATGCGGTTAATCCTTACCTTGAGAAAATTGGAGAAAACCCTGTTAACCAGACTACAGATATATATAGCCTAACCAAAAGGGCAAATGTGAACCTTGGTGATCTTGTCAGTCTTTTTAACGGTAATGCTGTAACCGGAGGCATTATAAGCGATGAAAACATGTTACAGCAGCTCCAGACTGAGATCAAATACGAAGGTTATATCAAACGGCAGGAGAAGGAAATCGAATATTTCCTCAAAAACGAGCAAAAATTTATTCCTGAGAGTTTTGATTATGAAAAACTAAATTCCATTTCCACCGAAGCCCGAGAAAAACTGATGAGAATCAAGCCACGCTCCCTTGGTCAGGCTTCACGTATATCCGGCGTATCCGCCGCAGATGTTTCAGTTATTTCATTATATTTGAAATAATGTTCCACGTGGAACATTATTATGGATTTTTATGCCAAAAATTCTCATAACAGGAGCAACCTCTAAAACTGCCGAGTCTTTTTTAAAATTTGTCAAGCAGGATAATTTTTACGACTTGTACCTTCTTTCTTCAGACGCTTCAGTTCTAATTACCGTCCCTGAACTTAAAAAAGCAAGCGTAGATTATACTAATAAAAAGGCTCTTAAAAACATCTGTTACGACATCAAGCCGGATTATATCATCAATTGTGCTTCTTATAATGATGTGGACGGATGCGAGGGTAATAAATCGCTTGCTATGGAATTAAATGCAGGCCTTTGTGATTCGCTTGCTAAAATCTGCAGAGTAATTGATGCATCTATGATACATATCTCCACTGATTATATCTTTGACGGCCAACACGGGCCATATAACGAATCTGAAATGCCGGCTCCTCTCTCTTATTATGGTAAGACAAAGCTTGCTGGCGAAAACTTTGCACAGGCTTCTCTGGACAAATTAACTATTCTACGTACAAATGTTCTTTACGGTCCTTCATCATTCGGCAGGGGTGACTTCATACGGTGGCTAATCAAGAACCTTTCAAAAGGGAACAAATTAAACATTATAACAGGTCAATATTGTAATCCGACTTATGTCCGGGATCTTGCGCGTACTATTGATACAGTAATAAAAAACAACACCTGTGGTATTTATAACGTTGCAGGGAAGACTTGGCTTAACAGGTATGACATAGCTCTTCTTGTTGCAGATGTATTTGGGTATGATAAATCACTGATTTGTAAAATCCCCTCTTCTGAGCTAAAACAAAAAGCCAAACGCCCGGAACTTGGCGGGCTTGTAACAAATAAAGCAGAAAATGAATTTGGATTGCATTATCTTAACCTTCGCGACGGCCTTGAATATTTAAAGACAGACCTAATTTCAACTCCTGACTAATCTCAGCCCATTTTCTTATCTTTGTAATTGTTTTATTCACCGGCAATGATAATGCAGGAACTAAACGTTAACAGGGTAAATGAAATATTCTCCGCTTTCAGAGGGAAAATTATAGCAGTGATTGGCGATGTTATGCTCGACAGGTACTTCTGGGGTAATGTCTCTCGCATATCTCCTGAAGCTCCTGTCCCGGTAATTGACGTCGTAAGTGAGTCATTTCACCTCGGTGGTGCCGCTAATGTCGCATCAAACCTGAAGTCTGTGGGATTTGGCTCCCTGCTGTGCGGAGTTATAGGTAACGATAACTCAGGCTCAACATTTATTGACATTGCCCGTAATGTCGGATTTATTCCTGACGGTTTGTATGTTGATGTGAACAGGCCAACAACTGTCAAAACACGAATCATAGGGAACAATCAGCATATAGCCCGCCTGGACAGGGAAGTGAGGCATTTAATTACTTCTGCAGGCGAAAGATATATTCTTGACGTGCTGAATATTAATAAAAACTATATTTCCGGTATCATATTCCAGGATTATAACAAGGGTACACTTTCTAATATTCTAATCAGGGAAGTTTCCTCTTTTGCAAAGACAAATAATCTTCCGGTTTTTGTTGACCCGAAGAAAGAGAATTTCTTTGAGTTTCAAAATGCTACCGTATTTAAGCCTAACAAAAAAGAAGCGGCACAGGCTTTAAATAAAAACATAGAAACGGAAGATGATGTGCTTTCCTCCGGCAAAGCCCTGATGAAACGTCTCGATTGTGAGAACCTTCTTCTTACATTAGGAAAGGATGGTATGATGCTTTTCGAATCAGACGGGGAAGTATCGTCAGTACCAACGAGAGCCAGGCACGTTGCGGATGTGTCCGGCGCCGGCGACACAGCCATTGCTATTCTTTCGGCTGCTTATTCGGCAGGTGCAAGTGTGAGGGAAGCTGCAGCACTTGCAAATTTTGCTTCAGGCATTGTCTGTGAGAAGCCCGGTATTGTATCTGTAACACAAGATGAAATACTACACTCTGTGGAGTTGAATGGAAGCGGAAGAAAGAATAAAGACTCGTGAGGAAATAACAGCAATAGCCGCTGAGTTGAGGCAATCAGGCAAGAAGATTGTTTTCACTAACGGCTGCTTTGATATAATTCACAGTGGGCATGTTACTTACCTCAAAGAGGCACAATCATTAGGTGATGTTCTAATCCTGGGTCTTAATACCGATGAATCGGTTAAAAGGCTGAAGGGCGAATCCCGCCCGGTTAACAATGAAATAGACAGGGCGATAGTAATTTCTTCACTACGTTCAGTTAATTACGTAACACTGTTTAGTGAAGATACTCCGTATGATTTAATCAAATCAATTTTACCGGATGTTTTGGTTAAAGGCGGAGATTACACCCCGGATAAAATACATGGCGCTGATATCGTAAATAGTAATGGAGGTGAAGTAGTAATTATTCCCCTCGTGCCCGGAAAATCTACTACAAAAATTATTGATAAACTCAGGAATTCGTCGGTTTAGCATCTTCGATAAAGTTCAGGATGCTCTCACCTCCGTCCACGTGAATTACGTCTCCGGTTATCCAGTAGAATCTTTCGTCAACTAACATAGAAACTGCTTTTGCAACATCCGAAGGAACTGTATTCCTTCGGAAAGGGTTATGGTCGAGCGCAGATTTGAGCATTGAATCGAAGCCGGGGATTTTCCTTGCAGCCGGTGTGTCAGTAAGTCCGGCGTGAATGGCATTTGCCGTGATTTTATATGGCGCAAGCTCTACAGCCAACTGCCTGACATAAGATTCGAGCGCTGCCTTTGCCGCTGATATCGCTCCGTAGTTTTGCATTGCACGTGTGGATCCTATACTTGACATACCGAATATGCGTGAATTCTCTGCGAGGAGTTTTGCATTAAAAAGGTCCTGCACCCAGTAGAGAAGGGAGTTTGCCATTACGTCCATTGTCATTTCAATCTGTTTTTTGTTAACCATGTTGGCCGGGTCTTTATCGAAAAACGGTTTTATTGCTCCAAAAGCAAGAGAATGCAAAACAACTCTAAGCAGTGGATTCTCTTCAGTATCAAAGTCTTTTTTTATTTCTTCTATTATGTTTGCCCTGACCTTGTCATCAGCAGCATTGGCATTAAAGAACTTTGCCTTAATACCGAGATTCTGTAACATATCACAAAAATCCTCTGCCTTCTTTTTATTTGAACCAATATCGAGGTGGGCACCGTATATATTATAACCCATTTTTGCCAGCTCAATGGCACATTCTTTTCCAAAACCACTGGAAACACCAAGTATCAACGCATATAAATTCCTGTATGCCATTACGACTCCTTAGTCACAAACAAGCGGTAATTGCACAATCGTGACATGTCCCGCCGGAAAAGTATTTAAATTAAGAAATTAACGAATTATAATAAAAACTAATCGCTTTTATGAATCTTCTGATGTTTCCCTCATCCTGTAACCTACACCACGGATGCTCTGAATCAGAGGTTTCGTATCATCGCTCTCAATCTTGGAACGGAGCCTTTTGACATATACATCAATGATATTCGATTCAGGATCGAAATTGTGCTTCCATACATGCTGAGTAATTGTGCTCCGACTGAGAATCCTGTTCTTATTGCGCATCAGGTATTCAAGCAATGCATATTCCTTTGTGGTCAGCTCTATTTCCTTACCAAAACGGTATGCAAGGTGCGAAACTGTGTCAAGCGTTAAGTCACCGCAACGCAATTTAGTAGATTTTTCCGGGCTTGAACGCCTGAGTATTGAGCGTAATCTGGCTGCAAGTTCTTCAAAAGAGAACGGCTTCGGCAGGTAATCGTCAGCGCCGAGGTCGAGGCCGGTTACACGGTCTTCGGTTGTGCCGCGTGCGGTTAGCATTAGTATTGGTGTTGATACTCCGGCGTCCCGCAGGTCTTTTAATACAGTAAAACCATCCTTGCCCGGGAGCATCACATCGAGTAAAATTGCATCGAATTGATTGTTCATTGCCATCTCAAAACCGGCTACGCCATCGCCGACAGTTTCAACTATATACCTCTCTTCTTCAAGGCCGTGCCTGATAAAGTTTGCTACCTTGCGCTCGTCTTCAATCACGAGGATACGCATTTTAACCTCCTATATATAAAGCATTATTTTCTAACAAAAACAGGGTAAATCTCACGTTTACCATTTGAGAATATCAATGTGATATAATATAAACCATTGGCTGCAAGTGAACCGTCGCCTATCCTTCCGTCCCAGCGGTCCGTGTATGCAATGTCCGGAAGCCTGATCAAATCCCTGACAGGCTCCGCCACCAGCTTGTTATTCTGGTCAAATATCCTGATTGTTACGTTTGTCGCCTCCGGTACCCTGTAAACTATCTCCAACTGCTCATATGGCGGAGTGAAAGGATTCGGCGCAACAATGTCTATGAACTTTGGCTTGTAATCAGTTATAAGAGTGTCTGTCCTTATACACGATTTGTTACAGCAGAAACGCATAATAATATCATCAGGCAGGTCCAGTGGAATCAGCCAGGTATATTCTTCTTCATTGGCAGAGACTTCTGCAATAATTCCAAAGTTATCTCCACCATCAACAGATATCAGAATAGATACAGTGTCGCAAGGGAATTCGGTTTCGCTTAAATCCCAGCGGAAATATTTTGTGGGATCTGCTGTTGTTGCAGTGTTGTACTCAACAGGGAATATAGCCGGTGCATTTTTAACAAATATCGTATCTGTATAGGAAACAAGATTTGAACGGTAAATAACACCGCGCATCCTGATTAAGCTGTCAATATCTGCTGTGTCGCAACGGAATATATCCATACAGGGAATATTAATAATCGCAGCAAAATCGCCGTTAATTAGCGGATACAAAGTATCAAGAGATGACCATACCGTCATATCAGGCATATACTCGAATGAAATTGAATCAACACAGTTGGAAGTGCCTGAAATGTAAAGCTCGTCCCCTGCTTTGTAAACTGTATCAGCAAATGGATCAAGCGTAATCACAGGATTATTAAATGTAAGTATAGAAGTTGAATCAATAATCAATTCCGGATTGAATGAGCCTTTAACAATGAAGAAACCGTTTGTTCCAAGTACGAGGTCGTCCGCAACGTAGTTATAAGTAACGGTATCACCGTAATTGTCATACATCTCAGCTATGTTCACCTGGTCGCCAACAGGTAATAAGTTGTCATCCACTGACTGATAATTAATATCTATCTTTGTCTGGCCTTTCATTATATTCCGCCAAGTGATTGGTATTGTATCGCCTGCACAGTAAGAATCAGGGGGAAAACCCTGAACTATCGGTATCAGTATTTCTATTGTATTTGCAAGCAGGTTGCCAATTACATAAGTGCTGTCGAATGTTGTTATGATTATATCATTCAGCCCGTCACCTTCCATATCTGATATCATAGCCGAGGAAATGGTCTCGCTGTCAAATGTGTATGTAAACAGGGTGTCGAAAGGCTGGCCAAGGCGGAAGCGGACATCTTCGTAATCCCTCATCCTTACAACCATCATAGTGGAGCCGTCCACGAGCAAAATTTCTTCTTTCCTGTCCGGCGCACCGTCGAGGTCGTTAACTGCAGCTACCCAACCGTTTATTCTTTTAGTGCAAATTGTATCAAATGCAAAGAGTGTCGTACCCGGAGGAGATGGTTTCTCAATCTCAGTACCTGCAAAATAACGCATAATCCAAAGTTGGTTGCCTGACACAGAGAAATTTCTGCTGCTCTTTGTAAGAATAATTTCCTTTCCCCTGTTGTTAGGGAAAAATGGAAGCCATGCATTGTCTTCAACCCCATCAACATCGCCGGCAGCAACTGACCAGACATGGCTTGTATCCCCACGTATCGGTGGATCAATTGGGTCACCTGGGAATGTTACCGGGTCGCCGAAAGAGTCATATAAATGAAGGTAATTCCTTCCGTTGGAGCCTTCAATGCTTCTGTATTGTTCAGTAACCAGAACATAAATACTGTCATTGTCCACACCATTGTTTAAGTGAAAATAGTATGGTCTAATATAAGGCCTTGTGCCGTTAGCAAGGTTTGAAAGGTCAAGAGCTTCAATTTCGCTTAGAACCTTATCGTTGCTAATATCGAAACTCATCAGGTATGGACTGTCAGCTCTTGTAGGGAATGTTATTGGATTATCTATTTCAATATCCAGGCTTGGATTTGGGTAGTTTGGCAGCAGGACTGCCTCTTTTCCCGGCGATATATTCGTAAGCGAAGGTTGGCCTATATTCACATCCGGGCCAAGTGTTATCCGGAAGTCAATGTCATCGCCGATATCCGGCCATGGATATGTCGGCAGAGTTATATCGGCATCAAATTGCGTCAAACCCCTGAAATAAGGGGGATTTATCGGGGGCTGCCCGGGCAAAATGGGCTTGGTCATGTTTACAACTGTGTAAACCGACACTGTGTTTCCATTCAACCTTCCATAAACAGGTTTTATAGATGCAAAAATATTCGGGTCGTATATTCTTAAGTCAATAGCTAAACGTTTTAATATCTGCGCTTCTTCATCTACATGGTTATAACCGGCGAGATAGGCTACTGCCAGGCTGTCATCAGGATAGGCAATCTCGATAGTTTCCAGCCCCATAACAAGAGGGCTTACAATGTTGCCTGCCTGGTACTGCGAGAGGGTATCGAAAAGCACAGAAACTGAATTCACAAATTCAGGCATATCACCAGTTACAGTAACGTTACCTGCCCCATCTACAATTACAAGCTCATTACCCTGCATTGCAACAATCTCATTGGGCGCAAAGGGAAATTGAATAAGAAGTTTCGGATTATTTACAATGTTACCTATAAGTGGTTTCACATCACCAGATATATGCGGTGTGGACCACTTGATAATCATTGAATCCACCGGCTGTGTATAAGACCTTCTTGCAACATGTTTTGTGCCCTCGGGGTTCCCATCCGGAAACCGCCAGTTAGCTGGGCTTGCCGGATAAACCTGTGCTAATAATGCAGGTGGAATAAAGATAATCAGTAGCGCTATTATGCGGCTCATGTTTTTACTAGGAATCATCCCGTTTGTAGTTATATTTAAAAGATTAAGCCACGTTTTATTAAAATATCGAATTTAATGAATATTTCATAATGGATTCACGGTAAATCGTTCGTTTAAAGGTGAGAAGAGTAGCCTTCTAAAAAAAGTTCCATACTTTGACTACGCTCAATACGATGCAGTAAAGAGTGCTGTAATATCCGTGACAAGCAAAACGCTTCGTTCCTAATAACATTAATTTTCAAGTTATTATTCGTCCCGCTTCAAAATTATTCCTATTCCCTTGTTTTGTAAACTAATTTAATATTACATATTCAATGCTTCTGATAATTCGGATTCAATCAGTGTGTATTCCAGCCCGCCGGATATTTCAAGAGCAGCGCCAAGAAAACGCTTTGCTTTTGCCGGGTTCTTCTCTTTATAAAAGAATCCAATGTTAGAAAGCGTAATCATTCTTATTTCGGCGGATAAGTTTACTGATTTCTGAGCCGCTTCCTTAAGATAGTCTAATGCACGGCTTCGCCTGCCAAAGCGGCTGTGGAAGAAATAAAAGAGATTTAATATAAGGCAATTGAGGATTGAATCATTTGATTTCCCGCTCAGTGTGGCTGCCTCATTAATTGAGCGCAATGCAACAATCTCATCTCCACATTCAATTGCGGCGCGTGTGCAAAGCAAATTAATTATTATCCTCTCAGAACTTTTAAATTCTTCTTTGGCGTCCAGTTCTTCCCGTGCAAGCTCCATTACTTTTTCATACCTGCCTACGTTGTAATCAAGTATAAGGCGGTGTTTTAAAGATGCAAAGCTGTCGATAACATAAGCAGGCGCACCATTTGTATCTTCGCCGCTTTCATTTTCAATTGCTTTGCTTATGTATTTTTCAAACGGAGAATCATCCGGGAATTCACCCTCTGTTTTGCCATCAGCTAATTCACCCTCTCCCTCCTGTCCGATGCTGTTATATACATCCCATGCCTGGCGTATAACTTCGGGATTATCATACTTTTCCGATGCTCTTGCGGACTCGGTAATCATCTCCCGGGCAAGCTCTTCATAGCCTGAAACTGCACTATGTGCAGCAATAAAAGGCGCCAACGTCTGCCTTGTTTCAACATCTTCTATCTCATCGTACTTTTGCTTTAAGAAAGAAGCAATCTCTCCATGGAGCGCCTGGTACTCTTCGTATTCCAGGGTATTCTCAAAATATGAATGATAAAATGTCTGTGAGAAGCGATATACAGTAGTCTTTACACCATAGCGCATAATTGCACCCAGGCTGCGAATGAATCCTGTTTTGTTTTGTAAAGCCCGCAATGTTTTTATTGTTGAAAGAACATCCGTATTAAGCAGATGCGAAACCATGTTCACGGTAAATTCCGGCCCTTCGGCGCTGCAAATGGCAAGAGTATTTTTCTCGTCTTCAGATAATTCGCCTACTATTGAAGCAAAAACAGCCTGTACAGAAGGTGGAAGGAACTCGTCAGCATCAATCTTTTCATCAAAATTAATATTGGCTATGCCCCCCTTGCGGTTAAAATACCTGATGTATTCCATTACAATTGCCGGGATGCCATAACTGCGATCCTTAAGCCACTTCTCGAATTCAGCGTCCTTTCTATAACCGGGAATATTTTCCATGCAAGCCGTTGATATCTCGCTTTCATGAAATTCACGAAGGAATATCTTTTCTTCAACCTGTGAGCTCGCAAAATCATGCCTGACAAACTGTATAAGCGGCGCTGCTTCTTTCTGAAGTTGAGTCTGTGTGAATGTAAATACAAGGGCAATCGGAAAAATATCTATATCATCGGCAATTAATTGAAGCAGCTCTACGGATTGAGCGTCAGCCCAGTGCATATCATCCATCAGCAGGACGCAGGGATTTTTATCGCAGAATGAACGGATTGAATCAAAATAATCAGCTGTTACAGAGCTTACTTTTTTTAACCTTGAAGATGATTTATCCTTTTTATATTGTCGGAAATCCCTGCCAAGCTCCTTAGCAGCATAGAATGCATCGCCAGCAATCGGAATTGCTGTCAGCAAAGTGAGGCCTATGTTCATTGCAAATTTTCGCTCGGGAGAAATATAATTCTTATGAAGGATTTTGTCTATTACATCACTGAATGGCTTGAGTGGCTGCAAAGAAGCAATGTTAAATTTTCCAATCGGTTTCTGGCTTTCTACGATTATAGCCGGTGCGCCGTCCTTCGATTTTGATGCCTCCTCCAGGAAAACATTGAGCAGTGTTGTCTTGCCATACCCGGAATCACCGGTAACCCCGATAATGGTGCCTTTCCCGTCCCTGAGTTTAGCTAATGCTTTCCTGAATATCACCAGGGGTTGTTCTATGTTTATTAGCTTTTCCTGCATCAGCGTATAATCAATACTTTTTCTATATGGATATAATTCATTCCTGATATTCTAACAAAATACATGCCTGTATTCAAATCTGAGGGTAAAATTATCCTGCTTTTAATACCAGCCGGATTATGAAGTTCTATAATAACATTCCCCAAAAAGTCAATTATTTCGACCTTATTAAAAGGTTCAATTCCTTCTAAGTAAATAAAATATTCCGCGGGATTAGGGTAGATAATTACTCTATCAGCCACATTCGTCTCTGTGCTTACTAATATGTCTCTGAAATAGTATCTGCCTGATTCTTCCAATAAAGTTTCCAGGAACCCCCGGTCTTCTTTCAAGCCTGTAGCGACTTTACCGTCAATAGAAGGTGAAACTGCAATGAGCATAATGAACTCTGCTGTATCCCCCGGGTTCATGTTAAACACCCCGGATGGATGGGCTATCCATTGCTTTCCGCGAACATTGCCTTCTCTTGCATCATCGCTTTTCAGCAGCTTGTATATGGCTTTCCTGTCAAGCAAATCATCACTTGTTATGATACGTTTTACTGTTTTCGCTACTAACCGCTGTTCTTTTTGATAAAACCTGTTTGCATCTCTTACAAAGCCTGCTTCGTCAATGCCCGGAGAGTAAATCGTTGAAGCACCCAAATAGCCGAATGGTTCCTGTTTCTCATAATTTCCGGGTTCTGTATATACGAAAGAGTAAGAATCTACGAGGGGATAATCATGTGATGATATATTACTAATGTCATTTTCAAAGCCGTTGAATGGATACTCTTCAGTTGCTATATTAGGCTCGTATAGAGGCGAGAATATACAATCCAGGAGTTGTTCATTGCTTTTGTTAATTATCAGGTATCGCAAAATAAACGATTCTCCGGAAGATTCTGTTTCTATCCAATAGCAATTCACCTGTATATCAATTCCAATTGGATAGCCCATTTTTTCGAGCAAGTTTCGATATTCTTCAAAATAACTCAGGTCGCCGTCCATGATATTGGAATAAGTTACTATATCAGCAGCAAAAGCCGGTCCTTCCGTATATATTTCATTATTCCGCATATCTGTATCATCAACATAATACCCAAGTTTATCGTTAAAGAAGCCCGTATCATCAAGCCAGAGTGGCCAGCTATAATCAGGCTCATTAGGAAAACCGGAACCTTTGTGATAATCATTGGAGTAATAAAGCTGGTATTTCCTTTTGTCAACTGAATCAACACTCTGCCCGTTTACAAGGCTTCCCGGAGCAAAGTCACTGCTACCGCTTGCAAACCAATATGAAGATTCGAGCAATGTATCGCCGTTTTTAATGCCGCCAAACATAAATCCGGCGCCAGCAAAGTAGTTATTTTTTGTAGTATCCGGCCAGTTGAAGCTGCCTTTCAGTGTTGCCAAGTCAATTCCGTAGCTGCCACGGTTATTTGCAAGAAACCTTAATTCACCGAATCTAAGTGTACGATTATCTGTCAGCTCGGGTTTACGGGCTAATAACGAAGTAAAGGTAAATAAAAGAAGAATTAATATTCTAAACATAGTCCATAATTCAATTATTATTCCACAGATTCTAAAACATCTGCCGGAATAACAACTTTCTGTCTAAGCAGTGCCTGAGCGAAAGTTTTGCCCTGTGCATCAATCCTCATGGTCATTGTGCCACCACCACCAAGCGATTCTTCCAGCAGGAAGTTGAATCCAAGCAAACCATCAATCTTGTATCGGATTACTTTACCATAAGCCAATTCACGGAAAAGGTTTTTTACCCGCTGCGCCGTCAGATATTCATTCAGGAAGTGATATGCTTTTTCACTGCGCGCCAATACCCCGATGTTGCAAGTATCCCCTTTGTCGCCGCTCCTGCCCAGGCAAATATTAAGTAATGTCGCCGCAGAAGGATTATCTTTTTCGCTTAGTGTTTCTTCTAATTCTTCGTTTGCTTCAGTTGCAACCTGGACATCGTCTTCAGGAGCAGTGAAATTGCCGGTAAGAGTTGTATTAATTTCTGTAATTTCCTTCAATCCATCATCGAAAACTGCAATTTTCGGAGTGACGAGGTTTTTATCAATCAGCGCCGGCCAGTATGATACAACTTCCTGGATGCGGGGCACTCCACCGGTTACCGCTACACCGGGAGGGCCGGACAGAATAAGCGAAGGTATCATCTTGCCAAAACGTTTCAAAGCAGGCTGTTCGAAGCTTCTTGCGCCGAGCCTGAGTAGAATCTCATTTCCGTCGTCGCTTTGGCCGAGTGAGCGGTGGCAGGCATTCCAGCCGAAATATTCTGTTTCTGTAGCTTCAAAATCAGTACCAAGCCTTTTCCAGAATATTTTAGCAAATGCTTCAGCTTTTTTGCGGGCATGAGGGCCTGAAATTAGAATTTGGCCAACAGCTTTGTAGCCATCGGAATAAGCCATTGATATTTTATATAGTGGAGTCGGCTCATAACCTTTAATTCCTGAAACCCGCACACGGTCTTTACCATCCTGTACCAGCCTTATTGTTGAAAAATCGGCTACTACATCCGGTGTTATATATGCTTTTGGATTCCCCATTTCATAAAAAACCTGTTCGCGGACTGTATCAACAGAAACCATGCCTCCGGTACCGGGATGTTTTGTAACGGTAAAAGTTCCGTCTTCTTCAACTTCAGAAATCGGGTAGCCGATGTTATCGTAACTCTCTACAAGTTCCCAGTCGGTGAAGTTCCCGGCAGTTGCCTGGGCGCCGCATTCCATTATATGGCCTGATATAATTCCCGCTGCAATTTTGTCCCAGTCATCCATTGCCCAGCCAAATTCATATATCATCGGGGCGACTGTGATTCCTGTATCGGTTACGCGCCCTGTGATTATTATATCCGGGTTAAGCTTAAGGGCTTCAACTACAGGAGCTGCACCGAAATACACGTTAGCAGCCTGCACCCTGTCTTGTATTGAATGAAATTCTTCACCTGTTTCCATGTTATTGAATGAAACACCGTTGCTGTGCAAGACTTGTAAATCAGTAAGGATATCATCGCCAGTTACAACTGCTATTTTCGGATTAAGGCCCAGTTCTGATGCCATTTCTTTAATCGCCCTTGCGCACGACTCCGGATTTACCCCGCCTGCGTTAGTTATGATAGTAGTATTGTCGTCAAGGGTCTTCTTCAATACTTTTTCCAACATAGGTATGAAGTCCCGTGCATAGCCGAGGGAGGGGTTTTTTGCTCTTTGTTTCTGCATAATTGACATTGTTATTTCCGCGAGGAAATCCATGCTTATATAGTCCAGCCTCCCTCCGAAGACTTGCCTTTCGAGGGCGTCGGGGTCATCGCCCCAGTAACCGCCGGCATTACCAATTCTGATTATCTTGCTCATTTGTGTATTGGGATTATTATTAAAACATAATACTTGTTCTTATATAGAAGTAGGCAAAATAGGAAAAAATATGCTACTCTAATATTTTATGTAAGGTTTGCAGTATTAATAGGATTGAATTAACATTCATTCCCCTACAGGAAAATGTAACCACACAGGCACACAGAACAATTTACAATTAAAAGTTCCGGGCAATACTTCTTTATCATTGTTATTGGATTTTTACTCTGTTTCGTCCTTGAAATGAAAGTCAGCTTTCAGTATTCTCTGTGCAAATTCTTTGCTCTCTCTGTGATAATAATAATTTAACTATTGATATCAGAGAATCGAATAAGTTTACTGTTAAATATAAATATGTAATTAATTTACTTCTCTTTTGATAATAAATGCGAGAAATAAGCCAGAATAGACATCATTTTGGGGTAGTTCATTCTTTTGGGGCCAATCAACCCTATCGAACCTCGCGCCGAGCCACGCATATAATTAGTCAGTACAATGCTGTAATCATCCATCATTTCATTGCCGATTTCACTTCCAATCAGCACTTTTATATTTTCATCCGTACCTGCCTGGCTTTCCAGCAAGTGGATAATAATATCCTCGTTTTCTACAAGTTCAATCACACCTCTTATGCGCTCGAGGTCACCAAATTCCGGGTAAGTAAGCAGGTTTTGCGTACCTGCGGTAAGCAGCCTGTCCCGGGCGCCCTGGTACTCGAATATATTATCGAGTGAATCAAGGAAAAGCCTGACAACCGGTGTGTCTTTCATCTCAAAGTCTTTTATCACTTCCTCGAAATTATCCCGCAGGAAGTGTAGTTTCCTTCCGGCAACCTTTTCATTAATGTAAGATGTAATCTCTCCCAGGTTCTGGGATGAAAAATCAAACTCAGCTTCGAGTGTAACCGTTCGCACAATGTTAGAATCGAGCGCAACTACCACAAGCAGCCTGTGCGAATCAATAGGAATCAGCTCAATTTTATGGACAATCAGATCAAGCAGATGCGGTATCTGTACAACAGCAAGGTAACGGGAAATTGTTCCCAGAAGTTTAGATGCATCACGAAGAAGCAGGTCAGAGCGGTCCTGCCGGATGGAATTTTTGATTATATCCTTTTCATCTTTGCTCATATACTCAAGATTACTAATTGTATCCACGTAAAAACGATAACCTTTGTCAGTAGGAACTCTCCCGGCTGATGTGTGGGGATGAGTAACAAATTCCATCTCCTCGAGATCAGCCATTACATTGCGTATTGTTGCCGGACTTAGGTCAAGATTGTCTTTTAGATACTTGGAAAGGTTACGGGAACCAACAGGTGAAGCATTTAATATATACAGGAACACTATTGAACGCAGAACCTGCTTCTGCCGTTCAGACAGTTCCATAAATTCCCCGGTATTATAAACGCTGCTTAAGGTCAATATGTATTCCTAATATCAATAATTGCTAACGTGAGAGCATATTATTCATTTTCTGAGAATTTCTTTTTTAGCATTTCTGATACAAATGATGGCACGAACTCGCTTGTATCCTGCCCGTAACGCGATATTTCCCTGATTATGCTCGAATTGAGGTAAGTATATTTTTCGTGAGGCATGAGGAAAACAGTGTGCACATCCGGTTCGAGCTTGCGGTTCATAAGTGCTATCTGGAATTCATATTCAAAGTCTGAAACAGCACGGATACCCCGGATAATCGCAGTAGCGCCTACTTCTTTTGCAAACTCAACCGTAAGACGTCTGTGCAGTGATACTTCAATATTTCTGATTTCTTTAAGTGACTCTTTTGCCATAGCAAGACGTTCCTGTTCATCGAACAATGTCTGCTTTTTGGAATTTACAGCAATAATAACAAAGACCTTATCAAACATACGGGCAGCACGTTGAATTACATCCACATGGCCGTTTGTAATAGGGTCAAAGGTACCCGGGTAAATTGCAATTTTTTCTGTGCTCATATTATTGGCTTTGTGAATCTTATTTAAATATCAAATTAATCTCGACAGAGAAATCAATCCCACAGGCTCAACCGATTTGAATGCCTCAGCATACATACAGCCTGTCAGCCCGCCGTAGTATAATGCCCTTGCCTTTATCCTGTCCATGAATTCAGGGCTTGAGAGTACAGTCTGTGGTTCATCAGATTTATAGTTTGGCGATTCCACCTGAGAGTAATATGCCTTAATGGATTCTAACTTATTATCAATATAGTCACTTATATCAACGTAAAATGAAGCCCCCTCTTTAAATTCATAGCTTTGCTGGTAGCAGTAAACTTTGCGGGTTCTGAATGGCTGCTGTTCCAAACCTTCAAATTCTGATTTATACTTTGCCAAACCGCTTTTAAAAGTCGCTTCACGCATTAGTTTATATAAATTCCAATGATCCGGGTGCTTGTCATAATCAGGCGGAATTAGTATAATTCGCGGCCGGAACCTCCTGATTAGCTGTACAGAAACATATATATTTTCTCTGCTTACTTCAATCCAGCCATCTTCAATTACGAGGTTGATTCTTTCTTTGATTCCGAGTATTTCAGCAGCCCTTTGAGCTTCCTCGAGCCTTAAGTCAGGCGTACCGCGAGTACCCATCTCGCCTTTTGTAGCATCAGCAATCACAACCGATTTGCCTTCGTCACACAACTTCGAAATTGTTCCGCCACAACATATCTCTATATCATCGGGATGAGCTCCGATTGCAAGAACATCTGTCTTCGCTTCGTAATTCATTACCACCCGGTCAGTGTATGTATTTTTTCAACTCTACGCTCATGACGTCCTCCATCGAATTCAGTTTTAATAAATTTGAGTACCATTGCTTTTGCCGTGGCAAGATCTGTAAAGCGTTCGCCAATATTAATAACATTTGCATTGTTATGCCTTCGTGACATCTCAGCCATTTCTACGCTGCAGCAGTTAGCTGCACGGACGCCTGCTATCTTATTGCATACCATTGACATGCCCACACCGGAACCGCAAATTACCACTCCGTAATCTGCAATCCCACCAACAACTGCTTCTGCAGCAGGAACTGCATAGTCCGGGTAGTCAACAGAATTATCAGAATAAGTGCCGAAATCAACAACCTGGCAGTCTTCGGATTTGAGTAATTCAGCAATTTCATGCTTATATTTATAGCCGGCGTGGTCTGAAGCAAGCGCGATTTTTAGATTTTGTGTGGTTTCATTCATAATATTTATTCACAAAAGCCCTTATTTTTTTTAACAATATATTTACACTTTATTAATATATCTTAATATATCAACTGGAAATTTTGTGGAAATTAACATTCTAAATAAATCTTTAATGCTTTTTGTTAATTACTGTGGAAAAGACATTGTTTTCAACAGAGTTTTCCACAAAAAATATTGATTTCGGTTTAATTCTAATTTCTAAATTTTAATAGACTTATAATAAATCAAGCATTTTGTTTCCACTTTTCCCCCGCTCATATTAATACTAATAAATAAATTTCTTAAAAATAATAAATTATTTAAGAGTGTTAATTGCAGTTGAAAAGCCTTGCTTGGTTTATTAGCTCCATTGCATTAGATTCACATCACTTCAAATGGGAGATATTTGCACAATGCATCTGGAACTACAAGCTTTTCGCCATCAAAGTACTGTTCAATCAGCGCAACGAGAATCCTCGGAGTTGCAAGGCCGCTGCCATTGAGAGTGTGTACGAACTCCGGCTTGGCATCCGGCGACGGTTTATAGCGAATGTTTGCACGCCTTGCCTGGAATGCCTCGAAATTGCTGCAGCTGGATACTTCCAGCCATCTTTTCTCACCGGGCGCCCAGACTTCCAGGTCGTATGTTTTAGCGCTTGAAAAGCTGGTGTCACCAGAACAAAGCAGCAGGACACGGTAAACAAGCCCAAGCTCCTTCAGCAGGCTCTCAACATCAGCAACAAGGCTCTCAAGCTCATAGTATGATTCATCCGGCCTGGCAAATTTTACAAGCTCTACTTTGTTGAACTGATGAACACGCAAAAAACCATGCACTTCTTTCCCATAGCTTCCGGCTTCGCGCCTGAAGCATGGTGAATAACCACAATACTTTATAGTAAGGTCTTCATTTTTGAGTATTTCGTCTGAATGGAAATTTGTTATCGGAACTTCTGCCGTTGGTATAAGATAGAGATTATCCAATGGGCAGTGGTACATATCCTCAGCCATTTTTGGAAGCTGCCCTGTACCCTTCATAGCTTCCTCGCCAACTACAAAGGGAGTCATAATCTCTTTGTAGCCATTCGTGGAATGCTTATCAAGGAAATAATTTATCAATGCACGTTCAATTTGAGCGCCTTTACCTACATAATACCCGAAACCCGAGCCGGATACTTTAGCACCGCGTTTAAAATCAAGTATGCCAAGCTCTTCGGATATCTGAATGTGATCCTTGCCGTGTGCTGCTTCAACAGGTTCTCCATAGCGGCGAATTAAAGCATTGTCTTCTTCAGATTTGCCTACCGGAACGGAACTGTGGAGCATGTTGGTAATTCTAAGGAGATTATCATTTATCTCCAGCTCGGTTTCGCGCAATTTTTCGTCAAGTTTTTTAACTTTTTCCGAAACGGTTTTCATTGATTCAATTTGTTTTGATGCATCCAGCTTTTGTTTCTTCAGGTCGGCAATATCTTTGGAGACAACATTGCGTTGGTTTTTTAGCTGTTCCACTTCGGAGATAATGTCACGTCGTGTTTTATCCAGGGCGAGGATAAGGCTTACGTCACCTTTTTCATTCTTATTTTTGATATTTTGATTGATTCCATCAGGGTTTTCGCGTATAAATTTCAAGTCGAGCATTTGTGTTCCAATTGGTTTAAATCAAATCACAAAATTAAAGAATATATAGTTAAATAGGGAAGATGAACTAAAAAATCAATCTTAATGAATACAGCGAGATAAATTTAATTGATCCACAAAGTCACATAGGAGATTGATGTGAGCAAAGATAATTTTTTTCGGAAAGTAGCATAGGCAAAATGGAATTTGGCGTGGCAATTGCTATTTTACCTAAAACATTGATACGCAATGACTGAATCAGAACTTTTCCGCCAGATAAAAAGCCTTCAGACCGAACAGCGCAACCCCGCTTCGGAAAGTATTGATATTGCCTCTACGGAAGAAATCCTGCGAATTATCAACAATGAGGACAAAAAAGTAGCTACTGCTGTGGAAAAGGAAATCCAAAACATTGCAGCAGCTGTTGATATAATAACTAACTCATTAAGTTCCGGCGGCAGGTTGCTCTATGTTGGCGCAGGAACAAGCGGCAGACTCGGTATTTTAGATGCATCAGAGTGCCCGCCTACATTCGGAACTGACCCCGGGCTTGTGCAGGGAATTATAGCGGGTGGAAAGGATGCCGTTTTCCGCTCGCAGGAAGGTGCAGAAGATGTTCCTGAAAATGGAGCAAGTGCATTAAGAGCAATAAATTTGAGTGACAAAGATGTTGTATGCGGAATTGCCGCTTCAGGCAGGACGCCTTATGTTTCGGGCGCTTTGAAGTATGCCCGTGAATTAGGGTGTAGAACAATTATAATTTCTACTGTCCCCTTGGAAAAAATTCTGGAAATTGGAATTGAAGCCGATGTGTATATTAACCCTGTTGTCGGCCCGGAGGTGGTAACCGGTTCAACTCGTATGAAGTCAGGTACAGCACAGAAGTTTGTGCTCAATATGCTTACAACTGCTACAATGGTTAAAATGGGCAAGACTTACGGGAACGTAATGATTGACCTGCAGCAAACAAATAAAAAGCTTGTGGAGCGTTCCAGGGGGATAATTATGGAGATATGCGGTGTAGATTACGATACTGCTGCCAATGCCCTGAACGAAGCAAACGGCCATGTGAAAAGTGCTCTGGTGATGCTATTGTGTGATGTTGATTACAAGAAAGCGCAATCATTTCTCGATAGTGCCGACGGCAAGGTAAAAATTGTGATAAAAAATTACAGTGAAACCGATGCCTGAAACTCCAGAGTGGCTTGCCCGACCCCGAATAGTAGCCGGTATGATGACCGGCACATCGCTGGATGCTGTTGATGTGGCAGTTGTGCTATTCCGGTCTGCCGGCGGCAGGTTTGAGCATGAATTAATTGCGTCGTGGGAATTTGCCCTTGACCCGGTTCTAAAAGAAAATATTCTCGAAGTAATCAACGACCGTGTAGAAATTTCCGTAATATCAGCTTTAAATTTTGAGCTTGCAGCACAATATGCACTCGCGCTTGAGATTTGCCTCGAAGAGAATAATTTATCAAAAGAAGATGTTGAAATGATTGGCGCACATGGTCAAACAGTATGGCATGCGCCCGAAGCAGGACATACATTGCAGTTAATATCGCTTCCGGCGCTTGCTGCATTCACAGGCATACCCGTGGCAGGGGATTTCCGAAGCGCAGACATTGCTCTCGGCGGGCAGGGTGCTCCTCTCATGCCGGTATTTGATTACCACTTCTTGCGCTCGGATAAAAGCAGGATAACGCTTAACATTGGCGGCATTGCAAATGTTACTTTACTTCCGGCGAATTGTACCAAATCAGAGGTTCGTGCATGGGACACAGGCCCGGGCAATGTATGGATTGACTGCGCCGTTAACAGGCTCGTTGCCGCTGACTACGACGAAGACGGAGAAATTGCCCGTAGCGGTGTTTTAATTCCCGGGCTTGCTGATGAGCTTAAATCCTTGAAATACATAAAACAGGAACCACCAAAATCAACAGGGCGGGAGCTATTCAGCGAGGAATTGCTCACGCTGATCCTGGAAAGCTTTGGCAGCAGCCGTGTTATTGATATAATCCATACGATTACATGGTTCACTGCATGGTCAATAGCAGAAAACATCAGGCTGTTTGCCGGTACAAATTCTGAATTTATATGCTCTGGTGGCGGGGTGAAGAACAACTACCTCATTGAATTGCTCCAAAATGAACTGCCGGGTGTTAAGATTATAAGTTCAGAAGAAGTCGGGATACCCTCTGATTCCAAAGAAGCCGCAGGATTTGCTTTCCTTGCATACTTGCGTATGGCCGGGATGCCAGGCAACCTTCCTTCCGTTACGGGAGCAGAGAGGGAGTGTGTGCTGGGGAGTATAGCAAATAATACATAGTAGCGAGTTCCAAGAATCAATGGTCTCTGTATAAACTATTTACAGCCTCTTTGGTTAATTAGCGCACAAACAACAATTTTCCGGTTTGTATCTGCCCAATGAATTTTACCTTATAGAAGTAAATCCCCGGAGCGAGGTTGCTTACATCCACAGCACCTATACCAGGTTCACAGCTAAGCACCAGAACGCCCGGCATATCCCGAACCTCCTATGCCTCGCAAATTTAAATAACATCTTTTGTATTTTATGTGTATATGTATAGAGATGACACATTAAAGGGCAAAACGTATAAAATTATTTCGCGGTTTTTGCCTCTTCCCACAAAGCGTCCATTTCGGCGAGGCTCATTTCCTCCAGGGTTCGTCCCTGCTCCTTTGCGCGTTTTTCGATGTACTGAAAGCGGGTGATAAATTTTTTGTTGGTCTTCTGCAGCGATTCCTCTGCCACGAGGCCTGCAAAGCGTGCTGCATTTACAATGCTGAACAGCAAATCGCCAAGCTCCTCAGAGGAGCGTTCTATATCATTCTCTGCAATCGTTTCGCGGAACTCGCCAAGTTCCTCTTCCACTTTGTTCCAGGGTCCGTCGCTGTTGTCCCAATCAAAGCCGACGCGTGAAGCCTTGTGCTGGATGCGCTCTGCACGTAGAAGAGATGGAAGCGTAGGTGGCACGCCGTCGAGTGTGGAATTACGGCCTTCTTTCTTTTTGAGCTTCTCCCAGTTACCGATTACTTCCTCTTCGCCGTCAACTACGAGCCCGCTAAATACGTGTGGGTGGCGGAAAACGAGCTTCTCATGGATCTTGTTGATTACATCCTTAAAGTTGAATGCGCCGCGCTGCTCTGCCATTATACTGTGCATCACAACATGAAGAAGTAAATCGCCCAGTTCCTTTGAGAACTCGGCATCATCGCCATTGTGGATAGCGTCAATAGTTTCGTAAGATTCTTCGATCAGCAGGTGGGCGATTGATTCGTTTGTCTGCTTGCGATCCCAGGGGCATTCACGTCGGAGAATTGCCACAAGCTCGTAAAATGATTTGAATAGGTCTGTTATGCTGTCGGGATTTTTTGCTTTTGGAACGGGAACGGGGGCTTTTGTGGTATCGCTCATGATTATCTTAGATTGCTTTGCACTTCCGCGTAGGCATCGTGCGTTTCGTAAATCCTGATTTTCAAGGTTTCAATGTACTCAAACTTAGCGAATTCCGGTGCAAGGAGCGACATAAAATGCTTCGCCATTGCCTCAGACGTTGTTACTATTGGCATTTTGTAGAGCTTGAATCCCTGCTTCTCGAGGAAGGACAGCATTATTTCATCTTTCTCATCAACAAGAAATGCGTGGTCCAGTCTCTCAATTAATGGGCTTACAATACGCTCAATATCGTAATAATCCATTATCATCTCGTTGAAGTCGGTTTCACCGGTCATCTCGAGCAGCATCTTGTAGCTGTGTCCGTGTATATTTTTGCACGGCCCTTTGTGGAAAGTAAGCCTGTGGCTCATTTGCCATTCGAACTCTTTGCCTATGGTAACTTTCATTGTTCTTTCTTGTAATTGACTTCAATAATAGAATTAATGCCGCCGCGCACGCTCCACTCGCTGATAACTGTCATCTCGAGGGGGTCGCAGGCTGCAACAAGGTCGTTAAGGATGACATTTGTAACATCCTCATAGAAAATACCTTTATTGCGGAAATCGAGGAAATAGTATTTAAGCGCTTTTAGTTCAAGGCATTCCGGCCCGGGTACATAGCGTAGAGTAATAGTAGCGAAATCCGGCAGACCGGTTTTCGGGCATACGGACGTAAACTCAGGATTGACGTGAGTTATAGTGTACCAGCGTTCCGGATGCGGGTTTGGAAAAGTTTCTATGCTTGCCATAAAATTTCCTTGTTAAAATCCATTTGACGAAGAGGATTTTCTGCTATTGGCAAATCAATTAGAATTATTCAAGGGGAATGCCTGTGGCACGAATTGTTCGGAGCACTGTACTAAAGCAGGTAGAGTTTTTTCTTACTCAAATCCGGGGAAGAACTAATTAACCGCGGAGAGTTTACTCAGAGAGCAATGAGTTCCGGCACAAGAAACTATATCTTTGTTTATATTATTCCAATCTCGTCCAGGCAGCTCCTTATCCGTACGAAACTACGCTCTATGTCGTTGTCCAGGCCAACAGAAAATCGTATAAGCCCGTCGCTCATTCCCATTTTTTGCTGATCTTCGTGGGGTATCTCAGAGGATGTGCTGGAGACGGGAGAGCTAAAAAGCGTTTTGTAAAAACCAAGGCTGACAGCAAAATAACCAATCTTTTCCTGCTGCATTTTAACCATTAGCTTATTAGCTGTATCGTGGTATTTTACATCGAGAGTAAGCATACCTCCATAGCCGTATTCCTGATTCATAAGTTTAGTAATTAGCCCATGCTGACGGTGGGATTTCAACCCGGGATAGAAAACTTTCAGTCCAAGGTTCTCCAGGTTTTCCGCTATGAACATTGCGTTCTCACTATGCTTCTTAATGCGAATATGGAGCGTCCGGAGGTTTTTCAGAATGCCGGCAGCCCGCAGGGGGTCCATCACGGGGCCGAGCAGCATTGCCGCACCGGAGTGGACGGATTTGAGGCTTCCCACAAAATCACGTGTCCCGCATACAACACCGCCGAGACAATCATTCATTCCGTTAATGAATTTTGTTAAGCTGTGTACTACGATATGCGAACCGAGATTAAGCGGTGATAACGTTAGTGGCGAGAAAGTGTTATCTACCACCAACATTGCACCATTCTTTTCAGCAAGGCGGCAAAGCTCCGGCAGGTTGGCTATTTCGAGCAAAGGATTGCTGATTGACTCGCAATAAATAATTTTTGTTTTGCCGGAGATTGCTTCTTCTACTGCTTCGAGATTTGTGATGTCCACAAAGTTAGTTTTTATACCAAACTTCGGCAGAAAGTTTTTCATGATTGCATAAGTGCCGCCATAAATTGTGCGGCTGGATACGATTTCGTCCCCCGCTTCGCAGATCTGCATAATAGCGCAGCTTATTGCGCCCATACCTGAACCCGTTACCTGGGCGGATTCAGAGCCTTCCATCAAAGCGAGTGCATGCGCAAGGTCGTCATTCATTGGGTTTAAATGTCTTGAATAGAGGTAGCAGCCTTCGATTTCGTGGTCAAACAGCGCTTCCATTGTTTCAGCAGTAAGGAATGTAAATGTTGCTGAATCGGTTATTGAGGGATTAACACCGCCAAACTCGCCGAAAACATGGAAATCCTGTACGCGTGATGCCGGATCTTCTTGCATTTCACTTCCTTTGTTTCCAAAATATCAAGGTATAATTAAGAAAAATCGGGGAATCTTAAAATTAATGTTTAGTAAGAATTTGATGATTATTCAGGTCGGGAAATTCCAAGTTTTTTCATCCTGTCCCTTAATGTACTTGGGGCGAGGCCGAGTTTGCGTGCGGCGCCACGTTTGCCATCAATTATCCAGTTACTTTTTTCCAGTTCTGCCTGTATAAAATCACGCTCGGCTTCTTTGAGTGTTCCTGGTTTAGGTGTGTTTTCGTGGGTTAATCGCCTTGGGAGGAGCATTTCATTAACTTCGAGGATATTAGTGTTTGAAATAATTACTGCACGCTCTATTACATTCTCCAACTCGCGGATATTACCGGGCCAGTGATAGCTTTCGAACAGGTCAATAGTACTCTGGGGGATTTGTGTAATATCTTTTCCAATCTTCCTGCAGTATTTTTCAGTAAAAAATTTGACAAGGAGCGGGATATCATTTTCTCTTTCGCGCAGGGGCGGCAGTTGAAGTGGGAAAACGTTAAGCCTGTAATAAAGGTCCTCGCGGAAAGTGCCATTGTCAATTGATTCTTCCAGGTTGCGGTTTGTAGCGGCTATCACTCGCACGTCTACTTCGAATGTGTGGGGATTACCGAGCCGCTCATATTCTCCTTCCTGAAGAATGCGCAAGAGTTTTGACTGTAACTCAAGCGGCAGGTCACCGATTTCATCGAGGAAGATTGTTCCGCCGTCAGCTAATTCAAATCGTCCGATTTTTTTGGCAAGCGCACCAGTAAAAGCTCCCTTTTCATGGCCGAACAGCTCACTTTCTATCAGGTTGGCAGGCAAAGCGGCGCAATTAACTTTTACAAGTGGGTGCGAACTTCTCTTTCCGGTGCTATGCACGGCTCGAGCTATAAGTTCTTTCCCGGTTCCTGTTTCACCCAGGATAAGTACGGTGGAGTCAGTGCCGGCGACCTGCTCAATCTGTGTAAGTAACAGCTTCATTCCCCTGCTGTTTGTAATAATTTCATTGAAATTATGCGAGAAGTCAATTTCTTCTTTAAGATAAATATTCTCCTGCTGGAGCTTGTTTTTGAGTAGTTGAAGTTCTTCAAGTGCTGCTTTGAGTTTTTTGTTTGAGAGTGTCAGCTCGCTTGTTCTTTCCTCTACCTTCTCCTCAAGTACAATGTTCATCTGTCTGAGCTCTTTCTGCAGGCGCCGGAGGGACAGATGAGTGTTAACTCTTGCAAGCACTTCTTCGTGCTGTATAGGTTTTGTAATGTAATCAACAGCGCCGGCATCGAACGCTTTAACCTTATCATTTACATCTGTAAGTGCTGTCATGAAAATAATTGGTATGTCCTTAGTTTCAACATTTTGTTTAACAAGACGGCATGTATCAAAACCGTCAATGCCGGGCATCATTACATCGAGCAGGATAAGGTCCGGCTTTGCAAACTGAAGCTGTTCAATAGCGCTTTCGCCGTCTTCCGCAACAAGTACACGGAACCCGCGCTCGGTAAGGTAGTCCAGCAGAACGGCGATATTCTCGGGAATATCGTCAACAATTAATATCGATGTGTTGGATTCTTCGGGCATTAAGGACAGCAATTATTTTTATTAATTTACAAAATTAAGGTTTAAGATAATCTTTAAGTATATTACGTATCTGCTTCATTTTATAAACTGCGGCATAGTCATGTACTTTATTGCAGAAATCTTCCAGTTCGGGCCTTAGTTCCAAAAGCTGATCAAGCTTTTCCTTCATTGACTTGATATCTCCCATCAAAGCAAATTCATATAAAATGTTAGCTGTATCACCATCAGGGCCGTCGCATCTCCCGTTTTTATCATTTTCATTAGGCTCCTTTTGATTTTCGCTGTAAATCCACTCCAGCTTAAGCCCAGAGGCAAGTTTATCAAGAATCTCCTGTTCTTTAACGGGCTTGGGAATAAAATCATCGCAGCCGGCATCGAGGCATTCCTGCTTGTTTTGCTCGAAAACGCTTGCCGTTAGCGCTATAATGAGCAAGCCGGGATTACTGTTATGTTGCCTGATTCTTCTAGTGCTTTCCAGTCCATCCATTTCTGGCATTACAATATCCATTAAAATTGCATCTAATTGAGAATTTTTGGCAATTTCAAAAGCGTCAACTCCATTCTCTGCATCAATCAGTTCAAAACCTAAAGGCTTCAGAAGATTTCTTAAAACGAAACGATTTTCCCATTTATCATCAACAATAAGGATGATTTTCTTTTCACCCTTATAGCCGCTAATCTCTAATCTTTCAGTGCTTTCAGCGCTGGTGACTTTTACCTCGGGCAGGTCAACTTCAATCCAGAAAACGCTACCCGAGTTTTCCCTGCTGCGGACCTGAATTTCACCACCCATCATGTTAATAATGCGTTTGCTTATTGCAAGCCCCAGGCCAGTACCTTCGAATTTCCCGAGGCTGGGAGCAGCTTGCTGGAAAGGCTTGAATATTTCTTCTAACTTTTCCCCGGGTATTCCAATTCCGGTGTCTTCAACCTGGAACCTGAGCATCCTTTTGCCGCGTTTTACATTATGATTATACCCTACTTTTAAAGCGATACCACCCTTTTCGGTGAATTTAACAGCATTGCCAAGCAGGTTAATAAGCACCTGGCGCAGCCTCTTTTCGTCAGCAAGGATAAAATCCGGCAAAGGAGTAAGCTTTTCATAAAGAAAGTTAAGCCCTTTCTTTTCGGCTTTAATCCTAATCATTTCGCGGATGTGGCCCAGGAAATCGTTTAAGTTCAGCTCCTCCGGAAGAATCTCCAGCTTTCCTGCTTCAATTTTGGACAAATCAAGAATATCGTTAATCAAAGTAAGCAGATGCAGACCGCTACGCTCAATTATATCAACGCCTTTTTGCTGAGACTCGGACAGGGATTTGTCTTTCTTGAATATCTGTGCATAACCAAGGATTCCGTTAAGAGGTGTGCGGAGTTCGTGACTCATATTGGCAAGAAATTCACTCTTTGCTTTGTTGGCGGATTCGGCTACTTCCTTGTGATAGATAAGCTCTTCCTCTACATTCCTGCGTTCTTTAATTTCCTGCAAAAGCTTTTCATTAGCAGCAGTCAGCTCAGAGGTTCTTTGAATAACATTTTGCTCAAGCTCCTCGCGGGCTTTTTGCAGTTTTTCCCTTGAACGCATACTGTCGAGCTCGGCTGCGGCACGGGAAGCAAAAATCGTTAGTACGGATTCAGTAAGTGCTGATTCCTGGACAGGATCAGTGCCGATTACTGCAAGGTGGCCGCTAACTTCCCCGGATGAATTATACATCGGGATACCTGCATAGGAAACAAAACTGCCCAGTCCGGGGTAATGCTGTTCCAGGTTATTGGGAATAAAAACGCTATTGCCTGCAATTACTTCGTCGCAAGGCAACCCGGTAGTATCATATTTATAATTCTCACTAAAATCCTTAGATTCGAAGCATGCCAGGGTTTCGACCAGCTTATTCTCTTTCAGTTCTGTAACAAAGACCTTTCTGAAATTAAGCGTTGTTGCTATTTTACTTACAAGCGAGCGGAAGAAGTCGCTACCTGTAAGAGATGAAGTACTTATTAGTATAGATTTGAGAACATGCTCAGTTCTCATCCGTACTTTAATCTCGGATTTCATTTGCTCATAAAGGCGGGAATTCTGGAGCGATATCGCCATTTGCGAAGAGAGAATTTTAAGCATTTCGATTTCAGAATCCCTGAAAGCCGAATTTTCATATAAGTTCAGAAGGCATAAATACCCGAGATAATCACCAGCTTGCTTAATGGGCAGCAATAACAAGGATTTTGGCCGGTGTGAAGAGAGAAAAAGATCAGCGTTTCTTTCATAATTTGGAGGGCGCTCATGGTAGATTATTTCTGAAGATTCTTTAAGCCCGGAAACAATGTTCGATTCAGGTAACAGTCCTGCATCAATTGTGACGCTTCTTTCGACAATAACATCACCGCTTTCCCGGCTGCCCTGTACTTCAACATAATCACGGCCATCCCTGTTTATAACAAGGAACGCCCTTGTTGCGCTGGTGTGCTCAAGAACGATGCGCATCAATTTTCGCAAAAGCTTTGGGAAGTCCATTTCGCCGGAAATCGCCTGTGCAGCTTTGAATATCAGGCTCGATCCGCCTGTAAGGCCTTTAAACTCAGTATCAATGTTCAAAATTTATAGTGACCAGTTTGTTAGCAATTTTGCATTCTTATATTGCGATTAAAGATTAATTTTATTTAATTAAAGGCGGGAAATAAATAAATTATTCACTCATTATGCTCAGCAGGCCTTCGCATACCAGGTAATCGCGCTGCTCATAAATAAATTCGAGGTAGCTTCTGACTATACCTGAATATCCACCAGTGATGTAGATATCAAAGCCGTCCCATCTCAGTTTTCGAGTGCCTTTGCTTATCAGCTTGTTTACTGCCCCGGCAACCCCAAAAATAATTCCTGAGTTGATTGCTTCAGCAGTAGTCCCCGCCGGAATTTGCGGTTTTTCGTGAAGATCAATTTCCGGCAATGCGTCAGCATAATCCGCAAGCATTTTTGCTTGGGTGTATGCTCCGGGCAGGATTGCGCCCCCGTAGCATCTGCCGTTCCTTCCTGCAAAATTTACAGTAACAGCAGTGCCAAAATCAACTGTTACAACATTTTTCCTGCCTGAGAAGTTCAAGCCGGCTATAAGCCCGAGAAGCCTGTCCTGTCCGATACCTTCGATACCCGAATAATCAAGAATGGATTGCTTTTCAAGCAACAGAGACGCTGGTTGCTTAATAACAATCCTGGATTTGACTACGAATTCATCAAGCTTTTTCCGATTTACAGAAGAGCAGGATATCAGTGGTTTTTCACTTAAGCCATTGATATATTTTTTAGCTTCTTCCACCCAGTTCGTTTTGTATGCAAAGCTGGAACTGCCTGCTTCACTGAATACCTTCAATGCTGAATTGCCAAAATCGAGGGCTATTTTAATAGATGTTGTAACTGAAGGAGTCTCCATTATCTGCTATTTTAGTTCCCGAACCGGAATTTTCAGCAAGCTGAAGCCTGCCGTCATTCATGATATTTTTTACTTTCCACAATGTATCAGAATCTGCGAATTTAACAAATTTACCCTCTATGTCGAGGAGTTTCTTCCATTCATTAAACACGTCCTCGGGCTTTTTCTCCATGTAATTATCAGTAACTTCAATTAATTTATTCATTACCTGCTCTACGGTAATATCAAAGCCGAGCATAGTAAGCGAAACAGCCTTCTCTTTTAATTCTTCATCGAATTCCTTTTGCTCAACATTAATACCAATGCCAATGATTGTTTCTGTGCACTTTTGTCCTACAAAAGAATGTTCGGCAATTACACCGGATATCTTTCTGAATTTTTTGCTCCCATCAATAATAACAACATCATTTGGGTATTTAAGTTTAAAATAGCTGGCGCCGGTGAGTTCTTCAAGAGACTCTATTGAGGCAAGGCATCCAAGAGCCTGATAAACAACAGGGTCGACGCTGTAATTCTTCTTCCGGTGGTTTATTCCAATGGACATATATAAATTCTGTGCGAATTTTCCATCCCATTTCCTGTCCTTGCGCCCACGCCCGGCAAGCTGGTAATCAGCAGTTACGTACACATAAGGCTCGTATTTAAGCAATTCCCTTGCAAAGTCGTTTGTTGAGCTAACTTCTCTAAAGTGATAGTGTTTCATATGCTGCCGGTTGAAGATAACGCCGTTTTTGTTATTTTACGGCAATGTATTGTTTTAAAATACAAAATCCTCTAAAATACTTCTAATGCAAAGCTTTATATCGGATGTGCACCTCGGTTTTACCGATAGGGAAACCGAGCGCAAAAAGGAAGACCTTCTGCTGAGGGTATTTGAAAAAGTCGGCGCTACTTGTGATTCGGTATATATTGTCGGAGACCTTTTCGATTATTGGTTCGAATACAAAACTGTTATCCCTAAATATTTTTACAGGACTTTGAATGCAATTTACGGCTTGAAGCAAAAGGGAATACATATCGAGTACCTGATGGGCAACCACGACTTTGGCCACAAAGATTTTTTTATGGAGGAATTTGGCATCGAAGTGTTCCGGGGGGACATCGAAAGGGAAATCGGGGGGAAGAAGTTTTTTCTGTCTCATGGAGATGGCAAGTCATTCAAAGACAACGGTTACAAAATTTTGAAGGCTGTTCTAAGAAATCCCTTTTCGAACCGTCTATTCAGGTTGATTCACCCGGATATTGGAATCTGCCTGGCATCGAACAGTTCGAAACATAGCCGCACATATACTGACAGCAGGGACTTTGGCGAGGCTGACGGGATGAAGGTATTTGCTGAAAAGCGGATTAACGAAGGCTTTGATTACGTAATCATGGGTCACAGGCATAAAGCTGAAGTGGCAAAAATTGGTAATGGTTATTATATTAACCTCGGCGAATGGATGCAAAACCCCACATTTGGCATCTTCGACGGCGAGTTTAAACTTGTTGAAGCCGTGGAATTCATAAACTCCTGATTTGCATAAAATTAAGTCCATACTACAGGTTATGTTGGTAATCTTGCTTTGCGGGTTTGTTTTAAAATCATGTGTTGTAGATTTTTATATAGTCCGTAGCAAATCAATGATGCCTGAGTATGAAAAAGGCGACAGACTTCTTGTCAGCAGGTTGTATTATTTCATAGGCTTCCCTTCGCACCTGCCGTTGTTAAACATTACAATGCCTATGTTTGCAAAAATCAGGTACAAAGAAATCCGGCACGGGGACATTGTAGCTTTTGAATTGGAGCAGGAGGGAGAATACACAACTCTCGTAAAGCGAGTGGCGGGTGTACCCGGGGACACAATCATCCTTGACGAAACAGGTTTTTATGTAAATAACATATTCTACCGGGTTAACGTGTTACGGCAGGCACTGTTAATGGGAAAAATGATAATTCCGGCTTGCGGAGAAAGTATAGAGGAGAACATCTTAACTAAATATTTAATCAGTGAATATTTCAGGGATGGGCAATCTTCCACAGTGGACGAGTATTACTTCCTTGTGGGTGATAATCTCAGCAACAGCATAGACTCGCGCAATTTCGGATTAGTGGCACGCAATAGTATAATAGGCAGCCCGGTATTGAAATATTGATTAGATTGGATTTGATTCTTGAATTACACTTCAAACAACAAAGAAAATTAATTATTCAAAAATTACCCGAAAATTCCGATTATTAATATATTATGTTAATCCGAAAGCATAAAAAAGCCCAGGAGACGAACAGGGACCGTTACTTGATTACCTATGCCGACCTGATTACACTCCTGCTCGGCTTGTTTGTGATACTCTATGCAGCATCCCAAGTGGACAGCGAAAAATTCAAAGCTGTGTCCGAAGCACTTTCGGTTTATTTTAAATCAGAATCAGTAACACCCGGGCAAGGGGCATTAGAAGGCGGAAAGAAAATTCTGCCGGAGCCGGTTATTCCGCCTGCAAAGAAAAATATGTCCATCACCGATGTACAGGAGGAGGTGGAGGAAAAGCTGAAATTCTTTCTTACGGATAGCTCCGTAACATTGAGCAGGGCAGGTAACGGCTTACTGCTAACATTACCGGAGAAGTTCCTGTTTCCATCCGGAAAAGCTGTAATACGTACCGAAGGCATTACTATGATTGATTCATTGGCAAATGCACTTCGAGGCCTTAACTTGCAGATAACGGTTGACGGGCATACAGATACAGATCCAATAAGAACATTTCAGTATGAATCAAACTGGCATCTTTCGGTTGACAGGGCTTTGAATGTAGGGTATTCGTTAATAACAAGGGGCGTAAGCCAGGCGAACATGATCATAAGAGGATTCGGTGCGCAAAGGCCGATGGCAGATAATTTCAGCGCTGAGGGCAAGAAACGCAACCGCAGGGTTGAAATAATAATTACCGAGCTTCCTCCCGAAGCTCCATCTACAAGCGGCTATGAAAGCCAGGCAGGGAGCGATACATTAAATGAATAAATTGGCACAGTATTTTCTTATATTATATCTGATAAATTTTAATAATTTCGGGTTTTATAAGATATGAGCGAAAAAAAAACCAGGACAATAAAAACCCTGCAATTCGGGGAAATATCAGTCGAGGATGACTATATCTTCACATTTGAAGAAGGCATGCTTGGTTTCGAGAACCTGAAGGATTTCGTCCTGATTACCGAAGAGGAAACAGTCCCATTCAAATGGCTTGTTTCGGTTGTTTCCCCTGAGATTGGTTTTCCTCTGCTAAGCCCCTGGCATCTTGACATTGAGTACGACCCCGGCAAAGAATTCAATCTTGAAAGGGAAGTGCTTTTTGTTATTGTAACTCTTGGCGGCAAGGACAAGGGTATTTCTGCAAATATGAAGGCGCCTATTGTGCTTGATACCAAGACACAGAAAGGAAAACAGGTGATTCTGCCTTCTGACAGGTATTCGACAAGCTATGCTGTCAAAGGTGCTGAAAGCGAAGCTAAGAGCTAATTTGTTTTTAATCAAATTATCCTTTTGAAAACCTGTATATTTCTTTATTTTTATTAATTAATCTTAAGCCTAAATGCTCGTACTTTCAAGAAAAATAGGTGAAGTAATTACTATAGGGACATCAGTCAAAGTCACTGTACTTAGTTTTGACAGGGGTGTGGTAAGGCTTGGAATAGAAGCTCCAAAATCCATACCTGTTCACAGGAAAGAAGTACACGACAAAATAGTCGAAATGAACAGGCAAGCTGCCAGAACCGAACTCGCTGCTCTCAAAATGGCAATGAACCTGAACAATAAAGAATTAACCGATAACGAAAGAAAAATAGCTGCTCCTGTGGTTAAGCAAAACTCGTCTAAAGAATAAGTGTTTTGTTTCGATAATTTAAGTAGGCTTAATTGACTAAAATAAATAATGATAACATATTCCGTACTTATAATAGACGACGACGTCTGGATGCAGCGAATCCTTTCCAAAACACTCGCTACTTATGGCTTTAAGAAAGCATTTCTGGCTTCCAATGGATTTGAAGGAATAGCACTTGCAGTAGAAAACAAACCACATCTTATAATTCTCGATATACTAATGCCGGAACTGACCGGCCATCTGACACTTAAAATTCTCAAAACGATTAAAGCAACACGCGACATACCCGTTCTTATGGTTTCAGCACTTTCGGATATTGAAAACCTCGGCCTTGCAGTCAAAAGCGGTACAGCCGGGTTTATTTCGAAGCCGTTCACGCGCGCTACAATCTATGACAAGCTGCATGACATTTACGGAAAAGAAAAGCTAGAGTTAATAGCCCGGGGCGAAGAGATCGACGAAGAGGACATCCGGGTTTACGAGGAAAACATTGATATTGACGACGGCCCGTTTACAAACCGCGAAAAGAAAGAAGAAAAGTCCGAAGACAAATCTAAAAGCATAATCTCGCAGAACCAACTCCTCCATCACTACCAGGATGACGAAAAACGCAGTATAGAATCCATTAAAAAACTGCTACTCAAAACCAGAAGATGAGTTGATGAATTTAGCCGAATTTATAATACTTCCAGACGGGTTTGAGTGTTTTCCACGTCAGCTAAGCCTTTTATTTGGTATTAAATTCAGTGATTAATTTAGCTGAATGGTGCGATGATATTCGGGGGGAATCAGATACTGACATATTCTTTAAACAAACATTCATTCTGGATGAAATCAATACCATTTTCGAGGGCAATTTTTTCTGCTTCATTATTTACTATGCCTTCCTGCAGCCAAATTAATTTAATATCTCCTTTTTCTCTGTGGCGCTTTACTGCTTTTTCAACTATTTCAAGGCATTCATCCGAAGGCCTGAAAACGTTTAGGATATCTATTTCACCCGGTACTTCATCAATGCTTCCGTATGCTTTTTTACCGGCAATTTCATCTGCACGCGGGTTAATAGGCACGACGTTGTATCCTTTTTGTATAAAATACAGGGGTACAGTATGGGCTGGTTTGGCAGGGTCAGTGGACATGCCGAAAACGGCAATATTATTGTAATTCTCAAAGATTTCTTTTTTATTCATTTCGTCCTCCTTGTTTGAATAAACGAGGCAGAAGACAAGTGATTTTAATCATTTATCAGGCCGCGCCCTGTCTTTTTTAGCAGTCCGTCTTCTTTGAAATTATTAAGGATTGAATCCAGCACACCGTTAATGAAAATGCTGCTTTTGCCGGTTGAGTACTTTTTGGCAATGTCAAGCGCCTCGTTTATGCTTACTTTTGGCGGGATTTCAGGAAACTTCAGCATTTCGGTGGATGCCATACGTATTAGCACGCGGTCAATTAATGCGATTCGCTCTAATTCCCAGTTCTTGGCAAATTTGTTAATTAATTCATCAATAAAATATGAGTTGCTTATTGTTTCTTTGATTAACTCCCAGCCGAATTTGGTTTCGTCATTCTTCCAAATAATAGGAACATCGGCCTCGAGTTCGAAAATCTCATCCGGTTTAAGGAGCCTTGCATCTCCCTTTTGTACTTCATCGCCAAAATTGAATTTTCTTGAAAAGATATGATTATACAGTTCTTCCACGTCGCTGCCGCTCATGTAGTATGCAACTAGCACCTGGAGGCACTTTTCGCGGGCAAGGCGACGAGTACCTTTTAATTTTCTGAACCTGCTTAAGGGAAATGTGTCCTGGTTCTTGTTTTTCATCCGCTAAAGAACGTAAATACAATACAGCCCTAAAATAAGAAAAAATCTTACCGAAACAACCATTAAATCAATACTAAGGTACAATTAACCGGAAAATAAATGAGTGCTTATGCGTCAATGATGCAACTTCTTTAATTACAATAGGTTGAATAATAAAATGCCCGAAACAGATAAAAACAAGGTGAAAGAAATTAACAAAGTCTCTATACTTACTCTCGGATGCAGCCGCAATGTAGTTGACTCCGAAAATATAATTGGCAAGCTTGAAGCTAATAATTTTCAATACACTGAAAATGCCGACGATTCTGATACATTGATAATAAACACCTGCGGATTTATTCAACCTGCCAAGGAAGAAAGCATACAGGTAATACTCGATGCAGTAGAAATGAAGCGGCGCGGTAAGCTTAAACAACTTATAGTTACTGGATGCCTTTCGCAACGCAATGACACCGACCTCCGCAGGCAAATCCCGGAAGTGGATTATTTCTTTGGCGTAGCATCGGAAGAGAAGATATTAAAAGTGCTTTCCGGGGACAGGAAGTATACATTGCTTGGCGAACGTTCACTGCTTACGCCAATACATTACGCATACCTGAAAATATCCGAAGGTTGCAACCACAAGTGCTCTTTCTGCGCCATCCCCCTGATGAGGGGCAGGCATGAGACAAGGCCAATAGAAGAACTTGCAGCAGAAGTCAAAGGGTTGGCAGAGAGAGGCTCCCGCGAGATAGTGATGATAGCTGAAGACTCGACTTATTATGGCAAGGATTTATACAACGAGCGGAAATTGCCTGAGCTAATGCGCGCTATCAGCGATATTCCGGGAGTTGACTGGATACGCCTGATGTATGCATATCCAACTAACTTCCCATGGGAGGCTCTCGAAGTAATTGCCGAAAAGGAGAATTTCTGCAATTACATAGACATTCCATTGCAGCATGCATCCGATAAGATCCTGAAATCAATGAAGCGCGGTACCGACAGGGCTTACATTGAAGAGATACTCGGAAGGATTCGCAATTCTATTCCAAATGCTCATATCCGTAGTACATTTATCGTAGGCTACCCGGGAGAGACAGATGCAGACTTCAATGAGCTTATTGAATTCCTTAAAGAACAACAACTGGACCGTGTAGGTGTTTTTAAATACTCACGGGAGGAAGACACTTCTGCTTATATACTTGGCGATCCTGTTTCCGATGATGTTAAGCAGGCTCGTGAAGAAGAGTTTATGCTCACCCAGCAGGCCATCTCGCTTGAGAAAAACAAGCGGAAGGTTGGCAAAAGGATGAAAGTAATCATAGACGAGATGAATGACGGTTACTACACCGGCAGGACAGAGTACGACGCCCCCGAAGTTGACAACACTGTTAAAATCAATTCCGATATTCCACTCCGTCCCGGCGATTTTGCTGAAGTAACAATTGAATCAGCCGGTGAATATGATTTGTATGGGAATGCGGAGAAGCGGATACTTGCTTCATTGAAAAAATAGTTGAATACAGGGAATTAATTTTATTAAGCTTTGGAGCTTGATTTTCCTAAGGGGATGCCTATGGCAGGGGCGAGGTAAAATCATAAATATTGTCTTTTTTCACACAGCCACTTGGGCAGCGTTAGTTAATCCGGCTCTGTTTGATTAATTAAACTCATTGCTTTGCCGGGTGGTGTAGATATAAAGATGTCAATTGCTGAAACAGCTTTTTTTATCATTTCTTCTTTAGCATCATCTTCTTCAGGTTTAAAAACGGACAGCACCCAGTCCACAAGCCCACCGGGACCGAAATCCCTGCCTATTCCGCACCTCAGCCGCCAGAATTCGGCGCTGTTTATCTCTTCGATTATTGAATAGACGCCGTTGTGGCCGCCGTCGCTGCCTCCTTTTTTCAGGTGTACCCTACCAACGGGAAAATTGTATTCATCAGCTATAACAACAAGCTGCCCGGGGACTATATCGTGCTTATTCATTGCCTTTGCAACAGCTTCGCCGGAGTTGTTCATATAGGTAACAGGAATAATTACAAGTGCCTTTTTCCCTTCATACCTTACTTTTGATTCATAATACAGAATGTCTCCGGTTTTAATTTCTGCCTTGTGCCTGCGTGCATATTCAATTGCAACCATCCAGCCGATGTTGTGCCTTGTTTCGGAATATTTGCTGCCGGGGTTACCCAGACCGGCGATGAGATAATCGAAGTGTGCCGCCATACATGCAAAAATAAAAAAGGCTGCCGTAATCAGGCAGCCTTTGGTCGTGAAAAAATTAAAAATTATTCTTCAGATTCTGATGCTGATTCTTTGTCGTCTTCACCTTCTGCAAGAATACCGCCTGCTTCAGCAGATTCTTCTTCGGCTGACAGAAGTCTCGGCCTTGTTACAGTTACAATCACAGAAGTTTCAGGAACATCGCACTCAATGTTTTCGAGTGTGATTTCGCCCATATTAATTGAATCTCCGATATTCAATGCTGAAATATCGACTTCAATAGATTCGATAAGGTCTTTAGGCAACACCCTGATTTTAATTTTATGCAGAATTTGCTGAAGGATGCCACCATCTTTCAAGCCCGGTGCCTGTCCTTTCAGTATAATCGGTACTTCGACTGTAAGCTTCTGACCTTTCTTTATTCCAAGCAAATCAAAGTGAATAATCTGGTCTGTTAGCGGATGAAAATTCACATCCTTCAGCACACACTGGCGCGGGTCGTCATCGCCTTCAATCTCCAGGTTGATAACCCTCGTCTGGGAAGTATATACAATCGGTCTCAGCGACAGTGGATCGGAGAAGATACTTATCGGCTGCTCATCTTTGATATAAAAAACACCGGGTACCTTGCCATCTTTTCTTAACTGTTTGGCACTCGATTCATCGGTGTTTCGCCTGTTTACTTTTAATGCTATTTCGCTCATTTCTATACCTTATTACTATAGTGGTTTATCTTTCTATTTCAAAAAGAGAACTGATAGAACGGTAATCATGCGTTCTTATTATAGCTTCTGCAAGAAGCTCTGAAACAGATACAAGTTCGATTTTCTTAGATTCTTTCTTCAAGTAAATCGTATCGGTAACGAGCAGTTTGTCAATTGCCTTGCTATCCTCTATTCTTTCAAATGCATCGCCTGACAAAACCGGATGTACGCAAATACCAATGATATACTTAGCTCCTTTTTCCTTTAAAGTGGTTGCACATTCGAGGAATGTGTTCCCGGTGTCTATCATGTCATCAACTATTGCAATGCTTTTATCTTTTACATCGCCTATCACATTCATAATCTTAGCAACGTTATGTTTAGGTCTTCGCTTGTCAACCAGCACAAGGTCTGAACCAAAGCGCTTGGCATAAGCGCGGGCTGTTTTTATCCCGCCTACGTCCGGAGATGCAAATGACAGCTCGCCGAGGTTAAGGTGTCTGAGCCTGCGCAAAAGCACAGGTGAAGCGTAAAGGTGGTCCAGCGGAATATCAAAAAAACCCTGTATCTGCGATGAGTGCAGGTCAATTGTGATAATCCTGTCAGCGCCGGCCCTTGTCAGTATGTTTGCAAGCAGCTTTGCAGTAATCGAGACTCTTGGCTGGTCTTTTCTGTCCTGCCTTGCATAGCCGAAGTAGGGAATAACGGCTGTTACCCTCCTTGCTGACGCCCTTTTTGCGGCATCAATCAGGATTAGGAGTTCCATAATATTTTCCGCGGGTGCGTGTGTGGATTGCACGATGAACAGGTCAACTCCGCGCACATTCTCTTCGTACTTTGCCCAAATCTCGCCGTCGCTGAAGTTCCTGATTGTCGTCTCGGAAAGCCTTATACCGAGGTTGTCTGCTACAGCCTGTGCAAGTTTTGGATTTGAACGTCCCGATGCTACTTTAAAATCCGGCATTACGTTTATTCTCAGCTTTTATAAATCCGCTGGGATGGCAGGATTCGAACCTGCGAAATGCCGGAACCAAAATCCGGTGCCTTAGACCTCTTGGCGACATCCCAATAAATCACTTTTACCAGAGCTTACAAATATAAGCCTGTGGAATTTTTTTACCAAAATAATTAACAGCTCATCATTGCTCCTTCCGTTTATTATTGACTAAATAATAAATATTAATTAATTCTTTGTAACTTTTATAAGTTTATAGTGTCTCTATTGATTGAACGTGTATGTGCATACATCAAGTGGCTTGAAACGGGAATTGAGGACGTATATATTTTTTAATTACAACAGGAGTACTCTATGAAACACTTGACAGCACTTTTGCTTATGTTCCTCCTTGCCGGAGGGGCTGCATTCATATCCTCATGCTCTGAGGATGAGGACGGTGGCAACACTACCGTTGAAATTACACAGGCAGACATTGATGCGATTATTTCAGCTCTCGAGCTTGGCGTAACCGGCGACAAATACGGCGCTGATGTCTCTATTCCTCATGACGGATCGGAGAAAACATCTGATGAAACTATCCGCGATGTTTATCACAGCGGCGGCGATGTCAAACCCGGCTATATTGTTACTAAAAGGACACACCTTAAAGTAGATGACGCAAAGGGAGACCTTCTTGTAACTTTTGCTATGGTAAAGCGTGAAAACGGATTCGACGATGCCGGGGGCAACTGGGAATATATCATGATGCCATTTGATCCTTCCGTTAATTACAGCCAGCAACCGAACGGCGACCTGAGCAAGGCAGCCGGAAGGGGCAACAGCCAGGATATGGCTATGTGCTTTGGATGCCATGCCAAAGGCGATGGAGGCGATTACCTGTTCGTCAGATAATTAACGTTTTGAATAATTTTAGAGGCTGGTTCGTACGAGGCAGCCTCTTTTTTTATGGATAGAACCTTATTCCTATTGCGGCGTCCGCGCCGGCGCCAAAATCATCAATAATACCCACAAGCACGCCAATCTCGGCAAATATTTCGAGCGGGACTTTTTTGGGGTAAATATCAATGCCAAATACACCTCGCACACCTATTCCCAGCGAGCCGCTTTCACGGTAGTAAAAGTTATCCTTGCCGGATTTATACCAAAATCCCTTCCCTTCGCCAAAACCAATTACTCCTCCCGGCCCTGCATACATATCTACAATCTGCGAATTGAATGCATCAAAATGCCAGAGGTAATCAACTGCAATGCGGGGTGCACCGAAGTACGATGCGCCTATGCTGCCGGTGAACGTGTTTTCACTTGAAGCCCACCAGGATGCTGTTATCCCGGTTGGCTCGCCAAGAATTATTCCAAAACCAAAGTCCTTTCCGCCGGGCCCGGCTGCTGATGCCGGACAGAATGATATTAACAGCAGTGTTAATAATAGTAGTTTCTTCATGATGAATGTATAAATGTTAAATAATTAAATTATAAAAATTCTCGCTTCTGATTAACAAAAATTAACGAAAACATCCTTTTGGATTTATTGTGTAATACGTAATTTAAATAGGTTTGTGATGTCCGATTTGGAAAAAGATGGCACTGCCTGAATTAAATGCTGTTATAAGCCAAAAAGTTGAAGTAGCCACGGGATTGGCAATCTTCAGTATAAAGCCCGTTGGATGGGAGCTACAGGAATTTACACCCGGACAATTTACTACAATCGGACTTCCTGGCAATGCTAAGCGACACAGGGACAGCATGCCGGAAGACCCGCCCTCGCCGCCGGACAAGATGATTCGACGCGCTTACTCGATTGCCTCAGGCTCTGTGCAGAAAGACCACCTTGAGCTATATGTAAAAATGGTGACAACCGGCCAGCTTACTCCACGCCTTTTCGCACTCGAACCTGGCGACAAGCTATGGCTTGCCCCAAAAGTTACGGGGATGTTCACACTCGAGGAAGTCCCGAAGGACAAGAACATCATCTTCTTCGCTACCGGAACCGGACTTGCGCCTTACATGAGTATGCTCCGCAGCAGCGTAATAATAAAGGAAGAGCGGCAATACGCTGTCGTGCACGGCGCATACAATTCACGGGACCTCGGCTACCGCGATGAACTGCTCACTATCGAGCGACTCTGCCACAATTTTATTTATATACCGATTATCAGCCATCCTCAAGACGAACCTACAGAATGGAAAGGGCTAACGGGGTTTGTCCGGCAGGCGTGGACGGACGGGCTTATCCGAGACAAATGGGGATTAGACATCACACCTGAGAACACTCATGCCTTTCTCTGCGGCCATCCAGAAATGATTACAGGAATGATTGAGCTGCTCGGCGCTTCCGGCTTCTCAGAGCACTCAAAAAAAGTGCCCGGAAATATCCACACCGAAAAGTATTGGTAGCACAATCCCCCCCTGTCATTCCTGCGAAAGCAGGAATCTCGTTATAGCACAAGCC
>CAYVVD010000020.1:0-55898 GCA_964454975.1 uncultured Hyphomicrobiales bacterium | reverse complement strand
GGTGGCGTGCTGGTTGTTACGATTGGAGCTTTCAACCAGAACCACGATTCGCCCAAGTGGGAATTTATCGAAAGGCCGCTTGTGGCAACACAGATCATTCCTTCCACATTGTCCGATATCGGATTCGGCTTAAATGGGAAGATTAACTGGAATTCTCTCCTTGTTACATATGATGCTTATGTAGTAAACGGCCTCGATGATGGAATTATCCTTAATGAGGAAGGCCGTACTTTTTTGCAGGCGGGAAAAAACGAAGAGAGATTTGCGGAGGACAACAATGGATCTCCTTCTTTTACAGGCAGGCTTGCTGTAAAATCGCATGAAATCGGCGAGTTGGGTATTTCATATTATGGCGGAGTTTATAATTCATATCAGATAGAAGGCGAGGAAATAGATGAAACGCGAAATCTCGGAATTACCGCCCTGGATTTTAACGCCAATCTTTTCGGTGCTGACATCCGGGGTGAATTTGCGTTAAATTCCATAGATGTGCCGGATGATATATCGGAAATTTATGGCACGAAGCAGTGGGGGGGCTACATAGAAGCAGTGTATCCGATTATTACAACTGATATACTTGGATACCCGGATTCGAGGATTAACCTCGGATTACGGCTTGAGCGCATCGACTATAATGTGGATGAATTTTACTCAACTGGTGATAAAATATTTGACGAGGTGGACGCAATTGCTGTTGCTTTGAATTTCCGTCCTTCGGCAAATACAATCGTACGAGCAAACTACCGCTACCACTCGATACGCGATGCCCTGGGCAACCCCTCAGCAAAGCTCGCGGGCTTCCAGTTCGGTATAGCAACGTATTTTTAGCACCATTGTTAAAATATCTGATTTTTAATCCTGCCACTTGGCGGGATTTTTTTTAATTTCATGGTCTGTTTGTTCGTCACTTTATAAAAGTGTTAATATTCTGTGAAGTTCTTAGCTGCCATATTGCTGCTTTTCCTCAATTTAACCCTCTACTCCGGCGGTCAGGATATTTCCATCGAAAAATTTCGCCAACACATGGATACCCTTGCAAGCGATGTCTATGAGGGCAGGGGGACAGGTACTAAGGGTGGAAACATGGCTGCTGACTACATTGCAGTGCAAATGCTCAACATGGATATTATCCCGCTTGGAAACGACGGTTCTTACTTCCAATACGTGCCAATGCATGGCAGCAAGCCGATTCCAGAAAGTTCCCTGAGATTACATTTCATGGGTGAAGAGACTGAACTAAGTCTCGGCAGTGATTACATGATGTACAAAACAGGTGAACAGACTTTTATACCCCGGCCGAAGGAACTTGTCTTTGCAGGCTATGGCATTTTTGCACCGGAATATGATTATAATGATTACTCAACACTTGATGTTGAAGGAAAAATTGTTGTCCTGCTTCCGGGGGAGCCTATTTCCAATGATAGAAAATTCTTCGATGGTGAATTGACCACTATCTACAGTTACCCCGAATCCAAACTGAGGATCGCACTTTCGCGAGGAGCCAGTGGTATAGTGATTATCCACGACAACAGGCTCTTCGGCATTGGATGGGAAAAGCTGAAGCAGGAATATGCTTTCGAGGAAATTACGCTGGCTTATTCTGTTGTAGGAAGGTTTTCTGTATTCGTAAAAAGCCAAACCGCCGAAAAACTATTTGAAGGGTTAGATATTGGCCTGGATAAGATTATTGAAAATCATTTCACACACAAAATCGAGAGCTTCCCGCTTAAAACAGAGATGTCTTTTATCGGTAAATTCCGGGACAGGGATTTTGTTGCCAGAAATGTAGCAGGACTGATACAAGGCGCAGATAAAAAACTCAGGGATTCATACTTAATTCTGACGGCACATTATGACCATCTCGGTATTGGTCCGGCTATAAGGGGAGACTCGATTTATAACGGTGCCCTTGACAATGCTGCCGGATGTGCTGCTTTGCTGGAGCTTGCCCGCTATTTTTCGGCTAACAGGCCTGAACGCTCCCTTGTGTTCCTGTTCGTTACAGGCGAGGAAAAGGGCCTTCTCGGGGCCACATATTATACAGACCATCCTCTTCTACCACTGTACAAAACAATCGCCAATGTAAATATTGATGGTGTTGCGCTTTTTGATAAATTCAATAGTGTGGTCGGTATTGGCAAAGAATACTCAAGCCTGGAAGAAAATCTGAAGAGAGTTGCAGAAAAATCCGGATTGAATATTACCGAAATCCCACCTGAATTCGACATGAGCGAATCATTCAATCGCTCTGACCAGATTGCATTTGCAAAGGCAGGAATTCCCTCAATCCTTGTTCTCGACGGGCCTGATTATGAGAATTATTCCTATGATGAAGCAATCGGCAGCCTGATTTATTATAACTCTGCGATCTACCACACGCCATTTGATGACATGAGCCAGGATATGAATTTCGATGCTGCCGCTCAGCATATAGGCCTTCTCAAAGAGTTTATTCTTGATATTGCCAACTCCAAAAAATCTCCTGTATGGTATGATGGCGTCCCTTATGTAAATGCCATGCTTAGGAATAAAGCCGAAAAAAGGTAAATTTGTGACTTATTATTGTTTTATGTGTCTATCAGGAAACAACCATTTAATGCTGTTATTATGGATAAAATAAAATTATGTCTTGCAGTAACATTCCTTGTTGCATTTAGCTCTCCGCTTTTTTCAGGATGGGGCATAGGCAGCGAGGAACTCGAATTCGCCGGAAAGCACGGCTACCTGCCAAACATTGCTGTTGTCAGGTTTGATACAGATGATAAAGAGTCGGCAGATGCGGTTCTGGCAAAATACGACGCAAAAATCATCGAAAGGGCAATGCCAATTCAATCTTCTTACAGGTATAACCCTTCACTTTTGAACAGGGATGCAGTTCTGAAGTCAAATTCCGGCCTGAAAAACGCATTTGATGCTGAAGATGTGCTTCTGCGAACATTTATCGTTAAAACGCAAAAAGGAAAATTCGCAAAGGAATTAATCCGGAACCTTCATAAATATGAACCTTCAGTAGAAATTGCTGAGCCAAAATATGTTTCGAGAATATTAGAGAAAAAGATTCCAAATGACCCTTTGTATATTCAGCAGCAACAACTGGAAACAATCAAAGCGCTTGATGGCTGGTCAATCCACGACGGCAGCGAAGATATTGTTATTTGTGTTTCTGACAATGGCATTGACAACAGGCATGTGGATCTCGAGCCGAACATTGCCGTAAACTCTGCCGAGATTCGGGATAATGATATTGATGATGACAATAATGGCTATATAGATGACTATATGGGTTATAATTTTGGCCATGAAGATGACGGAACTCCATGGGGTGACACATACGTTCAGGATGACCATGGCACAAATGTATCCGGTATTGCATCCTCTGCCTATAATAACAGCCTTGGTGTTGCTGGTATCGGGGGGAAATGCAGGTTTTTCCCTATTAAAGGCGGTTTGATTAATAACCCGGAGTTTGTAGTTTATGACTTTCCCTCAATTGTTTATGCTGCATCAAGGGGGTTTCATATATTCAATGCCAGTTGGGGTGATGACAATCCTTATTCACACTATGAGCAATCAGTTATTGATTTCGCTGTTTCAAGAGGGATGCTGGTAGTGGCCGCTGCCGGGAATTTAGGCACGGGAAACAACCAATCAACAACATTTTATCCGGGAGGGTACAGGGGGGTTCTGTCGGTTGGCGAAACAGACCATTTTGATGAATTTCTCGGCGGGATATTATCAGAAAATGTTAAAATATTAGCTCCCGGTCCCGATTGTTTCACAACTGACCTCAACCAGGGATATTCCTACACTTCATTCGGCACTTCGTTTTCAGCTCCTGTTGTTGCTGGAGCAGCAGGAGTTATAAAGTCTAAATACCCTCTGTTGGACCCGTTGCAACTTCTTGAGTTTACGAGGCAGACAGCCGACGATATCAATTCTGTCAATGATATTTATGATGGTGCCCTTCCGGGCAGGGTTAACCTCCTGAAAGCATTGGAAACTGACCCGTTCAGTATACCCGGGATTGTACCGTTTGAATATGTTTACAAGGACAGCGCAGGAAAGGTTCGCGATAGGTTCGATGTCGGGGAGAAGATATATCTGAATATTAAAGCACGGAATGTACTTGGTAGTTTCGGAAAATTAAATTTTAAAATATCAGTTGTTTGGGATTTAACAAATTCCTCAATTATTATGGTTGATTCTACAAGTGAAATTGAAACTGTTCCGGCCGGCGCCGAACTGGAAATCGGGGAATTTGTCTTCAGGGTAGCTGATTATAATTCAACAAAAGTGATAATCAAGCTTGATATTACCGGCGATGGTTATTCTGATTTAATCAAGTTCAGTTTTGTGCCGTACAAGCGAACCAAACGATTTGAAAATAATAGAATCCGTTTTGATATTTCCGACGTCGGCTCTTTTGGATATTACTTGCTTAATGGTGAACGTGATGGAATTGGTTTTTCTTTAAAAGGATATGATAACCATCTCTGGAATGCCGGGATCATGGTAACAGATGGAGATTCTAAGGCATATAATGCCCTTTCTTCATCAGGCAACCCATTCAAAGTAATTAAAAAGTATATTAAACCTAATGAAAACATTTCAATCATAGGCGATGACAACGCACTGCCTGAAAATAAAATTGGAATTGAGATTAAACAAACAGTTTCATTCCCGGGTGAAGATTTGAGCGCTGCCAAAATAGAAATTGAATTAACAAATATATCAGGTGAGGATTTAGCAATTCATTCGATTGGTTATAATTTTGATTGGGATGTATTCAGTAGTAAATTCAATGAAACCGGGCTCCTCCCTGATGCTATTCCTGCAGGCATGGCAGGAATTAATGCAGCGGCAGAATATATCAAACATATAGATTCTTCCCTGGCTTACGGAATTGCCGTGTATTCGAGCGAGGTAGGCGCTGTGGCTCAAGCTGCCGGACTTTCCCATAGCGACGCTGATATTGATATTGAAGAAGATATGATTAAAGTTTTGTCTGATGGAACAAGTTGGCAAAGCGATGAAATTGGTGATAAAAATATTACTGCAGGAATGCAATATGTTGGAAAAACAGCGCCGGGTAGTACCCGTAAATGCACACTTTGCATTGGTGTCGGAGAAACAATTGATGACCTTGCATTTGCATTAAAGGCATGTCTCGACCCTGCGGTTGGAATCTCAGAGAATAGAATTAAAATAGAAGAATTAAAACTATTTCCTAACCCGGTTTTAAAAGAATTGATTATTGAGAGTAATCATTTCTTGAATGATGAAGTTACAATCACTGACATAAATGGAAGGGAAGTAATAAAAATTGAATTAGGGAATTTCCAGGATAATATTATAATTAATACTTCAGGACTGCAAAGCGGGATGTACTTTGTAAGGATAGGTATTTATAAAGGTAAATTTATAAAACTTGCCAATTAGGTATTTTCAGGTATATCATGATGCATGTCAGGTTTTGGGTAAAAAACTTTGTTGCAGCTTGTTAGTTCTTTTATCTTCTCTAATGGCATCTTCTCATAAGTTGAGTTAATGCTGTCAAAAGTAAGAGCAAAGTTTCTGAAAACATCTACTTTAACAATTCTGAGGTTGATATTTTTTCCCTTTATAACCGTGTCAACAGGTGGGAAATCCTGAAGTACCTTTTCGTATGTGTCGAATTCATAAAGCAAACAGCATTTCAGCCTTCCGCAATAACCGCTAAGCTTTGCAACATTATTAGATAGCTGTTGTTTCCGGGCATGATCAAGAGTAACATGGCTGAATTCATGCAGGAAAGATGTGCAGCAAAGTCTTAAGCCGCATGGCCCGATTGCCTCTCCAAGTCTTTTGGTTTCTTCCCTGGAGGAAATCTGCCTAAGCTCAATCCTGGTTTTAAATGTCCTGGCAAGTTCTTTAACAAGCTCCCGGAAGTCAACTCTTTGGGGTGCAGTAAAGAATATGGTAAGCCTTTGCCTGTCAAACTGCCATTCGGCATCGGTTACTTTCATATCGAGTTTGTGCTTTTCAACCAATTCACGAGACCTTGTAATTACATTTCTTTCATCACCGGTCTTCTTTTTGAACGATTCCTTGTCTTTGTCTTCAGCAACACGTGAAATAAAATCGGAAACATCATCAATTTTATACTGAACTTTAAGGCGATCCATAGCACATGAACCGCAGGAAAAAACAATACCCGCATCCTTTGTGTTATCGCCCAAAGAAACAATAACTAAGTCGCCTTTTCTTATTTTAAACTCATTGGGATTTTTATATAAATCCTTTCGACCGCCTTTGAACAGGACTTCAACGAATTCTGATACGGATTCCTCATTACCATAAACAACTGATGATACTTCGAATCCGTATTCGTGGTTATCAGGGTTAAATAATTTTAAATCAATAAATTCTTTAGCTTCGGGATTACAGCCTGAACAAAAGCATTTGTTGTCATTTGGGCTATCTATATGAGGTGTTGATTCGTTCACTGCGTTTCCCGCTATATGGTTAACACGGGTAAATATAAAATTATAAACAGTAACAATTGATTAAAATTTCAGTTTTGTAATCGGGATATGTGTATATGACAAAATATTAATCGAATCGCATCAATTCAATGCGAATTGAAGAAATTGCTGAAAGCATTATCAATTGTTGATTTACATTCTTGTCAATCATTCCTGAATGCCGTTCAATTTGTTTTATAGCATTTGTGATACCGTCAGTATCGTAAAAATCAGCAAACTTTGATAGTACGCCCTTCATGTCACTATTGATGACTCCGTCTTCACTTCCGTTTTTAAATACAAGCGCATCTCTGAACCACATTTGCAAAATATTCAATACCGCCTGTAATCTAACTTTATCTTTTGACTTAACAATTTCATTAACACGTTGCAGTATGTCGCTCCTATAATTTTTTTTCTTCACCGAAGCTCTGAGCAGGTCGATTGCTTCATCCCGCAGTTGGTGCATCTCATCTCCGAGGAATGAAATTGCTGCTGTATAAGAGCCTTGAGAAAAAGCTGCTGCAAGTTGAGCCCGGGCTATTGGAACATCAAAACGCTCTGCAATATCATTTGCAATCTTAGATTCACTCAATGGCTCAAATTTAAGTTTTTGACACCTGGAGAGTATAGTTGGCAATAAGCTTTCAGGCCTCGAACTCACAAGGATGATTGTAACATTATCATGTGGTTCTTCAAGAGTTTTCAGAAATGCATTTGCAGCCTCCGTATTCATTTTATCGGCGGAAAAAATAATAACAAAACGCCTTCCGGGGCCTGTTGCTGAGAGTGAAAGCTGCTTTTTCAGGCTGCGTATTTGATTGATTCTAATAAAGTTAGCGCCCTGCAACCCGATTTTATGATACGGATCCTCCGATTTCGCTTCAATTTCTGTCCTGATTTCCTGGAATTGCTCATTTGTAAGCTTATCATAAGGATTGTCCGGCTTCGAATCCTGGCCTCTACCTGTCGGCAACGGAAAAACAAGGTGGAGGTTTGATTGAGATAATCTGTAATATTCCTTGCAGGATTTACACTCACCGCATGCTTCAATAGAATCCTCGGACTTTACAGCATTAAGGCAATTGCAAGTTTTAGCAAACTCAAGCGCCATTGCTTCCTTTCCGGTACCTTCGATACCAACGAAACAATAGGCCCCGGCAATACGCCCGTCAAGTATGCTTCGCTGCAATATTTTTTTAATTCTATCGTGCCCTAATATCTGATTCCATGCCATGGAATTTTTTTTATATTTTGTTTAAACACAGGTTTTTCAACAATTTATAGCTTTACTTATCAAACGGGATAAATCCATGCCTGCAAAAAAAACGAATGCACCCCAAACTAGAAAATCAGCCACTCCTAAGAAAAAATCCAATGGTAAAACTAATACAAAAATTGATGATTCCCTAATCCTTAAATCCGTAGAAGAATCAAAAGATGGCGCTTATTGCGCTCACGGAAGGGGGCCGTCGTGTTCAGTTTCTCATGTAAAAATTACTGCCGGGAAACCACATGAAGAGCTAAAGCTTGCTAAAAAAGACATGCTTGCAGCTCTCAGGGTAATGATGACTGCCCGATTCTCGGACGAAAAACACCTGACACTTGTTAAACAGGGGAAGTCATTTTTCCATATTGGGTGCAGCGGCCACGAAGGATCACAAACTGCAATAGCTTTGTCACTCAAAAAAGGGCACGACTGGGGCTGGACATATTATCGCGATATGGCATTTACTTATGGTATGGGATTCACAACTAATGAGTACTTCCTTATGGCCTTTGCCAAAGCAGAGGATCCGGCGTCAGGCGGCAGGCAGATGCCGGGGCATTACGGCCATCCTAAATTGAATTTACCAACTCAGTCTTCGCCTACAGGGACACAGTTTCTAAATGCTGTTGGAACTGCGCTTGCTACAAAGAAGCAGGGCACTGATGAGATTACCTATGTTTCTTCAGGAGAAGGAACTACCAGCCAGGGTGAATTCTATGAAGCCGTGAACTGGGCAGCAAGGGAGAAGCTTCCGGTTCTCTTCCACATTCAGGATAATGGATATGCTATCTCGGTACCAAAAGAAAAGCAGTCTATGGGCTCTGATGTTGGCCATAGTTTCTGTTGTTATTCAAATCTGAAGATGATTACATTCAACGGCTGGGACTATTTTGATTCACTGAAAGCAGCCCGTGAAGCTGTTGATTATCTCCGCGCTGGAAAAGGCTCAGTATTGATGCATTCTTACGTTGAAAGGCTACTGCCGCACTCATCAAGTGACGATCAACGTAAATACAGGAAGGCAGAAGAACTCGAAAAGGGAAAAGCTGAAAAAGATCCAATCAGCTTTTTAAGCTCATATTTGATTAGTAATAAACTTGCCAGCGATGAAGAAATATTGGAACTACAAAAAGATGTTGTAAGAGAACTTGATGACTCTATTGAATGGGCTTCCGGAAGGCCCGACCCGCTTGTTGAAGACTCATTAAAACATGTTTTTGCTGATGAATCAACACGCGACCTGTCTTATGCAGATAACGAGCCTGCAGAAGGAAATCAGATTGTAATGGTTGATGCAATCAACCATGCATTAAAAGAGGAGATGGAAAAGAACGAGAAGTTATTAGTTTTCGGCGAAGATATTGAAGACCCCAAAGGTGGTGTTTTTACTGCAACCCGTGGTGTTTCTGACATGTTTGGCACTGAAAGAGTATTTAACTCACCTCTTGCAGAAGCTTCAATTATCGGTGTTGCAACCGGGCTGGCTGTTCGTGGATTCAAACCCGTTGTTGAGATTCAATTCGGCGATTATATCTGGCCGGCATTTATGCAGTTCAAGAATGAAGTAGCTACAATGCGTTACAGGTCTGATGGAGGTTTCACAGCCCCCGTAGTTTGCCGTGTTGCTGTTGGCGGATATATTCACGGCGGCTTATGCCATTCACAGAATATCGAAAGTATTTTCTCTCACATACCCGGGCTGATGATAGCCTATCCAAGCAATGCTGCAGATGCTAAAGGATTGCTTAAAACTGCATGCCGCTTACAGGATCCCGTACTTTTCTGTGAGCACAAAGGTATGTACAGACTTCCGTTCTCACGCTCGATTGAGCCCGATGAGAATTACCTCTTGCCTTTTGGAAAGGCAAGAGTAGTCAAAGAAGGAAGCGATGCCACGATTGTTACTTACGGTATGGGTGTACGAGATTCCGTAAATGCAGTTAGAAAATATGAGAAAGATACTGGCAAGTCAATAGAAATCATAGACTTGCGTACTATAATACCCTGGGATAAAGAAACAGTTCTAATTTCAGTAAAAAAGACAAGCCGTGTACTGATTGTGCATGAAGACACTCTTACTACCGGATTCGGAGCTGAAATTTCGGCTACAATTTCACAACATGCATTCAGGGAATTGGACGCACCCGTAATGCGCCTTGCAGCAAAAGATTCTCATATTCCATATGCACCGGTTTATGAAGAGGATGTTCTGCCCAATGAAAAGAAGGTATTAGATAACCTGAAAGAGCTGATGGAGTTTTGATTACCCCAATAAAAATATAGATGAACACCACCTGAAAGGTTGAGTCCATCTAATAATTAATAATATGTAGAGCCGTACGGACGTGGTCTCCACGACTAATTATTACTGCTCAATTAAATCCCCTTATTTCCTTTTCGATTTTTATTCTTAGATTTACACCTGTTATTTAAGGTAATTCACATGATTGAAGTCCAGGACTTGCATAAATCATTTGGGCCAAAGAATGTGCTGAGTGGTGTCAGCCTGAGTATTAACCCCGGCGAGACATTCTGCATTATCGGGCGTTCCGGCAGCGGCAAGAGCGTTCTTATCAAGCATATTGTCGGCTTACTTGTCCCTGACAAAGGCAAAGTGTTTGTTGATAACAGGGATGTTACCAAAATGAGCTATAAAGAGCTAATTAAAATCCGCATGAAAATGGGTTTTGTGTTTCAGGGATCTGCGCTCTTTGATTCTTATAACGTATTTGAGAATATTGTCCTTGGCCTTTACGAGCATGGGGAGCGAGATACAGAAAAACTTGAAGGTGTGGCACAGGAGGTTCTCTCGTGGGTTGGGCTGTTACCTGATTTTTCTCAGAAAGGAACTTCTCATTTTACTCGCGAGTGGGATATTTTAAAAAGCAAGAAACCATCTGACCTATCCGGAGGAATGAAAAAAAGGGTAGGTGTTGCCAGGGCTTTGGTGGGTAATCCGGAGTATATACTATACGATGAACCAACAACCGGGCTCGATCCGGTTACATCTGAACAGGTTGATAACCTGATTGCGGAACTTGCCGAAAAGCTTTCAGTTACATCAATAGTAATTACTCATGATATGTTTTCAGTATATCGAGTAGCAGACAGGGTCCTTATGCTCAATAAGGGAAAAGCACAGTTCAGTGGCACTCCTGAAGAGATGAAAAACAGTAGAGATGAATTTGTATTTGAGTTCCTTAAACGCTACCATGTGCAAAACTAATCATTTCATTAATTGCATTATTTTAAACGATTTATTAGATTTACGCTTTATGATTCCGCATGAAATGCCCAACGGAATCAGTGGGGGATATTTAGATACAAACCTAAGCTGTTAATGCCTAAGAAACCTTTGGATTTGAAGAAGATATTAACGCCTACGGACGCTTTTGCAGTCTTAGTGATTCTTATTGGATTGTTAATAGCGATATTCATACCCGAAATTGCAATAAGGTTAATTGGTATCAGTGTTGCGCTGCTTGGCGGAGTTGCACTTTTTATGCTTATCTCACAGCGCCTTTCCGAGATAGTTGAAAGCCGATATCCGCAGAGCCAGAGTAGCCCTCCAATTTATACTGTGTCTGTAAAGAAAGATGAAAATGCAAAAACAACCGTAATAGAAGATTTTGATACAGAATTCAGAAAATCTGAAGAGCCTACAATTGATCCCGATCTCTACGATGTAAATATGGGGCAGGATGAAGGTTTTCGAGTTAAAAGTGAAAAGGAAGAGCCTAAAGAAAAAAAGATAGAGTCTGAAATTAAAACATACAAGGCATCCGAAACTGAGGATAAAGATTTTAATGACGAGTTCTCAAGTGTAAGGATTATAGGTAGAAGACCTGCCGACGAGATTAAAAGGCCTCGAACTCAAAGCAACAAACTTAATACTAATCATTTAGATCCTGATTCAACCCAGATTAAAAATGAGCCTATAAAAGAACATGATAAAGAAAATAAAGAGTCACAACATGATAGTGAACCTGAGCAGGCAAAGAAAAATGAATTGTCGGTTTCTGTTTTTTTTGATGATTTACCTGTTCACAGCCGTGAGCCACGCAAAGAGTTTGAGTTTTTTCAAATACGTGTGCTTAGACTAATTAAAGAATACACTAAAACAACAACAGCAAGTTTCTTTCTTGTTAATCTTGAGCGTGAAGAACTTATACTCCAGCAAATAGTTTCTGAGAAAAAAGAGAAATTAAAAACACAAACACGCTACAGGATTGCAGGTGATATAATCAGCCAGATAGTTAAAAATCAAAAACCCCAGATTTTATCAGAAATAAATCCTTCTGCAGTAGTTGACCTCGTTCCGTATTACAAGGAGAAAGCAGGTATTGGCTCGCTGATTGGTGTGCCTGTCTTTTACAACAATGCTGTAATCGGTGTGCTTTGTGCTGATTCTGAAGCAACAGATGCATATGATTCTTACTCAGTGGAATTTCTGGGCAAGATGACAAGGCTTATTGCCGGACTTGTGCACAGCTATACTGACAAGTATGATTTGTTACAGGCATCAAGAACCTTAGAAGCAATAAAACTTTTTAACGGTCTTGCCGGAAATAAATCGCTTGATGTAACTGAAATTATGAGCATTGTTGTTGAATCCTGCGTGCGGATTATTGAATGCAGCAGAGCGGGTGTAATTTCATATGACGATTCACAGGGTGAATGGATAATTAATGCATTATTTGAAAAAGACAATAAACACTCTGTGCCCGGGACCCCGGTTGACCTTGGAAATTCTCTTGCCGGAAAGTCTATTGCGGGCGGTTCTTCTATTTTCCGGAACAGTCCGGATGCGAATGATATCAGGGTTCACCACCGTGAAGAAAACCTGGAAAATGGAGTTTTCCTATCTGTTCCCCTTAAATCAATCGGTGGTACTTACGGAGCCATCTACCTCGAAGATATAAAGGCCGGCTCCATTACGTCATATGATATTGATATTGTTGAAACTATTGCCGACCAAGCTGCTAAATCTATTGAGAAGCTTTATTTTATTGATATGCTTAACAGCAGTTCCCTAATTGATTATGAAACAGGTATTTTAAGCCAGAGGGCTTTTTTTAGACGAATAGAAGAAGAACTATTTCGCTATGCGGATCTAAAACAGCATTTCTCTCTTGTTGTTGTTAAAATTGATAAATACCATTCTTTCAACAAAGAGAATTACAGCCAGCGTGCTGAAAAAATGCTTCAAAGTGTTTTGGGTCTTATTAAATCTAAAATCCGGCCTTTTGATGTATTCGGCAAGGCAGATACCGAATCGTTTGGTATTGTTCTGATAAACACTCCTTTGAGTGCTGCAAGGATGTGGGCGGAGAAAATAAGAAATGAAGTTGCCATAACCCCTATTGAAATTGAAGGCAGGAGTTTCAACGTAACAATTAGCTCCGGAATTACCGGCTCCGAAAAAATAAATTCTGTTGATACGCTGATTGAAAATGCTCAGCAGGCATTGCAGACATCACTTTCGAAAACAAATACAGTCAGTGTATTCTCTTAAGCAAGATATGTGTAGCCATATAAGCCGGATCTGTAAGTAGCAAGAAATTCCTTGCCTTCAGCAGCTGAAATCTTTCCATTTTTAACAGACAGGCTTACCCATTTTTCAATTGCCCTGACCATTTTTTTGGAATCGAACTGTACATAGCTTAAAACATCAGAGACAGTTTCACCGTCAATCACCTGGTTGATTTCATAAGAATCGCCATTTATAGAAATATGAACAGCGTTTGTGTCTCCGAAAAGATTATGAAGGTCTCCCAGTATTTCTTGGTAAGCTCCTACAAGAAACACAGCAAGGTAGTAAGGTTTGTTTGTGTTAATTGTGTGAACAGGGAGACTGTAAGATGAACTGCCAAGGCCAATAAAGTGATTAATCTTACCATCCGAGTCGCAGGTAAGATCCTGAAGGGTTACGCGTTTTTCGGGTTCTTTATCAAGGTTTTGAATTGGAATTACAGGGAAAATCTGGTCAATGGCCCAGCTGTCAGGTAATGACTGGAAGAGCGAAAAATTGCAGAAATACTTGTCAGCAAGCATTTGCGACAGTCTTCGGAATTCTGATGGCTGGTGTTTCAAGTCCTGGCTCATCGAATGAATCTCGCTGGCAGTTGTCCAGAACAACCTTTCAATCATCGCCCTGGTTCTTAAATCAAGCAGCCCCAGGCTAAATCTTTCCAAAGATTCTTCCCTGATAATCAGTGCGTCATGCCATGCTTCAAACATTCCTGTCTGCGACAGGTTCATATATATTTCATATAGCTCAATCAGAAGTTCATGCTCTTCCTCACCAATTTCTACTGATTTATCCCAGGAGGCAGGAGTGGTTGTTTCAAGTACATCGAACACAAGTACAGAGTGATGAGCCGTAAGAGCACGTCCGGATTCGGTTACAATAACCGGATGAGTAAGTTGATTGTTATCACAGGCTTCTACTATTGAAGCGACAACATCGTTGACATACTCCTGGATTGAATAATTAATGCTGTTTGCTCCGATAGAACGAAATCCGTCATAGTCAACGCCCAGTCCACCGCCCACGTCGAAGTACTCTATTCCGCAACCAAGCTTCCTCATTTGAACAAAAAACTGCGCTGCCTCTATTAAAGCTACTTTAATTTTCCTGATATTGGTAATCTGGCTACCGAGATGAAAGTGAATCAGCTTTATATTATCGAGCATTTTTTCATCATCTGCAATTTCTACAGCATCAATCAACTCGCTTGCCGTAAGCCCGAATTTACTCTTGTCACCACCTGAGTCTTCCCACTTCCCGCTACCGGAACTTGCAAGCTTAACCCTGATTCCAATAAGCGGTGTAACTTTATGCTTTCTTGCAAGTTGAATGATAAGTTTAAGTTCGTTAAGCTTTTCAACGACTATAAATACACGCTTGCCCATTTTAGTTGCCAGAAGAGCAAGCTCAATGTAATCCTCATCCTTATAACCGTTGCATATGATTATTCCGCTGTCATCGTTACCACTTGCCAGCACTGCGTGAAGTTCAGGTTTTGAGCCGGCCTCGAGTCCGAGGCTGTATTTACCGGATTGCCTGATTATTTCCTCAACAACAGGGCGCATCTGGTTGACTTTGATTGGGTAAACAATCACATTCCCCGAATTCAGGTTGTATGCTTCCCTTGCAATAGAAAAACACTCAGAAATCTTCTGTATTCTGTCCTCAAGTATATCTGGGAATCTGAGGAGCAATGGTGTCGAAACATCCCTTAGAGAAAGTTCATCGAGTAATTCATGCAAGTCTATTTCCGGGCCGTCTTTTTTGGGACGGGCAAAAACATGGCCTTTTTTATTAATACCAAAATAATCGAGCCCCCAACGATGTATGTTATACATCTCGGCAGAATCTTCAGTCTTCCATGTTCTCATTTATTGAATTTGAATCCTTATGATTAGTGTGTCTTTTTTAAAAACGAATTTAGCCTCTTCAAACTCGGGAGGCCCGAACGTAGATTTTACGTTTCTCGATGTTCCAATACCCTCGCTTGGAATACCGAGGAAATTACTATCCATTTTATTGTTGTCGTTTTCGTCGTGAAACACGGCTATTGCATAAGTTCCATGAGGTACATTCCTGAATATGTACTCGGATTTTTTATTCTTAATCTTTGATATTCCCCTCGAATATGCCTCTCCGGAGTTATGAGGAAAGGGCTTGGACTTATCATGTAAACTGACATAGACTTTGCCGTTATCAGAATTAAAATCGCTCATGCGTACAATAATCGTTCCGCGGGTTTTCTCTTTTTTGTTGTCCTGTGCGGGAGCCGGGATTACTGTAAGAATTAATATTAGTAAAACTATACGCATCAATCCATGGATTTTTTCCAAAAATAACGAATCAGTTTTTTTTATCATTAGCTTTTTTTAACCTGCTTATTTTCAATAAACGATTCGAGGTCGCCCTGCCTTATTGCAACAACCAGACAAATTAGAACTGATATTATCAGGCTGGAGGCAACTTCCATCTTTAATACGAGAATTGTAGCCGACAAGTTAACCTGCCATAGAAAAAATCCGGGTAAAATTTCAAGAGCAAATAATTCATCGTCGTATTTTAGCACGGCAAGTTCAAATTTGAGAGAAACAAATAAGTTTACAATTAAGAATCCAAGAATAAGTGATTTATACTTTCTATTTAATTGGATAGGTGTTGCAATTACTAACGATAGCACAAACATCATTGGAAGCCATCCGAAATTAAGAGTGTCAATTACAATATCCATTGCCAGCCATTCTCCTTTTGGATTAAGCACTGCAAGTGCTACTCTGTTGTCTTCCTTATTTCTTTCATAATGGAATTGAAATAATTCATTTGAGATTACATAATAAATGTGATTAATCTGTTTGCTGAATATAAAATACAGGGCAAATGAAATAAATAGAGATGCAGTTAAAATTAAAACAGACTTTGTGATTGTATTAAGTTTCATTCTTTTGTCTGTGGGCTGTATTGGAAGATGCCGATTGAATCCAGGTAACCCAGAGAATTATCGAAAATATAATAAAAATGAATGGGAATATCTCGCCGTGCAAAAAATCAAAAAGCTCCTGGTAGTGAATACCTGAATAAATTAGCCCGATTATCCTGAACACATTAATAAAGAATAACAATAGTATTCCTCCTATTAATCCCTGCCACTTCACACGCCAGGGAATTGGAAAAGCAATTAATGCGCTGGAAAACAAGGCTATGGTGTCGCTTCCATCACAACCAACTCCAACAAATAAAGAGAATCTTTCAGAGGCGAGAAGGACGCTACTGTATGTAACGCCTTCTCCCGATATATTCATTATTAATGTTGCAAATTCAGCATTAAGGGGGTATATGGTGTGATTAACCATGTTAACCACACCATGGCAATAAAAATATAAAACACTGCTTTGAGGCCGGCAAAAACTTGTAAAAACCTGATAAGCGTTTTTTTTGCCCTGTTAAAATATTTTTTTTGTTCTGATTGTCCCGCCATTAATTATCCAAGAGTTGACTGGCCGGCTTCCCAGTTGCAAGGTGTTTTTTCACCTGTCTGAAGTGCTGAAAGCACCCTTAATACTTCTTTAGAGTTTCTACCGACATCTTCCGGATGGATTACTGAATACATCAGCTTTCCTTCGGGATTGATAATATAAAGACCGCGCAAGGCGTAGCCAGTTTCTTCTTTTAATACGTCATATTTCCTTGCATTCTCACCTGTAAAATCAGCCAGGAGAGGGTAAGGTAGAGTTCTCAAGCCCGGATGTGATGAGCGCCATGCAAGGTGCGAAAATTTACTGTCTGTTGAGCAGCCGATTACTTCGGCATCTAAATTCTTAAAATCATCATAATGCTTGCCCATTTCCTCTATTTCTGTCGGGCAGACAAACGTAAAATCCAGTGGGTAGAAGAAAAAGACAACCCATTTGCCTTTATAATCTTCAAGCGAAATCTCTTTAAAAGCATTTTCTGTTGAAAGTGCTGTCGCATCTCCGCCTATGACTGCGGGACCATTAAATATCGGAGCTTCTTGTCCAACCAATAGTGACATAAATTTCCCTTTATAAATTGTGGATAATGACTTTGCGATTTAACGCAAGTTTAAAATACTTAGTGTATCAATGGCCAAAACCAATTCCGAAATTCACCCCCGGGTAAAAATACAATTTCATTTTTAATTACATCTGCCATTAATGTTGGCGCAATACAATACTGATTAAAATGGATAGAGTAAGATATGCCTGTCCTTATTATAACATGAAAATTACTTTCTTCCAAAGTCCCGTTTTTTCTCTCTGTTCATTATAAACAGGAACTTCTTCCGTGAGGAACACACACACTGGAACTATAAAAAAAGATAAATAATTATCCGGGTGAAAGTAGAAAGAGATCGCAATTAGTGTCTCGACATGCTCGCCGGTAAGAATTTCTGCCATAAATCCAATGCCAAAATTGGGTTTTGTACCGGGAAGGCGGAATTCATGATCTAAACCGCCTGCAAAGCCCAAATGACCATGTTCGCCGGTGTTTTTACCTGCACTAAGGAAGATCCCGGAATTATGCCTGTGTGCCTGTTCCACTTGTGAATAGGATACAAATGTTATTATAAAAATCAGCAGTATCACAGGCTTCATTTCAAACCTGAAAATTTGATTAATAAGAATTAATTCATATACCAAATATAAGAAATTAATTTAGTTGATTAATTGAATGCACAACTCAGAAGAGGAGCAAATGGACAAGTTTAAAAATTACATCAACGGCAATTGGGTGGAAGGCCAATCAGGGGAAACATTCGAGAATGTCAATCCGGCAAACCTTGAAGACATTATCGGAGAATTCCCGCGCTCAGGGCAAGCTGATGTAGATTCCGCGGTTAAAGCTGCGAAAGATGCATTCAGGAAATGGAAGCTGGTACCCGCACCAAAGAGAGGCGACATGATTCGCAAGGCAGGAGATATTTTCACACGCCGTAAAAAAGAGCTCGGCAGGATTATGACTAGAGAGATGGGCAAGCCGACTTTTGAAACGGAAGGCGACGTGCAGGAAGCCATTGACACCGCTTATTACGCTGCAACTGAAACGCGCCGCCTGTTTGGCCATACTGCTCCAAGCGAAATGGATAGTAAGATGAATATGTCATTCCGTGTACCGATTGGTGTTTGCGGTATTATCACGGCTTGGAACTTTCCTGTAGCAGTACCATCTTGGAAAATACTGCCTGCAATTGCTGCAGGTAATACTGTTGTTTATAAACCATCAAAAGATTCTCCTCATTCGGGAGTTATCTTTGCCGAAATCATGGAAGAAGCAGGAATCCCACCGGGTGTTTTTAATGTTCTTCTTGGCACAGGAACTATGGGCAATATGCTTGTAGAGCATCCTGATATCAACCTGATTGGATTTACCGGTTCTACTAATATTGGCTACAAGATTGGCGAAATCTGCGGCAGGACAAATAAAAAATGCTCACTTGAGATGGGTGGAAAGAATGCACAGATTGTAATGCCCGACGCTAACTTTGAACTGGCGCTCGAAGGTGTCCTTTGGGGAGCATTTGGCACTACCGGCCAGCGCTGTACTGCAACTTCCAGATTGATAATCCATAAAGATTGCTATGAAGAATTTATCGGAATGCTTAAGAAAAGAGCCGAAAAACTCAGACTTGGGTACGGACTCAACGAGGGAGTTGATGTTGGTCCTGTTATTCATGAAAAATCTCTTGCCAACGTAGAACATTTTGTAAGGGTTGCCCTTGAAGAAGGCAGCAGGCTTGTTTGCGGTGGGAAACGTGCAAGCGAAGGCGAACTCGCCAAGGGCTGTTTTTACGAGCCTACTGTAATTGCAGATGTGTTGCCGGAGCATACCATTTTTATGGAAGAAATTTTCGGTCCGGTATTGGCAGTGTCTAAAGCCGAATCGCTCGAGCACGCGATTGAACTCCAGAATACCTGTCTCTACGGGCTCTCATCATCTATTTACACAAGGAACGTAAACGACGCTTTCCGTGCGATGCGCGACATAGAGGCCGGAATTACATATATAAACGCCCCGACAATAGGCGCTGAAGCGCATATGCCATTTGGCGGAGTAAAAGGAACAGGCAACGGACACCGCGAAGGTGGCTGGACTGTTTTTGACATTTTTACAGAATGGAAGACTGTTTACGTAGATTTTTCGGACAAGCTACAAAGAGCTCAGATAGATAATTATTGACTTGCAATAGATTATCTGAAACAATTTTAGGAGAAATGCTGATGAAGTGGTTTAGTAAAATTATGATGCTTTCATTCATTGTTTTTGTATTTAGCTGCGAAGAGGAAAGCACTACCGGTTCTAACGGCTTGCTTGGTGGGGATACAGATATCGACCTTACTGAGCCCGGTGGCGAATTTGGTGTTTATATTGAAATGGATGGAGTTGACAACTCCGCATTTGACGCTATTAGCGATGACGTAACTATTCTTACAAGGGACAATGGTATAGTCACATTGAGCGCTAAGTTTTCAACTAATGAAGAAAATCTAAAGAAAATTGATACACTGCTCGGTATCCAGGATGTTGGGGAGCCCCTGAAGCACCAGGTAGTTGACCATTACCTCGATTTGACAGGAGCTGTCCTTGACACAAGCGACAAACAGAATATTACGCTTGAAGTAGTGTTTAAAGGCCGGGTGACATCAAAAGGAATCCAGGACTTCGTGCTCAGCGGTGGCGACGAAAGCAAACCATTCACTTTGGTTAGATACGATTCAAAAGTTGGTGACAAATACACCTTCGAGAAAGAAGACGGTACTGTAATTGAAAGAGAAGTAACTTACAAATCATCAACCGATGAATATGAAATGGGATTTCTGCTTATCAAGGTGATTAAGGTTGTTGAAAAATCAGAAGACCCGCTTGTTGATAATATCACTTATATTACCAATCACAAATTCGGGCTGGTAGGCGTTGAAATTAGAATGGTAAATGGTACTGTAGTAAAATCAACGATTATCCCCTGGAATGTTGTATAAATAACCTTGTTGTTTATTGAATCAGCTAAGGAAAAAAGAGGTTAAAAAAGAAAAAGCCCCGCCTATTGGCGGGGCTTTTATCAATAGCCCGCGATTATGTCTGCTGATGTGTCCGGCTTGTTGATCCCTCTCTTTTTTTCGACGCTGTTGAACAGCTTCTTCTCCGATGCTATCACGGAGTTTATTAGCCTGGCAGATGCTGTGTCCTTCTTCCTGATGTAGGCCTCCGAAAGTAAATAGCCTATTTCGTTTCTTATTCTGTCGCGTTTTGTCTTGTCACTAACCTGTAGCCAGGCACGTTGATTATATAATGTTCCCAAACCGCTGATGACATACTTCGGGCTTCTGCTTGTATCTTTATACGCTTTTTCGAGCGCCGCGTTCAAAATCACTTCAGCCTGAACCGGTTTTTTTATGGTATCAATTTTTGTTGTTTTTTTTGATTCAAGCTTATCAGTCAGAAATTCTATGAACTCCGGATCGGAGAAATCATAAACCTTGAAGCGTATTTTAATTGCAGGCCTTATTCTTATTGTAATATCCTCTTTTCCGAGGAATCCGTTTGCCTTTAGCTTGCTGATAATGCTTTTTGATGCTTCAGCGCTTAGGTTTGTTTCTACCATCGCGAGGCCGCCGCGAATGAAAATGTCACCCCAGAAGCCATCGAGGTCATCAATGCGTCTTGAAATTGCCTGGCGGATAAACTGTGCCTGGTTGTAATGCCGCTGGTAGTCGCTTGTTGCAATTCCCTTCCTTGCACGGAGCACCCGGAGGGTGTTGGCGGAATTTTCATATCCCAGGAATTCGAGTATTCCCATCGCCTGCGAGAACCCAAATTCAATGTAATAGTTAATTCTGCTGACACCTGCGATTTTGGCAAGTTCATCCAGGTAGGCAGTTCTCCCTTTTACGGCACGAACAACTGCCAGTTTGTTCTGATCAGAAGTATCAGGCAATCCGGCATCTGCTTCGGTGTCACGGGGAATTGAAATAATTTCAATCTTTCCTTGTTCAGGGAGGATAGAAAGTATATGATTGGCGTCAGCATGTTTATAGCGGGATCCCAGGCGTGAATCAACCCCTGTAATCGCTATGTTAATCCGTTTTCCGGGAAGCAGGCTTTTATAGCCGGCATCAGAGTCAGTCCGGAATGTATCTTTATAGACAACTTTTTCAGGCTCATCAAATTCAATAACTGCGTTAATAAAATCTTCACTAAAACTTAATTCCGGCTTTTCAGAAGGTGATTGAGTAATCTGAGCTTTGCCGGTACTATCCAAAACCTGTAATACCAGCCATATCCCGGCTGCTGTAATAAATACTCCGAGGAAGAGAGCATTAACAAGAGCTAATAATTTAAAGCCCTTTTTTGAGTCGTCTGTCATGTTGTTAATGTTAGTAAGCTGTTTTAATTTAGACAGTTAAAAAGTTTCCCACATCGCATTGCCTTACGATTAAAATACAAATTATCAAAAACAATACCGTTTTTAAATTAATATTTCCTAATTAAATTAACTCGAGATTAACAATGGATGGTTTCGATATGTCAAATCCGAGGAAGTTTCGGGCAAGCTCGTCAAATCTTTGGGGAAGGTCTGTTACGAAGAATTCTATTTCTGGTTTTGACATGATTTCTTTGTTTTCTTCATTAAGAAGTTTTAATTCGGCGAGTAGCCGTAAAATTTCGACTGCTGCATGTTCACCGGAATCTATAAGTGTTACTTCAGGCAATAATTCGTTTAATAATCTGCTTAGCAAGGGGTAATGAGTACACCCGAGAACAAGCGTGTCAATACCGCTATTAATAAGTGGATTCAGGTACTCGGCAGCTATTTCGCGAGTAACATTGTGATAAATCCAACCCTCTTCAACAAGTGGAACAAAAAGTGGGCATTCTTTTGGCAGCACAGTAACTTCATTATTCAGAGAATTGATAGCTTGTTTGTAAGAACTGCTCAAGATTGTTGCCCTTGTTCCTATTATGCCAATTTTCTTTTTGTTTGTGCTTCTCAAAGCAGCATTTGCAGCAGGTTCTATCATGCCTATGACAGGAGTGTCCCCGGCAATTTGGATTACACGCTCAATACCTAGTGCAGAAGCAGTATTACATGCAGCCACAATCATTTTGCACCCCTTGGAAAGCAGGAAGCGGGTGCACTCTTCCGAATATTTCTCTATGATTTCTTTCGATTTATTACCGTAAGGAACGCGGGCAGTATCGCCAAGGTAGATGAATTTTTCACCCGGTAAAAACCGGATGAGCTGCCGGAGCACACTTAATCCGCCGATACCGGAATCAAAAACACCGATGGGCATGTCCCTGGATAAACCCGGCTTATCAGACATTAGCGGCCTCTTCAGGGAAGATTTTTGCAAGAGATTCTTTATCGGGTTTTGGTGTGAGTAAGCTCACAATTATCAAAGTACCAATTGAAACAAAAAGTGCGGGATAGATACTAGGGATTCCCCAGGGGTCTCCATTTACAACCAAATTATCGCTGAGAACATATACGAGAATAACATCAAATAGAAGTACCATAAATGTTCCTGATACTATGCTGGTTACACCACCTTGTTTTGTAGCTCTTTTCCAGACTAATGCGGCAAAAAGCGCAGGAGTAATTGCCACACCATAAATGGTATAAGCCATATAAGCATATTTTAATACAGATATATCTTGATTATTGATTGTGGGAATCCAGATTAAAAGGAAGGCAACAAGGCCGAGGGCCACAATTATCACTTTCTGCATTGCAACCAGCTTCTTCTGTTCCGCATCTTTATTGATGAATGTTTGGTAAATGTCCCTGATGATATTAGTAGAAGGGCTTAACAGGTAGTTCATTCCTGTCGAAATTACAACAACAACAGCGGCGCCGAGAAGTAGAATTCCAACCGGCAGTGGAAGCATCTCGCGAGCAGCATGAATTATAATCGCAGCCGGATCAATACCAGGTTGTCCCCAGAAATAGGATGCTGCATAAACAGCTATAACCACAACTACTGTTTCTACAACAACAGTACCGATAATCCATAATACAACCGCCTTTTTTGCATCCCCGGGGGTTTTGGCACTATAAAACTTCTGGTACATACTCTGCACACCAAGCAGCAGGAACATAGTTGCCAGAAAATATGAAAATGCCTTCAGGAAAGGATACTCACCAAAATCTTCAGCATATAAATTGAAATATGAAGCTGGCAATACTTCGGCAGGTCCGTTCAAGCCACCGGCTGCTGCTATAATAAATGGAACTGCAATAATGCAGGCGAGCACAATTATTATACCGTTTGGCAAGTCCGTATGAGCAACGGCTATCATACCGCCTAATGCAGTGAAGAGAATCACTAAGCCCGCTGCAATTGCCTGTCCCGTAGCAACATCAACAGCGCCGTCAGTAATCACATTAAGGATAAATCCACCTGCGCGGAACTGGTAAGAAACTATAACTGTAAATGAAATTATCAAGGCAAGGGCTCCGAATAGCCTTGCAAACCTGCCATATCGAACTTCGAGGATGTCGCCTATAGTGTATTGCCCGAAAGTTCTGATTTTTGCAGCAAGAAAGTAAATAATGGCAATCCCAACCCAGGCGCCTGCTGCCATCCATAGAGCGCTCCAGCCAGCTTTGTATGCAAATTCAGCCCCGGCAATGAACGTACCTGAGCCTATCCATGTGCAAACAAGGGTGAATACCATCTTGGTTATTCCGAGGCTTCGCCCGGCAACCATCATGTCTTCCTGGGTTTCTATCTTTTTTGCTTTGTAAAAATTATATATGGCCAGACCGACCAGGTAGATTAGAATAATCCAGATATACCAGTTCATAGTTCCCGCCGGATTGTGGTTAGACATTTACCAAGGCGGCAATATAGCAAAGTGCTTTCTTAATTGAAAGAATTACCTGAACAGAGCATGACGCAATGACATATACCCGACTGTTCCAAAGCCAATCAGAAACATCAACTGGAACGGTATTGCAGCTATCTCAAGGTAAGCCGCCGAAATAATGATTCCCACAACGAAATATAATGTCAGCAGTATCTCGAAGATAATCAAAGGCGAAATCTTGCGTTGAACATATTTCTTCTTTTTCCAGTCGTCTGAGTTTGCAACTATTCCACCTTTTGGTGTTCTAGTAAAACCGCTACGCTTACGGATGATAGCTTCAATGACTGCCTTCGTGTTATTTACGGCAAGCCCCATGCTTCCCGCAAGGAAAATGGGGAAGAGAAGCAGCCGTTTCCTCCAATCCAGGTGGATGGCCTTCTGGGCATAAGTATAAAAAAGGAATGTCGAAATTGATGCAAACACAAAAATCGACATAAGTGAGTAGTATTCATCGAAGCCGCCGATTGTATTTTTTATGAGTACAATCGGTATGTTGAGTATGGCAACGATGATTATAAATGGGAAAACGATGTTCGAAGTGAGATGAACAAAGCTTTCGAATTTAATCATTGGCGAAAGTTTCGATTTAAACACTTTTGGAAGAATCTTGATGGCGGTTTCAACCGCGCCTTTTGTCCATCGGAACTGCTGCGTTTTGAGTGCATTAATATCAGCAGGAAGTTCTGCAGGAGAAGTTATGTCATTGAGAAATAAGAACTTCCATCCTTTAAGCTGAGCACGGTAACTAAGATCGAGATCCTCTGTCAGAGTGTCATCCTGCCAGTTGCCGGCATCAATAATAGTCTCTTTGCGCCAGATACCTGCCGTGCCATTGAAGTTTATAAAGAAACCGGCCTTATTTCTTGTCTGCTGTTCAATCACGAAGTGGCCGTCAAGCGCAAGTGCCTGTGCACGCGTGAGGAAGGAATATTCTTCGTTGAGATGTTCCCATCGTGTCTGTACCATTCCAATCTTTGGATCGTTGAAGTGTGGAACAGTTTTCATAAGAAAGTCTCGGTTCGGCACAAAATCGGCATCAAAGATTGCTACAAATTCACCCGAAGCTTTCTCAAGACCCTCACGTAAAGCACCGGCTTTGTATCCAGTTCTGTTTACCCGATGTATCAGATGGATGTTGTAGCCCTTCTCCTTATACTCTTCAACAAGCTTTGTGGACAATGCAACAGTTTCATCTGTAGAATCGTCTAATACCTGTATCTCGAGTCTTTCTTTGGGGTATTCAATTGAACATACTGAATGAATTAACCGCTCAACAACATAAATCTCGTTAAAGATTGGCAATTGAATGGTTATAAACGGAGGATTCATGGGAAGTTTCTGTTCAGGATGAACTTCACAAGATGTTTTTCGAAAGTAGAAGAGCAGTACTAAGCCATGTATACCGAATGCAAATAGTACGCTCAGGGCGATAAAATAAACCAGAAGTATTATATTTTCCATAGACGGAAAGGAACTCACCCCTTGTTTTCAATATCACAAGTAGCAAAAATAATTAAATTACCATCCCGAAACAACTGCTAATAAAATGTCGTCAGCAAGCTGTTCCAGAGTTAGTTGTATGGCTTCATCCCTTGCTTGCTGGGCATTGGCAAGTTCATAAAGCTTATAATTTGTAAAGTTTCTCTTCCAGATTTCCTTTTTATTCAGCGCGTCAAAATAGCGCGCAGAGCACGAAACGCTGATTTTCCTCTCATTTTCGAGGGTGCCTTGGTTGCTTTGTGTCAAAGCAACCGTTTCGTCTCTTATGGATACTATTGTTATGTCAAGTTTAGCATCACCACCCGTTTCTGAGACTTTGAATGAATTATCATCCTGGAATCCTTCAATCATCAATTGTGTAAAATTCTGCTTGTAAAGCGGATTTCCATAACCACTGTTATCCTTGACTGCTGAAATATTAATTGTTTTCAAGTGTGGCGGTACACTCCCGCCGGTAAAAGAATAGCATCCGCTCAAAAGCAATGCAATAACGAATCCGGATAATGAATGTTTGATTTTCATCAGAAGGAGAAATTATGTAAACCGTTGATAAATGGATTAGTCTTGCGTTCATAGCCGATAGTCGTTTCAGGGCCATGGCCGCAATAAACAGTATAATCATCAGGTAATTGCATCAGCTTTTCTTTAAGTGTTTTTCCGAGTACTTTTGATTTCCCGCCCGGCTGGTCGGTTCTGCCAACACTATTGCGGAAAAGTACATCTCCGGCATAAATCATTTGATTGCTATGGTCAACCAGGCATACCCCACCTTCTGTATGGCCTGGGCAATGCAATACATCAAAACATATTGTGCCAAACTCAAGTTTTTCGCCATCTTCCATATACTTATCGGCTTTTAGCTTTTCTAATGGTTCCGGCATCGGGATTAGCGAATGGGAATTGGGATCCAACAGCCTGTATTCATCTTCCCTGTGTATAAACACGGGAGCATTTGTCATTGATTTCAGCCTTGGCGCTTCGGCAGTGTGGTCCCAGTGCGAATGAGTGAGAAAAATCGCTCTTAGGTTCAGGCCTAACTCGTTAATTTTTTCATAGAAAAAATCAGCACTGTCAAAGGGTGCGTCAATCACCACCGCATCTTTCGATTCAGGGTCATAAACCAAGTATGCGTTTGTCAGTACAGGCCCTGCCTCTGTTTTTAATACTTCTATCATTTAGTTCCGAACAATTTCCACAAATATATAACTAAACTTTAGATACACGAAATAAGCTTTCATTATAAGTTTAAAATGTTTATGAATTATAATGCAAATGTGATGATGGTCATCTTGACTCTGTCTTTGGCGGGGGGAGCATCCGGTAAAAATTGGTTGCAATTTACTTTTTATACCTTCACTATGCATGAATAATAGCCCTATTTAAGCCCTGATTAAATATTAGTTTATTAAGAGCAGAGTTTTAAAGGACAGGTTCAATTCATCATCTGCTTTTCTATGTAAAAAGCCCCTGAGGGGCCAAAACTTTTTAAGCGGAAATTCTCAATATTAGCTCTGTAAGGGCATCACTTTAATAATATAGATTATAATTCAGGAGTTAATTTTTGCTTATTTTATCTCAGAAACGCAATTGTTAAATCATGCAGAAATAACTAAATTCAAATTCTGATTTCATCAATTTAGCGAGGGAAAAATGTCAACAGTTATTCTTTCAGCAGCAAGAACTCCAATTGGTGCTTTTATGGGTTCTTTGTCAGCATTGTCTGCACCGCAGCTTGGTGCAGTTGCTATCAAGGCAGCAATGGAAAAAGCCGGTATAAACAATGAAAGTGTTAATGAAGTGATAATGGGTAATGTGCTTGCAGCAGGTATCGGCCAAGCCCCGGCGCGCCAGGCATCGATTTATGCAGGATTGCCCACTAATGTGGAGTGCATGACAATAAACAAAGTATGCGGCAGCGGATTAAAATCCGTTATGCTTGCCGACCAGGCAATCAAATGCGAGGATGCTGAAGTTATTGTTGCCGGTGGACAGGAGTCCATGACAAATGCTCCCTATATTCTTTTCAACGCACGCACAGGATACAGGATGGGCAATGGTGAACTGGTTGATTCTATGATACACGACGGACTCTGGGATGTTTACAACAATCTGCACATGGGCAATGCCGGTGAGTTGTGTGCGGGGGAACACAATTTCACGCGCGAGGCACAGGATGAATTTGCTATCGAAAGCTACAAACGCGCATTAAAAGCCCAGGAAGAGGGTTGGTTCAATGATGAAATAGTGCCAGTTACAATCGAAGGCAGGAAAGGTTCGGTAACTGTTGATACAGATGAAGAGCCCGGAAAAGTAAAATTCGAGAAAGTGCCCCAGCTTCGCTCGGTATTTAAGAAAGACGGCACAGTTACGGCAGCCAACGCCTCCTCGATTGACGACGGTGCCGCTGCATTGGTCGTAACATCAGATGAGAAAGCAAACGCACTCGGCAGCGCACCACTTGCTAAAGTAATCTGCCATTGCTCACACGCACAGGCACCCGAGTGGTTCACAACTGCCCCTTCGATGGCAATAAAAAAAGTGCTTGACAAAGCCGGTATGAAGCTCGAGGAAATTGACCTGTTTGAAGTTAACGAGGCTTTCTCAGTTGTGCCGATGCACACAATGAAAGAGCTTGGAATATCACACGAGAAGCTTAATATTCATGGCGGTGCAGTATCGCTCGGCCACCCGATTGGAGCTTCCGGCGCGCGTATATTAACAACATTGATTTATGCATTGAAGCGCACAGGCGGCAAATACGGAATAGCATCACTCTGCATCGGCGGCGGCGAAGCCAACGCGATGATTATCGAGATGATGTAAGCGAAAGTGATTATAAATTAATATCAAGTGATTTGCCTGGGGCGGCCCATCCCCGCTAAAATGCGGGGATATGATTTCGCCCCTTTTTTATAGTTGAACTGTTTGATAATTGACATAAATCAATTTTAAAATTCGTTATTTTCTGATATATAAAATTTTATAACTTGCTTGGTGTCCTGATTCGGGAAAAAAAACAAGTTCTCCTTAGGCGAGGGTAGAATTTACCCTCGGCGAAGAATTAACCGGAATAGTAGAAAACCCCAATGAAGAATCTTGCATAAAGGCCTACCCCAATCTATTCAACGAAGAAGTTAATATGATTTTGGGCAGTAGCGCAGGTCTTGGCATCAGCGCAGAAGTAAGCATATATGATGCAACAGGCAGGGAGGTAGAGCAGCTTAACATCGCCGAAGTCGCAAACAAAGACGGCATAAAATTCCGACCGGATTCTCATTCAAGCGGTGTGTATTACTACATCATCCGCATTGGCGGGCATCTATACAGAGGAGAATTTATGAAGTATTGAGCAGCCCCCGTGCGAATTTTCATATGATAATAAATAGTAGTTCCAATGATTTGCGAGCATAACCACTCTGTTACCTCATAAACAGGAAACACTCCTCCCTGGAAAGCAGTCATAATAACAATCATTCTAACCGGCTACCCGACTATCCGATTGTCATACTATTTTTCATCAAATGTCTCAATATCCTCATGGTCGTGGCCATGGTCATGACTGTGATCGTGATGATGATGGCCGTGTTCCGGGAATTCCACTTCGTTGGTAATGGCAAAGTCGAGCAGGAAATCCAGGGCTTTTTTCGCAAGCAGGTTGCTAACAAGGTTTTCATTACCCATTATAATATTCCGTACAGCTTCCTTGTCGGCATTTAAGCGCTTTGCTTCAGCTTCTGCAAGCTCGTCAACATCATGCTCTTCAACACGCAGTCCTTCTTTTTCAATTATTTTGTTCCTGATTAATTCCCACTTTACATTACGTTGTGCTATCGGACGAAGGTCGTCAGCCATCCTATCAATGGATATCTCGGGTGGATTTGGTGTGTTTGCATAGCGTTTTTTCAGATCATCAACCATTGACTCCATCACCTTGTGTACGATTCCCTCAGGCGGGTCGAAATCATGTGCATCCACAAGCTTGTCAATAAGCTGGTTCTCTACTGCCTGGCGTGTTTTTTTATCCCACTCATCCTGCATCTGGAAACTGAGTTCCTCCTGAAATTCTTCAGTTGTTTTGAACCTGCCCTTGGAATAATTCTCAACAAACTCGTTTGTGAACTCCTTGGGTATCAGTTTCTGGATGTCGGTTACAGTTGTTTTATAAAGTGTGTCCGGTGCATTTTTCTCGTCTTCATTTGGATTGTAATAGAACACATCATTCAACTTTGAACCAAGAACTATGTTCTTTAAACCCGGCAAAACCGTATGGTCTTTTAAATAAATGTGCTGGTCAACAGCTTTTTCGCCTTCGACCGGCTCGCGAGTTTCTTTGTCGGCGGGTTCCATTTTCAGTCCGACTACAAATTGCTCATCTTCGACTTCTTCGTAGTCTTCAAAGTCGCCGTTGTGGGTAAGTACTTTGTTAATCTCTTCCCGGATTTCTTCATCTGATACAGCATGAACTGGCTCGTCAATATTAAGACCTTTGTAATCAGCAAGTTCAAAATCGGGCACAACCTCGAACTCGACCTTGAAGGCTATGCCACCGGATTCCTTTTTAATATCTGTGATTTTTGGCAGTCCCAGAATAGGCAGTTTGTCTTCGCGCATAATTTTGTTGAACTCATCATTGATGATGTCCTGTTCCGCTTCATATTCGATAGCGGCGCCATAGCGCTGTTTGATAATGTTTAATGGTACCTTACCTTTGCGGAAGCCTTTAATTTCGATATCCGGACGGGCCTTACGGTAAGCTTCGTCATAATGAGGTTGCAGTTCGCTTTCGGATAAGGTTACCTCCATTTCCTTTAGCGAGGGTGTCAGTTCGTTTATTTTCTTTTCCACACTAATCCTTTCTTTTTACCTGTGCGGACGGGGAGACTCGAACTCCCACGCCTTGCGGCACTAGATCCTAAGTCTAGCGCGTCTGCCAATTCCGCCACGTCCGCGAAAAAAACACAAGATACAAATATAATAGTTTGTTTTGAAAATGTAAGGGTTTATTCGGCTTCGTTTTTGCTTGCCCGAGCAACAAGCATCTCCGCTACAGCGCACAGCAGGGCAAAAATCACTGCAAGCTGCCATAGCTCGGTGCCTGTTCTTGCACGAACAATCTCTTCGGTGATGTCAGTTCTGATGCCTATAAATTCAATGGGTGTATTTTCATCCAGCACTTTAAATAGTAATTTTTCAAAACTGGCGTCGCTGATATTAGTGATGTCAGATTCATCAGGGGGAGGGTTTACAACAATCATTGCTGCGGTTTTATCCTGAGAATTCACTACCCGGAAAACACCCGTTTCTTCCATATTTCCAAAATTGATTACTGTACCGGACGGTAAATCTACACCCTGGATATATTTTTCTTTCCCGCCGGGCCCGGTAATCCGGAAATTTGAATTTCCCCTGTATTTTTTCTGTATCGAAAGTGATAATTTTTCACCGGCTGTAATAGTCTTTGCCGTTTCTTCACTGGCAGAAAGGTATATTACACTGCGGTACATCAGTGTTGGGAATATCCCCGTAAATGGAAAATTGCTCGGGCCCGGGTAAGGAGGTACAGCAATAAAAAGGGTTTTGCCATCGCCAAGACGGGATTCGCTTAGAAAATTTCCTCCCGGCATTTCAATTACACCTCTTCCGCCATTAACCGGCATTGCGCTTACAATATCGGGCGACTCGACGATTTTTTTCTTGTTTGTGCTTCCTCTGAAAACATTTTCAAAAAGAGGATGAAGCTTATCAACAGAGCTGAATTTGACAGGTTCTTTTGGTAAAAAATCCGTTTTTTGAATTTCCCCGAATCCGAGGGATTCTATCCCATTTTTCAAGATATCTGCAGGTGTGGCAGTATCTGCAAAAAGCAGTGCCGAGCCGCCGTTATTCACAAAGTTTTCTAGCTTTACGAAATCGCTCTGGTTGAAAGGCCCCGCGGCCAATATCAATAAATCATATTCATCATCACGTATGCCGGGGAATTGTTCCGGTTTGAATATTGAAAGATTCGCATAACTTTCATTTTCTCCGCTCTCGAGCGCCGTTTTGATAAAAGCTATATCAGTGTTACTGCCAACAAGTGCAATTCTTGGTTTGTCGGGGATTACAAAGCCGAGGAAGCGCTTGTTATCCCAATCAAGGGCATCCTCCTCAATGTTAATTTCAGCCGAAACCGGCCCTTGTTCTTTTGGTGTATATGCCAGGTATGATGTTGTGTTGGCGCCTGCATCAAGCGTAACTGCCCGCTGGGAGACTCTCTCGCCGTTCACAATCAGGCTTGTGACAATGTCATTAAGCTTTTTGTCTGAATAATTCCTGATATTCGCTTCTGTTTCGACCTGCCTGCCGCGCTGGAATATACTCGATACCAGGCGGACTGAATCAATGGAGTAATTTAATATCTCAGCAGATGATCCTTCCCCTATACGGAAAACCAAAATTCCGGCATCATTTGGTATTATACGCAGAGAGTCGCCTTCATCATTTCTGATAAGGTTATTCTGCCCGTCTGAAATTATATAAATGTCTTTGTTCAGGTTTGCGCTTTCTCCGAGCAGGGAACTTGCAAGCCTGATGCCCGACTTCAAATCAGACCGGGTAGCCGAAAGATTTGTATTATTAAGCCTTTCCCTTACAAGTTCAAGGTTCCGTGTCATAGAATAATCATTCCTGTTCAGCTCTCCTGCAAGGGGAATAAGGGCTGCCTCGTCGCCATCGCCAAAGCGGTTAAGAATTTCACCGGCTATTTTTTTGGCCTGGAAGAAACGGTTGCCAAGTTCATCAGAAACATCCATACTGAAGGAATTATCAAGTAGGATAACAGCGCTTGTCTTTGAATAGCTCTTGAATACCGGCAGCTTGCTCTCGATTGTCGGACGTGCAAACGCCAGTACAATCAGTATTATCAGCAGTGTGCGCAGGATAAGCAGCAGGATTTGCTTTAATTTAAGACGTCGGATTTTTGTCTTTTGCAGTTCTTTAATAAACCTTAGCGTGGAGAATTCCACTTTTTTCATCCTCCTCAGGTTGAGAAGGTGGAGCAGGATAGGAATTCCGGCGGCTATAAGCCCAAAGAGAACAAGCGGATTGAGAAAATTCATATTCGATGATTCTTTATCTGATTGACAATATGACGGATTAGCTTTCCTTTATTGATTTTTTCATTGTTATGTATGGAAATTAATTATAATTAAATTCGTATTTGAATTAATTGTATATACAAACAATCTAATTCATACCGGATGAAATCGCTTAAAAGGCTTGTAGAATATCTAAAGAAGTACAAAGGCAGGATTTGGCTTGGATTCATTTTTGTGCTGATTTCGAATATATGTTCTACGATAATTCCACGCTTTGTCGGAGAAGCGATTGACACAATGAGCACCGGCGATTTTACTATGGAATCCGTGATGAACATTATCTGGATTATAATCGTACTTACTTTAGGAAGCGGTTTATTTATGTTCCTTACGAGGCGGACAATAATAGTAGCTTCCAGGTACATCGAATACGACCTAAGACGCGACCTGCTTCTTTCAATCGAATCCCAGCCGATGAAATTCTTCGACAGGAATTCTACCGGTTCCCTAATGGCGCTTGCCACTAACGATATCCCGGCAGCACGCGAATTTGTGGGACCTGCTGTTATGTACTCTGCAAACACAATCACTACATTCGCTTTTGTATTGTTCTTTATGCTAAGCCTCGACCCGATGATTACACTCGTTACTCTGCTGCCTGTTCCTTTCATTGCAATAGCTACGTATATTGTTGGCAAAAAGGTTCATGTAGCCTTCAAATCAGTACAGGATCAGTTCTCCGATTTAACCACAAGGGCACAGGAAGTATTCTCCGGGATACGCGTAGTACGGACTTATGTGCGGGATAAATACGAGCAGAAAATATTCAATGAGCAAAGCAAGCAATACTATCATAAATATATTAGGCTGTCCCGTATCCAGGCTGCTATGATGCCTGCGCTTATGGTGCTTGTGGGTTTGTCGCAATTGCTTGCATTGGGATATGGTGGTTTGCGCGTAATTCAGGGCGCTGCTACTCTCGGCGACCTTACACAGTTCTTCATCTATCTCAACCTGTTAATCTGGCCGGTTGCAGCCATCGGTTGGATTACAAATGTTATCCAACGGGCATCGGCATCTGCGGCCCGCCTTGGCGAAATGCTCGACAAAATGGAGCCGGTTAAAGTAATTGATAATAATAAAATTGAACTATTGCCTGAGTATGATATTGAGTTTAAGGATATTAGCGTACGTTATGATGAGGAATCTCCGCAGGTACTCAAAAACCTGAGTATTAAAATTGAGCCCGGCCAGACTCTTGGAGTTGTAGGTACTGTCGGCTCGGGTAAGTCAACATTGGTTAACCTTCTGCCGGCGCTCTATCCCGCAGAATCCGGTGAAATCAGGCTCGGCGGTATGCCACTTAAAGACTATAGCGAAACATTTATACGTGCAAACATTGCAGTCGTACCCCAGGAACCCTTTCTCTTTTCTGCAACTATTCGCGAGAATATCGCATTCGGCAAAGCAGATGCCGCTGAGGAAGAAATTATAAAAGTAGCAAAAACAGCACAGATACATGATGATATCCTCGAGTTTCACGAAGGGTATGATACTATGCTTGGTGAGCGTGGTATTTCACTCTCCGGTGGGCAGAAACAGCGAGTAGCAATTGCACGGGCGCTAATCATGCAACCACGTATCTTAATCCTGGACGACTCACTCTCCGCAGTGGACACCAATACAAAGGACAAAATCCAGAAAGGCCTGAAAGAATATATCTCCGGCACAACAGTTATTATTATTTCCCACTCAATTTCAGCTATCCGCGAATGCGACAATATCGTCGTCCTCGAGGACGGTAGAATCACAGAACGGGGAACTCACACCGAATTAAAAGCTCTCAACGGCGCCTACGCCCGAATGCACGAATTGCAGAAGCTCGAAAAAGAATTGGAAGAGATAGATTAGTCGGAAAGTCAGGTAGTCCTTAGTTGGTAAAACAATGATGTTATGCTTGTTTAAGAGGCTGTGGGGAATGACAAAATTTGTGAATTTTTACCTCGTCCCCTACACCTCTATGTCATTACCATCCCTTTAGGACAAAGGAGAGGGGAACTGTTAACTGTCTGAAGTATAAGAGCTTGTGCTCTTTCACTTTCTTCTTCGGGGAGGTTCGGAGTGAGATTATAAGGCAAGAATTTCGACTTTTCACACAGCCTCATCAACGGGCACCGCTCCACCTTATCATCACAGGCTCTGATATGAATCAACATCTACCTTTACCCGCACTTTTGTTGAGACATACTTCTTCTTGTACTCAATTAACGCATACTTCAATGCATTCCGAAGTTGCCTGCCGGACGGGTCTAAGTCCCTGAGGTTCTTGATTATTATTACACGCCTGTGAAATGTACGAATTTTGGAAATAACCGGAACATAGTTAGGTAGTACAATCAACGATTTATCACCGCGTGGCAGTAACGAAGCAAACTGCCTTGATTTCTCGGCTGCAAGGCTTTCATCACGGCACAAAAATTCAATCCTTACAAAACGCGAGTAAGGTGGGTAATTTATCTCCCTACGGATTTTCAGTTCGCGCTCGTAAAACTGTTTCAGGTTGCCGTCTGCCGCCGCTTTGATTGCTTCGTTGCGCGGGTGTGATGTCTGAATTATGACTTTACCCGTCCTCTGGGCTCTTCCTGCACGGCCGGCCACTTGGGTAATAAGCGAAAAAGTGCGTTCGCCTGAGCGAAAATCCGGCAGGAATAGCTGGAGGTCTGCGTTTACTATACCTACCAGCGTAACCCTGTCGAAGTCAAGCCCTTTTGCAACCATCTGCGTACCAACAAGAATATCAATATCACCACGTGAAAATTCACTCAGGAGGCGCCTGAAGGAGCCGCGCCGTGTTGTTGTATCCAGGTCAGCCCTTTCAATCCGAGTTTCAAGGCCAAATTCCTTTAATTCTCTCTCAATCTCTTCCTCTATTCGCTGTGTGCCGGAACCTAGCTCCCTGAAGCCAATGCTCCCGCACACCTTGCATGCACTAACATTTTTCTCTATGTAGCCGCAGTAGTGGCACTTGAGGAGGTTGCTGTGCTTGTGGTAAGTAAGTGAGACGTCGCATCGGGGGCACTCAGGGATATGTGCGCAGGATGTACATTCAAGAAACGATGCAAAGCCCCGCCTGTTCTGGTAAAGTATTACCCCTTCTTTCTTTTCGACACAGCTTTTTATTTCATCAAGCAGCAATTGTGAGAATGGGCCTTTCATCTTGCCATCGATCCTGGCTGAGAAAAGATCGGTAAGAACAAGCCGGGGCATTTTGGCATTGTCAGCGCGGGAGCTTATCCTTAGCAATTCGTATTTACCGGAAATTGCATTGTACCAGCTTTCGAGCGAAGGAGTAGCACTGCCGAGAACAACAGTGCAGTTGGACATCTTGCCCAATACAAGGGCGCAATCCCTTGCCTGGTAGCGCGGCGAGGGGTCGTCCTGCTTGTAACTGCTGTCGTGCTCTTCATCCACAACAATCAGACCTATATTGCTCAACGGTGCAAAAATTGCAGAGCGTGCGCCAATCACAATACTTGATTTGCCTTTGTAAATCTGCCGCCATGAGTCATAACGCGCGCCTTCAGACATTCGGCTATGCAATGGCGACACTTTTCCCGGGAATGCCCGTTCGAAACGGTCTATTAACTGGGGTGTGAGTGAGATTTCGGGTACAAGCACCAGAGCATTCCTGCCTGCTTTAATACATTCGCTGATGCAGTTCAGGTAAACAAGTGTTTTTCCACTTCCGGTCACGCCATGCAGCAGGAATGACCTGTAATAACGCTCTTCCATTGCTTCATTGATTTTTGTTACGCAAATGCTTTGCTGTTCAGTAAGCTCAAGTTCCAATTCATTTCTACGCGCGAGCTCGAAAGCGCCTGTTTCATATCGCAACACCTCCATGTAGAATTCCTCAAGATAGCCCTTCTCGATCAGTCCGCGGACACTGGAGTATGGCGCCCCCGTTTCACGAAGGCAGTCGCTGAGGGTCACATAATCCTTACCGCTGATTTTTGCCAGAAAAACATGACTCAGGGCAAGGGACTGCTTCGGCGCTGAATTATCCAGCTCGTCGAATATAATCCTGATCCTGGATACATCCTGCTCGAAATCCGGAGATAACCGGATTGCCTTTTGCGTTTTTGCAGCAATTCCTTCATCTACTTCGCGGGAAATTTCGATTATGCCTTGTTCGCGCAGTGATTCCAGGCTCTCTGAAACTATATTGCTTTTTAGCAACCGCTCAAGGTATTTGACCGTAACGTAATCATCAAAATTCAGTAATTCCCTGATAATTTCTGCTTTTTTGGGAGCTTTGTATGTAAGGTGTTCAAGGTCGGCATCGCTGAAATACCTGTTCAGCTTTATTTTTAAGACACTCTGGGGCGACATGCCCTGCGGTAGCGCCGCTTTAAGCGTTTCGCCCCGGGAGCAGAGGTAATACTCAGAAATCCAACTTGTGAACTTGAGCATTGTTTCGCTGAACACCGGTTTCTCATCGGGGATTTCAAGCACCGGCTTCAGCTTTTCATAGCCAAAGAGATTTTCGCCCGGTTCTCCTTTGTCAACAATTACCCCGGTCAGATATCTTTTGCCAAATGAAACAAGCGCCCGCCTGCCGATTAAATCATTAATACCCTCAAAACCTTCGGCTGAATAGTCAAAGATATCCTTGTCGGGGAGCGGCAGAGCTATTTTTAGTATTTCCGGCAAATGTTATTCGCTGTCAATTTGAAACAATCATTATAATTCATTCGTTTTAAACCAACAATAAGAAATTGAGTTTAGAAGAAAAATTGGTGGGAATCTTATGAACATGTATTTAAAGTCCGGGTTACTGATACTCATGATTTTGCTGAATGGATGCGAGCTTAACAGCGAGTCTGAAGATCTGCAACACGGGGGGAATGGTGATCTTGCACATTCAAAGACTGTAAAAGAGATTGCTGATGAAACAACGCAAAGCACCAGGGTGGAAGAAAGAAACCTCGAGATTGGAGTTTCGAGGCAAAATGCTATTACGGAAACAGTAAGGATGGCCTCACCGGCAATTGTAGGAATCAATGTTACCGAAGTTGTAAAGGTAGCCTACCGCGACCCGTTCGATTCATTTTTTGACGACCCCTTTTTTCGCCGTTTTTTTGGCGACAGGAACCGTACAAGGACTCGTGAATACCAGGTTCAGGGGCTTGGCTCTGGCTTTATCATCTCGCCTGACGGGTATATCCTTACTAACCACCATGTAGCAGGGAATGCATCGAAAGTAATTATTACTATGACTGACGGCAAGAAATATGATGCAAGGATCATTGGCTCGGATTATGTGACTGATGTTGCTTTATTGAAAATAGACGGAGAGAACCTTCCTTACCTGAAACTCGGCAATTCGGACAACCTGATTGTAGGCGAATGGACAATTGCTTTCGGCAATCCTTTCGGGTTGTTTGATATAAATGCAAAGCCAACTGTTACAGTCGGCGTGGTATCAAATACAGATGTCAATTTTATGCACGAGGAAAACAACCGTAGCCGGGTTTACAGGGGTATGATTCAGACTGATGCTGCAATCAGTTCGGGAAATTCCGGCGGGCCGCTTTTAAATGCAAATGGCGAGGTTATTGGTATGAACACGGTGATTTTCTCAACTGCGCAGTCCGGGCGGGGTGCAGGAAGCATTGGAATAGGTTTTTCTATCCCGATTAACAGGGTGAAACAGGTTGTTGATGTTCTCAAACAGAATAATAAAATTGACAGGAATTTTTATGTGGGCATTGAAGTAGTCGAGCTTGATAAGGAACTCGCCGATTACCTCGGTACAGACCTCGACGAAGGAGTTGTAATCAGGGGGATACTACGGAAATCGCCTGCCGAGAAAGCAGGGCTTGAACCCGGTGATATAATACTCGAAATTGATGGCGAACCAATCCACCGTACAGAAGATTACTACATAATAGTTAATGATGGTATTGCAGGGCAGAAGCTTAATTTTCTTATTTTGCGCGATGGCAAAAAGGCGAATGCTTCTGTAAAGCTGAGTCCAAGATAGAATGATAGAAAAAAGCGTATTAAAGGCTGAAAGCCTTGTGAAAAAGTATGGCAAACGTACTGTTGTGCGGGGTGTATCGCTGGAAGTGAACCAGGGGGAAGTTGTCGGGCTGCTCGGGCCGAACGGCGCCGGCAAAACCACAACTTTCTATATGATTGTCGGCATGATACGCCCTAACCAGGGAAAGGTATCCCTCGATAAAAAGGACATTACGCCAAAGGCAATGTACCGCCGCTCCCGGCTTGGAATAAGCTATCTGCCGCAGGAAGCATCAATTTTCCGCAAGATGTCTGTTGAGAATAACATCCGTGCTGTATTGCAATTGCAGAGAATACCACTTAAGGAACGTAAGCGAAGGCTTGAAGAGTTGATAGAACTTTTTGGCCTCGGACATGTTCGCAAGAGCAGCGGTTATATGCTTTCCGGAGGCGAACGCCGCAGGTGCGAGATAGCACGTACACTTGCTTCAAATCCCAAGTTTATACTTCTCGACGAGCCTTTCGCAGGGATTGACCCGATTGCCGTCGAGGACATCATGAAGCTCGTTCGCCAGCTAAAAGACGAAGGCATTGGCATACTGATTACAGACCACAACGTTCACGAGACTCTTTCCATTACCGACCGTGCATATATCCTGATAGACGGTAGTATATTCACTTCCGGCACTGCGGATGAAATTGCGCAGAACCCGGAAGTAAGAAGCAAGTACCTCGGCGAAAGCTTCACGCTGGAGAGGTATTGATATTAATATTGGCTCATTTTTGAGTATGTAACAGTTAATAATCATTAACTATTCCAAAGAACTGATTTCCTCCTTTTGCATTATCTTCAAGAGCGCTTTTTTCATTTCAGCCATATCTTTTTTCAAAGTATGAAGTTCTTCATTCTGCGATTTCAATTCAAAAAATTGCGTTTTTAATTCATCCATTTCATTATGTAGTTTATCAATAATTTTTGTCCGTTTCTCAAGCGCCTGGAGACAAATCATCATAATCCCGTCCATGTCGGCTGTGTTGAGCAGTGTATCGCAGCCGATTGCTCCGAATTCATCTTTGCCGAAATATTTGAATATCTCCTGTGCCATTGGGCCATAGTGACGGCGTGAATCCGGCTGGCTAATGTAATTCCATGAGCCAAGCCGCAATTTGGAAAGCCCGTCGAGAAAATATTCTCCATCTGCAAGGAGGATGTTTTCCTTCTTCCTTTCGTCAGAAAGTGAATTCCAGGCATTGTCGCCATTCCCCATCCAGACACCTGTAGATGTATCTGACTCGGTGTAGAGGACATATCCATTATCAAAGCGCATCATCATCCTGTTAGCTGCATTGTTAAATGTTCCAATTGTAGATGATGCATCCCCAATCGAAAATGCACCATTGTATCCGTCAGTAGAAACGAATGTACCAAGCGCGGTTGAGTAATTGCCGCTTGCAGTATTGCCATAACCAATGGCAATTGTCGTATTCGCACTCGCAAGGTTCTGAACTCCTGCCGCAAATGAGGAAGTCCCAGAAACTGTGCAGGATGCTCCAATTGCTGTTGAATAGATACCGTTTGCCACAGACTGGTGGCCAATTGACGTAGAGTAAATCCCGCTTGCCGTTGTCTCGTATCCCATTGCAGTTGAAAAGCTGCCGCTTGCAGTAGTTAAATACCCGAGGGAAGTGGAGTTATGCCCACTTGCATTTGAAGCCCGGCCCATCGCTACAGAATGCTCGCCTCCTGCTTTTGTTGCATTGCCTGTTGCAAAGGAGTAATCACCAATATTGCCATCGTTCCATTCAGTTCCAAACACCCTGCCTGCGCGGAATGCAGCCTTTTTGGGATACCAGTGCATTCTTGTACCACCGCCTGGATTTTGAGTAGTTCCATTTCCGACAGCACCACCAATCAATAAGCCCTCGTCGCCAAAGTTGAGTCCATTAGCGGACAGATCGCCATTAACCTGTAAGTCACCGTTCACTGTACTTGAGCTCTGTATGTATACTTGACCTCCTGCATTTGGGAAAATCTGGTCAACACTGAGTTGAGGTGTCGCCAGTTGTCCCAGCACTTCAAGGAAATTAGAAACTTGTGCATTGCCGTTAACATCAAGGAACCCGCCAATAAATAAAGTGCCGTTATACAAGTTTATATTATATGGGCCTCCGGGGCCGCGAATATCGGCAATGTTGCCAAAATTGAGGTTGTTCTTAAGTATCAGGGGGGCTGGCAGTATGAGGGGAGTTCCGTCGCCGTTAAGTGAATCTGTAATAATGCTTGGTGTTGAGAATGGCCCGTTATTGTGTATTCCACCGTCAACATGCAAACTGCCCCCAACCCATAATGAGGACTGGAAACTGGAGCTGTCGCTCGCTTCAAGCCCTTCTGTAGAAATATTCCCGTTTTGCTTTATATCGCCATTAACTTCGATTCTATTTGACGGGTCGAGATATGGAGAAACAACATCAACACGTACTTCACCAATAAATGCCCTGCTGTTGATTATAACGTCGCCACCAACATCAAGTTCCCTGCCGTCGTCATTCAGGGAGTCAAGCCGTAAAACAGGAACTTCAAGTATTCCTCCGAATGTACCATTCCCCCCAATGTCCAGGTTCCCGTCAGATAATATATCCTCTGAACCAAAATCAGGATTATCAAGGAAATCCTGCAGACTTTGCTGAAGTGCGCTGTCTGCTGACTTTCTCGCAGTTTCTTCGGCATCAATTTTAATTTGCAGTACGCTGTCTGCTATTAATCTTACATTACTCGCATCGTTAACCGCTACAAATATTAAACTGTCGCCGGAAGTTCTTTGTTGTTTTTCAGAATTTAGAGAATCCAACAGCGTCCCGTCACCAAGCCTCCTGTAAAATTCTTCTTCACCGAGAGCCTGCTTCAGAGAATCATTTCGTTTTAGATTTGCAGTGATTCTTCTATCAAGGTCATTAATATAGTTATTGACCCATTCCTGTTCGGCCCTTTGCAAATCTTTTCTAATATCTTCACGCATAGCATCATTTAATGCCCTCATTGTAGAATCATACTTACGGTCTTCTTCATAACGTCTGTCTTCTTCGGCTTTTATTGAATCCTGCAAGGCCTTGTCCGAAGAGTCACGTGAATTTATTTCATTCTGTAATGCTGCTTGAAGAAGAGAATCGGCAGCTTTTCTTGCATCCTCTTCAGCATCAATGAAAAATATCAATGAGGAATCTTTGGACCTTAGGCTATCCAGGCTAAAAATCACAGTATTATTTAGGTCATATAAATCAACAATATCAGTATTGATAGAGTCAATCTTGATTGTAATAGTATTGTAGTTAGTTTTTAGAGAATCAATTTCTTTGTCAAGCTCAAAATCTGTTTTCTTAAGGCTGTCACCGAGAGCTTTTATGATTGAATCCTGCTCCCTTTGGTAAGCATCAACTCCGGCTTTAAGAGAGTTTATGGAGTCCGTTCGTTCCTGTTTTTCATTATTAAGAGCTGCATTTAAAATTGAATCAGCAGCAGCACTTGCTGCGCTATCGGTGTAAAGCCGTTCAATAGTCCAGCTGCTGAAATCAACATAATCAGAGGTAAATTCTTTAAAATTGTCATCAAGCGAATCAACTCTTTTATCCAGTTCTATTTTAAATATACCAATTGAATCTGAAAAATCGTCTCTTAATGAATCGCAAAATTCAAATACAAACCTACGATTTGTAAGGTGGTTGTCCTGTGTTGGCGATTGCGGGGAGCTTACATTCCCATTAACAAGTAGAGGAATATCAACTTCAAGTTGGTTATTAGGGGCAATGCCCAACGTTGCACCAATACCCGTGCTGAATTTTAGTTTTCCTCCATACATAACATCCTGTTCAAAATTCGATGTGCCGGCAACATTCAGATTCCCGTTGATATTAATATTGCCGTCAAAAACAGTAGCACCGCCCGGTTGTGCAGGCGGTTGCAATGTTATGAAGTTACCATTTGGGTCGCCCAGGATTATCTGGCTTTCAATAAAAATCTGGTTTGCATAAAGCGATGAGTTTATCATAATATCGCCATAGGTCTTTATGGCTAACTTATCGGGGTCGTTTGAAAGATTCCTGACAACAAGAGCCGCGTCAAGTTCATTGTCCGGGTCAAGGTCGCCCTGTTTCCAGCTTGTAGGATAGGATGTATTGTTCTCAACCAGAAGACCGCTTCCTGTTGAGCGATTGGCACGTATGTATGCTGTATAACCACCGGCCGGTGCATTGCGTTCTGCATAAAATGCGTAGGCTCCAATACTTGTTGATGCTGATGATGTGTATAATGTTGGTGAGTTCGAATTTGGGTTAAGCCCTCTGAATCTACCAGCTGAGCCTGTGCCATGCGTATTCATAATCAGATTATCTCCTTCACCGTAATTAGTAATGCTAAAGACATTTGCATCTTCGCTGTATGTCTCGATAAACGGCAGCCCGAATATATCATCTGTCCAAACCACCCCACCAAAGCCGTCGCTTTTAAGAATATATCCTTCCTGGATACCTTCTGCATTCATTTTTGTAGCATTTATCGCCTTATCGGCAATTTTTTCGATTGTAATTATTCCATCTTGAACATCCATAGCAAGGTCAGCGCTGTCTGCATGAAATGCATCCCGTGAAAAGAGGGCATGTGGCGATGAGGTAAGTGGTGTACGATCGTAGTGTGTTTCGCCATTTATAGTCACCATAAGCCAATATTGCTTATCGAAAGGTAAAGATAAAGGGTTAATCGTCCCAAGATAGGAATTTACATAGCCTTCTTCTGGAGTAAGGTTGTGTGTTTCTGTCCATACAGGTGTTCCGCCGACTTCCGATTCGAATATATCAAAGGTGATGTCTATTGATGTTGTCAAGGGTTTGCCATCAGAATCAATCAGGCGAGCCTGGTAATTGATAATTTCCGGTACGTATGCTAAGTTGGTTTTTATATTTATTAGTGTGAATAACATAATAAATATAATAGTTAGAGATATTCGTCCCATTGGGTGCTCCTTTCGGTTGAAATAAAATTAAATGTGTTTTTCAATTATTATAGATGAGTTGGAACCCAGCAATATTCAAAGCAATCCGGTCAGGGAAATTGTTTTCCTTTAGTATATCAGAAAATTAGTTCTCGTAACATTTGGTCTTTGAAACAATCTATATCAACCCTGAATCAATTCATCTCAATTATTAAAGTTAATTAATTATACTTTAATATTTAAGTAAACCTAACATATTAATTTCCTGTAAGTTACTTTTCATTCTTTCATTATTTGGGTAATTGAATTAAATTATTCTTGTCAATTGAGTTTCTGAAATGAAGATATTGACGGTTGATAAGGAGAAAATCAGCACAACTATGTCAGACGTCGGAGTCGCTGTCCGGTGTTATTTTTTTGTTTTTGAGCCAGAAGTATATACCCGCACCGAGCACCAGTGCTACGATAACCGGTGTAAGTATGGTTCCGTATAACTTCATGTATTCAACTACTTTCTCCCAGTTATCTGCAAAAAACCAACCCAGCGAGAGCAATATTGAATTCCACACAAGAGCGCTGATTGCAGATAATATAGTAGTTTTGGAAAGAGAAAGGCGGGACATGCCTGCAAAAAAAGAAATTACAGCGCGAGTACCGGAAAGAAACCTGTTTGCAACAATTAAAAAATAGCCCCATTTACGAAACCATTGCTCTGGCTTTTCGAGAGTTTTTTTGTTTATAAAGCTGAATTTTTCCGACTCAATTATTGTTTTGTCGAACTTAATCCCGAGGTAATACATTGTTACGAAACCGATGGTAGAGCCGAGTGTTGCTGCAAGCAGTAAGCTAATAAAGCTGACATTTCCAAGGTGAATAAGAGTACCGGTGAAAACAAGTGCCGAATCTGATGGGGAAGGAGGGAACACATTCTCCAGGAATGTAAGGAAAAAGCCGAGCACCAGCACCCAGTACCAGGGCATACCAGAAATAAAATCAACAAAGGATTCTAACATGTTTTCATGCAACGTGATTTATGATTAATTTCAAATCTAAGGATATTGACGCTCTAATTAGGGAAAATGCTTTAGGTATTTTTAAAATTATCAGGGAATAGGTTTTAATATGGCGAAGGGTACACCAAAACAGGCTGAGGAATTAGTAAGGCTCAATAAATACATAGCTGAAGGGGGAATTGCTTCCCGCAGGAAGGCCGATGAAATTATCGCCGCAGGTAAAGTAAAAATAAACGGTAAGACTGTGAAAGAGCTTGGCACAAAAGTAAGACCTGATGACCTTGTTACGATCGACGGCGACCCTGTTTCTCCTGTTCAGAAGAATATCTATATTCTGTTGAACAAGCCAAAAGACACAATCACAACAGCATCTGATGATATGGGCAGGAAAACTGTACTCGACATTGTCCGCAAGAATATGCGCCTGTTCCCTGTCGGCAGACTGGACAGGAACACAACCGGCGCTATTTTAATAACAAATGACGGCGAGCTGGCACACAGGCTAACGCACCCGCGATATGAAATTGAGCGGATATATAACGTCGGCCTTAACAAAGAGCTAAAGCTGGAAGATGCCAAAAATATATCTAAGGGTGTGAAGCTCGAAGACGGCATGACCGGACCTTGCGAGGTACTGATTTACCCTGACGACAAGAGAAAAGCAATGCTTATACTCCGGGAAGGTAAGAACAGGGAGGTGAGGCGCATATTTGAGATATTAGGCTACGAAGTTAAGAAACTGGACAGAAAGGAATTCGCCGGCATATCCACCAGCGGGCTTAAACGAGGTGCTTACCGACACCTTGAGAGAAAGGAGATTCTGACGCTTAGGAAGAAGGTGGGGATGAAATAATTGCAAAATATACAAATCAAGACTATAACCAATTAACGTAAACTCGAAATTCTTTTAAAATCAAAAGTATTCCAAGATAGAAATAGTGACATCTCATCTTCTTCCCACTAATGAACGGGAACTCAGAACTAAAGCTTGTGTTTTTATGAATTTTCAGACTATTTATTTAGATTGCTCTTAATAAACAGGAGAATTAATGAAAAAACTGCTTCCTCTTATATTTCTGATTTTTTCTGTTCTCGCTCATACGCAGGGTGATCAGCCACCACACTCAGAGCGATGGCAGCAAAACGGCAGCGAGCAGATTCCCTCCGAAGTAAAAACAATTCTGTCTGATTTCTTTGACGGACTACAGGAAAGGAATGTACCTGAATCCTACCGCAACTTGCTTAAAAACAGTCCGATACTCGATAAAGAAGAGGAGCTTAAGAACCTGATTGTCCAGACAAACCGCTCACTTGATTTATACGGTAAAATCAAAAGTTTTGATTTTGTAGAATTTGACTCGGTAACTGAGTCCTACTTTAAGACGAAATTCCTGGCAAACCAGGAAAAATTGCCCACACGCTGGATGTTCACATTCTATAAATCACCAGTGCGGGGATGGATTGTTACAAATGTCCAATTCGACGACCTTGCAGAATTTTTTTTTGAAGAATAAATGAAGGGATTATGTCCAAAAGAAGAGATTTTATCGTAAGTGCTGTGGGACTTTCCGCAGCTGCGATGATAGGAACTAACACAGCAGAAATATTTGCACAGGGTAATTCGGGAAAAATAACACAGCACGAACTACCGCCTCTACCTTATGATTACGATGCACTAGAACCATATATTGATAAAGCAACCCTCACTCTGCACCATGACAAACATCACGCCGGTTATGTACGAGGTCTCAACAGAGCGGAGGAGATGCTTGCCGAAGCCCGCAATAATGGTGATTACTCAATGCTGGATCACTGGCTAAAAAAAGCCGCTTTTCATGGCGGAGGGCATTTTTACCACTCGCTCTACTGGAAATCCATGGCTCCGAATGGTGGGGGCAAACCGGGTGATATGCTCATGCAGAAGCTGACAGAGGACTTCGGCAGCTTTGATAAATTCAAGGAAATGTTCGGCGTTGCTGCGAAATCTGTGGAGGGCAGCGGTTGGGCAATCCTTGCAATGCGGCCGGAGGACAAGCGACTGCTTGTTTTCCAGACTGAGAACCACCAAAAGCAAACACCTCTTAATGTAGTCCCTGTGATGGTGATAGACGTTTGGGAACACGCCTACTACCTGAAATACCAGAACAAGCGTGGTGACTATATTGATGCCTGGTGGAACCTGGTCAACTGGGATTTTGTCGAAAAAGGCATCAATATGCACGGATGATATCTAATGATTTTATTTATGGACGCCCTCGTAAGGCGTCCTTTTTTTAATTTTTTCCAATACTCAATTTTTCTAATCTTCAATTTTTAAATTCAAATAATTTGAATATATAGCCATCTTAAAGAATTGTAATTTATTATCCATCTAAAATAATGTATTTTACAAGTTGAGTTTTTGATTATTTGAATTTGATTGTGGAAAAGATTAAAACCAAGCATACCTTCCACATCCCCGTAATGGGGATTAGTTATACCATTGATACACCATTAAAGGTATCTCATTATGGTATAGATTCTGTGATTTCTCTTGGTGACGATAAGTTACTTGAAGACATGCGCGAGATGTATTGCAAAAAGTACGGACTTAATTACACCGAAATTTCAAATAAAGATGAAGATTACAGGGCAAAAAGAATCACTGCCTACCTCAACCTGATATTAAAACTATCACGGGAAAAGTTTCAAAAATTGAATTCGCCGCAAAATGGAATTAGTGAATATAAAAATCATTACTATTCTTTGTTGCCCGGGGATAATAACCGGACTAAACATTTCAGAAATGGCAAAGCAGTCGGTAATGGTTCCATCCCGGAAAATTCTGTTGAAGAATTTCGAATGGGTAATATTGATGTTAATATAATGACAAAGGTAGATAAGGAAAATTACAGGGACGGAAAGAAATTAGCATCTGAATTCAATGATGCCCATGCAGCTCTGAGAGGCTTTGCAAACAGCGAATTAAATTCATCTATAGTCTTTTCTGCCGGGATGAATCCAAAATTATACAACTATCTTGGAACCCTTGAAAAGTTCTTTCCGGATAATAGCGGAGAATTAAAAAAGAAAGTTATTATAAAAGTAAGCGATTACAGGTCGGCGTTAATCCAGGGCAAATATCTTGCAAAAAAAGGGATTTGGGTATCTGAATTCAGGATAGAATCCGGGCTAAATTGCGGTGGGCATGCGTTTGCAACAAACGGGTATTTGCTTGGCCCAATACTCGCTGAATTTCGCGACAGGCGTTCGGAATTGATAGAGGCCATGAACGAGATATATGTAAAATCCCTCGGCACCAAAGAAATTAAACCTCCATCTGATATTTTCCCTACCAGGGTAACTGTGCAGGGTGGTGTAGGCACAGCCGAAGAGCATCGTTTTCTACTTGAGCATTACAAGGTTGACTCCGTAGGTTGGGGAACTCCATTTCTACTTGTTCCTGAAGTAACTACTGTCGATAATTATACTTTGAATAAACTCACAGAAGCTAAAGAAAAAGACCTGTATCTAAGTGATATTTCACCTTTGGGTGTTCCTTTCAACAGCCTGCGTGGTAATTCGAAGGATATTGAAAAGTCTGAATTGATTGACAAAGGCAAACCAGGGAGCAAATGCCCCAAAAAATATCTTATATCTAATAATAGCTTTACTGAAAAGAAAATCTGCACTGCATCACGTCAGTACCAGTTCCTTAAAATCAAGGAAATTGAAAGCGAAGGCCTGGAACCGGGTGCACGTAAAGCCGCACTCGATAGTGTTGTCGAAAAATCCTGCTTGTGCGTCGGATTGAGTACTGCCGCTCTCCTCGTAAATAAACTTGAAACTAATGGCGACGGCAAAGGTGTTTCCATCTGCCCCGGTCCAAATATGGCATATTTTTCAAAAGTGATGAGCCTGAAAGAGATAACAGACCATATCTATGGAAGAGTAAATGTTATTTCAAGAACAGACAGGCCTCACATGTTTATTAAAGAATTGGAGCTCTATATTGATTTCCTGAAAAAGAAGATAGCCGATGCGCGCGATTCTGTTTCGGCCGGTACTGAGAAGTATTTAATAGAATTTGTAAACAACCTGAAAGAAGGCATTCTCTATTACCAACAGCTTTTTGAAAACCTCAGCGATGTTTTTATAGAAACAAAATCTGAGATTCTGAAAGAACTTAAAGCCGGCGAGAAGAAACTAATCAAACTCAAAGAAGAAATCCTGTCCTTAATCACAACTTCCCAAAAAGAAGTCCTGTTAACTGATTAGCTAAATAAGTACCTTGGGAAGTCCTAAATATTTACTATTTATCCTGTCCATCATCGAAAGTAGGTGAATCTCTTTAACTCAGAAAATGTTGAAAATGGGATCTATATGCACGTGTGAAGTATTCGGAATAAATGTTTTGCGATTCATGAAAGATGCACGATCGTGTGATTCTGCAACTAAAGTTAAATCATATTTCATCCGGCTAAACAGATTCCATTACCCGCCCCTTTCTTATATTTGCTGAAAACCGAAGTGATAATGAAGAAAATACTATTTTTTATGTTTGTTAGCGTTTTATTCCTGAACGCCGATGACGACTGGAAATTTACAGGACTGGTTGAAATAATACCTATACTTGACGGCCGCGATTTCAGCCATAAAACTTATCCGCTTAACTTCACAAGTATGAAAACACGCGCAGGAATCACAAAATCAATTGGCGATGAATTTGAATTACTGGTTGAATTCCAGGATTCCCGTATTTGGGGAGAGGAGGGTAATGTTGTTGCCCGGCGTGCAAATCTTGACCTTTTCAGGGGGTATGCAAAATTTAAAACTGCGTTGCCATGGGACAGCATACACCTCGATTTGCTTGCGGGCCGGTACCAGTTGGACTTCGGTACAGGACGTTTCATTGGTACAAGTCCATGGAACTATACAGAAAGACTGTTCGATGGGGGAGTTGTATCAATCAAAAAGAAAGATTTTTCACTGGATTTATTTGCTGCACAGGAAAATTCATCTGAGCCATATAAGTCAACCGCTGTTCCCGGGAATTATCCTTATCCCGCTGATGAATATGATGGAGAGTGGATTACGGGACTTTGGGCAGAACAGAGAATTGATGGGCATCGGGGAGCATTCTTTTTATATAATGAGCATGACATTTTCACTTCCCGTGAAAGCCCGGGAATGATCTTGGAGTCTGACATTTGCCGCACAACCGGTGGTATAAACTATTTTGGTGATATTTCGAGCTCTAAAGTCATTCTCGAATTTGCATACCAATTTGGTGAAATGCAAAACCGTGCAGGAATCATGGGTGATATCGAAGAAAGTGTTAATGATATTTCGGCATACCTCTTTTCATTGAATTTTGAAATGCCATTGTTTTATAAAATAAGCCTGCAGGCAGGAACAGACATAATATCCGGAAATAGTCCCGGAGAAGAAAAACAATTGCTTTTCAATAATAAGCTCGGAGCAAAACATAAGTTCCTTGGCCTGATGGATTATTATAACAATCTAAGCACAGGAACTATGGGGCTTGGGATTAACGACTTTCATGGTGGTTTCGGGTGGAAACCCGGTGAGAAATGGGCACTTGAATTAATGTATCATCATTTCCTTTCAAACCAAAAGGACGCTCAGGGCAGGAACGATTTTGGCAGCGAGGTGGATTTTATTGTTCGTTTTACCTACCTGAAAGGAATTTTTATTGAATATGGGAATGGGGTTTATTTACCGGGAAGTTTGATGAAATCAATATATAACATTGGGCTTGAAGGAATGCCAAGGACAGATCCGGCTTTTATGATGTATATCAGGTTGATGGCTAAACTCTAACTTTTGCTGATTTCTTCCAACCGGCGTGATTCATTTTTGCTGAGGATCTTGGAAAAGTCGAGAATGACTATGAGTCTGCCCTCGTGTCTGGCGATCGAAGTAATATACATTGTATCCAAACCTGCCATATTATCCGGGGGCGGTTTTATTGATGACTCTTTAATACGCAAAACTTCGCGGACAGAATCAACAATGAACCCGGCGTTCAATTTTTCAAACTCAGCTATTATTATTCTAGTATCACAATCATAAGGTTTGGATTTAATCCTTAGCCTTGTTCGCAGGTCGAGAATTGGAATTACCTGCCCCTGCAGGATGATTATACCGAGAATGTATTCAGGAGTTTCGGGTAGCTTCGTTATTTCCATCATCCTGACAATGCTTCGGGTATTTAGGATTTCCACACCAAATTCCTCCTCCCCGAGCCTGAAATTTACAAGCTGGTGAACCTTATCCTTTTCGGCTTCTTTTTTTTGTATGGAAGAGAATCTAAAAGCCAAAGCAATACCAATGAAAAATGAAAAGTGAAATATGAATAAAAATGATTTCCAGAAATGTGCTGTTTTTAGTGCCTGAAATGCCGCATTCCTGTAAATATCATAGCAATATTCCTTTCGTCGGCTGCTTTAATCACTTCTTCATCGCGGATTGAACCACCCGGTTCGATTACTGCTGTTGCTCCTGCTTCAGCTGCCTGCTCGAGTCCGTCAGCAAACGGGAAAAAAGCATCGGAAGCACACACCGAGCCCTCCAGGCTAATGCCCATCAGCTTTGCTTTCTCCACAGCAATTCGTGATGAATCAACGCGCGACATTTGTCCGGCACCAATGGCCAATGTCCTGTCATTTGATGTATATACTATAGCATTCGACTTTACATGCTTGCAAACTTTCCAGGCGAATTGCAATGCTTCGAGTTCTTCATTACCGGGAGCCCTTTTTGTTACCGTTTTGAATCCATCATTCGAAAATAATTCGGTATCTGTCTTTTGATAAAGAATGCCACCGGCAACAGATTTAAAATCAAAACCGAGGCTCTCTTTCAGCATTTCATAACTGGCCCGGATTAACCTGCGGTCCTTTTTCTTTGTTAATACTTCAAGCGCTTCATTTGAAAATGAGGGTGCAATTAAAAGCTCGGTGAATATTCCATGAACAGTTTCGGCGGTTTTCTTATCCACTTCCCTGTTAAATGCTATTATACCGCCAAATGGAGAAACAGTATCCGTCGCAAAAGCTTTTTCGTATGCATCTGAAAGAGTATTGCCGGTGGCAACACCACATGGATTAAGATGTTTTATTATTGCGACTGTAGGTTTATCATTAAATTCAACTATAAGTTTTGCAGCTGCATCAATGTCGAGAATGTTGTTATAAGAAAGCTCTTTGCCATGCAGCTTCTTGAAAATTTTCTCATAATTTCCGTAAAGGGCTGCCTGTTGGTGAGGATTTTCACCATATCTTAAAACACCGCTTAATTTCATTGGTATTCCAAATTCAGACGGGATTTCATTTTTGATTTTTTTATTGAAATAACCTGAAATCAGCGAATCATAATATGCAGTGTGCGAGAATATTTCTGCAGCAAGTTCTTTACGTTTTTCTTCGCTCAAATCTCCACTGTTCTTTATGGAATCTAAAATTTCATCATACCGCACCGGGTTGCAAACAGGAATGGTAAATTTGTAATTTTTTGCAGCGGAACGCAGCATCGTTGGGCCGCCAATGTCTATGTTTTCTACCAGTTCATCGTGTGTAGCTGCTGGATTGGCAAGTGTTTTTTCAAATGGATATAGATTCACAACAAGAAGGTCTATTGATTCAAAGCCCTGTTTTTTTATCTGCGATAAATGATTCTCGTTATCCAGTTTAGCCAGCAAACCGGAGTGAACAGCGGGGTGCAATGTTTTTACACGGCCTTCCAGAATTTCCGGGAATCCGGTAAGTTCAGAAACCTCCTTAACATTGATACCTGCATCAGCCAGCATATTTGCTGTGCCGCCTGTAGAAAAAATTTCAATACCGAAATTTGAAAGTCCTTCTGCAAATTGAACTATACCGGTCTTATCTGAAACTGAAATTAAAGCTCTACGGATAATCATTTTCTCCTCCAATCAAAACGCTATAATCTTCAAACTTAATAGAAAAAAGAGAGAAAGGCATCAGTTTTTATCCACATCCATGTGCCTGTAGAGATGTTCGGCAAGGTAGAAACTGCCTAATGCGAGGCTTTGCTGTGAAGATTCAAAGAAATCCGAAATTAACTCTTCTATGCTTTCTGTTATGTGGATCCTTTTAAAACCCGAATTTTCAGCTATTGCCTTTATTTCTCCAGGTTGTGCTGCTCGATCAATCGGCAATCGAACAATGTTCAGGTTTGGCGAAATAATCCTAATTTGTTCCAGGCATTTTTGAATATCCTTGTCGTTCATCATTGAAAAATAAATATTGGGTGCAAACACCGGAACCTTTGTTAGAGCATCAACCAGTGATTTGACAGCATGTGGGTTGTGTGCTGTATCAATAATTTTGATTGGATTGCGGCTGATTACATCAATTCGCCCCCTGTAGCCTGAGTTTCTAATAATGTTGATTATACCACTTTCACATGCACCGCTTTCGATTATCTTCTCCATTCCTGCTGCATTGAGTGCTGAAATAGCAGTTTGAAGATTTATGGCCCTGAAGTTACCGGGCCCCGGAAAAGTAAATTCCCTCACAACATCATTAATTTCTAATTCTATACTTTGTGTTAAATCTTCATTCGTTGAATTATTAATAATTGAATTCAAATCAACATGAAATAATTCTGATTCCTTTTCTTTGGCAACATTCGAAATAATTTCAATGGCTGCCTGCTCCTGGCTTGATGTTACAACAGGAACCCCGGGTTTTATAATCCCGGACTTGTCAAAACTAATTTCCTCTATTGTGCTACCAAGGTATTTCTGGTGGTCAAGCCCTATTGGTGTTATAACTGATACCAAGGGTATTATCACGTTAGTTGAATCATACCTTCCTCCCATCCCGGCTTCAATGATTGCGTAATCAACGTTGTTGTCCGCAAAGTATTTAAACGCAAGAGCGGTAGTTAATTCAAAGAAAGTAGCCCCAACCTGAATTGATTTTTCCTTAATACCGTAGTAATAGTCAATCAAATAATCATCCGAAATTTTAACTCTATTGATTCTAATCCTCTCATTAAATTCAACAAGATGGGGAGAAGTGTAAAGTCCTGTTTTATAACCCGCCTCAGCAAGAATAGAAGCAATTATAGAAGCAACTGAGCCTTTTCCGTTTGTGCCGGAAATATGAAAACATTTCAGATTATTATGCGGATTGCCAAGATAGCCAAGCAAATCTAAAGTTCTTTCGAGACCGGGTTTAATTCCAAAGCGTTGGAGAGCAAAAATTTCTTCAAGTATTTTTTGCTTATCCGTCTTGTCGGATTCATTTTTTATATTAAGACTCATCTTGCATTGACTCAAATACTAAATGCAAATGTAATACGGTCAGATTCAGTAGCAAAATTTATCAGGAAAGGGTCATGATGAAGGATTACAGGATTTGGGTTACCGGGGCAAGCCGGGGTATCGGCCTGGCGATTGCAAGCAGGTTGTCACAAACGGATGCAACTGTTATTTTAAGCTCGAGAAAGCCATCCTCTTACGATGTAATAAAAGAGAACATTGGTATGAAACCCAATGTCTTCTTTTTTCCGTGCGATGTTTCCAAAAGGGATGCTGTAAAAAATGTGTATGAAAAAATCAGTATTTCAATAGGTGAAGTGAATATTCTGATTAACAATGCCGGGATTGGTATATTCAAGGAATTTTCTGATATGGATGAGGAAGATTTTGATTCTATTTATAACTCCAATGTGAAAGGAGTTTTTAATTGTACCCAGGTAGTTTTGCCCGGCATGATTATCAAGAAGAAAGGAATCATAATAAATATTTCCTCGATAGCAGTGAAGACAAATTTCCCGCAAAATACACTCTATGCTTCAACGAAAGCTGCGGCGCATTCAATGATTTCCTGTTTGCGTGAGGAAGTAAGGGGTAAAGGTATAAAAGTGATTAACTTTGTTCCCGGTGCGACGGAAACAGAAATCTGGAGTCCAAATGTACGCGATAAATTTGCCGATGTTATGATGAAACCGGAAGATGTTGCTGAAGCTGTTTACCATTCTATCGAAATGTGCTCTACTGAAAGGGCAATGCCTGAGGAGATTATACTGAGGCCGCAGTTAGGAGACCTGTGATTTGAGCACTCTTCAGCAAGATATACAGAGGCCTGTGCTTGACAAAGTAAACTCACTTCCCCGGAAACCCGGGATATACCAATTCAAGAACAAAAACGGCAATGTGATCTATGTCGGAAAGGCTATCCGCCTTCGCGACCGTGTTCGTTCCTATTTTAAAAAAGGTGGTCCTGCTGATGCGAAAACAAAGGCAATGACCGGTAAAATTGTCGATGTGGAAGTAATTGTTACAGATACTGAAGCAGAAGCTCTTATACTTGAGGATACGCTAATTAAAAAGCTTAAGCCACGCTACAACGTTAATTTAAAAGATGATAAATCCTATCCTTATGTAAGGATAACAAATGAAGAATTTCCACGAATATTCCCAACCAGAAATGTTGTAAAGGACGGTTCAAAGTACATTGGGCCATTTACTGAAGTGAGGCCTTTGAAAATGCTGATGCGTGTCCTTAGAACTTTGTTTCTGATACGCAGTTGCGATTTAAAACTCTCAGAAGAAAGTATTGAAAAAGGTAAATTCAAGCTCTGCCTCGATTATCATATCCACAAATGTGACGGCCCCTGCGAAGGCTTTGTTCCAAGGCTAAATTACAGGGAGAAAATCAATCAGGCGATTCAAATTCTCAACGGAAAGACAAAAGATTTGGAAAGGTTGTTCGAAGAAGAAATGAAAAGGCTTTCCGACGAACTTAAGTTCGAGGAAGCTGCGATTGTACGTAATAAACTGACATTGCTTAAGGAATACTCATCTAAGCAAAAAATCGTAAGCAAGGATTTCATGGATCGGGATATTTTCGGCATTGCAAGAATTGACGATAAAGCATGTACGCTTGTATTCAAGGTTCGTGAAGGTAAGTTGACCGGCAAAAGGTTTTTCATTGTTATTAATGCTCTCGAAAAGAAAGACAGCGAAATAATCCGGCGCACATTCGAGCGATGGTATATTGAATCTGATTTTATTCCAAAAGAGATATTCCTTCCGGTTGAGCCTGACCAGTTTGAATACCTGGTTGAATGGATTGACAAA
>CAYVVD010000019.1:69879-70936 GCA_964454975.1 uncultured Hyphomicrobiales bacterium | reverse complement strand
TTTTTATTTTTTGCGGCTCGCATATCGTATTCCCCACACACGTGGGGATGAACCTATTACGGAACTGATTAAAAAATCACTCCGCAAGTATTCCCCACACACGTGGGGATGAACCTTTTAGCCGCCCTCGCTCGGCAGTTCCGCCGAAGTATTCCCCACACACGTGGGGATGAACCATTTTGTGAGTAAAATTATGGCAAGAGCGATTTGTATTCCCCACACACGTGGGGATGAACCAGACCAATGCCACACTCGAGGTAAAGCAATTATGTATTCCCCACACACGTGGGGATGAACCAAAACCAGACAGGAGGGTTACATGCATGTGGTTGTATTCCCCACACACGTGGGGATGAACCATGAACCTGGAGTATTGGTTTCACCTGCAGGAAGTATTCCCCACACACGTGGGGATGAACCAGTTTAAATCAACTTAAAGAAATTAAAGAAAAAGTATTCCCCACACACGTGGGGATGAACCAAGTTCATCTACATCCATTCCGCCAGTGCCAACGTATTCCCCACACACGTGGGGATGAACCACAGAAAACGGGGGGTATGTGGTTAGACCCCCAGTATTCCCCACACACGTGGGGATGAACCAGACATAAACGCATTTCAACATTCTGAATGGCAGTATTCCCCACACACGTGGGGATGAACCAGGGGGCTATTACGTCAAGCAATACAGCGTTCCGTATTCCCCACACACGTGGGGATGAACCAAACGCAAATCAGGGGGTGTCTGTCCAATCTGTGTATTCCCCACACACGTGGGGATGAACCGTGGGTGCAAGCAGTGTATTGTCAAAGCCATCAGTATTCCCCACACACGTGGGGATGAACCAAAAGCAAAATGGGGGGTGTCCCAAAATCAATAGTATTCCCCACACACGTGGGGATGAACCAAAATGAACGTATACCCATAAAAGCCTGGAACCGTATTCCCCACACACGTGGGGATGAACCATAACAACAGGAAAGTAGAAATGAAAATCGTTGGTATTCCCCACACACGTGGGGATGAACCATCAAAAAACTACATATGGCTACACCC
>CAYVVD010000019.1:57602-69779 GCA_964454975.1 uncultured Hyphomicrobiales bacterium | reverse complement strand
ACAAAAGAACGATTCAAAGCAGATGCCCCGCCTTTGGCGGGGCCACACCCCGATATTAGAATTATCATACAAAAGAACGATTCAAAGCAGATGCTCGAAAAAAAACGGTTCGATTTTAATGAACAAGCATCAAAATTACGGACTATAAATTAATTTTCATAATTAATTTATGGATTAAATACTTAAATCATATGAATGCTTTTCAGCAACTGATCCATTTTTATTTTCAACTAAAATATTACTTTTAGGAAGAGTCTGATCCGCAAAATCCATTACACACATGTATGAGTAAACAGGATGAGTCCCCATCCCAATTCCTACTGTTCCAAATCCGGCATTGAATATGTTAACCCTGTGGCCCCTGTCAGGTACATCGGCATCCACTACTAATTGTATGATTATATTAACAGCATTCAGATGTCCATAGCTGATGTTTTCCCCGGCCGTATTGTAATCTGCATATTCTCTCATCCTGTCAAAAGGAGAGGAACCGTTTTTACCGGTGTGGCCAACCTGGCCATTCTCTCCCTGGAAATTACAATGGGCTTCAGCCGCTTTGGCAAATTCCTCGGAAAAAGATAAAGCACCTATTGCTTGCTGGTTCTGAAGATATTCAATTGCTTCAGGGTAGGCGGGTAAGTCCCTCGCTTGGAATTTATCTCCATTTGGGTATGTTATTGAATTTCCGTCGTAGCTGTCGTAAACCTGTTGAATCAAAGCAATGTATGATCGGGGATTAGTTCTGATTTTATTGAGTTCTTCAAGCACCTTTAATGCATCAGCACGGAACGAAGAACTCCCTCCCGGATCGACAGGACCATTGTCTTCGCTACAAGAATAGAAGATTAATCCAATGAGTAATAATAAAAGGGCTCTATTCATATTATCATTTTTATTATCATTAAGGAATATGTATATAACTGCATTAACAGCTATAAATTGTATATATAAGAACCATCCCGGTATTAATGGGATGGTTCTTATACTTACTTTGATTTATATGTTTACTGCTTCACCATATGCCTGTGCGGAGGCTTCCATAATTGCTTCGCTCAGTGTCGGGTGAGCATGGATGGTTTTGAATATGGTCTTGCCTGTCGCTTCAAGAGCGCGAGCAAGGCCAATTTCAGCAATCAATTCAGTAACATCAGGCCCTATCATATGGGCGCCGAGAATCTCGCCATACTTGGCATCGAATATCATTTTTACAAATCCGACAGCTTCGCCGATTCCATGTGCTTTGCCGTTAGCGGTATATGGGAACTTCCCGACTTTAATCTCGTATCCGGCTTCTTTGGCTTGTTCCTCAGTCATTCCCACGCTGGCAACCTGAGGCTGGCAGTATGTACAACCAGGTATGTTATTATGGTCAATACCTTCGTTGCTTTCACCGCCAAGGTATTCAGCCAGTGCAATGCCTTCTGCCGATGCTTTGTGAGCAAGCCAAGGTGGGCCTGCAACGTCCCCAATTGCGTAAATACCCTCAACATTAGTACGCATCAGGCCGTCAATTTTTATGAAACCACGGTCGAGCTCAATACCCAACTCTTCAAGGCCGATATTCTCGATGTTGGCCTGGATGCCAATTGCATTAAGTGCCATTTCAGCCTTCAGTGTTTCTATTTCACCTTTCTTATTCTCTATTTCAATTTCTACACTTCTTGCTTTTGGTTTCGCAGAGAGTACTTTTGTGGACGTCATTAGTTTCATTCCGGCTTTCCGGAAGTGACGCTCAAGCTCTTTTGATACATCTTTATCCTCAACGGGAAGAAGCCTGTCTTTCATTTCAATTATTGTTACTTCGGTACCGAAGGCATTATAGAAATAAGCAAATTCAACTCCGATAGCACCCGCTCCCATTATAATCATAGATTTGGGCGCTTTTTTAGGAATCATTGCCTCAAAATATGTAATTATTCTCTTGCGGTCAACTTCAATTCCATCAAACATTCTTGGCCTTGCACCGGTGGCAATCACGATATGCTTAGCATTAATTTCATCAGTGACATTTCCGTCTTTATCTTTTACTTCGACTTGCCCGCGTGTTTTAATCTTCCCGGCTCCCCAAACAGTTTCAACTTTATATTTTTTGAAAAGGAATTTGACACCATTGGACATTCGTTCAGCAACACCTCTGCTACGTTCGATAACTTTATCGAGATTTACTTTATAATCGCTTATTTCAAATCCAAAGTCTTCAGAATGTTTGAAAAAATTCATGTATTCGGCATTTTTCAAAAGTGCTTTTGTCGGAATACAGCCCCAGTTGAGGCAAATACCACCTAAATACTGCTTTTCAATGCAAATTGTTTTAAGTCCAAGCTGGGATGCCCTTATTGCAGCTACATAACCGCCGGGTCCCGAACCTATAACAACAACATCACAATTATGTTTATTCATTAAGTAACCTCATGACAATAAATTATTAGCAAAATAAACCTGCAAATTAAACCATTTGAGAGAATTAACAAAGATGAGAGAAGTTATTTAAAATCAAAGATTAATATTAAATAAACTTCTCTTTCAGCATTCTGCGGCAAGTTTCAGCCTGGTTGTTAATACTCGTTATGCGGGTATCGAGCTGAATGATGTTATTCTTTGTCATTTCAATTGAAGAACTGGTATCTTCAAGTTCAGATTGAATTTCATTTTTTTGTGATTCTAGTCCATGCAATTCAGTTTCAATTTGCTCGGATTTTACCTTTCTGATTCCGGTTTGAGGGTATCTTATGTACTGCAATACAGACCAAATCAATAGAATAATGGCAAAACCATAGCTGAAATAGGAAGCAAGATTAATAGTGCTTTCATGTTCAAATAAAAAAGAAAATATCATCTCAGGGAAAATAGCTGACAAAAGGAAGATAAGTAAAGCGGTTAAAGAAACTTTCAGCCCGGCAATTTTTTTGTTTTTTTGTAAACTGTCGTACTCACCCTGGAGTTTTAACAGCATGTTTTCAAGCTCTATGTACTTTTCATTGAGCCTTTGTTTTTCTTTCTCTTTTTGGTTTAGAGTATAATTAAATTGCTCCTTCTGTTTTTCAAGGTGTTCAGATTTGGCCGTTTTTTCGTTTAGCTCGCTTTTTAGTTTGTTAATGCGTTGGTTGTTAATGTTGTGAACCAGTTCTTTCTTTTCCGCTAATTTCATTCTGTCAACGAGGGAGTTGAATTCATCAATTTTTGATGAATATTTATCCTTGAAGCTAAATGTAAATTCATGCTTATTAAATAAGTAAATGTTTTTTTCTATTGTTTGCTTCGCGAATGATTCATTTTCCCTGAAGGCAGCTTTAAGAGCAAAATCAAGGTCGAATTTCCTGAAATATGCCAGTTTACGGATTATTTCAAGCTCATCATCGCTAAATCTTTTTATTATATCCCTTATCGAATTGTAATTAGCGGATATTCTTTCGAACTCTTTATGCAGTATTTCGGATTGGTATTTAGTTGCGCCGATGATATAGGATTTAACGTATTCTTTAAATATAATTTCGCCATTGGAAGTGTAATAAAGCTCTTCAGCATTTTTAATACATGTAAATGCAGCTTCGAAATTATCTCCTATTGTGGGAAAGCATCTCAAACCCTGCATATCAACAGTTCCAAGGTAAGCGGCGCTTCGAATCCAGTCCTGCTGCTCAACACTGAAAGGGTAGAATATTTTAGTTTCAACAAGTTGATAAACCTGTATCAGGTCGAGAATGTCCCCGCCAAGCCTGTATGATTCTGCCATTAGTGTAAGAATAAAAGGGTTCCCGTGGGACATTATGCTAATATTTTCAATAACTTCAGGCAATTCAATACGCTCAGCTTTCAGGATGGACAGTGTTTCTTCTTCGTCAAGCAGGCTCAATTCCAGGGATTCTCTTTTGAAATCCGACAGGTTAATTAAATCAAATATCGAATTTCTCCTTGATGAAAAAAGAAATTTAATTTCAAAAAGGTCTTTAATAGCGAGTACTTCAAGCCTTTCATCTGAGTAATTTACAAAGTTGCCAAACTTGCCACTGAGATATGTTTTCAGGAAATGATTATTCAACCAGTCTATTAAAGATGAATCAAAGCTGTCGAAATCATCAAATACAATTAATATGCGGGTTTTTCTAAAATCTTCAGACAACTTAATTTTGCTGGTAATATCTCTGTGAAAAATCCCTGTCAGGTCAACAAAAAGAGATTCCGTCGCAAGTTGGAGCGGCTTTTCAAACATTCGCCTGTCGCTCCTTTTCTCTATTGCTTCAATTAACTCAACAGCGAATGGATATTTAACTTCCTCGGGGGAAGTGTCAATTGTTGACTTTAACGAAAAACCGGATACTAGATCATTAAAATTCTCTCTTGATTCGCTCCTGATTTCATCGCGAAGTTTCTCAAACCTTTCATTGTTATATTCGCTTTCACTAAACTGTGCGTTACTAAGAAGTTCGTATTCGGCAGTTAAGCCCAGGCATAACTTGTAAATAAATTCGTAGATATGTGCCGGCTTTTTGGGTTCATTGAATACAAGGGCTGCATCTACAAAATGATTTGAAACCAATTCCCTGCAAATCCTATCTGCGACAACAGACTTTCCGCTCCCCACCTCACCGGATAAAAAGATGGCATTTGTATCTCCGGACAGCAGCTTGATGGCCTTGTCAACAAGTTGATCTGCTCTCATTTGCCGGCTCTGTCTAATCTGAAACTCATTTTTACCTTTGTACCGTCGCCTTCATTGATAAAGCTGACGTTGTCTGCAAGTGATTTGATAATAAACACTCCTCTTCCACTATCTTTCAGGAGGTTTTCAGGATTACGGGGGTCGACTAATTCATCTTCTACAAACCCGTCACCAAAATCCTTTACACTCAACTCCATTTTTTTGCCCATGACAATAATGGCAACTTCAACCTTCTTCTCCGGGTTGCTTCTGTTTCCATGAATTATAGCGTTGTTAACTGCTTCGGTCAGTGCTACAAGGATATTAAAATATAGTTTTTCGTTTACTTCCCGATTGTCGCAGGCTTCATTTAGAAGTGGTTCAACTTCACTTATCGAAGATTTCTCACTTCTTAAGTACATTTTTTTATTAAAGTCATTGTTTTTCATCAAAATTTCAGTCTGACATTCATAAATAGATTTGGTATCTCCCTTACATCCTGTTGATTTACCCTCTGAAACTCGTACCAGCCTTCAAATCTGATTTCTGAACCGGACTCAAATTCATAGGAAATCAGCGCTTGTGGGCCGATGGAAATTAACCTGTAATCCCTGTTTGATGGCGTTGCCAATCCTTGTTGCAGGTTGATTGTCTTTAAAAAATAATAGCGAGCCCCTGCAGCTATTGCAACATTTTCATCCTGTTTTAAAAACAGATAGCCTTTGCTCAAGTTTTCAAAATTACTGTTTTGCGGTGTTTCAGCAAAAGACTTCCAGTAAAGAAGGCCATTTTCATAATATCGGAAATAAACTGATGATTGCAAACTGATTCTATTCGTAAATCCAAGGTAAAGTGAATCTGAATATGATAGTTGGCGAAAGCTGAAACTGTTAATTCCGCTTACTTTATCCTCAAAATCATAAACTGTGTAATTTGCAAGCACCTCAAATGTTGGCCGAAGCTTAATTATTCCAACATCAAATAATATCGAAGGCCTAAGGCTGATTACCCTGTTCCAGTTGTTTTGTGCACTGCGGGTTGCTCTCAGATAAACGTAATGCACAAAGTAGAGTCTCCCGGAAACGCTAAAATATAGATATGGATTCAGCTTGCGGGAGTATCCCAGTTCCGTAATAAGGCTGAGTTTATCGCGGTCGTCATTATTATTTCCGCTTGGTGTATTATATCTAAGTATCGAACTTGAAAAATTGATATGAAAGGTGTCTTTCACCCATGGGAAATAGCGAGTGTTGAAATAAAGCCTTGTGTTACTTGCATCATAATCACGCTGTGATTCGATAGAGCGCAGGCGCTGAAGGTCTTCCGGTAATATGTTGAATTTCCTGTCTATTGCATTTGACTCACCTGAAACTTCAAATAACATCCCCGCTATTGTTTCCGACTCATTAGTGACTAAGTTAATTTTAGCATTTGCACCAAGGTTTAATGAAGAAGAATTTCTAAAAGCACCGGATTGGGAAATAGTTGGTATTAATTCATTATAAGAGCGTGATACATCCCTGTTCCCAAAATTGAGGTCAATCGAACCGGAAAGGTTTTCTAATATATCAAGACCGAGAAGCAGGTTGATTCCAATATTATTTTCAATCCTGTTTTCTATTGAATAATCATCCATCTGAGATATAAATCCACTAAGGTTGTCATTGTTAAGGTAACGGTAATCGAGGCCGATGTTCAAAGAATTGCCATATTCGAAAGTTTTATATCCATAGGCATTAAATGTAAGATTTGAGTTATTTATACCTGAACTGAGCGCAAGATGTTCGCCTGACAGCTTTGTATTTAGCTGAAATCCGCCAATATTAATGTCATTGAGTTTCGAAGAGACAACGTAAATGTTTCCTGCGGAGCTGACTTCTACCTGGGAATACTGCTCAATACCTGCTGCTGCCCGGAAATAAGAATTATTCTCAAAGTTATATTTCAATCCTGCAATTCCATTCAGCCTTTCCAGCTCAAATAATCCAATCGCCTTAGAATCCGAAGATATTTGCCAATTTTGACCTGCAAGCAGTTCTATATTTTCAGACACCGGGTACATGTATTCGATATTATACAATTCGTCATCTCTTGAAGTAAACCTGCCTGCATTAACTGTTGAGCCTGTGTATTGCTGCCTGAAATTCAATGTTCCTCCAAGCACATCGGTCTGAAAAAAGGCGTAATTCTGAAGAATATAGGTGTTTACCAGTTTATCAAGGGAAGTGTTAATTATATTTATTTCCAGGCTGTCCAGGGTATAATGCATCAGGGATTGCTGTGCAGCAAGCGATATTGAAAGTAATATGGTTATTGAAATATATTTAATCAAAATCAAATCATTAATAATATTGATTTATGTTTGTGTCGTGAGCGACTCCGCTCAGCATGACAAATAGATTTATCACTCAAATGTCACACTGAGCGAAGTCGAAGTGTGACAAACTCATAAAATATTAATTCTATTGATTATCTCATATTTTCAAATTAATGAAATTAACTTTTCCTTTGAGCTTGATACATGCTCTTTCTGTAAAAGAATGTGATTCAATAAACGTTAATTGATTTCAACAAGTTATAATTTATCGAGGCAAAAAATGCACAACCAGTTAGTACCCATAGTAATCGAACAAACCAGCCGCGGCGAAAGGTCATACGATATATATTCAAGACTGCTGAAAGAACGGATAATATTCATCGGCACACCTATTGACGACCATATTTCAACACTTGTAATTGCACAGTTGCTCTTCCTTTCGAGCCAGGACCCAAATAAAGACATAAATCTCTATATTAATTCACCGGGCGGTAGTGTTAGCGCCGGAATGGCAATTTACGATACAATGCAGTTTGTTAAGCCTGATATTTCTACAATATGCATAGGGATGTGCGCTTCAATGGCACAGGTTCTGCTTTGTGCAGGTGCAAAAGGCAAACGCTATGCGTTGCCACATTCCAGGATACTGATGCATCAGCCACTTGGAGGTACACAGGGCCAGGCATCCGATATCGAGATTTATACTAAGGAAATGTTAAGGATTAGGGATTCGCTTTTCAAAATCATTGCCGACCATACCGGCAAGGATGTGAAGCAGATTAAAAAAGATGCCGACAGGGATAATTATATGATACCGGATGAAGCGTTGAAATATGGCATTATTGACAAGATATTAATACATGCTCCCGGCATAGGCAAGGAAGAAGAACCTGACAGCAAGAAATAAGGCATAATATTTGTTAATTTTGGGTTGTCCGTTTACGGGCAACCCGTTTTTATTGCTAAAAGATAATTTGATTTATGGGAAAAAACAAAAATTCGGGATTCGGAACAGTTCACTGCTCATTTTGCGGCAGGTCTTCGCGTGAAGTGTCAAGCCTTATCGAAGGGCCGGAAAATGTTTATATCTGCGACCTGTGCATCGACAATGCAAATGACATTATCAGGAAAAACCGGGATGAGAACCTTTCTACTTCATTGCATGGGGATTTGGGAAGGCTGCTGAAGCCTTCTGAGATTAAAGGCAAACTTGATGATTACGTCATAGGGCAGGAATTTGCAAAAAAAGTACTTTCTGTTGCAGTTTATAACCATTACAAACGAATCCTGAACAGCGGCTCGGATGAATTGGAAGATGTGGAGATTGAAAAAAGTAATATTCTCCTCCTCGGTCCTACAGGTACCGGTAAAACACTGCTTGCCAGGACTCTTGCACGAATACTGAAAATACCTTTTGCAATTGCAGACGCAACTACGATAACTGAAGCAGGATATGTCGGCGATGATGTGGAAACAGTTCTTCTTAATTTGCTTCAGAATGCGGACTATAAGCCTGAACTTGCAGAACGTGGAATAGTTTATATTGATGAAATTGATAAAATTGGCAGAAAAAGTGAATCTGCGAGCATAACTCGTGATGTATCGGGCGAGGGTGTGCAGCAGGCGCTGCTAAAAATGCTGGAAGGAACTCGAGCCGGGATTCCACCCAAAGGTGGAAGAAAACACCCGGAACAACCACTCATTTACGTTGATACAAAAAACATCCTCTTTATTTGTGGGGGCGCATTTGAAGGCCTCGAGAAGATTATCGGCTCAAGAGTCAGGACTTCTTCCATTGGATTTACAGCTGAAGGCAATTATTCTGTAGAGGACAATTACGACCTGTTAAAATTTGCCGAACCGGACGACTTGATGAAATTCGGTTTCATACCCGAACTTGTTGGCAGGCTTCCTGTGGTTGCTCCCCTCGAAGATTTGAGCGAAGATGCATTAATGCACATACTCACAGACCCCAAAAATGCAATTGTGAAGCAATACAAAAAGCTATTCAAGATTGATGACATCGACCTTGTTTTCAAAAAGGAAGCCCTAAGAGCTATTGTCCAAAAAGCAATGCTCCGCAAAACCGGCGCCCGGGCATTGCGCGCAATCACAGAGGAGATAATGCTGAAGTTCATGTTCGAACTGCCTGACAATCCGGATATTGAAGCTTGTATTATCACTGAAGCAGTGATTAGCGAAGGCGCTGAACCGGACTATGAATACAAGGATAGCCAAAAAGTGCGTTCTGCTTAAATCTCCAATACCATTATTGCTATGTTGATATAAACGATAATCCCTGTTACGTCAATTAATGTTGCTATTAGTGGGCTTGAAATGACAGCGGGGTCAAGCTTGATTTTTGCAAGAACAATTGGCAATATGCTACCGATAAGATTTGCCCAGATAATCAGTATCACCATGGACAAGCTTACAGTTACTGCAATACCGACACTGTTTTTACCTTCAATAAATCCGGCAAGATAGGCAATTATACCGAGCGCGATTCCCAGTAGCAATCCGACAGCAATTTCTTTTAAAATTACCCTGAACCAGTCGGCAATTTCCACCTCCCCGGTTGCAAGTGAGCGTATAATAAGTGTTGCAGATTGTGTCCCGGAGTTACCCGCAGTACCAATAAGCAATGGTATAAAAGAAGTAAGAGCAACAACGGCAGCGAGTACGTGATGATAATTTGATATAACAGCAGCTGTCAGAAAATTAGCAAGCAGAAGAGTTAGAAGCCATGGAAAACGCTTCGACCAAAGCCGCCAAACACTGGCACTCAGATAAGTTTGGTCAACAGGGTTGATACCACTAATTTTCTGGAAGTCCTCGGTTTGTTCTTCTTCGTAAACATCAAAAATATCATCGAATGTTACAATGCCAACAAGTTGCCCTTCTGAATCCACAACAGGAATGGCAACTACATCGTATTTCTCCAGCAGGCGGACTGTTTCCTCCTGGTCTTCGAATGCTGAGACACTTATGACATTATAATCCATCAGATTTTCAATAGTTTGCTCGTCATCCGAAAGAATGATCTGCCTTAAGAGAATATCATCCAGGAGCTTCCCTGATTTGTCAGTTACATATACCCTGTTGACTGTCTCACTGTCTTTACCAAATCTTTTGATATGGCTCAATGCTTCTGCAACAGTCCACTGGGGGCGGACAGCAACAAAATCAGGAGTCATTATCCTTCCTATGCTGTCTTCAGGATATCCGAGGAGCTGCCTTGCTTCCTTCAAATCCTGAGGATTGAGAAGATTTAGCATAGTTCTGGTCACTTTCGAAGGTAGTTCTTCGAGTAATGCAGTCCTGTCGTCCGGGGACATATCTGAAAGCAGCTCGCGTGTTTCCTGATCAGTCAGGTCGTATAGTAATTCTTCTCTTTCATCGTAATCCAGGTACGAAAAAACATCTGCCGATAAATCCCTCGGCAATGCACGAAACAATAGGACCCGATTGTATTTGTCTATATCTAACAGGAGTTCGGCTACTTCAGGTGAAGGCCAGTTTCTGAGAGCTTCTTTGAGGTCGTTCCATTTGCGATTATTAATAAGCTCCTTTATTTCGGGCTTAAGAAGTTCTTTTAACATAAAACTCCCCTTTGATTTAAATTTCGGAAACGCTAAATTTAGCTAAGAATTAAAAACCAAAAAAATTGCCTATGAAATAAAATTGAACCATTTGAAATAAGTGACGTATGCCCATAAAACGCACGGTTCAATTTTATGAGTTTGTTCAAAAGCAGCTATACAGCAAAAACTGACGAAGAATTGATGATCCTTGTTACCAAAGGCAGCAAAGGAGCATTCAACGAGATATACAAAAGATATTCTTCAAAGCTACTCTACTACATCAACAGGCTTTTGAACAACGATTCAGAAAAAGCACAGGATTTCCTCCACGATTTATTCATCAAAATAATTGAGAAACCCCATCTATTCGACCCGGATAAGAAATTCTCAACCTGGGTTTATACTATTGCAACAAACCTTTGCCGCAATGAATACAGGAAAAGAGCCCGAAGGACATTTGTCACATTTGATAACATGCCCGAATTCGCTGACGTGCTGAATGTGGATTATATAGAAAAGATTGACGGCAAATCATTTGTAAAATCGCTGCGCGAAGAATTATCGAAGCTGAAAGATTCTCACAGAACAACATTTATCCTGCGTTATCAGGAACAACTTCAACTACAGGAAATAGCAGAAATAATGGACTGTTCCATCGGGACAGTTAAATCACGGTTGTTTTACACAATAAGGAAACTGGCTGATAAGCTGGAAGTATTCGACCCGAATAAATACGAAGACGCCTATGAAAAATAACTACTACGATTCATTATATACAGGCCGGGATGAATTTCCCGAAATAGAAATCCCCGGAATCACACAGGAAGAAAAGTTCAACTTCACAGAAATAGCAAAACGATCTGTGGAAGAACTTGCAAAAGGTAAAGGCCTGATTAAGCCCGATCCGGCTATTAAAGAAAGGTTGGACAAGCGATTTGCACGCAAACATCTGCGTGTTGCTGACATTGTCTCATCTGTTATCCATTACAGAATTCCACTCTACAGGGCGGCATTCATAACTGCGATAATATTCTGTTTTGCGGTGGTAATGGATTTCAATTCAGTAAGCAATTCTTCTATAATCCATAAGTACGACACTGTTTACCTAGAAAAACCTGCAGTCCAGGATATTTCCGATTCACTTGCAGAAATGAATAATGATTCTTCTGCAAAAACTAAGGTGCAAAGGGATAGCAGTAATTTTGGGATATCACAATTGACAGGTGCTATTAGAGGATTACACGGTTTATTATTAACCGGGATGGATTTTAGCAGTTTGTTATTAAATAGAATCAAACCGGGGGGATTACAATTAAAAGGGAGAGGAATTTCGAAAGGATATGTTCTGAAAAACACTCCCGAAAATACCTTCCGGCGAAAATTAAATTAAAATTTTTTAGAAATGAGCACTAATATTGATATTTTAGTGCTGATATGAACTGGCATAGTTACGACACACAGCTACTGACAACAGATTTTGAAGTTGACCCGCAGAATGGCCTTAGCACGAAGGAAATTGAGCTGCGAGCAAGCAAGTACGGCAAAAACGAACTCCCGCAGGCAAAGCCTAAAAGCAAGTTAATCCTTCTACTTGAGCAATTCAACGACCCTGTAATTTACATTCTGATTGTTGCTGC
>CAYVVD010000019.1:13823-57592 GCA_964454975.1 uncultured Hyphomicrobiales bacterium | reverse complement strand
TTCGTTTGTTGCAGAACCTAAAGATGCTATTGTAATAGCAGCTGTTGTTATTCTTAATACTCTGATTGGATTTTTCCAGGAAATACGCGCCGAGGGCGCTCTGCGTGCTTTGATGAGCCTTTCTGCACCTACTGCAAGGGTGATTCGCAATGGTAAGCAGGAAACAATCAAAACAAATGAAATTGTTCCCGGTGATGTTATTCTTCTTGAAAGCGGTACTCGCGTACCTGCCGATGCAAGGCTCGTAGAAACAAATAACCTGGTTATCGACGAATCAATGCTAACTGGCGAATCATTCCCGATTGAAAAAAATCATAATTTAACTCTGCCCGAAGAATCCGACCTTGGCGACCGCATTAATATGGTTTATTCAGGAACTATTGTCCAAAAAGGACGTGGAGTAGCTGTTGTAACAAGCATCGGAGTAAACACAGAATTCGGGAAAATATCCCAAAAAGTCCAGGAAGCAGAAATTACAGTTTCGCCGCTGCAACACAATATAGAAAAATTCAGCAAAGGGCTTAGCATAGCAATTCTTGCTTCTGTGGCAGCAATTTTTATTATCGGCTTCCTGCGCGGTAACGACTGGGTAACAATGCTTTTAACATCTGTTGGCCTTGCTGTCTCTGCAATCCCCGAAGGTTTGCCTGTTGCTGTAACGATTACACTTTCCATAGGTCTCAACCAGATGGCTAAGCACAATGCTATAGTGAAAAAATTAGCTGCAGTCGAAACATTGGGTAGTACAAATGTAATCTGCACAGATAAAACCGGGACTCTCACACGCAACCAGATGACACTTTCACAAATTTTCACTGCCGGCGAGGAATACACCGTCTCTGGTTCAGGATTCGGAAAGGCAGGTGAAGTTTCTTCGCTGATTACGGGTGAAAAGGTTCTTGCAAGCGACAGCAGGCAGCTTGAACTTTTGGCATTTATTGGAAAATACTGTACTGAATCATCAATTAGCGCAAATGGTGAAGAGTGGAAAATTAGTGGCGACCCGACTGAAGTTGCCCTGATGATTGGCGCAGAAAAGCTGAATTTCGATGAAAAGGGCTGGAAAATTCATGCGGATATTCCTTTCGAATCTGAAAACCAGATGATGGCTGTCCGTGTGGAAAAAGAAGGGAAATCATATATTCTTGCAAAAGGGTCTGTCGAAGCGATACTTGCCCGCTCAGGGAATATGTTGCTAAAGGATAATAATACTGGTGAAATTGACCTTGATAAAATACAGGGAATGGTTGGATTGTATTCCGACAATGGTTTGCGTGTATTGGCGCTTGCTTATATGGATTATGACAAAAGCGAACCAATTAGCCTGGATGATCTCTCGGGGCTTACTTTTGTTGGTCTTGGAGGAATTGAGGATTCCGTTCGCGAGGAAGCTGTTCAGGCAGTTAAGGAATGTCACTCTGCAGGCATTCATGTTGTTATGATTACCGGAGACCATGCTCGTACAGCAGGATCTGTAGCAAGGAAAGTCGGTATTGCCAACGGCGATAGTCCTGAAGTTGTCCGCGGGCTCGAACTCGAAAAAATGAGCGACGAAGAGTTATATAACAAAGTAGATGATATTGATGTTTACGCACGTGTAGCGCCGCACCATAAATTCAGGATTGTACAGCAATTGCAGGCACGCGGCAAAATTGTCGGCATGACCGGCGATGGTGTAAACGACGCACCGGCATTAAAGCAGGCGGATATTGGTATTGCTATGGGTACGGGGACAGATGTTGCACGTGAAGCTGCACACATGGTTCTGCTCGATGACAACTTTGCTACTATTGTAAAAGCTGTTCGGCGCGGGAGAATCATACTGTCGAATCTGAAGCATATTTTATTATACATTCTGTCAACAAGCTTCGGTGGGCTGCTTACAATTGCAACTTCTGTCATAGTTGGTTATCCATTGCCCATACTACCTGCACAATTGCTCTGGATTAACTTAGTGACTGACGGTACTTCAACTTTCCCACTTGCATTTGAAAAAGAGCATGGGGACGTTATGCGTTTCCTTCCCCGGCCCAAAGACGACCCTCTGGTTGCGAAGGATTACATATACAGGATTGCCCTCGCAGGGACTATAATGATGGTGGGTACTCTCGGTGTTTACCATTTCTCTGTGCCGAATATTTTCTCGCCAACACCCGAAGACCTGATGAAAGCCCAGACAATGGCTTTTAGCACATTGGCTTTCTTCCAGATATGGAATGTACAAAACTCCCGTTCGCTTGACAGGTCGTTGTTTTTCAACCTGCCTTTCTCTAAAACAGAGAAATATGATAAAGTTGGTATCCTGACTAATCCTGTGCTACTTGGTGTTATGATGTTGGCGATATTGCTCCAGGTTGCTGCTGTTACGCTGCCTTTTATGAATACTCTCTTAAATACAGTGCCATTGAGCGTTAATGAATGGATCATTGTCGGCGGTGTAACATTCTCAATTATTATAATTGTGGAAATTATAAAATTCTTCAATGCACTTCTTGGAAAACAAAAAACAACAATAAATTTTTGAAATATGGATTTCAGGACAAGAAAATTAGTCAGCCCGCCTGATTTGAACCCCGGAAATACTTTATTCGGAGGTAAGCTGCTCGAATGGATTGATGAAGAAGCTTCGATTTTTGTGATGTGCCAACTCGACAGCAAGACAATTGTAACAAAATACATGTCTGAAATAAATTTTGTCCGTCCGGCTTTCCAGGGTGACATTATCGAAATCGGAACTGAAGTTGTTAAATTTGGCACAACTTCAATTACAGTTCGGTGTGAAGTACGAAAGAAGATGAGCAAAGAACTGATAATTTCGATTGATGAAATTGTTTTTGTGAATCTCGATAAGAATGGAAAGCCAACTCCCCACGGCAAGATAAAAAAAACTGACTAAGCTATATCAAAATAGCTTCTCCTCCCTTTAAATATTCCCAGGAAATGCTCCCTTGTGATTTTATTTTCGTCGGAACGCAGGTGCGGGTCGCGTTCGATTAAAGCAAATGCCTCGTCCCTTGCTTTAATGAGTAATTCATGGTCTTTTACCAGATCCGCATAAACAAATTTAGGGATGCCTGATTGCTTGGTACCTGTTATATCACCGGGGCCGCGAATTAAAAGGTCTGCTTCCGCAATTTTGAATCCGTCGCTTGTTTCTTCCATGGTTTTCAGCCTGATAGCGGCTTTTTGCCTTTCCTCTTCCCTTACACTGTCACTTAATTCAAACCTTAGTTTGTCATTAGTTACCAGAATACAGTAAGACTTATGAGGGCCTCTGCCAATCCTGCCTCTTAGTTGATGAAGCTGGGAAAGGCCAAACCTTTCAGCGTTTTCAATAACCATCACACTCGCATCCGGCACGTCGATTCCAACCTCAATCACAGTTGTCGAAACGAGAATCATGTATTGCTTCGAGAGGAATTTACTCATGGTTTCTTCTTTTTCTTTCCAGTTCATCTGGCCATGAAGCAACCCACATCGAATTCCCGGGAAAATATCTTCATCAAGCTTACTGAAATGCTCAGTAGCAGATTTCAAGTTCAGCTTCTCAGATTTCTCAACAAGAGGATATACAAAATACGCCTGCCTGCCCTGAGCAACTTCATCCATTATAAATTTATAAATATCCGGAAGTGAACTTTCGAACCGGACCTTGGTTATAACAGGCTGACGGTTTCCCGGTTTCTCCTTTATTGTTGAAACATCCAAATCACCATAAAGAGTCATCTCGAGTGTTCGGGGTATTGGAGTAGCACTCATAACAAGTACATGTGGCGCCTGTTCACTAAATTCTTTGCCGTATGATTCTTTTGCTAACTGGATCAAATCTGCCCGTTGTGCTACGCCGAATCTGTGCTGCTCATCAATTACAATCATCCCAAGTTTATTAAAAGATACTCCAGCCTGGAATAGGGCATGAGTTCCGACAATAACTTTGGCTTTCCCTATGCTAATGGATTCAAGTGCCTCATTTCTTTCAGAATTCTTCAGGCTGCCGGTAAGCCGTATAATTTCAATCCCGAGTGTATCAAAGAATTTCCTGAAAGTATTGGTATGCTGTTCTGCAAGAATCTCGGTCGGCGCCATAATAGCAACCTGATATCCGTCTTCAATTGCCATCAGCATCGATAAAGCCGAAACAATTGTTTTTCCCGTTCCGACATCGCCCTGCAACAGGCGGTTCATTGTTCTCCCGGACTCAAAATCGACGGCAATTTCCCTTAATACCCGCTTTTGGTCGCTTGTCAATTCGAACGGCAGTTTATCATATACTTTCCTTGCAAGCTCGGATTTCGGATTGATTATTATTCCTTTTTCCCTGGATTTTATTTTAGAGCGTGAAACAGCTAATAGCATTTCATAGAAAAAGAACTCTTCGAACTTTGCCCTTTTGATTGAATTTTCCAGTTTTGAATGGGATTCGGGAAAATGTAGGTTTTTAATTGTTTCACCAATTACAGGAAATCTAAATTTATCAATTATTGATTTTGGCAAAGTTTCATTAATCTTAGGCAACTCATCCACGATTACGAACGCCATAATTTGACGCATCAGCTTCAGTCCAATATTTGCCTCAGCCATTTTTTCAGTAATCCTGTACTTGGGCAGGATAATACCTTTCATATATTGATCGGCATCGTCGGGTTCGATAATGTCGATTTCGGGATGGGTAAAAATAACAATGCCGAATTTATCCAGCTCGGGCTTACCGCTTATTGCAAGCAATTGACCTATGTCGAACCTTTCCCGGAAGTACTGGATCCCGTTCCAGAGGTTTATTCTTGCAATTGAGTTGTTAAAATCAGAAACGCTTACTGTAAGCAATTCCTTTTTATTTCTGATTTGCCGTATGGATATATCCCTTACTTCCCCAATAACAGTAACCTCGGAGCGGAGGTTGAAATCAATCGAGTCCGAGGAAATGCTCCGGCTTTTTACAAAGAGGTCTTCCTGGCGCATTCGCTTTGCCAGGGACTCAAGGCTAAGGGCAGAACTTCTGTCAATATAAGAAACCGGGAAATTAAAAAGCATATCCCGAAAAGTATTCAGTCCGGACTCGGCAAAAGCCTCTGCACGTCGAGGTCCCACCCCTTTTATATATTGCAGCTCGCTGATTTTATATAAATCAAAATTGATAAAAAACGTTATTACTTAAAATATGCCTCTTGAGTGAATTTTCATAACTTCAATAATTACTTGGAAATTCTGCAATGCTGGTTTAAATTTGTAATTCTTTGCGGTGCCATAGCCAAGTGGTTAGGCAACGGTCTGCAAAACCGTGAACGCCGGTTCGAATCCGGCTGGCACCTCTGAAACAACTGGAGAAATAATGGGCAAGACTCAGGATTTAAAGAATGGGGCGGTAATAAAATTCAATGGTGAAAACTGCCTGGTTCTCGAAAATGAGCACATAAAACCGGGGAAAGGCCCGGCGTATATTCAGGTGAAATTGCGAAATATGAACACCGGTAAACTTTATGAGAACAGGTTTAATTCCGGTGCTTCAATTGAATTTGTCAGAATAGAAAGGCTTACTTTTCAGTATCTTTACAACGACGGCCAGAGCCTGATATTCATGAATAATGAAAACTATGAGCAAATTCCGATTGATCCCGAACTTATTACCGAGGGAAAAGATTTTCTAAAGGAAAACGAGGAAGTTCAGATAGCATTTGAGGGTGATGTCCCGTTGAGTGTGGAAATCCCTCAGCATGTGAATCTTGTTATTACTCAGACTGAACCCGGATTTAAAGGAGACACTGCTACAAACGTAATGAAACCTGCTATTGTTGAAACCGGTGCGACCGTTCCGGTGCCGCTTTTTATAAATGAAGGCGACAAAATCAGGATTGACACAAGAACCGGTTCATACATTGAACGAATTAAAGATTAATTAAGTCCCGCCGGTTTGGATATAGGCACTTACCGGCTTTTTTATATATTAAACCGAAAAATTATTCATTTTCCGGAAATTTAATGGATTTAAACTACTTAAAAAAATTATTGAAAATCTTCGATGAATCCGGTGCAAATGAACTGGAGATTGTAGAAGAGGGTATCACAATTAAGGTATCACAGAAACCTGCACCTGAACCCCAGGTGCAACACTACCCGATAATGCAAATGCCTCCGCAGCAGTTTTCAGCGCCGGTTCAGCCTACCCAGCAGCCCACTGTAGCAGCAGAGGCTGTCAGGCCAGCTGTAACGCCTGAAATACAGGATGATGAAGGATTTCATACTATTACATCACCTATAGTCGGCACTTTCTACAGGTCGCCTTCTCCCGAATCCCCGCCATTTGTTGAAGTTGGGGCTAATATAAAACTAGGGGACACACTTTGCATTGTAGAAGCAATGAAATTGATGAACGAGATTGAATCTGACATTAGCGGCACTGTCCAAAAGGTTCTGATTGAGGATTCATCACCGGTTGAATACGGACAAGCTCTCTTTCTTATTAAGCCCGAATAATAAACGGACAATTATGATTAAAAAAGTATTGATTGCCAATCGTGGTGAAATTGCTCTCAGGATTATCAGGGCTTGCCATGAGTTGGGCATTAAAACCGTAGCTGTTTACTCTGAAGCTGATAAGCTGTCCCTTCATGTTAGATTTGCTGATGAGGCTGTTTGTATTGGCCCCGGCTCCAGTAAAGAAAGCTACCTGAAAATAACATCAATAATTGCTGCTGCTGAAGTTACAAATGCAGATGCGATTCACCCGGGTTATGGATTTCTTGCTGAGAACGACCAGTTTGTAAGAATATGCCAGGACCACAACCTTGTTTTTATTGGCCCTTATGCAGATTCAATAGCAAAGATGGGCCATAAATCCATGGCAAAAGAAACTATGCGTGAGGCTGGTGTTCCTGTGATTCCAGGGAGCATCGGAATTGTTTCTAACGTAGAGGACGCAAAAGAAATTGCCGGTGAAATTGGCTATCCTGTTATGCTCAAGGCGGTTGCAGGTGGTGGAGGCAAAGGGATGCGCCTCATTAATCATGAAAATGAATTGGAAAAGGGATTTCAGATTGCCAGCTCAGAGGCTGAATCTTTTTTTGGAAACCCCGGTGTATATCTCGAGAAACTTGTTACAGAATCCCGCCATATTGAAATACAGGTGATCGGCGACAAATATGGCAATGTTATTCACCTTAATGAAAGGGAATGTTCAATACAGCGCAGGCATCAGAAGCTTATTGAAGAAGCGCCATCTCCCATTGTTGACGCAGAATTACGCGAAAAAATGGGACGCTCGGCTGTGCTTGGTGCTAAAGCTGTTAATTATGTTGGTCCGGGGACAATCGAATACCTTATTGACAGCGACTTGAATTTTTATTTCATGGAAATGAATACTCGTATCCAGGTTGAACATCCTGTTACAGAGCAATCCCTGAATGTTGACCTGATTAAAGAACAAATAAGGGTAGCTTCAGGAGAAAAACTTAGCTTAGTTGAAATGGAACCAAGATTACATTCTATCGAATGCAGAATAAATGCAGAAGATCCAGAAAACGATTTCCGGCCTTCACCGGGTACTATTGAAAGCCTGCACTTCCCCGGTGGGAATGGTATCAGAGTGGACTCTCATATATACCAGGGATACAGGATCCCTCCTTTTTATGATTCACTGGTTGCAAAGCTTGTTTCTTATGCCCGCACACGTGAAGAAGCAATAGCTAAAATGCGTGTTGCTTTAGATGAATTTGTAATTGAAGGTGTGAAAACCACAATACCGTTTCACCAGGCAATGATGCGAAACAGGGATTTTATCAAGGGAAACTTTGATACAAAATACCTCGAACGTGTAAACTGGCGGGATAGTCAGTTAATTAGTTAGAAAAAACTTTATTATTTACAGGTTATAATTCCTGTAATTACCTTACCCGATTCATTAGTAAATGTTAATAGCTTTGCCTTGCTAAAAGCCTTGATTTTCCGTAATTTATAATGCAGCATAAAGTATCATTTCTCAATCTAATCCGTATATTTAATTCCGGAAGGGCGGAATGATACAAGTAATTTATTGAATCATTATTTGAGCGGCATGTCAAAATCGCTGATTATTCTTTTGATGATAATTCCGGTTCTTGTCCGGGCTGAAATCAACCGCCTTTACGACAACAACCCCATAATTATTTACTCCGAAGCAAATTTTGACTGGGAATCCGGGTTGTTCAGAGAGTCCGAACGCAAGGTAATTAAACTTGTGGAAGAATTTGGCAACTCCAGCCTGATTGACAATACAAAAATACTACAGGCTGATATAGACCTTATACTCGGAAACTACAAAATCTCAGACGAAGCACTAGATAAATTCATCCGCACGAGAAAAAATTCTCCTTTAGTTCCAATTGCTGCATACAAACGGGGACTACTCGCTTTTGATAAAAGAGACTTTGAATCGGCTGCCTCACTTTTTGAAAATGCTGCAATTTTTGCAGAGAAAGAAAATGAAATTAGAAGCGGCAGCGAAATTGATTTATATCCTGAACTTGCACACCAGGCATATTATTGGGAGGGAGTATCATACTCGTTAATGGGGCGCTACCAGGAAGCTGTACCGGCTTTTGAAAATTGCTCCAGGAAGTATCCCGACAGGGAATTGTCCGATGACGCCTTGTTTGCGCAGGGCCAAATTGCTGAAATCAACAGGAAATACGACGAAGCACTTGTGATTTACAGAAAAATCGGCCTTTTTCATGCTTATTCAAACACCTACCTTGCATCTCGCATAAGAACAGCCAGCATTAACCTTATCCTCAGAGAATATAAGCAGGTAATTCTGATGCTCGAAAACATAGAATCTACACTTAACGAGTTTGAAAAAAACGATACTCTTAAGAACAAATATGAAAACCAGCATTATCTTGAAGAAGTTCGAAAGGAAATTCTTTATCTCCGTGCCGAAGGATATAACATGGCAGGGAATTATGAACAGGCTTTGTTTAATTTCAAAGCTTTCCTCGAAACTTTCAAAGAATCGAAATTATTAAATAATGTCCGGTTGGGAGCTGGCTGGGCGCTGTTGAATCTTGAACGTTACAAAGAATCAATTGAGTTCTATGACCTGGTGATTCATTACGCAGGAGAAGAGGAAGCAAATATTAAGGCTATTGCTCAGCTCTACAGGGCTGTAGCATTTAAACGGGATGGATATGCCGAACAGGCAAAAAAAGAATTAACTGATTTATCTGTATTATCTACATATCCATTTATCGGTCAGGTGCTTCTCGAACTTGGACAGATTCAATACGAAGAAAAAGATTACGAACTTGCAAGGCGGACACTTGAACGCGCCGACAGGGAAGCAATGGATGCAGTTACCACAACCCGCATTCAGTTGCTGCTCGGAGCAACGTATATGGAGCACGGCCTATACGACAAAGCCGCCGCATCATACTCCCGTGCCGAGGAAATGGCACAAAACAGCAGTGAAATATTTATGCCCTCAAAAAACTGGTATATCTCTGAAGCAAAGCTAAAGCAGGGAATATCTCTTGTGCATGCCAACAGAAGCGCAGAAGCAATACCATTTCTTCTCGCATATATTGGCTCAAATGAATCCGGCAGGAAGGGTGACGAAGCAATGTTTTGGCTTTCAGAGGCTTATTACAGAAGTGAATTACTTCAAAATGCGATTGAAACTTATTCATCATTGAATGATATTTACCCAAACAGCAAACGCAGGCAGGAAGCGCTCTACGGCCTCGGATGGTCATATTTCAGAATGAAACAGTTTACTAATTCATCTCAAAACTTCGACAGGCTGATAAGGGAATTTCCAAACACAAAGTATGCTACAGAAGTACTGACACGTCAGGGCGACGGCTATTTCTACATAAAGAACTACGGGAAAGCTGCAGATGCTTACAAGAAAGCAGCATTTTCCGATCCTACCTCAGAAGAAGGGCAGTATGCTTCTTATCAGCTTAGCTATTCGCTTTACAAGCTTGGGAGATATGAACAGGCAATAAGCTCGCTTCTTGATTTCGTAAGAAAATATTCTGATTCCAAATTAGCGCCATATTCGCTTTACCTGATAGGATGGATTCGATTCCAGCAGAAAAATTATAATGAAGCAATAGATGATTTTCAATACCTTGTGCAGGCATTCCCGCAAAGCGGCCTGTTGGCTCGTGTACACTATGCTATTGCGGATTGCTATTACAACCAGGAGAAATACGAAGAGGCAATGAACAAATATAAATTTGTTGTTCTTGGTTATCCAAGCAATCCCCTTGCTCCTGAAGCAATGAAAAGTGTACAGCAATGCCTGCTGCTTTTGGGAAGGGAAGAAGAGGCTGCAGCTATCCTGGATACATTCATTGTATCAAATACCAATACGCCCTACGTTACTGATTTTAAATGGAAGAGAATAGACATGTTCTATTCCGGAGGTAAATACACAGATGCAGTAAATGCGATACAGTCTGTAATTTCGGAGAATCCCAAAAGCCCGAAAATCCCTGAAGCAGTGTATTGGATGGCAAAAAGCTATGCTAACATGGGCGAAAATGAAAAAGCTATTGGTACATTTAACAGGATTAGAAAAGAATACCCGGATTCTGAATATGCCTCGCTTGCCATGCTTGAAGAAGGGCTGCTTTACAAAAAGATGGCAAATATGGTCAGCTCGGATTCTGTCCTTGTGAGACTGCAGGAATTATATCCACAAAGCGAACACGCTGCACAAGCAGGCTTTGAGCGGGCAATAATGAAATATAACACCGGAGATACGGCATCATCCATCGCAATATACCGCACGGTGGCAGACAGCTTCCCTGCAAATAAGTTCGGAGAACAGAGCCGATACAGGCTTGCACGTTACTATCTATCCATAGAATTCAATGATTCAGCCAGGGCTGAACTAAAGTTCCTTGCTGAATCGGAATTTAATCCGGGACTTGCAGCTGAAGCTCTTTACAGGATTGGCCAGACTTACCTGAGGGACGAAGATTACGAAATGGCAATGGAATCATTCCTTAAAGTAAGGGATAATTACTCCGGCTATGAGGACTGGTTCTCCTTGTCTCTACTTGCTCTCGGGGAGGCATACGAGCATCAGGAGGAATGGCTGAAAGCGAGGGAGGTTTACCAGTCGATGCAGGCACTAAGACCCGAAGACGAATTCGGAAAAACTGCCGCTTCAAGATTAAAGAGAATTAAAAATAATAATTGATAATTAATGAAAGCATTAATCTCAATATTTATAATAGCTGCATTTTTACCCAATCTTGCGCAGGAAGAGAAAGAACAGGTCTCAAAACCGATTGAACTGCCAAATTTTGTAATTGAAGGTGTAGAATCTGTTAACATCAGGGGTGGAGTTAAAAGTTTTCCTGGAAAAACATCACCCCTCGGACAGGAAGAACTGGACTCATTGAATTCGCTTGATAAGAAGCAGAGCCTGGTACTTCCAATAAGGCCAATGCCGGACAGAATCTTTGAAAAAAATGTACATGACGGCTATTTAAAAGCTTCTTTCGGCAGGTTTACCACAGGGGAGATTAATGCAGGCTACGGCTTTGAAATTGACAAGTATAAACTTTACGCAAGGGGGAATGCAGAATTTTCAGACGGGCATGTTGATAATTCTGATTATACGGACTTTATGCTGGATTTAACATCAGATTACATTGCTCCCGATTTTTTCTGGATTTTCGGAGGCAGCAGAACAAGAAGCAATTTGAGAATCGGCAACAAGGGATTCAAGCTTTATGCCCTTGATACCGCACATTCCCGCAGTATAACTGACATTGGTTTTGAGTTGGATGTTGACGGGAAGTACGAATCAATTGTTTTTGAAACCGGTACTGAAATATATACATACCGTGTAAGCTCGGATGAAGGCGATATAAATGAAAACAGTATTTCGGGTTACTTAGACATCGGCACACGCTGGCGTGATATCTATGCGGGTCTCGGCCTTGAACTCGACTTTGGCTCAGCAGGAGCCGGCGGCACAAGTTTTATAGAAATTGACGGGTTAGCCAATTTCAATTTTGATGATTTCAGCTTAAGCGCAAGAGGTGGTTTCCAGTTTGCAAATACTTCTGCAGGAATCAGCAGAGGGGCACTTTTGCTCGAAGGTATTATAACACATAGGATTAGTCCTGATTTTACACTAAGGGCAAAAGCCAATTCTGGCATGGACAATGAAAAGTTACGCTCTCATTTCACAAAAAACCCGTTTATAAAATCAACAAGCGAACTTGATTACCGTTATGATCTTTTTTCGGCAGGGGGCCTCCTTCAGTATCATCCGAATGTTGATTTTGTTTCTGGAGTCGGGCTTTCATATTCAAAATCATTAAGGCTGCCTGCATTTTATACCGATACAACAGGTGAGTTCGTGCTGGATTATATTGACGGGCAAATAATTGAGCTAACTGTTGAAGTAAGGAAGGAATTTGACCCTGTAAATACGGTGTTCGCAAGTTCAACAATCGGATTTGCCACTCCTGATGATTCGGATAATTTTCCGCATTACCGGCCAGTAAAGCTGAATGCGGGTTATAAGGCTGCTATTACGGAAGACTTTGGCACACAAATTGGTTTTAATTATATTAGTTCATTTGAAACACTAAGAGACAGTTCGGCGAGCATAGACGGTTTCTTTGATATATCCCTTGGCGCAGATTTCAGACCTGTTGAAGGAATTATAATATTTGTCGAGGCAAATAATCTGCTCAATCAAAATATCTTCATCTGGCAGGGATACAAAGAACGTGGATTATTTATGAGACTGGGCTTACTCTGGCAGTTTTGAAATTATTCCATAAATAGATAAGTTAGCAATTATTCTAATTTTTTGGCATTTATAGATTTAATCAATGGCAGACATTGGCGAAAATATGAAGGAAGAGGAACAAAGTGGCGGATTTGAACCCGGCAGCCCTGATGAAGAAATGTTCCTTCTTCAAAGCAAGGATGAATATCCCGGCGATCTGCCGGACTTCGATGATCCTGACAAGCCTGCATTGCCGAAAGCAGAAGATGAAATCGCCGGATCTGCTCATGAAGAAAATACCGTAGAAGAACAATCCGAAGAATCGGACTTAGCCGGTGAAGAAAGCTCTGGTGATTTTTATGTAGCAGAAGAAATTGAAGCGCCCGGAGAGGGTGGTTCCGTTTGGGATGCTTTTGATGATTTGGAATCGCAACCTTCAGACCCAAAACCTGAAGAAACTTCTGATGAAGAACCTGTGAATTCCGGAGATGAAAACCCCGAAATAGACGAAGAGACAAATAGCACTGAATTAAATCAAATTGAAGAAGTTAAAGAGGAAATTCCTGAATCTCCTGAAACTGAAATAAACAACGAACAGGTACAGGGATTATCTGAGGGAATCGAGCAAGCTGAAATTGACGAATTCAGATTTGAAAGCCTGAAGCCTGATGAGGAAGAAGAATTAAATTCTGAAAATGAACAATTGGAAGGATCGGAAGATGTCCCGGTCCAGGATGGAATACATTTAGACGATGAATTAAAAGAGCTTATTAAAGAAGACCTCGAGAAAAAAGCCCGGAAGAAGGAAACCGACGTAAGAGAAAAAGAGGAAAGTCTTGAAAAAGAGCAGGATGCTGCCGAAAATTTTGAACCTCTTGATGAAGAGGATGCAGAATTAATTGACCTTTCAGAACTTGATGATGAAGTAACACCTGCTCAAGAGGAAAAGTCTGATGAAATGAAGATGGCGGATAATGTTCCCGCACCTGAAATTAAACCGGATGATGCAGGAATAGCCGGAGTTGAAGAAAAATCCCAAAAACGTTCGCCTTTATGGCTTATTAGTGGTATTGCTGCAGGATTGCTCCTGATATCATCAATAGTGATTCTTTCTTATATGTTCATTTTTAGTCCTGATGAATCCAAAACAACTTCTGCCGACTCTGCAAAAACTGAAAAACAGGACAAAATGGCAGTTAAAGGTGATGAACTTAAGATTTCTGGTAATGATAAAGAAAAAGATAAAGAAAAGTCCGGCGAACTAAAAGGGAAAACCGAGGATACCACCGGGCAGGTATTGGCAAAAATAATTGATAATAATACCGAAAAACCGAAAAAAAACGACATTGCAGATAAACAGGTAAAGAGCGAAGGAAAGAAAAAAGTTAAGCAGCCTATCAAAACAGAACAAATAGCTGCAGACAAACCTGTAGAAAAAAAGTCTGTCAATCAGGCAACAAAACAGATAGTAGAAAAACCGAATAATAAGGTTGAAAAACCAGTAATTACAATAAAAGAGATTGAGCCGAAAAAAGAACCGGCAAAGACTGAATCTAAAACTAAGCCAAAGCCTCGCTCTGAAGAAAAGCCCGTCGATGTGGCGGTATCAACAGTACCTCCAAAGTCGCAGGAAACCAGGCCCAGGGTGACAGAATTCAACAGGACTGATTTAATACCACGCGACCCATCAGATCCTGAAACAGGCCTATACACTATTCAGGTATATGCTACGCCTTCACGAGAAGATGCCGAAGAGTGGCTCAGCAAATTGAAGGGAAAAAATATAAGCGGGGCATTTATCTCTACATATATTAAACGCGACATTACTTGGTACAGGGTAAGATTCGGAAAATTTACATCACGAGAGGAAGCGCGGATTACGGCTCTTAAACATGGATTTGCAAAAACCTGGATTGACAGGATAAGATAAACACTTCATGTGGGGGACATGATTTACAAATCAACAAGGCATGAAGAAACTAACAGCTTCAACCTGAACCTGCCGTGGGATAAGAACACGGCAAAAGGCTGGGGAACATCTATTGCTCTTTTTTGCCTGTTCCTTTTCATCAGTTCGTTTTTCAGTGTTGATGTAGCTACGCCCCGAAGCCTTCAGGTTAATACTGTACCACTCGAAATACTTAATTTTGGTTTAGGTGACGGAACCGGTATGAGCAAGGGTAATCTAACTGAAGAAGGTGCAAAGCACAAAGGTGAAAAGCCAAGCTCGAACCTCGAGGACAGCAGGTTGAAATCTGATGCAGCTAAAGATAAATCCAGGAAACAGTCTGATTACGAATTTGCTTCAAATTACACACCTGTTGATAAGCTTGCATCCGAGGACAACTCAGCTGCTGCAAAGGGAGGCACAGACTCGAGGAACATAGGCGATCCCGTTGGCGACCCACTTGGGCAGGGCCTTGGCTCAGATAGCTTTGGCAGAGGTGAAGGTTATGGCTTTGGCGATATCGAGTGGGGAGGCGGTGGAAACAGGATTGTTGTCTCGAAGCATCTGCCGAAATTCCCACGTGGTGTGAACACAGCAGCTCAGATAAAGCTTCGTTTCGAAGTAATGCCTGATGGTACCGTACGGAAAATTATCCCACTACAGAAAGCAGACCCTGAACTTGAAGCAGCGGCAATTAATGCACTAAAAAAATGGCGCTTCAATAAACTGGAATCCGATGTTGTTATGGTTGGTATCATTCCCATGACTTTCATGCTCAGGTAAGATGGAAGAGTTGATAATTTTTATTGAGGGATTACCGCTTTATATAAAGATTATTCTTTTAATTCTGCTCATTATAATTATTATCTCACTAATAAAAAACCTCCTGAAATTTGCACTTCTTATTTTACTTATATTAGTTGCCATTGTTCTCTTCTTCAGTGTATTTCATTTGTAGGTAATCCCCTACATTGTTAATTTTGTCTCTTTGTAAAACGGTACTCAGGATAAAAGCAGGCCATGTCGTATAACATCGGTGTAGTAGGAACAGGATACGTAGGGTTAGTATCAGGGACAAGTTTTGCAGCAACAGGAAACAATGTTTACTGTATTGACATTGACGAGAACAAAATTGAAATGCTTAACCGGGGCGACTGCCCAATATTCGAACCCGGGCTCGACCACCTCTTAAAAAGAAACATCAAAGAGGGCAGGCTCCACTTCTCAATAAGGCTTGAAGACGCAGTAGAGAAATGTTCTATCATATTTCTTTGTCTTCCTACTCCTCCGAATGAGGATGGTTCTGCCGATCTGCAACATGTTTTAAAAGTCGCAGAGGACATTGCTGTAATTGTCCATGAGAAAAATATCACCGGCAGGATAATAATGGTAAATAAAAGCACAGTTCCTGTTGGAACTGCAGAGAAGGTCAGAGCCATAATTGATGAAGTACTTCCCGAAAATTATATTGATGTATGCAGCAACCCTGAGTTCCTGAGAGAAGGTTTTGCAGTTGAAGACGCAATGAAACCGGAACGGGTGGTAATCGGCACCTCCAGCAAGTATGTCGGTGAAACAATGAAGGACCTCTACGAACCTTTCCTGAGGAGCGGCAACCCGATTTATATAATGGATGAAAAAAGCGCTGAAGTGACAAAATATGCAGCAAATTCATTTCTCGCCACAAAAATTTCATTTATGAACGACCTGTCTGCTTATTGCGAGAAAGTTGGAGCTGATATAGAGAAAATCAGGCTTGGCATTGGCTCTGACTCCAGGATAGGCAAGCGGTTTTTATTTGCAGGTATCGGGTACGGTGGTTCTTGCTTCCCAAAGGATGTACGTGCATTAATTCATTCTGCTGAAAATTTCGATACACCTCTGAAAATAATTAAGGCTGCAAAAGATGTAAACGACCAGCAAATTAATCGTTTTTGCGATAGGATTTCAAAGCGATTCGATGGCAAACTTGAGGGGAAACGATTTGCTATCTGGGGGCTGTCTTTTAAACCAAACACCGATGACACCCGCGAAGCTCCAGCCTTTAAATTAATTGATTTTCTACTTGAGAAAAAAGCATCAATAATCGCGTTTGACCAGGAAGCAATTGAAAATACAAGATTGCGGTACAACGATAAAATAGAGTATGCCAAGGAAATGTACAAGGCCGCTGAAGGCGCTGATGCATTGATTCTGGCTACTGAATGGAATGTTTTCCGTAAGCCGGACTTCATGCGCTTATCACAGGCAATGAAATCCCCCTTGATTTTTGACGGGAGGAATTTATACGACCCTAAAGATATGCTTGAGTTTGGATTTGAGCATTACGGTATAGGGCGTAAATTTATCAATTCCCTTCAGGACTAAATCCAGAAATTTTGAATAATATTAGCCGCCTTGAGCAAATTAATCAATTTCAGTTGCGGCTTTTTTTCATTCGTTGTTATATATTTAATCAATGGATCCTGCCATTTTATATCCTGATTAATGCAAGAGTATAAATATCAATGGCTTACAGGACCTGTTCATTCAATATAATCTCTGCCCATCATTTAAAAATTAAAAATCGAACAATTAAAAATTTTGGCATTATTTTTTAGTGTTACTTTTCGATTCCATAAACGGGTTTGGGGCAAAAACCTCAAATAAGGGCTGTTAAATTCAATAATAATTGATTTTAACCGATAAAATCTGTAAATAGATCTGTTTGTTAATTGGATTTCAGGACCTTGCTATGGCAGATGAGCAAAAACAAGCACCGGAAAAACCGGCAAAAAAATCCGGCGGAATGCCAATGCCCATGATGATTGGCATAGGCGCAGGTGTTATTATCGTAAATATTATCATTGTTGTTCTTGTGATTAAGTTCCTATTTCCATCTTCCCCCGAAGATGAAAATATGGATAAAGCAAAACAAGAGCAGAAGAAGGATGATTTTGATTTCAGCGAGGACGAAGAATCTGATTTCTTCCTTGATGAAGAATCAGTAAAGTACTTTGAAACCGGCAGAATTATGACCAATCCCAAAGATGCTGCCGAGTATCTTGCTATTGTCGATCTTGGGCTCGAATACAGGGTTACAGAAGATTACCCAATGGAAAAGCTCAAAGAAGATGGGCCTTTGATGCAAAAAATCATGGCAAGGATACGAGGGGTTGTGACTCAGACTCTCGGCTCTAAAACAGTTCCGGAGCTTCACAATGAGCGGGTTCTTCTTGCAGAACACTTTCTCAAAGAACTCAGGCCGGTATTTAAAGACCAGAAGATATTCCTGAGAGAAGTAATTGTTAAGGAATTCCTGATTCAATAATTATGGCAGATGTATTATCACAAAGCGAAATTGACAACCTTCTGTCAGAAATGACCAGCGGCAGGGTTGATGTTGATGATATCCTCAGTGGAAAGCTTGCCAAAGGTGATATTACCAACTATGATTTCCGTCGCCCCAACAGGATTTCAAAGAACCAGGTCCGCACTCTGCAGACAGTCCACGAGAGTTTTGCCGAAGTTTTTGGCTATTACCTCGTTTCCAAGTTGCAGACCATTGTTTCAATTTCTGTAACATCGGTTGACCAACTCTTTTATTCAGAGTTCATTCTGTCTGTATCAAATCCAAGTTGTCTCTATGTATTTGACATCGAAGGAACAGACGGCAGCGGTATTTTTGAAATCAGCCCGCAACTGGCACTTTCGGTGCTTGAGCGTCTGCTTGGCGGCATACAGGAATCCCAACCAAAAACTAGATCTATTACGCCAATTGAGCAGGCTGTTATTAGAAATATTATCGAGCATGCGCTTTCCGATTTGAAGAACGCATGGCGCTCAATTGCCGAACTTGACTTTCGCTATTCAAGACTCGAAATGGAAGCGGATTTTGTTCAAATCGCCCCTTCTTCGGAAATCGTGGTTGTTGTTTCGTTCGATGTTAACATTGGTGTGCAGACTTACCTGATGAACCTGTGTTTTCCAACATTTGCCCTTGAGGAAGTGCTTGCAAGGCTGAACAGGCAGCAGATAACGACAGCGAGCCTTCATCCCAACTCCAAGAGACAACAGGAAAATATGATGCTGCTCAATCAGCAGATTGCCAGGACATACCTTCCGGTACGCGCTGAGCTTGGCAAAACAACACTTGTTGTAAGCGATATTATGAACCTGAAAGAAGGGGATGTTATAAAACTCAACAAGCGGGTAAATGAAGAAATTGAATTAATTATCTCCGGCAGCAGGAAGTTTGCAGGGAGGCCGGGTATTGTTGAAGGCAAGAAAGCAGTCCGCGTTACCCGGAAACTTAGTGAAGATGACTTAGTTGACCAGGATATCTCTTTCAAAGAGGAGGAACTTTGATATGGCTATGAGCCAGGAAGAAATAGACGCTCTGGTACAGGGTGGCGACCTTGAAGGTGAAGAACCTGAAGAGGGTGAAGAATCCAAAGAAGAAGAAGGTGCGTCCCTCGATGAGCCTGAGTTCCCTGAATTAGAAGACATGGGCAACGAGGAAGAAGGCGAGGGAACGATCTATTCTCCACTTGATCCAAAGCTCGAATTGCTTTATGACCTTCAGCTCCCTGTTTCTATTGAACTCGGCAGGACAAACATGCTCATAAGGGACATTCTACGCCTCGGGCGAGGTTCCGTAATTGAATTTGATAAGCTTGTTAGCGAACCAGTGGATGTGCTTATTAACGGAAAAAAAGTTGCGGAGGGTGAAGTGGTAGTTATCGATAAACACTTCGGTATCCGCATCACAACGCTTGTTGACCCTGCTGAACGTGCAAAGGGGCTCAGGAGATAATATGGGCGAATCGTCAATGACAGAAGCTTTCGTCACGCTTGTTGTGTCGGTTCTGATTATCGGCGTGCTGTTGTACCTTGTACGCAAGTATGCAAATAATATAAAATCCTCCTCCAACCAGGTAGAAATTAATGTCATTTCAAAGATCTCACTTATGCCTAAACATCACCTGTTTGTAATAAAAGCCGGCAGTAAAAAACTCCTTGTAGGGGTTTCGGAAAAGGGTATCACTCCAATTGCTGACCTTACTAAAGCACTTAACGATGATAAAGAAGCTTCTAAAGTTAAGGAAGCTCTGAAAATACGCAAGGGAGATTTCAATGAAGAATCCTTGTCATTTAGCTCTTTCATCAAATCTGCATTCAACCGCAAGGCCGTGTAGTTAACCTATTGCAGCAATTATTTTTTTTCTAAATTGTCTTTAGAATTACTTTTCGACAGGCATATGCCGTTGAATCATTCTCTCCTTTTTATGCTGAATCAGTCAATGTCGGTGGTATTGTTAGTATAAATCCGGATTACAAAAACTTCAGCCACACCAAATACTTCTGGAGTATCACGATGAACTACGAATACAAAGACCGGAGCGCACAAAAAACGACTTATATATTGAAAACTTCCGGAACTTTCGGCAATACCAATTTAAACATAGTTTACAACGGAAGTTTTGAATTTGAAACATTCTATTATACAAAAGAGCAACAAAAAAGAGGCGTGCAGTTGTTCCGTCATTTGGGATACGAATTTATTAATAATAATTTAGAGGTATTATTCTGTCCTTAATGAAATACCATTGGATACAATATTTAGTGCCTATTTTTATCTAAACACCTGTATCATTTATTAAAGGATGAAAGATGAAAAAATCAATCATTATTTCACTTATCACTTTGTTTGCGTTTGCAGGCATTACTTTTTTTTCGATTGCTTCTGATAGTAAGGAAAAGGATATGAACAAGACACTTTATGATTATTCAGCGTTGAAAATTGATAGTACGGAACATTCACTTGGCGATTATGAAGGCAAGGTTCTATTGATTGTAAATGTCGCAAGTAAATGCGGTTTCACAAAGCAATATGCCGGATTGCAGGAACTTTATGAAAAGTACAATGGACAGGGATTCGAAATCCTTGGATTCCCATGCAACCAGTTCGGAGGCCAGGAACCCGGCACAGAAGAAGAAATACTCGATTTTTGCAATACCAACTTTAATGTTAGCTTCCCAATGTATGCCAAAGTTGAGGTAAATGGCGAACACACACATCCTGTTTATAAGTTCCTTAAGGAAAATGCTGAAGGATTTATCACCGACGACATTAAATGGAATTTCACAAAATTCCTGATTAACAAAAAAGGTCAGGTTGTGGAAAGATACGCACCACAGAAAGAGCCAATGTCAATAGCTCCGAGGATTGAAAAGGAACTGGCGCTTTGAATTAAGAATTGAAAAGGAGATATATTACCAAACTCTTAATTCTAATTATCATTTAACAAATGATAGAATGTTAATTGTTAATTTTTAGTATTTGATTTATCTTTGAATCCTGATAATTAGTAAATTATTTTCGGAGACTGATATGACATTCCCGGACAATCTGAGGTACACAAAAGACCACGAGTGGATTAAAGTAGAAGGAAATACCGGAACAATTGGTGTAACTGACCATGCGCAAAGCGAACTTGGCGATATTGTTTATATTGATATTCCTGATGAAGAAGCAGAATTCAATGCAGGTGATTCAATAGGTACAATCGAAGCAGTCAAGACAGTTGCTGATATTTATGCTCCTGTTTCCGGTAAAATAATTGAGTTTAATTCGGGGCTTAACGACTCCCCCGAAGTTGTTAACAGTGACCCATACAATAATGGCTGGATTCTCAAAATTGAATTAAGCAATCCTGAAGAAGTTGATTCACTTATGGATGTAAATGCATACAAAGAGCTTATCGGCCAATAAGCAGAAATAGAATTATTGTTAATTAAAGCGGGTTCTAACCCGCTTTTTTTATTAATACTTGATTCAATTTTTCTTATATTATTCGCTTGTTCAGGGCTAACAATCAGCTGATAATTATGATAAGCATAGATAACATCCGGCAGCACATAGCCGGTATAGATAAAGAAGTTGAGCTGTACGACGGCAGCCGGAGGCAATATGTTTACTTCGACAATGCTGCAAGCACACCTTCTTTCACATATGTCCGTGACAAAGTAAACGAGTTTATTGATTGGTATTCGGGTGTTCATCGCGGAGCCGGGATAAAATCACTCGTAGCCACAAGGGCTTATGAAGAATCAGGAGAAATAATACTTGATTTTGTGAATGCTGACAAAGAAAAAGACATTTGCATTTTTGTCAAGAACACTACCGAGGCATTGAATAAACTTGCGCGCCGGTTGGATTGTACTGATGGAGTAGTGCTAACAACTCGCATGGAACATCATTCTAACGACCTGCCGTGGCGTCACAATATGCCTTGCAGCCATATCGAGCTAAACCCTGACGGAACGCTTGATATGGATGATGCAAGGGAGAAAATTAATAAGTACGCAGGGAAATTAAAACTTGTATCAGTTACAGGCGCTTCTAATGTTACCGGTTACATAAATGATTACCACAGATTAGCGAAATGGGCGCATGATTCAGGCGCTATGATTTGTGTTGATGCGGCTCAGCTTGCTCCGCACAGGACAATTGATATGTCCGGGAATGGTAATTCCGATAGTTATATTGATTTCCTTGTAATGTCAGCGCATAAAATGTATGCGCCTTACGGCTCGGGAGTATTAATCGGAAAACGTGAGTTTTTCTCGAACGGCAGGCCGGATCATGTCGGCGGTGGCACTGTAAAAGTTGTTACAAAGGACAAAGTTTACTGGAAAGAAGCCCCGGACATAGAAGAGCCGGGTTCCCCGAATGTTCCCGGTGCAATTGCTATGGCAGCTGCTATCAAAGTCTTAACACAGGTTGGAATGAAAAGCATTGCCAACCATGAAATGGACTTGACTGAATATGCTTGGAACAAGATGTCTGAAATAGGAACTCTGGAATTTTTGGCTCCGCCCGACTTTGACAATTTACCCAACAGACTTGGAGTACTTACTTTCAATCTGAAAGGTATTCACGATGCAAAGCTGGCTTCAATTCTTTGCTATGAGTATGGAATCGGACTAAGGAACGGATGTTTTTGTGCGCATCCCTATGTTAAGGAATTGCTAAAAGTCCCGGAAGATGAATATAAGGCGTTCATAATCAGTGCTTTAGTAAATGATAAATCAATGCAGCCCGGAGCTGTTAGAGCAAGTATCGGTATCTACAACAGCAAGGAAGAAATAGATTACCTTGTTGGAGCACTTAAAAAAATTGAGAAGAATGAATACAAATGCGAGTATGATGTTGATAAACACAGCGGAGAATATCTTCCAAAGAATTTTATTATTAAACAGGAAAATTATTTCAGCTTATAAATTGAGGGACATATGAAATTATTTGCAATATTTTTAATTGCATTGGTAGTGTTTTCAGTAAGCACTCAAGCACAGATATTCCAGGAGCAACCTGACCTGACTAATTGCAATGAAGGGGCGCTGACCGAATCTGAAAAACAAATGATTCTCGATTATGTTAATGACATTCGCACAAGGATTGGACTGAAGCCTGTCATATATGACCATGCAGGACAGGAATCTGCTCAAAAAGCAGCGCTTGTTAGTGCTGCAAACGCAGCTCTTAGCCATACCCCGCCGCAAAGCTGGGAATGTTATTCTCAAACTGCATATTATGGTTGCGAGAACTCTAATCTCTATATATCAGGTTCCAATCCCGGAAATCCAATTAACAGCAAAACTTCTATTGAATTATGGATGTATGACCCGGGGCAGCCTCAACTTGGCCACCGTAGAGCTATAATAAACCCATTCGTAACATCAATGGCATTCGGCAGAGTGGATGGCAATCCAAAAGTAAATCCCGGAGCTTATGTTTCTGCCATGTCCTTGAAATACCTTGATAATTTGCCGGGACAGGGGAGTGACATAGGCGTTGATTACGTAGCATATCCAAAAGGAGATATACCGCCAAATTTATTCTGGAATGACTGGTATATGAACTTTAGCGCTATTTACAACAGGACAAGCTGGTGGAATAATACACAGGTAGATTACAGCAATGCTAAAATTACAGTAACCGGGCCTGGGGGCACTCTGAATATCAGAAATGTTACTTCCCAGTATCTCAACTGGGGCGGCATTCCTACATGCCTGCAATGGATAGCCGATGGTATCCAGAATAATGTTGAATACACGGTAAATATTCAAGATGTAAATGTAAACGGGCAGAATAAGGACTACAGCTATACATTTAGGATTACAAACAGCGGTGGGCCTGGAGCGCCGGAAATACCTGTATTGGAATCACCGGCAAACGGTTCGATCGTTGAAGAAACCGAAGTGATTTTAAAATGGAAAACAGCCCAAAATGCCGATAGTTATAATTTATCGCTTTCAATTGGCGGCGATGAAGTATTATATACTAACATAACAAATAATCAGGTATTGATTAATAACCTTTCTTCAGAGACTACTTATGCATGGAGAGTTAATTCAGATAACGAAGTAGGCAAGAGCCAGTGGAGTGAAGAGTGGTCATTTACAACTGCTAATTTCAAACCGGGCACTGCAATTTTGCTTGCTCCGCCTGATAAAGACACAGATGTTAGGCTCGACCCGATGCTCGAATGGTCACGAATTGATGATGCTGATTCTTACACAGTTCAAATATCGGAATATTCGAATTTTGACCCGGTATTGAAAAAGGTAGAAGGACTGGATAAAAACCGGTACCAAATCACAAATGGATTGCTGGAACAAAGCAAAACATACTATTGGGCTGTTCATGGTGTGAAAAACAACACGCCCGGCGATTGGTCGGAAATGTCCTCATTTACAACAACAGGCCCAAATTCTGTTTATTATTTCACTGAAATTCCCGGTTCTATCGAAAAGGTGTATCCCAACCCGACTGAGGGGATTATAACTGTTGAGTTAAACCTGGAAAAAGATATAAAAGCTCTATTTGAAGTCTATTCTGTCAACGGTGAACTAATCAGTATTATTAACAAAGGTAAAATTAGTCAAGGCAGCAGTATCCTGACACTTGACATCAGCTTCCTGCAAAGCGGTAATTACTACGTAAAACTTACTGAAACAGGCGAGATGATAAAGCTTCAAGTGATGAGATGATATTACTGATTTGATTGTTTCAACTATTACAGGAATTCAAATTCTGTAAGAGCTTTATTTAAAATTATATTATTTGCATAGGAATGTCCTGGTTAAAGAACATATCAGATATAAGGCGGGATTACATCAACTCAAAACTTGATGAAGACTCACTGCAAAGCGATCCACTGAATCAATTCGAACTATGGTTTGATGATGCCCGTAGTGCAGGTTTTATTGACTCCAATGCAATGGTGCTTTCAACCGTTGGTATGGATGGTAGGCCGTCATCACGCATGGTGCTGTTAAAGCAATTCAACCAAACCGGCTACTACTTTTTCACTAATTACGAATCCCGTAAAGGCAAAGACCTGGAGAGTAATCCTTACGCTTGCCTGCTTCTCTTCTGGGATAAACTTGAACGCCAGGTCAGGATAGAAGGCAAAGTAGAAAAAGTAAGCAGGGAAGAGTCTGAGAACTATTTTATAACAAGGCCTTATGAAAGCCGGATTGGAGCATGGGCATCCAGGCAAAGCGCTACACTAAAAAGCAGGTTTTCATTACTGCGCGAGGTTGCAAAGCTGGTGATTCGATATCCTAAAAATGTCCCGCTTCCTGAACATTGGGGCGGTTACCGGCTTGTCCCGGACAGATATGAATTCTGGCAGGGACGTGCAAGCCGCCTGCACGACCGGTTTATTTATATTTCTGCTGAAGGAGGCTGGGAGATTAGCAGGCTTTATCCGTGATCAAAGAAACAAAGAAAATGACTTCTTTAATCTGTTTTTCTTCAGTATCTCCCTGATATGAGCAAGGTGGTTGTCGTCGTGTTCGGCAGTGAAATAAGCAACATCAACAGGTTTCATCATAATACCGAGTCGGAGATGCTTTGACTCGAATAATTGGGTTTCATCATTAAGCGATTCAAGCTTCCCGATAAGCTCACTGTGCTTATGTGTAAACTCTTCTATTAGGTCTTCAATTCTATGCGAATTATGATTTGCCCCGAAAGTTTTCCGGTTTTGGACATCTGTCGGGCGAAGCAAAGGTTTGCGTTCGTTTAAATCGTCCAACCTGCCGCCATGCAGTTCTTCTAAATCAGACAAATGCCTAATGTGCTTCTTGATACTCCATTTTCCACCGGGTTTATAATTGGCATGCTTTTCGAAGACCCTGTTGTTAATTCTAGAATACTCGCAGGAGCTTTCTACAAGCGTTCGAGTGTGTTAAGCAGGCATCCCGGAGGCAAGCCTGGATTAAATTCTCTGTCAAACCATTTCATCCGCTTCATAGACTACTCCTTTGCCGCTCCTTCTAATATCTCTTCGGTATAAATGCTCTTGCACTTGGGGCAAAAAATATATTTGTCATAGCCATCGGATGTTTTTTTGTACCGGACTTCGAGGTATAGGTTATTGCACTGCTCGCACTTGTGATTTACCGGTTCGTGGTTAGTCAGGTATTTACAATCGGGATATGTAGAGCAGCCCCAGAATTTCTTCTTTGCTTTGGGGCTGAATTTTTCAACCAACTCACCTTTATGGCATTCCGGACATTCAACGTGAGTAGTAAGTGGTTTAATTCCTTTGCACTCTGGATATTTAACACATCCTAGGAATCGGCCAAATTTGCCGGTGCGAATTACCATATCTGAGCCACATAAATCACAGTTTACACCGGGCATTATCTCCGGCTTTGTATCTTCATGCTTTTTGAGGTCAATTTCACCTTTTGGCAAGGGTTTGGTGTTCGTACAGTCCGGATAACGTGAGCAACCGAGAAATCGTCCGCGGCGGCTTACCTTTATCTCCATTGGTGCGCCGCATGCATCGCAAATAATTTCGGGGATGTTCCCGCTCTCCTCTGCTTTTTGGAGAGAATTTGTAAATGGCTGGTAGAAATCCATCAACATATCACCGTAAACAATATTTCCTTCGGCAATGGAGTCCAGTTCTTCTTCCATTCCTGCCGTAAACTCTACATTGAACAATTCGGGGAAATTGTTTACCAGTACTTCGTTGACACTTAAGCCAAGCTCAGTAGGAACAAACGCCTTGCTTGTAATGTTTACATATTCACGGTCAAGCAGCGTAGTTACAATCTGAGCATATGTACTCGGCCTTCCTATGCCTAATTCATCCAGCTTTTTTACAAGGCTGGCCTCATTGAATCTGGGCTTTGGTTTTGTTTCAGAACCGGTAAAACCAGACTTCTCAAGTATTGCAGGAACATCAGCCTGAATTCCTTTCGGCAGGATTGTCTTCTTTTCACTAAGTGCGTCGTCATATACTTTCAGGTAACCATCAAATTTGATAACTGAACCTGTTGCCCTGAATTCAAAACGGCCGCCTGTTACAGTAATACTTGTCTGCTCGAGAATTGCCGGTTTCATCTGAGAGGCAAGGAAACGGTTGTAAATTAAGGCATATAGCCGTGCTTCGTCTCTGTTCAGGAATTTGCTGATGTGCACCGGTGTATATCCAAGCCCTGTTGGTCTGATGGCTTCGTGCGCATCCTGTGTGGATGCAGATTTGGATTTATAAACCTGTGGTTTTGCCGGTATATAATCTTTCCCGAAGGTTTTGTGAATATGCTCTTTAGCTGCTTCCTGAGCAACCGGGCTAATACGCATTGAGTCCGTACGCATATATGTTATCAAACCTACCGAGCCTTCATCACCTAGATTCTTTCCTTCATAAAGCGACTGGGCTATCTGCATTGTCTTTTTATTGGAGAAACCAAGCTTGCGGGATGCTTCCTGCTGCAAAAGACTGGTTGTAAAAGGGGCCGGAGCCTTCCTCTTTACGTCTTTCTTTGTTTTGTCAAAAATGATGTAAGATTGTTGGTTTATTTCATCAACAAGCTCTATAGCCTGCTTCTCGCTTTTTATATAATTCATCTCTTTTAATTTTTCCTGAATCACGGCAGTTTCATCTTTATCTTTGCCTTCTGCAGTGCCTTCCGGATTTTTTAAAGAATTGCCATCTATTGCATGAAGCCTTGCGTTAAATAGCTTTTTCTTTTCATTTTCCGGGTAAAAATCGGCATTTATACTCCAATATGGAATGGTTACAAACGAAGTTATTTCTACTTCCCTCTCTGATATCAACCTGAGCGCAACTGACTGCACCCGCCCGGCTGAAAGTGCCGCTGATGTCTTAGTAATGAGAGCTTTTGAAAGGAATGGCGAAACCTTATAGCCGATTAAACGGTCCATCACCCTGCGTGCCTGCTGAGCCATGAACAGCCGGTTATCCAATTCTCGCGGTTCATTTATTCCCTGCTTGATTCCTTCTTCTGTTATTTCATTAAAAAGAACCCGCCTGACATTTTCATTCTTCTTTTTAACTTCTTCTGCAATATGCCATGCAATTGCCTCGCCTTCGCGGTCGGGGTCAGTCGCTATCAGTACATTTTTAGATTCTCCGGCAAGCTGCTTCAAACGTTTTATTACATCGGCTTTGCCGCGGATTGTAATGTAATTCGGCTCGAATCCGTTTTCAATGTCTACACCAAGCCGGAATTTTGTCAGATCTTTTATATGACCGACTGATGCTTCAACAATATAATTTCTGCCAAGGTATTTGTTGATTGTTTTCGCCTTTGCAGGAGACTCCACTACGAGCAATGTTTTATTTGATGCTGATTTCGTAGTCTTTTTTGTACTTGCTTTACTTGTCTTTTTCTTCGTCGCAGTCTTGGTTTTCTTCTTTGTTTCAGGCATTAATTACTCACATTAATAAAATTATTAACTTGATACAATGAAAAATCACGTTTCATTTTTTTAAGAATTGCAAATTTAATAAAACGTATTGAACATCAAATAAATCTAACATAATAATCTCTACATTTTTAGCTATAACAAGGGGCAAATTAATGAAGGCACTACGAATTGCAGTACTATGGCACCAGCACCAGCCCTATTACAGGCTTGGAAACGAATACATCCTGCCATGGGTAAGGTTGCATGCAGTAAAAGATTATTTCGACCTTGTTGAGCTCCTGCATGAATTCCCTGAAATTAAACAGACTTTCAATGTTGTTCCTTCAATGCTAAAACAGCTTGATGAATATGTAAACGGCATTTATGAAGACAAAATCCAGCGTTTAACTAAAATTCCTGCTGAGAAACTGACCAAAAGCGAAAAGAATGAAATCCTTAATTCCTTCTTCATTTGTAATGAAAACAATCTCATCAGGCCTTATGACCGCTATCGCGAATTATTTGAAAAAAGAAAAAACGGTGCTGGTACTGAAGAATTTAGCGAAAGTGAATACAGAGATTTACAGGTGTGGTATAATCTTGCCTGGTCCGGGCAGATAAGCAGTAGAATGAATCCACTTAAGCGTCTTTTCAATAAGAGTCGGAATTTCACGGAGCAGGAAAAGTTTATGCTGATGAGAGTCCAGGATGATTTAATGGCGGCAGTTGCTCCCAAAATGCTGGAACTAATGAAGCTCAATCAAATAGAGCTTTCGGTTTCACCTTTTTATCACCCGATTCTGCCCTTGCTCTGCAATACTGATTCAGCCTATGAATCAATGCCTTCTTTAAACATTGAAAAGGATGTTTTTTCATTCCCCGGTGATGCTGTATTACAGGTTGAAAAGACTATTAAATACTTCAGAGGCAAATTTGAAGTTACCCCGGCAGGGATGTGGCCTTCTGAAGGTTCAATCTCAAATGAATCTTTGAAAATAATATCAAATTCAGGTATTAAATGGGTCGCAAGCGACGAGGAAATTCTTTACAGGTCTGTTGAGGGATTATCCCCAACATCAAAATATTACCCGGTGAACTATAAAAATGGTGATTCAGATCTATACATATTTTTCCGTGACAGGCTGCTTTCAGACAAAATCGGTTTTGATTATTCTACATGGTACTTCAAGGATTCAGCGGCGAATTTCATAGAAGAATTGTGCAGGATACGGGAAAAAATAATTCAATTGGATGGGGAGGATGCCCTTGAACATGCAATAGTGCCTGTAATTCTTGATGGAGAGAATTGCTGGGAATTCTACTCTGAAAATGGTTTTCCGTTTCTCAGGGAGCTTTATACAAGGTTGACTTGGGATGAGCGTTTCGAGACCGTTACTTTCTCAGAAGTTTTAGAAAAAATTGATACAGAAAAAATTCCCAAATTAAACAACATACGAGCCGGTTCATGGATTAATGCCGATTTTTCTATTTGGATTGGCGGAGCCGAGGAAACCGAAGCCTGGCGCATGCTTGCCCGCGCAAGAAATGCAGCCGAAGAATCCTTCTCCAATTTAAGCAGCGAAAAACAGGAAATACTTACAGAATTGCTCATGATTGCTGAAGGTTCAGATTGGTTCTGGTGGTATGGGGATCAGCATTATGCTCCAAACAAAAGGGACTTCGATGTAATTTTCCGCTGGTACCTGGAACAGATTTATGAGCTGTGCGGAATTAAAGCACCTGATGAAGTGTTTGTACCTGTAGGTGATAGAATCACCCGGATTACTGAACCTGCAACAATAGAAACATACAGCAAATCTATGCAACTCAGCGATAACAGCGCTATGCACAAAGCCGGAGAATTGTTAAAGGCTATTGACTTTGGTTGGGATGATGAATACATCAACATCTGCTTCCGGACAGACAGGCCTATGAAAGCTGATGATAAGATTATCATCAGTAATAGTGAAGGATATGAAGCTGTGATTACATCACAGGGTATTCAAATGAACAAAGATACCCGTTTTAATTTTGAATCGGGCAAGAACATTAAATTAAGCCTTGACAATACTCTCGCATCTGGTATTAAATGCGAGATAATTACAGCCTATGGCAGGAGAGAAGTTTCGCTGGACTGAGTCTGCGGGCTGCGTATTGACTATAATAATAATAATTTGCCGGGGTCGCCTTACGTTCTTGGTTTCATTTTTATCACAGGCACAATCATTTCTTCCATAGATATCCCCCCATGCTGAAAGCTGTCGCGGTATTTGTTCAGGTAGAAGTGGTAATCTGTAGGATAAACAAAATAGTAGTCTTCCTTTGCGATTATGTTGTTGACTGTAACTCCGGTCCTTGGAAGGCGGAAATTTTCCGGATCCTTAATTTGCATTGCGTGGCGTTTATCTGCTTTAACGTTTTTACCGAATTTATATCTAAGGTTGGTTGACGTGTCCCTGTCGCCAAGCACTTTTACACCCCTCATACAGCGAATAGAACCGTGGTCAGTTGTGATTAATACTTTCGCATCTTTTATTGTTGAAATCTGTCTCAACATGCCGTAAAAACTTGAGTGCATAAACCATGAGCGAGCAAGTGAGCGGTAAGCAGCTTCGTCCGGGGCAATTTCTTTTAATATGGCATAGTCCGAGCGGGAGTGGGCAATCATATCCACTGCATTAAGCACAATCACAGTAAGCTGGTTTTGAGCAAATTTGAGAACGTCTTTTTCAACCTTTTTGCCAAAATCAGTATCGAATATTTTAATAAAATTAATCTTGCCTTTGAGTTTTAGCCTGCGACGGGCTACCCACGTTTCAAGCAGCTCCTTTTCAAATGCGTTAAGTTTGTATTCCTCACTGTTTGTTTCATCATTCCAGTATTGAGGGAAATACTTTTTGATGTCAGCCGGGTATAAACCAGCAAATATTGCATTGCGTGCAAATTGTGTTGAGGTTGGCAGGATTGTGCTATAAAAGCTTGTACTGAATGTATATAAGTTACTCAATTGTTCCTCGAACATCAACCACTGGTCGTAGCGCATACAATCGACAACAAAGAAAAAGACCGGATCGCCGGATTCAAGTATTGGTGCTAAAAACTCATCGTTTACATGAGGTGAAAGGAGGGGGTCCTGCTCGTCCTTCTCTTTGTATATCCAATCAACGTAATTTTTCTCTACGAATTTGGAAAATTCAGCATTTGCATCTTGCCACTGGTCAAGAAGAGTCTGGCTGAGCCCGGATTCGGGATGCCTGTCAAGTTCTATGTTATATTTTACCAGCTTTACATAAATATCTTTCCACTCTTCCCATGAAAGTGGTTCGAGCATCCTGCGCGAAATATCGTTGAATCCCGCCAGATAATCCTGGGTGAATTTTTCTGCAGTGATTCTTTCAGCTTCCAGGAATTTCTTACAGGCTAGAAGTATCTGCGCAGGATTAACAGGTTTAGTGAGATAATCGTCTATTTTGGAGCCGATAGCTTCTTCCATTACGCTTTCGGCCTCATTCTTTGTTACCATCACAACAGGAGTGCTGGCATCAATATCTTTCAGGAGCGGCAATGTTTCCAGGCCGCTTATACCCACCATCATCTCATCGAGAAATATCAGGTCGAAGTGCTTGTCGCGAACCATTTCAACGGCATCCTCGCCGTTAGTAGCGGTTGCAACTTCATAACCTCTTTTTTCAAGCAGTATTATGTGCGGTTTCAGAAGTTCAATTTCGTCGTCTATCCAGAGAATCCTTCCCTTGTTTTCCACTAAATCTCCGTTCAATAATGAATTTAAGAGGTAACAAGTTGCAATATATTAAGCTTTCTCCGGATTTTTATTCTAAACATCTTTTAATGCAATTACGATTTTTTCTCTATTATGTTCAGCTTATTCGATAATAATTGCTGCTGTAGCATAGACACCGTGCTTTGAATGGAAACCAAGTCCGAGGTCAACCATATCGCTGATATAGTAATATGCGCCTAACCCAAAGCAAACACCACTTTCTGTTTCTGTACCAAGTAAGTGCAGATTGTCGTCAACGCCGTCAGTTCTTCTTGCAAGAACTGTGTCTGTTTGCCAGAAATAACCAAGATTTCCAAATAATGTAAACTTGTCAATATTATAATGATAGCCACCATCAAGGCTTAATATCAAAGCCTCATGATTTTGTTTGTCTGTGTAAGGATCCTTGTTGGCATTAATCCTGTCCCTCAGTGTGTAATTAGGTATATCATTGGCAATGCCTGATAAACCAAGCTGGAGGCTGTAATTTGTGTACCTGTAACCGGCATTGAAACAAAGCCCAGCACCACCATAACCAATGCCGGCAAGAATTGTGTTCTCCGGTATAATAAATCCTCCCTCTTCGTATGCAATATCTTCGCCAACGCCATCCTGCATGAATACACTGTCCATTGATATTACCGACGAGGAAAAAACGAGAAAAAGAAAAAGAATAATAAACTGGCTGAAATAATTCATATGTTCCTCTTTGCGTTGTTTAGGCAAATATAATAATTTAGCTTAAGAATTGAGGCTTTTGTACGTCATTTCTATAACTCTAACATGTTTTCAACCTGTCAGAGTTGATAATAAAAACTTTGATTATTATGAACTTCAAGAAATTCACATTAAAGTCCCAGGAAGCTATCCAAACAGCGGATGAGATAGCAGGCAGTTACAACAACCAGGCTATTGAGCCGGAACACCTGCTCGCAGCGCTTATCCAGGATGCGGGTGGAATAATAACAGATATGCTCAGAAAACTGGGAGCTAATATCAACACAATTAAGATTAAAGCTAATGAGTTGATGGAAAAGCTGCCCAAAGTTGCCGGAGCTTCTTTATCAAATAATTACGCTTCTCCGGCCTTGGCAAGAGTACTTGAAAAAGCTATCTCGGAAGCAGAGAATCTCAAGGACGAGTACGCAAGCCAGGAACATCTTTTGATTGCGCTGTCTGAAGAAGGGTCTTCTGTTGGCAGGTTACTGAAAGATAACGGTATAAACAAGCAAAGTATTTTAGCTGTATTGAAGGATATTCGAGGTAACCAACGAGTGACTGATAACAACCCTGAAGATAAATACAATGCATTAAAGCGCTACGGAAGGATTCTTAATGATGAAGCACGCAAAGGCAAGATTGACCCCGTAATTGGCAGGCAGGATGAAATCCGGCGAGTTCTTCAGGTGCTTTCACGCAGAACAAAAAACAATCCCATACTAATTGGAAATCCTGGTGTCGGCAAGACAGCCATTGTAGAAGGAATTGCCCAGAGAATAGTAAGCGGTGATGTCCCCGATATGCTGCTTACAAAAACAATCGTAACACTGGACCTCGGGGCGCTTGTTGCCGGAACAAGTTTCAGGGGGCAGTTCGAGGAAAGGCTGAAGGCAGTCATCAAAGAAGTAACAGAATCAAATGGGGAAATCATTCTTTTTATTGATGAAATTCATACACTTATTGGTGCAGGAGCTGTTTCGGGCAGCATGGATGCCGCAAACATTTTGAAACCTGCTCTTGCCCGGGGTGATTTGCGCTGCATAGGAGCCACAACCCTTGATGAATATCAGAAACATATTGAAAAGGATGCCGCGCTTGAGCGCCGATTTCAGAAAGTGACTATAAATGAACCAACGATTGATGATACAATTGCAATCCTTAGGGGCCTGAAGGAACGCTATGAGGTTCATCACGGTGTAAGGATTACAGATGCTGCTATTGTAGCTGCTGCCCGGCTTTCAAACCGGTATATTACAGACAGGTACCTGCCCGACAAGGCTATTGACCTCGTTGATGAAGCTGCGAGCAAATTAAGGATTGAAATTGATTCCATGCCTGAAGAAATTGATAAAATCGAACGCATAATCAGACAGCTCGAGATTGAGAAACAAGCATTGCTCAGGGAGCAAAATCAATGATAATTCTTACAAGGCTTGACGGCAACAGGATTACTTTAAATTGCGACGAAATTGAATATATTGATGAATCTCATGATTCAATTATCTCAATGGTTTCCGGAAGGAAAATCCGCGTTAAGGAGAGATTTGAAGAAATAATTTCCCTTGTGACGGAATTTAAAAGGAATTGCATTCCGGGGGACATAAAAGAAAGTCAGGCAGAAAATGATGTGTAAAAGTAATGCTTTGCCTTAATTCCAATAATCTTCATATTTAAAATTCTGCTAAACTGATTATTGAATAAGTACATTTTTATTTATGTCTTTAAAACTCGTAAAGAACAATACCGCTTCAATAAAACTTGATATCCTTAAAGGTCTGAATCCAAACCAGTCGGAGGCAGTTCAAACACTAAACGGGCCTCTGCTCGTGATTGCAGGTGCCGGCAGCGGTAAAACCCGGGTGCTTACACACCGCGTAGCATACCTAATTGAACAAGGGGTAAAACCCTGGAATATTCTTGCGCTAACATTTACAAACAAAGCTGCTCGCGAGATGTCAGAAAGAATCAGCGGAATACTTGGTGGAGAAGGTGCATCTGGTGTCTGGGCCGGTACATTCCACTCCATTTTTGCCCGCATTCTACGCCATGAAGCCGAAACAATCGGATATACAAACTCGTTTTCGATTTATGATACAGATGATTCTCTCTCGGTTATAAAAGCAGCAATGAAAACTCTTGCTCTTGATATGAAACAGTATCCACCGCAGGGGATGCGTTCGAGAATATCCTGGGCAAAGAACAAAATGATAAGCCCTGCACAATATGAAGACAAGGCCGATAATGTTATTGAAAAGCAGACAGTCCTTGTATATCATGAATACGAAGATGCACTGAAGAAAAACAATGCTATGGATTTTGATGACCTGCTTGTTAATATGATTAAGCTGCTTGAATCATCGAAAGAAATCCTACGGAAGTACCAGGAAAAATTTAAATATATTCTGGTTGATGAGTACCAGGATACGAATAGGGCGCAGTTTATTGCTGTTAACCTGCTTGCCAAAGCACATCAGAATATTTGCGTTGTAGGGGATGATGCGCAGAGCATCTACCGCTGGCGAGGGGCAGAAATTAGCAATATTCTCGATTTCCAGAAGCAGTACCCTTACGCGAAATTGATTCGCCTCGAACAGAATTACCGCTCTACAAAAGTAATCCTCGGTGCTGCGGATTCTGTTATTAAAAAGAATAATAAGCAAATCCCGAAAACACTCTGGACAGATAATCCGGATGGCGATAAAATAAAGCTGTTTGCACTTGATGACGACCGCGAAGAAGCGCTAAAAATCACCCAGATAATAAAGGATGAAAAGCAGAACGAATATAATTACGGCGATTTTGCTGTGCTTTACCGGACAAATGCCCAATCCCTTGCTATTGAAAACTCCATGCGTATGCTGAATATTCCGTACACAATTGTCGGCGGAATATCTTTTTACAAGCGCAAGGAAATCAAAGATACTATGGCTTACATCCGGTTATTACTAAATCCGCAGGATTCAGAATCACTCAAACGTGTGTTGAATGAACCACCGCGTGGTATTGGCAAGACATCGCTTATGCATTTTGAGAGGTATGCAATAAAACAAGGGATATCACTTTTCGAGGCATTTAAGAACGCGCAGGAAATTGAGTCGTTACAAAAAAAGGCAATAAACTCAGCAGTTGATTTCACCGGCATGGTTTTGAAACACAGGGAAAGTCTGACTGAAGGGAATCCGGCGCATACAGCAATTGAATACATTGAAGAAACCGGGCTATTACAGATGTTCCGCGAAATAGGCACTAACGATGCTCTTGATCGCTGGAACAATATCCAGCAATTGCTTTCGGATATTTCACGCTATTTCCGGGAAAATAAGGATGCCGGCCTTGAAGATTACATGCAGCAGATAGCGCTAGTCTCGGATATTGATGAGACAAACCTGTGGGGTGATAAAGTTACATTAATGACACTTCATGCTGCAAAGGGGCTCGAATTTCCGGTTGTGATAATCGGAGGCCTTGAACAGGGGCTTTTCCCTCTGAACCGGGCAGACAGCCATCCGGACGAGGAAGAAGAAGAGCGCAGGCTTATGTACGTTGGCTTGACCCGTGCCGAACAGAAGCTGTTCCTTACTTATGCAGTCAAACGTGCCCGTTTCGGAGAGATGTCATATCAATCACCATCGAAATTTTTATCTGAAATTGAAAAAAAATACTTAGAAACTAAAGCCGGTTTCCCGCCTGAACCAAAGGTCAACAGGATAACCCACCCTCAAGGTTTGTTTTTTGAAAATAAAAAATCCTCAATGAAATCTAATAAAGCCACGGAACCACAGGTTTTTGATTTCAGTGTTGGCGACAGAGTAGAACATTCAAAATTCGGTGAAGGTAAAATAACAGGATTGAAAGGAGAGGGCAACCACCGCCAGGCTGTAGTTTACTTTAACGGTATCGGTAAGAAAAACCTGATGTTACAGTTTGCAAAACTCCAAAAAAAATAATGCCACTCCCGGGGGAAGCGGCATTAGGTTCTGGGGGGAACGGGGATATAGCTTACTGCGCTGTGATTTCTGATAAATTGTTGTAAAGTGATGAATAATACTTGAGTTGTCTGCTGAGGATCATAGTTGCAATTGCGTTTTTAGCCTCTGTAAGCGCTTCGCTAATCTGTATCTCATTTGCATCGCTAAAGTCGCTGCCGCTTAGCATTGATGCGCTATTGACAGCACGCATAGTAGGTTCGGTTACAAGAACAGCTCTCAGCAAGTCTTTTTCTTTTATATTCAGGCCATCGGTAATAAAACCAAATTGTTTATCTACAATGCACCAGTTGGACAGTTCAATCAATATTCGTTCTCTTTTTGTTGTATCCATTGATTTTAGGTACTCGCTGATTTTTTCTAAGAGTGTATTCTTTTCCGAATCATTCAATGAGGATGAGAGAGTTTCGGGCTTAATCCACTCATGTTCGTACATTTCAATGGTTTTATCAAATTGAATAATTGAAAAAGGCCTGGTATCTTTCAGGGAAAAAAGCCCTTCAACCAGGTTTGTATTGTTAAAGGATATTTCAGACAGCCTGTTCCTGACCTTGTCCTCTTCCTCGCCGGATAAAAAGGACGCAAAAGTCAGCAGAATAAGCAGTGTTGTTAATGCATATTTCATTCCATTGCTCCGTTTTCAAACTAATTAATCAATATGTGTGCCAAACAAATTGGTTACAACTAATTAAAGCGACAGATTTTGAAGGATTAAATTTTATATATTAGCTATTGAAATTTATCATGGGTGCAGATGTTTTTACCAGTAAATATTGTTGAGCTTATTAGGAAGCACATCGGGAAAAATATTTATGTGATCTCCTGCATCGGAGGCAAGCCTGCCTTGCATGACGGTGTTCTGAACGGAATTTCGAGTAAAGGCTTGTCATTGAAAATATCCGGATTATATAAAGATATTTTGAACATTGACCTCGATAAGAACGACAAGGTGCTTCATGTTCTCGACCGGAAGAATCACGACCTAATGCATAACCACTTGGTATTAAATATGGGTGAGAAATTGAGGTTGGAAATGTATAAGGATAAAGTGATGAGCTCAATAAAAAAGTACTATAAGCAAAGGATATTCATCTTTTATAAGCAAGAGGGCAAGATGGCCTTTGCTTCGGGTAATTTCGAGGATTTAGGCATCCAGGGGCTTTTACTGAGAAACGTGCATGAACCCGGTGACCACCTCCGGGTTGCTTATACCAATATTTTGTTTATCTATGGTAACCATTGCGACCACTTAGTCTGATTCAGCATTTTCAGCGATGAACATTGCCATTATATCATCAATGGTCTCCCTCCGCCTAATCAATTTTGCTTCATTACCATCAACAAGGACTTCTGCAGGACGCAGGCGGCCGTTATAGTTTGATGACATTGCATAACCATAAGCCCCGGCATCATGGAAAATCAAAATATCGCCCTCCTCCATTTCAGGCAATTGTACATTTCGCCGGAAAATATCTGCATTTTCGCATATCTGGCCGCAGATGTTGTAAGTGTTTGTTCCTTTGTCCCTGCCATAGACCGAGAGTTCGTGCCTTGAGCCATAGAGTGCAGGCCTCAGCAGCGTGTTCATGCCTGCGTTAATACCAACAAAGTTGCGATAGCTTTTTTTGATACTCGTTACTTTTGATATAAGTTTACCTGCATTTCCTACGAGATAACGCCCTGGTTCCAGTATAAGGTATGGTTCGCCGAAAGCATTCTTTTCGCAACGCTCCCTGAAAATATTAACAACCAGTTCTGCCATTTTCTCTACATTAAGCTCGGGTTCTTCACTAGAATATGGTATGCCAAGCCCGCCACCAATATCAACATATACAGGTTTTTCACCAATTTTCGAAAATAATTCTCCTGCAATTATCAGCAGTTTGTCAACAATCTGGGCAAAGAAATATGGTTCAAGATTGTTCGAGCCTGTCATCATGTGTATGCCAAATCGCTTTACGCCACTATCTTTTGCCAGCTTATAGGCTTCGTATGCCTTTTCATACGGTATGCCGAATTTTGCTTCAGTACCACCCGTTGTTATATGCTCATGACCTCCACGGCCCAGCCCGGGATTAATCCTGAACGAAAGCATATTGGGGACGTTTATTTTCGAAAGCCTTTTAAATGATTCAATATCATCAAGGTTAAGCCGGATGTCTTCGAATGCCAAAGCCTTCAGGTCTTCTACGCTTTCGTAATTACCTGTATAAAGTATCCTTGGGTTAACGAACCCTGCTTTTCTAGACAGGAATAACTCCACAGGCGATGAACAGTCCACTCCGGCGCCGAGGTCCCGGAATATTCTAAGAATGTGCAGGTTGTTGTTAGCCTTTACGGAATAGTGTATAAGTGTCTTTTCGTAAAACTTGTGAAAAGCATTTCTTAACTTGAAATAATTATTTTCAATTTTACGCTTGTCATAGACATAAAGAGGTGTCCCAAATTCCTCTGCAAGATGCTTTATATCAACGTTTCCGATTATTTCCATAATTAATCCGCCTAATTTTCAATTGCCTGGAACACTTCAGGCATTTCAATTTTCCTGAAAAACTCGTTGTGCAGTGTTTCAACAGCAGCTTCAAGGTCGCTTTCATCTACAACAATGCTTATATTGACTTCCGAAGCTCCTATGCTCACCATCTTGACATTAATTCCTTCGAGAACGCCAAAAAAGCGGGCTGCTATTCCCGTTGTGTCCCTAATGCCTTCCCCAATTGCTGAAATTATAGCTTTATCAAAGCTTACAATCGCAGTTGCAAATTCATCTAAATCCTCTAGAATATCTTCGAGCTTTTCGTCATTATCGATTGTTAGTGAGATACTTACCTCTGAAGTAGTGACAATATCTACAGATGTCCTGTGCTTGCTGAATATTTCAAATACCCTGAACAGAAAACCGTAAGCACCGAGCATCCTGTTTGAGTGGATGTTAATAACTGTAACACCTTTTCGATAAGCAATGGATTTGATGATTTTGGTATCCGGAATATCATTCAATATTTCCGTTCCCGAAACTTCAGGCCTGAAGGAATTGCGTATATAAACAGGAATGTTAGCTTTGATCGCAGGATAGATCGTTTTTGGATGAAGGACTTTAGCACCAAAATATGCAAGCTCCGCTGCTTCTATATAAGAAAGCCTGAGGATACGTCTGGCGTTGCTGACAATTCGCGGGTCTGAACTCATTATACCATCAACATCGGTCCAGATTTCAAGTCGTTCAGCGCCGAGCATTGAAGCAAAAAGAGCAGCGGTATAGTCAGAACCACCCCTCCCGAGTGTTGTAGTGTTCCCTTTGTCATCAGAGGCAATAAAACCCCCGCATACAACAATTTCGTCATTATTTAAAGCTGTTGGTACAAGTTCGTTTACCAACTCGCTCGAAGTTTCATATTCAACCTCGGCCATTGTGAAGTTCGAGTCTGTTTTTAGTAATTCCCGTGAATCAATATGCTCTGTACCAGTTTTCTTATTCAGATAGGATGCAAGAATCTTTGATGAAATAATTTCGCCATAACTCAGAATCATATCGCGGGATTTATCCGTAATTTCACCTAAGAAGCTGATAGCCCTGATTAAGTCGTAAACTTCTCTAAACCTGTCTTTAATATAATCGCCCAGTTCATCTTCCAGGTCTAATCCACTAACTATTTCAATGTGCTTCAGCTCAATTTCGGATGCTGATTGCATTGCTATGTCGTGTTTGCCTGTTTCGAGGAATGTGTTTATCTCGGTCAACAGGTTAGTAACTCCCGAGATTGCAGATACAACAATCAGTTTTTTTCCTTTTGCGGCCAGTATAATTTCTGCTACTCTCTTATATGCTTCGGTATCTTTGACGGAAGTTCCGCCGAATTTCATTACTATCATAATTTATAATCAGGTTTATAAAACAGGGATTTCATTGCCGGCAAATATACTTAATTAATATGTATTTTTAGTATTTAGAACAATTTAGAAACATGGCTCGCCCGCTAAAATTTTAGCCGCTATTTTTCGTTAGGAAAAACGTATTTAATTCCAAAAGGTCAGGAATGTTATTAAATAATAGATTTAAAACCGACATGTTTGCCGGCAGCCGTATATTTATACCTTTTTTTATTCTACTGCATGGCTTTGCATGTCTTTCTGCCGAACCGGGCAATGTCAAATACATCAGTAATGAAAAATTCTCTGAATTAAAAAAAAACTCTTCAGATTTTAGATTGATTGATGTACGGGAGACATGGGAATATTCGCGGGGGCATATAAAAGGTGCAGTACACTTGCCACTTGGCAGGTTGTCTGAGGAATTAGAGACGAGAATTCCTGAATTAAACAAATCTGACAGGATAATTTTATATTGCCATACAAGCAAGAGAAGTGCTCATGGATATAGCATTCTAAAAGCACTTGGCTATAATAATGTAATGGCCTTGGAGTCAGGTTGGATAGGCTGGAAGAAGTATCTCAAGACGGTTGAAATATCCGGCAACTAATCTGTTAAAAATAGTTTGCTGTGCCGAATTCCCTTGTACTTATGCCGCTTTTGACGTATATTACAAGACTAAATCAGATATCGTTCTTTAACTATGGGGCATTGTTCAGTAAATGAAAATCAGATATAAAATATTGATGATGCTGATTGCAGCGGTAATTATTTCATGTAATAACAAAACACCAAAAGAAGAAAATATGCCCGTAGAGGATTTCAGTGAATTACAAAGTAAAATTGATGCCTACTCGCCTACCATTATTGAAGCTGATTTAAGCCACCTGAGCGATTCACAAATAAAGGTCATTGAATTATTAGTCGAAGCCGGAGTAATTGCTGATGGTATTTTCTGGAAACAGACATCCCATTCTTCAATCCCGGTAAGGGATTCTTTGAAAAAGGCTGATACGGAATCTTCCCGAAAAAACCTCGAATATGTTCTTATTAATTACGGTCCCTACGACGCCATTTATGACAATGAACGGTTTGTAGGGGAAGGGCCTGAAAAAAGACCCGAAGGTGGAGCATTCTATCCGGTTAATATTACCAAGGAAGAGTTTGAGCAAACAATTCAGGAATATCCCAATTTGCGGGAAGAACTTGAAAACCAGTACACAATTGTTGTTAGGCAGAACGCAAGGCTAAAAGGTGTTCCTTACCATGAAATGTATCCTGAAACTGAAAAACTGGCTGCAAAACTTGAGGAAGCAGCCTCCTATGCTGAAAACCCGACTTTGAAGAATTACCTGACACTTAGAGCAGAAGGCATACGCAAAGATGATTATTTCAAAAGCGATATGGCATGGATGGACCTGGCCGATAACGATATTGACATTGTGATCGGTCCAATTGAAAATTATGAAGATGGCCTCTTCAACTATAAAACCGCCTACGAATCAGTAGTAATGGTTAGGGATGTCCTGGCAACTAAGGAACTGGAACTGTTCGAGCAAAATATCGATAACTTTGAACAAAAACTACCTTATGATAAGAAATACATTCGTGAGAGTGCAGGGAAAGGAAACATCCTCCAGGTTGTGAATGTTGTATATTTTGGTGGGGATTGCCAGAAAGGAGTGAAAACGATAGCTGCTTCACTGCCAAATGACCCGCGTGTGCACAAAACAAAGGGCGCTAAAAAGTCTATGTATAAGAACATGATGGAAGCCAAATTCAATAAAATTGTAATTCCAATTTCAAAAGTGATGCTTGATGAATCACTCCATCAATTTGTGGACGGGAATGCCTTTACAAGCTTTGTTACCCTTCACGAGGTTTCTCATACATTAGGCAGGGGATATGTTTATGGTAAGCCCGAGCTTACTGTCAGGAAGGCGCTCAAAGAACGATACTCTGCAATCGAAGAATTGAAAGCTGATATTGTGGGAATGCATAATATTAGTATAATGAAGGAGATGGGGCTGATTGATGATGAACGTGTTCAGAAAACCGTTGTAACATTTGTTGCAGGGCTTTACCGTTCTATAAGGTTTGGAATAGAAGAAGCACATGGCAAAGCAAACATGATTCAACTGAATTATCTCCGCAAACACAGAGCAATAGTTAAGGGGGAAAACGATAAATACACAATTAACAATGACAAGTTTTTTGACGTAGTATCCGAACTTGCAGGCAAAGTTTTAACATTGCAGGCTGAAGGTAATTATAAGTCAGCCGGTATAATGCTTGATGAATACGGAGAAATGGATGAGGCTACTAAAGCCGAGATTGAACTATTAAAGGACGTACCCCGTGATTTAAACACGACTTATGCTTTTGTTACAGGCAATTTAATAGGTAAGAAAGGGGGAAATGAAACTGACAGATATTAACGGAATAATGAAAGGGGGCTAAAATGAGTAATATTTCTATTACGCTCGCCGAAGAAACAAACTATCACAATATCGACTGGGATAACCTTGGTTTTGGTAAATATTTTTCTGACCACATGTACATTGCCGAATATATTGAAGGCCAGTGGCTGCCGGGAAGGATCCTGCCTAATCAACCGCTCGCAATACCTCCCGGCAACGCAACCCTGCATTACGGACAATCAATTTTTGAAGGCTTAAAAGCATTCCACAGCGTTGATGGCAACATAAATATTTTCCGACCGGAAATGAATGCTAAAAGAATGTGGAATTCTGCAATAAGGGTTTGCATCCCGCCATACAGGAAATCTGACTTCCTGGAAGCTGTAAAGACAATCGTAAAAACTGAAAGCAAATTTGTTCCTAAAGAAAAGGGCAGGTCGCTTTATATTCGCCCGGTTTCATTTGGAACAGGTAACTTCCTCGGCGTACATGCTTCAGACTCATATTATTTTATAATAGTAACATCACCTGTTGCTTCATACTATCCTGAAGGCCTAAACCCACTGAAAATACTTGTTACTGATGAATTT
>CAYVVD010000019.1:0-13813 GCA_964454975.1 uncultured Hyphomicrobiales bacterium | reverse complement strand
ATTTGTACGGGCTGTACGTGGCGGGCTTGGACAGGCAAAAACTGCAGCAAACTATGCAGCCTCGCTTCTTGCCGGTGAAAAAGCCAAAAAGATGGGATTCTCCCAAGTGCTTTGGCTTGATGGGGTTGAACGTAAATACATTGACGAAGTAGGCGCTATGAACATAATGTTCGTGATTAATGATGAATTAGTAACACCGCCGCTTACTCAAGGCTCAATCCTTAATGGAGTTACAAGGGATTCAGTGCTTAAGCTTGCGCATTCTTTTGGTATGAAAACAAACGAAAGGCCGATAACAATTGACGAAGTAATTGAAGCTAACCTGGACGGAAGCTTGAAAGAAGTATTCGGAACCGGCACTGCAGCTGTTATTTCACCTGTTGGATTGCTTCACTACCATGGTGAAGATTACATTATCAACGACAAGAAAATAGGCACTGTCGCGCAGAAGATGTATGATACTATAACGGGCATTCAACATGGCGAGCTTCCTGATATATTTAACTGGAACATGCCTGTAAAGCTTGGAAGAAGGGTGGAGCATGAAGAACTCGCCTGAATTAAAAGGAAGAATCGAAAAAATAAGCCGGGTAAATAGCCCGGTTTTTTTTTATAGTTGCAAAATTACTCCCATTGCCACTGGCGTTGCAAGGCGTTCAGTGTGACAATCCTTATCTTCTCATCCCCTTCACAATCTTTAAAAAACCATCTTTTAGAAGTGGTTCCAAGGCTTCGATATTTCTGCCTCCTGCAGTTGCAAGATGGGGTTTGCCGCCCCCACCGCCGCCAAGTGTTTTTGCTGCTGCGCCAACTAACATGCCGGCAGGGTATTTGTCTTTAATATCGTCTGTGCTTATGCAGGCAAGCTGCACCTTTTCGCCGTCATGAATTGCAAGCAGGCCAATACCCGAATTGCCAAGTTCATTTCGCAGGTTTTCTGCGAGGTTGCGGAGGGCGTCCATGTTTTCAGCATCTACTTTGCCCGTTACGATGCGTATGCCATCGAACTTAACAGCTTGCTTGACAAGGTCTGTCAGTATATTTGAAGCTTGTGATAGTTTATGCTCTGATAGTTCTTTTTCAAGCTGCTTTATTTTTTCCTGTAGTTTGGAAGAATCCCTTTTTTGCTCTTCAAGCTTCGATTCGAGCGTATGAATGAACTTTTCTATACCCTCGCCGGTGATTGCTTCAACGCGCCTGATGCCGGCGGCAATAGAAGATTCCGACGTAATCTTGAACAATCCGATTTCGCTTGTATTGCTAACGTGTGTACCGCCACAAAGCTCTATTGAATACTGATCATCCATAATTACCGTGCGTACAACGTCACCATATTTATCACCGAAAAACATCTTGATTTTAGGGTTCTTTCTTGCTTCTTCCATGTTCAGGATTTGTGTTTGCACAGGAACAGATTCCAGGATTTTGTTGTTTACTATTTCCTCAATTTGTCTTATCTCACCGGCGCTGACTTTTTCAAAATGGTTGAAATCAAAACGCATGTAATCCGGCGCTACGAGTGATCCCTGCTGTTGGACATGATTACCTAGCACTTGCCTGAGAGCCTCATGAAAGAGATGAGTAACCGAGTGGTTGCGCATAATTGCCCTCCGCCGCTTTCCATCAATCTTTGCTAATGCTGATGCTCCGAAGAGAGGCTCAACTTCACGGTCGCATATATGCACAATTGCATCCCCGGATTTCCGGACATCGGTTACATCGTAACTCTCTCCGGCAATTGTAATTGAACCGGTATCCGAAACCTGCCCTCCGCTTTCAACATAGAATGGAGTTTTGTCAAGAACAACCTGGTTGTCATTGGTAAAGAGGACTTTCGCCTCCTCCTCAAAACTATCATAACCCGTAAATGTGGATTTACCTTCAAACTCAGGTAGCTCAAGTTGCTGTGATGCTATCTTCCTTGCTTTCCTCGATCGTTCGCGCTGCTCCTTCATTTTCTCATTGAACTTATAGATGTCCACTTTAAGCCCAAGTTCGCGGGCAAGTAATTCTGTCAGGTCAAGTGGGAAACCAAAGCTGTCATAAATTAAAAACGCATCTTCCCCCGGGATACTCTCGCCAATTCCATGCAATGCACTGTGAATGGTATTCCTTTCCTCAATTACTGGTGCAAATGCTTTGTCAAGTCTCTCATTTACTTCACTGATTGTTTCATTAACGTAATCTTTTGCCGCTTCGTCACCCTGTTCAAATCGGATATTATTCAGGATATTTTTGAATATTTTGTTTAAAGCAGTTTCTATATCAAGCTGAGGAATTTCATCAATAGTGCTAATCAGTTCGTTTAAGGTCCCATAGAATGTCCTGTTCCTGTCTCTTTGGATTGCAAGCTGCTTTTCATCAATCCTGGAAAGATTTTCATAGGCAAGTTTCTGAATCGTTTCAATGGCGTCAACCCTTTCTAACCCATAGATTGTTGCTGTACGGTTGTATATAAGAACCATGTATTTATCAAGGCTCTTCGCCTCATTTAGAAGTAATTCCCTTGCTTTAGAATCGAGCGCAACAATTTTTTTTTCCTCTTCGTTGAATCGTGTGATAAAGGGTTGCGTAATCTCTTCGAATTTTTCCAATCCACGTTCGAGTGTTTGTAGAAAAGACTCTTCTTCTCCTTTTATAACTTTTTCAATAGTCTGAAGATTTTGCCTAAGTTCAGGGAACTGTCCGCCCATATTACCTGCCAGGGTAGGGAGCAGCTTATATATAACAGGTTCGGTGAAACCCAGGTTCCTTGCAAATCGTAACCCCCTGCGCAGAATCCTTCTCAGTACATATCCCCGGCCTTCATTTCCGGGCAGGGCTCCATCTGCGATTGCAAATGAAACCGTACGGACATGGTCAGCGATAACACGCATAGCTATGCCGTCTTTATTATCGAGGTCCCCGGAATATTTTTTACTGCTTAATTCTTCAATTTTTTCAATTACGGGCTGGAAAACATCAGTGTCATAGTTGGAATTTTTATCCTGGATAACGGCACAAATTCTCTCAAAGCCCATGCCTGTATCAACGTGCTTTGCAGAGAGCTCCTCGAGATGGCCATCCGGTTTGCGATTGTACTGAATAAAAACAAGGTTCCAGATTTCGATTACGTCCGGCGAATCTGCATTTACAAGACTGGCGCCGGATTTATCGGGGGTTCTGTCAAAATGGATTTCACTGCAGGGGCCACAGGGGCCTGTGTCGCCCATCTCCCAAAAATTATCTTTCTCGTCAAAACGGAGTATCCGTTCCTCCGGGAGGTAGTTTTTCCACAATTCGAAAGCTTCATCATCAGTTCGGAAAACTGTTGCAAAAAGACGGTCTTTAGGTAACTTCCATACTTCAGTTAATAATTCCCATGCCCATTCAATAGCTTCTTCTTTGTAATAATCTCCAAAACTCCAATTGCCAAGCATCTCAAAAAATGTGTGGTGGTATGTATCAACACCAACTTCCTCGAGGTCATTGTGTTTGCCGCTAACCCTGATGCATTTCTGGGTATCAGTAGCCCTTGTATAGTCTCTTTTACCCGAACCAAGAAACACGTCTTTGAACTGGTTCATTCCGGCATTTGTGAATAATAATGTAGGGTCGCCATGTGGAATAACAGGTGCGCTTGGAACAATCCTGTGCTGCTTTCCCTCGAAAAAGCTTAAAAAAGATTGCCTTATCTCATTCGATGTCATTTCAAATTCACGATAATTCAAAAAAACAAAATTAATGATTAAACAAGTAACAGCGGAATTTTTATTGGAGAATGAGAGGGAACTGATTTTTCTTAAGAAAATCACCATACTTCGAATTCGTACAGTGTGACACTAAAATTATTTAGTCTAATAAGTTGGCGTTCTGAGCCAAGTCGAAGCATTACATTGATGATTCATTAAAATTCCATAATTTTAAACTCTCAAATTATTTCTTTATGGATACTTTCTTTATGAGCATAATAGAAGCCATTATTCTTGGCATTATACAGGGGCTCTCTGAATTTATTCCGATAAGTAGCACAGCTCACCTGACAATTGCAGGGAAATTGATGGGGCTTGTTGACCCTGCACATCCTGAACGATGGACAGCATTTATTGCAGTAATACAATTGGGTACTCTTGCAGCAGTACTGGCTTACTTCGCAAAAGAGCTTAAATCAATTCCGGCAGCATTTATTAAAGATAATTTTACACAAAGGAAGAAACTTGAAAGGCAATCGCACGATTCTCGTATGGGCTGGCTTATAATTCTCGGCTCGATACCAATTATAATCGTTGGACTGGCTGTAAAAAAAATTATTGAGGGCTCGATAACCAAAGATCCATACGTTATAGGTTTCAGCCTGATTGGCCTGGCAGTAATTCTATTTATTGCTGAAAAAACCGCAAGCTTCAAAAAAGAAATAAATGAATTAACAATAAAAGATGCGATTGGTGTAGGATTTGCGCAGTGCCTTGCCCTGTTGCCGGGAGCATCCCGCTCGGGTACTACTATCACTGCCGGATTATTTATGGGGCTAAAACGTGATGTAGCAGCACGTTTTTCTTTCCTTTTGAGTATTCCGGCTGTGTTCGGGAGCGGTCTGCTTGAATTCTATGAATCACTTGATTATATTACAAAAGATGAAATCATTACGCTAAGCATAGCAACCTTGTTTTCAGCCATTTCAGGTTACGCCGCAATAGCCTTTCTAATCTCTTACTTGAAGCGAAATTCGACAATATTATTTATTGCCTATCGTATTGTTTTGGGCATTGCAGTTGTAGCATTGGCTTATTATGGGATTATTTAATAACAACAGGAGTGATAGATGAAATTTATCCTAACTTTGTTCACATTAATTTTGGTATTGACTATGTCCACACCCGATCTTTCTGCAGAAACAATTCCTAATGAATCCGGCAACCCAAGGCCGAAATATGAAATATCAGTCACTCATGGTGGTGAAGATAAAGGAACAATCGTCCTTGAAACCTTCCCTGATATTTCGCCCAAGCATGCACATAATTTTGACAGCCTGGTTACTATTGGCTTCTATAATGGCACAGCGTTCCACCGTGTAATTCCGGGATTCATGATCCAGGGTGGTGACCCGAATTCGAAGAACGGGCCAAAGGAAACCTGGGGATACGGCGATCCTTCACAAACCAAAGTACCAGCCGAGTTCAATGATATTAGCCATAAGCCCGGTATTTTATCTGCTGCTCGCTCAAACGATCCGAACAGTGCAACATCGCAATTCTTTATTTGCCACGGCGAAGCGACTTTCCTGGACGGACAGTACACCGTTTATGGCCAGGTACTGGAAGGTATTGAACTTGTGGATTATATCGCGAAAGTACCCCGCGACTCTAAAGACAATCCGAATGAGAAAGTCGAGATTACTATTACAAAAGTTGAAGAATAAAATCAATAATGAGCCAAAGAGTTAAACAGCTTTTAGTTGAAGCCGCCGTACTTTTCGGCGGCTTTTTATTTTTATTTGTTGTTTTGAATCCTTCGAGTGTTAATGAATACCTTTCTATCCTTTTGAAATCCATCGCGGCCCTTTTTATATATAGATCAATAGCACTGGTTTATAAGAATGGATGGGCTCTGACAGGATTTATAACTCTCAATTTTATCTATTTACTGATTAACCCGGTTGATGTTAATCTTGAGTATTCAGCAGTGACTATTTCTATTATAACTTTCATTATCTTATTGTTTTACCACAGAAGGAAGTCTGCATGGCCAGTATTAGTGGGTGTATTAACTGCTCCTCTTGTTTCATTCAATCCTGTTATCGGCCTCTTTATTATTGGCGCCGTATTCCAGCTTTTTTTCTGGATGGAATTTGGAAAGTACCAAGACATAGCCGTATTAAAAAATAGGATATTTGAATCACTAAAGACTTCGTTTATCTACCTTTCCGGATTTATACCTGCTATGATCGCTGTTTTTATTGTTCTTTGTTATGCTATAGAAAATCCAATCGAAAATTTCTTTCTTACTCATCTAAATTCCTGGAGGAAATTTGATGTTACTTTCCCGAATCCTTTTGAAGTAGTATCAAGCCATAAAGCAACGATGGTAATTCTATTCTATTCTTCATGTCTGCTGATAATATCTGCTATTGCCGTTTTCTTTAAGAAATTATTCTCCAAGAAGCTTTCTTCATCAGACAGAGAATTCTGGTATTTCATGGTTTTTATAAATATAATTATGAACCTGACAAGCTTCCTGAATTTCCACGATGCGGTAATTGGTTTTTACCCGGTGATCACATTGGTCCCGGTCTTAATTCCGTTTATTTTTGGCGGGAAATTGAAGGAACAAGGTAATCCTAATTAGGTATTTCTCATGAATCTTTTGTTCGGAAATATCTATCCAGTCCGGTAGTAGCTTCTGCATACTTTTTATAAGCTGAAAACAACTCAGGGTAGTTCTCCATTGCTTTTAAATGCCTGCCAAGTGTATTTTCATCACCCCTGGCAATCGGGCCGGTTAAAGCCGGGCCTCTGTCTTCAGATATATTCCTTATTGTGTTCTCAGCGCTTGTCATTATAATCTTAGATAAAAAATCATCCGGGCTGATTCCGATATTTATTGCTAACTCTGCCCCAAGTGCTGTTACTGCAGTAAGGAAATTGGATGCAGCTACTGCGGATGCGTGGTATAAAGCCCTTTGCCCGGGGGTGAAATGTGAAATGTTAATGGCTTTACCACCTGAAAGAGCAATAAATTCACTGATGGGTTTAAAGCCAGTTTCATCAGCATCAACTCCCCAGGGGACATCCCTGAAAACTGAATCAGTATAATAAAAGAAAGTCTGGTAAGGGTGGGCAGCAACAGGCTTAGCTCCATAATTCTCAACAAAATCTAATAGCTTTCTCCCGTGAGCGCCGGAAAAATGGACTATTGTTTTCCCTTTGAGTTTGTCGTGGTATTTTATTGAAAAGGATTCGGCAACCTCTTCAATTGACCTGTCCGGCACACATAATAAAATGAAATTAACAGAATTGACCGGAAGAAGCTTATCGGGATTAAGAAATTTTACATCTTCAGGTAAATTAAGATTAGATTTGCCTGAAACAACCCACTTAATTAGTGAATGCCGGGAATATTCCTGAAGAAGGGCACTGCCGAGTTTGCCCATGCCGATTATTCCCGCTTTCAATTGTTCCATTGGCTTATTTCTTCTTTTCCAGGATATAGGAGTCTTTTGTATCTTTGATAACGAATCCCGAATTAAGAATTTCATCACGGATTTCATCTGCTAATTCCCAGTTCCGGGCTTTTTTCGCTTCGATTCTTCTGTCCGCAAGTTCCTTTATTTTGTGCGGTATGTTATTGGCTACCTTCGATTTCGCTTCAATATCCCAAACTTCAAAAATATGATTTAGCGATTCAAAAAATTCAATTAATTCTTGCTTTGTTTCCGAGGCTAATTTCTCAGGCTGATTCTCATTTATAAATGTGAAAAGATGTGCAAGCGCTTTAGGTGTGTGCAGGTCATTTGCCAATTCTGCAAATACTTTATCCTTCAGCATATTCACATCGTAATGCGATGAACCATGCTTTTTATCAAAGAGCTGGTAAATATATTCCTGAATCCGTGCGCGTGCTTTTGTTGCAGATTTCAAGCCGTCAAAAGTGAAGTTGAAAATCGAACCGTAATGTGATGCAAGCATAGAATAGCGCAAGTCAAGCGGGTCAATATATTTATGCAGCAGGTCACGCAATGTGTAAAAGTTTCCACGAGATTTACTCATTTTCTCGCCCTCGACCTCGAGAAATTCATTGTGGCACCAATAAACAGTAGGCTCCTTGCCGTAGCCGGCTTTGCTCTGTGCAATTTCATCCTCGTGATGAGGGAATTTCAGGTCTATGCCACCTGTATGAATATCGAAAGGCAAACCAAGCATTTCATATTCCATTGTAGAGCATTCTATATGCCAGCCCGGCCGGCCATCGCAATTCATGCTGTCAAGCAGGTAGTCCCATGATGGTTCATTTTCTTTTTTAGCCTTCCAGAGCACAAAATCGCTTACCTGCTCCCTGTCATACTGGTCAGCATCAATCCTTACACCATGCCTGAAATTTTCAAAATCAATTTTGTGAAGTTTGCCGTAGAGGTCCGTCTGGCGCCATTTTGATACATCGAAATAGACCGAACCATCAGATACGTAAGCGTATCCGTTGTCATAGATCTTTTTAATTAATTCCTGTATGTGAGGAATAAAGTCTGTTGCGCGAGGGAGGGCAAAGAAGTCCTCAGTTTTAACACCAAGCTTTTTAATATCGCTGATAAATTCATTCTCATAATATTCGGTAAACAGCCTGAGGTTCTCCTTGGGGTCTTTGGTTTGCCTGCCCATTTCAGTAAGCCATGCAGGGCTGTTGAATGAGCTGCCGCGAATTGTTTTGTCATCTATGTTAGTAATATTCATCACCCAGCGTACATCATATCCGCCAACAATTCGGATTACTCTTTGAAGAAGGTCTGCAAACAGGAAAGCGCGCATATTACCAATGTGTGCATAGTTGTAAACAGTAGGGCCGCATGAATAGATTCTTACCAGGTTGTCATCAACCGGTCTGAAGTCCTCTACCTTCCTGGTTAGTGAATTAAAAAGCCTGATTTTCATGATTACTCATATTAAGTGTTAAAAGAAAAAAAATAATATAGGATAATTTTTAATTTAGCAGTCTGTGCAATTTGATAAATTATTTTCATTAAGCAAATTTTAGGTTTAACTTAAGTACTATTATGTCCGACACACTCCTTATCATACTGGTTACACTCCAGATATTAGCATTTATTATACTTTTAATTTTGTTTACGCGAAAACGTGACAATGGTTTTAAGCAGGCGGAAGAGAATATCAGCGAGCTGAAGACACTCTTTGCAAAACTCGAAAGCGGGCAGAAGGATGATTTTTCCAAGAACCGCGAAGAAGTGCTTAGCATATCCCGCGAAAACAGGGATGAACTGGGTAAATCCTTTGATTCATTTTCGAGGCAGGTGTCCCAGAGAATAAGCGATATTTCTGACGTTCAAAAGGAGAGGCTCGAGGAATTTTCGAAAAGAATTAATGAGCTTACTCAGAAAAACGAAGACGGCTTGGACAAAATGCGGGAAGTGGTAGAAAAGAAATTGGAGGAAATCAGGCTTGACAGCTCCGGCCAGTTAGACAAAATGCGCGAAACCGTAAATGAAAAGCTTCAGGACGCACTTGAGAAGAAACTTGAAATGTCATTCAAAAGGGTATCCGAAAACCTGGAGAATGTTCAAAAAGGACTCGGCGAGATGCGGGAGTTAGCTGCTGATGTAGGAGGACTAAAAAAAGCTCTAACTAATGTAAAAACTAAAGGAATAATCGGGGAAATCCAGCTCGACAATCTTATTACCGAGATTCTTACGCCAAGCCAGTACATCAGTAACTACAAGCCGGTTGAAAACTCACTCGGATTTGTTGAATACGCTATTAAGCTACCCGGAAAAGATGATGAAAACCCGGTCTATCTTCCTATTGATTCTAAATTTCCGCTTGAAAGCTACAACCAGCTAATCGAAGCTTATGATGAAGGGGATAAGGAAAACATTTCCGCAAAACGGCGGGTATTAAATTCGCAGATAACAAAGTTTGCCCAGGATATCAGTTCTAAATATATCAGCCCTCCGAACACAACAGATTTCGCGATTATGTTCCTCCCGACTGAAGGTTTGTTTGCAGAGGTTTTGCGCGATGCCGGGCTTTTTGAAAGCATTCGAAGAAAACAAAAAATTGTGATTACCGGCCCGACTACATTAACAGCGCTCCTTAGCAGCCTGCAGATTGGCTTCAGGACGCTTGCAATTGAAAAGAGGAGCAGCGAAGTATGGCAGGTACTGGGTGCCGTAAAGGCTGAATTTGAAAATTTTGGGAATGCACTTGAGACTGCCAAGAAAAATATAGCAAAAGCAGGCGAGGACATTGACAAACTTGTTGGGACAAGAACAAGGGCTATTAACCGTAAACTGAGGCAGATTGAATCCCTTGATGATGAAGGAGTTGTTGGATTAATTGGTGATAATGAAGACACTGATGAGAAAGAAGAATGAAAACTTATAATGCTGAGTTTGTAAAAGGTGCTGTTTCAGTAATTGATTTCCCCGAGCCAGACATTCCGGAAATTGCTTTTGCAGGCAGGTCAAATGTGGGCAAATCTTCGCTAATCAATACTATAGTAAACAGAAAAAATCTCGCCCGCACAAGCTCTACACCTGGAAAAACCCGCGAAATAAATTTTTTCAATATTGAAGGTAAATGGATGCTTGTGGATATGCCGGGATTTGGCTATGCTGCTGTCGGCAAGGCTTTCAGTGAAAAATGGACAAAGCTGAACTTCGAATACCTTGAGAAAAGAAAGGATCTTGTTCTGGCGTGTTCGCTTGTGGACAGCAGGCATGATCCTACAGCTGTCGACTTGTCGCTAATTGAGTGGCTGGAAAACCACAAGCGTGAATTCATGGTGATTCTTACTAAATGTGACAAGATTTCTGATAAACTAAAAGCTGAAAGGATTGAGCAAGTAAGTAACCTCGTAAAGCTATGCAAATATTGCACGGAAACTCTGCCATTTTCTTCAGTAACTGGGGAGGGAAGAAAGGAACTCCAGGCAATAATTCAAAGAATTGCCAGTGCCTGATTCTAAATGATGAGAGAAATAAATATAATTCTTAGCTTCCTTCTTCTTTTGAATTCAGGATTAGTAACAGCTAAACCGCCAACTGATGAATTTCTTGAAAGCCTCAGGCCTAAAGTAATTAAGCAAGTAAATAGGTATTTCCTTGAGATTAATTACGGCCCAAACTGGGCTGTATTCAATGATAATATTGTAAAGTCTGACCTGTCAATTGCCTTTGATACCCGGATTACATACGGCTTTATCCAGAAACTTCTTTATCCAGGAGCGGACAGTGCATGGCATTATTCTGAGCAATTCACATCTTTTAAAAACACTTCTTCCCATTTCCGTCCCAAAAATATAGAAACTGACTACTTCACTATAGATTCCTGGACGTTCTCGCTGGGTTATGGCAGCGGGTGGGAATTTGTTAATTATGATTCTCCTGATTTCAATATCACGACGTCGAACTACTTTGCCTGGACAAGAACAGATTTTGAGGTAGTCCCCTGGGAGGTAGAAGAGCGCAATGAATTCGAAATATACGATGAAACAATTAAATTTGGTATGGGATACGAATTTTCCACCGAATTGAAGCTGTTCGATTTTTTGAATGCCGGAATATCATACAATCATCTGCACTCAGTACCTGACTGGCGATTTGGCAACTGGTTACCCGGTTTTTTGCTTGAAACAGCTCTGCTAAACTGGCACAAATTCCTGTCAGAAGAAATCGCCGAAGACTACGAAGGCGATTATCCTCTTCTATATATTATTTACCAAACCGCGATAAACGCGCTCATTTATAATCTCCGCTCGAATGATATCTTTACACCCATAGATTCCGAGAAGCCTCTCTCTTTCAGGAGCCTGGCGATTTCCTTGAAATATGAATTTTAATATTTAGTTATGCCTAATATAATAATTAGGCAACCCTAACTTATTTTATTATTTTTGCTTCATTGAGATTAAGAAATCAGTTTCTCAGTAGATTATGGAGTAAAATATGAGATTTATCAGGTACTTAGTTCCACTAATAGTAATTGTTGCTGCTGTTTCCTGTACGGAAATTCTTCCACCGGCGCCTGAATCAGCAGATGTGCTGGCTGAACCGATGGATGGCTTGACAAATGAGCAAATGAAAACACATTTAATTGGTGATGGAGAATTTGCGAAGGTATTCAGCGCAGCGGAAGGCCTCGGGCCGATATTCGTAAGTACATCATGTGAAAGCTGTCACGTTGGTGATGGCAAAGGCCATCCTCTTACTATGTTGACACGATTTGGCAGGGATAATAATGGACAATTTGACCACTTGCTTAAATTAGGTGGCCCGCAGTTGCAGGGAAGGGCTATTGCAGGATTTCCACCGGAAGAAATTCCTGCCGAAGCCACAGGTGTAACAAAGCTTCTGGCTCCGGCTGTTACCGGATTAGGATTTCTCGAGGCGGTACCGGACGAGGCACTGCTATCGCTTGCAGATCCTGAAGATTCAGATGGAGATGGTATATCAGGAGTTCCAAATTATTTAATCCCACCGGACTATTTTCAACCCTCTCCTTCAAATATTGGAAATAACGGTATGTATATCGGAAGGTTTGGAAAAAAAGCCGGCGCAATCAACCTGCTCCACCAGGTAGTTAATGCTTACAACGAGGACATGGGCATTACGAGTGAATTTCGCCCGCACGACCCTCGCAATTACAAATCCGGTTTACAGTCCGGCGATAACGTGGATAGTCCGGAAGTGGGAACTTTTATTGTTAATAACGTTGTATTTTATGTACGTACATTGAAAGCTCCGACGCGCAGGGATGAAAATAATCCTGATGTAAAAGCAGGTGAACAGTTGTTTAGCAAGATTGGATGCGACGGCTGCCACACACCTGTTATGATGACAGGCCCTTCTGATGTAGCTGCGCTGGACAGGAAAGAGTTTTATCCTTACACTGATTTGCTTATGCACGACATGGGGTCGGAGCTTGACGACGGTTATACAGAGGGTTCAGCTCTAACTTCTGAATGGCGCACTGCTCCTTTGTGGGGTATTGGCCTTGCTGAGGATTCCCAAGGCGGGCAGACATTCTTTCTCCATGACGGCAGGGCAACAACATTAGAAGAAGCAATTGAGTATCATGGTGGTGAAGGAGCAACAAGCCGCGAAAAATTCAGGGCTTTGTCAGCAAATGAAAAAACTCAGCTTATAAAATTCCTGAAATCATTGTAAATTGGCGATCTCATTGCTAACTCTGAGAAGGTTTGCACGTAGAGATGGACTTGCCACAAAAAATTTCAGAGTTTAATATAATCTACAGTAAATCACAGCAGGAATAATATGGAACCGGACAAAAGGAATTTTATTAAATCATCAGGGATTTTGTCAGCCGGTTTATTGCTTGGCGGCGGACTTGCAGTATTAAACAGTTGCAGCTCTAAATTTGTATCCTATAAAGAATCCGGCAAAAAGTTTGTTGTCAGCAAGGAAGATATTGCCGGGGTGCCTTATGCAATGGTAAAGCACTTGATGCTGCCAACTCCTGTTTATGTAGCTAAGCTCGGAAATGACCATTACACCGCTGTCCTGATGGAATGTACTCACAAAAGATGCGAGCTGAATCCTGTTGGAGATATACTGGTTTGTCCATGCCACGACAGTGAATTTTCAAATACAGGCAAGGTACTTGTTTCGCCTGCTGAAGAAGACTTGTACAAGTTTAAAGTCACAACTGACGAGAAGAACATCTATATACACATCGAATAAATCAACGGTGAAATATGAAAGGAATGAAAATAATAATTTTGTTTTTTATTAGCGGCAGCATCTGCCTGACTGCCGAAACCGATTCATCATCAGTCCAGGACGCGATATACGAAAGGCCCTTTATAAACAGGCTTACGGCATCTACTGTTGCTGTGGGCGGTTACTTGGAAGGAAATACCAATTATTTTGTTGAGGACGGCGTTACTGAAGGCTTTTCTATGGAAATGCGCCGCTTCAATATATTCATGTACTCGACAATCATTCCACGTGTGCGCTTTCTTGCTGAGCTGGAGTTTGAGCACGGAACCGAAGAAATTGCCCTCGAAACCGCCCAGATTGATTTTGAAATCGCCCAGGAACTTGTGGTGCGGGGTGGCGTGCTGGTTGTTCCGATTGGAGCTTTCAACC
>CAYVVD010000018.1:51016-71735 GCA_964454975.1 uncultured Hyphomicrobiales bacterium | reverse complement strand
GCTTGTTTTTTCAGGTATTGGCAAAGAAATATGACGAGAGAAATGAAGATGTAATTAAGGTTTTTGAAAAAGTTCCTTATCTCAATTCTTCGCTTTTTGAGCCAACCGAAATTGAGCAAGACACACTTTTTATCAGCAACCTGAGAGATGATAAAACCATTCCTATCATTTCGTCAACCGTGCTAAAAAACGAGCAAGGCAAAAAAAGAACAGGAAGTTTAACCACCCTGCAATACTTGTTTGAGTTTCTGAACGCCTACGATTTCAGCAGTGAAGGTTCTGAAGAAATTCAGGAAGAAAACAAATCACTCATCAACGCTTCTGTGCTTGGATTGATTTTCGAGAAAATCAACGGCTACAAAGATGGTTCGTTTTTTACCCCGGGCTTCATTACCATGTATATGTGCCGTGAATCCATTCGCAAAGCGGTGGTGCAAAAATTCAACGAATACTGTCTGAACAATGATTTTCCTGATTATGGGATTAACAGGATTGAAGATATTTATGAACTGGTTCCTCAAAAAATTTCTAGACAACAGGCCAATGAGATCATAAACAGCTTGAAAATCTGTGATCCGGCTGTGGGTTCTGGGCATTTTTTGGTTTCTGCCTTGAATGAAATAATTGCAGTAAAAAATGACCTCAAAATACTGGAAGATAAAGAGGGAAAATCGCTGCACCGCTACGAGGTGGAAGTAGTCAATGATGAGCTCATTGTAACGGACGAAGAAGGCGAACTTTTTGACTACAACCCCAAAAACAAGGAAAGTCAGCGGATACAAGAAACACTCTTTCACGAGAAACAAACCATTATTGAAAATTGCCTTTTCGGTGTGGACATCAATTCCAATTCAGTAAAAATTTGCCGGTTGCGCTTGTGGATTGAGCTTTTGAAAAATGCGTATTATAAAACCGACATAGCCCACGGTTCAAACCCGGGGCTATGGGAATTGCAAACGCTTCCAAACATTGACATCAACATCAAATGCGGAAACTCCCTGGTGAGCCGCTTCCCGATCAACGAACCCATAGCCCAAGGATTTTTCCATGGAAAAAAATGGTCGATCGATATGTATAAAATAGCGGTAGCCACCTACCGAAATGCTGAAAGCAAGGAGCAGAAAAGAGAAATGAAGAGGCTGATTGCCGACATTAAATCGGATTTCAGAACTGAAATTTCCAAGTACAACCCCAAAGTAAGGAAGCTAAGCAAATTAGAGGGGGAACTATTTCAACTTACCCAACAACCGAATCTTTTTGATATGAGCCCAAAGGAAAAAGCCGCCTGGAACAAGAAAGTGGAAAAGCTGACCGAAGACACTAATAAATTAGAAGTTGAGATAGAAGAAATAAAAGCCAACAAGATTTTTGAAAACGCCTTTGAATGGCGATTTGAATTTCCCGAAGTGCTGAATGATGATGGCGATTTTGTGGGCTTTGATGTGGTGATTGGGAATCCGCCTTATGTGCAGTTGCAGAGTATAAAAGAAATATCTGAACAACTAAAAAGGTTTGACTTTGAAACCTTTTCAAGCATGGGCGATTTATACGCCTTGTTTTACGAACGTGGAAATGAAATACTGCAACAGCGAGGAATTTTATGTTTTATTACGGGAAGTGCATGGATGAGAACAAATTATGGACAAAGCCTGAGAACTTACTTCAATCAAAAAACACAGCTATTAGAAGTAATTGACCTTTCTGATTGTGAGATTTTTGAAAGTGCAACCGTACTTACGTCCATTATCTCTTTTACTAAGAAACAAAGTGAGCCAAAACCAATTAAAGCAATTCGCTTTACTCGACAGGATCAAGCTAAACTATTGAATTTATCTCAAGAGGTTAAACAAAATCATACAAGCATATCTCAGTTTCCCGAATCTTCTTGGATAATTCTCGACCCTAAAGCAAACGCTATCAAAGAAAAAGTAGAATTGGGTGGGAAACCACTAAAAGATTGGGATATAAAAATTAATCGTGGAATTTTGACAGGCTTTAATGATGCGTTTGTAATAGATGCAGAAACAAAAAATAAACTCATTTTAGAAGACCCAAAAAGTGAAGAATTGATTAAACCCTTATTGCGAGGGCGGCATGTTCACAAGTATTATTTTGAAAATTCTGATTTGTTTTTAATTGGAACTTTTCCAAGTTTAAAAATTAATATTGAGACTTATCCTGCCATAAAGAAACACTTAGAGCAATATTTACCAAAGCTGAAGCAAACAGGCGAAACGTTTATTAATCAGGAAGGTAAAAAGGAAAAATCGAGAAAGAACACTTCGGGAGAATGGTTTGAAACACAAGATTCAATTGCCTATTGGGAAGATTTTTCAAAGCCCAAAATCATATATCCCAATATGACTAAGTTTTTGCCATTTTCACTTGATGTCGATGGTAATTTCTTAAATGATAAATGTTTCATCCTTTCGGGTGAGAAATTGTATTACCTAGTTGCTTTTCTGAATTCAACATTATTTCGATTCTGTTTTACAGATGCTTTTCCCGAATTACAAGGAAACTCTAAAGAAATCAAGAAATTCATTTTAGAGACTATACCTGTTAAAGAAATATCAGATGAGAGTGTTTTCGTTGAAAAGGTTAGTGAAATATTACATATTAAAAAGCAAAACCCTTCAGCCGATACAACCGATTTAGAAAACCAAATAGACCAATTGGTTTACCAGCTTTATGATTTGACGGAGGAGGAGATTGAGATTGTAGAGGGAAATGGTTGAAACCATTTTTATAAAAACGGATGCCACTACATAGCCCACGGTTTAAACCGTGGGCTATAATGAAAATGGATAAATCCATTCAAAACATATTGATGCCGCATCATAGCCCATGGTTTAAACCATGGGCTATGTAGTGGAACATGACGAACAATCCAAGCCGTTTCAACGGTTTAAAAAATGATCAAGAATGCCACATTCATTCAATAAAATATGGATACACGCTGATTCAGAAAACCAAATCGACCAATTGGTTTACCAGCTTTATGATTTGACGGAGGAGGAGATTGAGATTGTAGAGGGAAATGGATAAATCCATTCAAAACATAACGTATGCGATCCATAGCCCATGGTTTAAACCATGGGCTATAGAGGACATGATGAATAACCAAACCGTTTCAACGGTTTAAAAATGAAAATAAATTATGCCACATTCATTCAACAAAATTTGGATACATGCCATATGGGCAACAAAAGAGAGAATGCCGCTAATTTCCAGTGCCATAGAGAAAAAAGTGTATGAATTTATTTCAGCGCAATTACGTGAGCAGGGTTGTCCGGTGAGAATTATCAACGGAATGCCCGACCATATTCATTGTTTGTTTTTGTTAAATCCACAAAAATCTATTGCCGAGGTTATTAAACAGATCAAAGGCAGCAGCTCACATTACATCAATCAAAACAATTTAATTGCTGAGAAATTCGCATGGCAAACTGGATATGTTTCGTATTCTGTTTCTGAATCAGTCGTTGAGAAAGTATTTCAGTATATCAATAACCAAAAAAAACACCATCAAAAGAAAACATTTCAACAGGAGTATGATGAGTTTTCGCGACTTTATGGATTTGAAGAAAAAATTAAATCATAATCAATGGCAAAAAAGACAGTTCCGGTAAAACCTCACAAAAGGTCAACACCTTGAAATTAAAAAATGGTTAATTATCATGACAGATAAGATAATGAAACGCCTCAAAAAAAATCCGGCCCTGTGCCGGATTTTTTCATTATTTCGATTCGCTTATTTGCTGATTATCATCTTCTCTGTGTGGCTGTAAGGTCCGGACTGCATCCTGATGAAGTAAACACCGGAGCTAAGCTCGCTTACAGGCAGGCTTGCATCATAGTAGCCAGGTTTCATGCGTTTGTTTTCTACAACGGCAACCACCTCGCCAAATGAGTTGATAATCTCGATGCTGGTCTGTATGTTCAGCCCTACACTGTATGTGATTTTAACTTCGTCTTTCGGCGGATTTGGAATAACGGTCGGCCCGCCGAACTCCTGCGCATTGATAGAAACCAGCCTTCCATTAACAAAGCAGACACTGTCCAGCTTGATTGTGATGTTGCCGAAAGTGGGTACGTCGCAATCGCCGCGCAGCACCTTAGCCATTATACCCGATTCCTGTGTATCTGAAAGGTATATCGTGAACGGCAGGGTGAACAGTTCGCCGTTGAAGGGAGTGTTAAGCGAGCCGGTGCCTCGGATTTCGTAGAGGCCGTCTGCAACAAGAGCGGGAGTTTCCCATGTCCAGTTAGCGCCGATTTCATTTACAAGCTTGTCCTCGTGGATGTAGGTCATCCCCTGGTTGAATTCGAAGCTGATAATCATTTCTTCGACGGGGTTCTTCAATTCATCAATGTTGGCTTTCAGCACGAAATTGTTGTCATTACCGGGCTCAACCTTGTATTCCTTTTTGTCTGAATCGAGGTAGACAGCCTCGCCAGTACCGAGGAACTGTCCGACAACATCCGTTCCCTGTGAGTTAATGAATGTGGCAATCACATTGTATTCTTTTTCCTCGCGGGGAGTGAATGCAATAGAAATTTCTGCAAAATTTCCGCCCTCTATAGTGATGTCGTCATCCATAATGATATCAAATGCCTTTTCTTCATTTCCTGTAACCAGCACACTGTCCTTGTAAAGAATCATTTCGAGGAAGTCGTTGTCATTGACAATCCTGAATTGTAATTCACGGGTTTCGCAAAGGAGTTGACCGCCGAAATCAACTTCATCCGTGCTACCACCGCCGGCGCTGCAAATCACGTCATGGTCTGCACGTTTTATTGGCTCGAAGAGAGCATCAACACCGTTGCCAATAGCAGTATCGGCATAGGCATATACTAGGTCACCGAACTGTCCGCCCTGTGTAGGATTCAGCCCAATGTTGAAGTTCATTGATTCACCCTTTTCGATTGTTACACTCATTGGCTGGCCGTTAATCCATACAAACTCGCCAGTGTTGTTTCTGAATTCCATTTTTTCAATCCATGTATCAACGTAGATGCTTGCGTTCGAAACTGTCAGGATACCCTGCGATTGCTTGCCTACAATAATTGAAGGTGGACATTCCCATTCCATTTCGAGCATTGGCCTTACGCCGCGTCCGATTAGTGTCTTCTTTATTTCGGTGTCACTGCCCCTGACTTTGATTGTAACTACGGCTTCGTATTCCTGCTCGTCGCTTGTTGGTTTGAATGAAACAGTTATCGGGTATGTTTCATTCGCCCCGATATCAAACGGGAGTGAAGGAACCGGGAATTCAAACCTGCCCTTGGGATCATCTATTGTTATTGATTCAATCGTGGATGCGAGTCCGCTGTTATTGAAAATTTCAAATGTAGAGTCATTCACAGTGAGAACACGTCTGTCAAACCAATTAATGGAATGAACGATTATATCAGAATCAACACCTTCGCCCTGTATGATGCTTTCAACGTATTCGCACTGTTCATCAAGGTTATAAAGGACTTTTACGGTTCTAATCCCTGCTAAATTCGGTTTAAAGCCAATTCTAAAGCTGACACAGCTGTCAGGTTGCAGGTTGATAGTGCCGGGTGCACCTCCAACAAACCAAAATTCACCGGGATCAGAAATGTCAGGAACAAGTTCAGGCCTGACTTCGAGTATAGCATCATTAGGGTTGCGGAAAATACAAACAACGTCAAACTCTTCAGTGATGTTCACATTTACCTGTCCGATATTAACAAGCGGCTGTGCTTCTCCTTCGCAAACGCCTTCACCATAAAGCGCAATAGATGCTATCTCGCCACAAACGGGGATAATCGTAAGTTTTGCATTGCGGGGGCCGATTTCATCAGGAGTGATAACAAGCTCTATGTTTACTATTTCACCCGGCGCAAGTATTTCACCGACAAGGTTTGTAGCAATACTAAAATCGTCGGGGTTGAGTCCCGTGATTTCGACACTTTCAATTTCAAGGTCAATATCGCCTGTGTTTTCAAGAAGTGCCGGGAAAATAGTAGAGCAGGAAGAACCGAGGATACATAGTCCGAGGTCAGCTGTCTCAAGATTAAGGGTTATTTCCGGAGCTTCAATGGTAAATTCACCGCTGAATCCCTCGCTGCCGGGTGTGCTTCCGTACTTGGTTACAAAGATATCATTTTTACCATCGCTCGTTATCTCATGGATACCATAATTTTGTGTTCCGGTAAACTTGCCTGTTCTGTATGTGTTGCCATCAGAGTCTATAGCAACATTTGATGAATAATTTTCATTTGGACCCCCTAAATAAATATCCTTAATATTCAGGTCGATGTCGTATTCGGCTGTGAAAGTAGTAGGATTATCCCTCCTTGGCAATCCGATTTGCTTACCACCGGGCAGGGTTATCTGAATATTGCTTGTGTACTGCCCCTGAATGAAAATCCTCGGATCAGTTTCGTCATGGACATATTTGATGCGCTGTGCCCAACACCTGAAACCGGTATATACACCTTTTGCGCCAAGAGTCGTCACACGTGGATTGCCCCCACCTTCCGGGTACCTCGCAATAAATGCGTAGGGGAGGTCTTCCTGTTCAATAGTAGGAGTCAGGCTGCCAAACTTTGCTGATTTATAGACTGTACCTGTAATATAGACATTGTTAGCAGGATCAATACAAATACCTGAGGCGCTGTCAACACCAAGCCCTCCGGCCTCTTCAACCCAAATAGGATTCCCGTCAGTGTTGAGTTTCATAACGAATATGTCTTTAAGCCTGACGCTTTCTTTATTCTCTACTCCAAAATTAGCGAGGCCATCAAAATGGCCCGTTACATATGCAAATAGATTGTTATCTTGTACAACGATAGAAGAACCGGCATCTTCTTCAGGTCCGCCAAATGATTTTGCCCACCTGTATTCACTTTGAGAAGCTACAACACCTCGAATTTGGTATGTTTCTCCCGCAACAGGGGGTTCCCATCGGTATTGGAGACCTGTTGCGCCACTTGCAATTGGTCTCCATGTTGTACCGCCGTCAGTAGTGTAAGTCAGATTAACGGGGACATTTGGTTCAATTCCTGCCCAGATAATATCTACTTCATCGCAGACTGAAAACACTGTCCCGTCTTCCGGTTCAAGTATTAATATTTTAGATGCACCGCCCACAAGAGTAACCTGAGGAGGGCATGGAGTACCCTCTACAACCAGGGCTGCCTGCCTGTAAAGTTTTGCACCTGCTTGCGTGAATTTAACTTCAACTTCCACATTAGTTCCGGAATCCAACCGGAATGGGGGAGAAACAGAATTCCCATTAATCCTTATGTCTGATACAGTAAAGTATCCTGAGGGTTCAGTTTTGACATTCTCAACGTAGAAATCAGTTACGATTGGCATGAAAATAGCAGAATTAAATACGTCAATTCCAATTTCGGGATTACCAAATGAGAGGATATTAGTTGATTTCTCGAAATCAGCAATGCTTGAAACCGGGGCAGTGTATTCGCGCTCAATTGTCTGGTCTGCTATATCCTTCTTGAACCTGATGCTTACATCGCGGGTACGGCTTCTTTCATCGCATCCATATTCTGAAATCCAGGACAAGAAGCAAAGTGTTTTTGTCTGAACATCAAGAGCAATATATTTATAAATATCATCCAACTCTTCTTCAGTGTAAACCTCAAAAGCATCTCCACCTGTTTCTTTAGAAATTCTCCTCAGGTCATCATTCATAGGCATCTGAAGCGTTATAGAATAAACCTGGATATTGGTTTGCTGTAGTGAATCAATAATATTCCCGGTTTCGGGTTCCTTGTCAGGCAAGCCATCGGTCAGAAAAACAACGATTCTTCTTAATTCGCTTGACCTTTCCCTTAATAAAGGAACTACACCCGCGGATTGGTCAATAAAAGGATCGTCATACCTTGTAGTTCCTGCAACTTTTACAGTTGCCAGTGAATCAAGCAATTCCTGTTTATCGTTAGTAAATGGACAGGTAACATCAGCAAAACGTGCAAATGTAGTAATAGCAACTGCAGTATTGCCAACAAATTTAAGAGTGTTAATAAAAGAAGTAGCTCCTTTAACAACCCAGTTCCAACGCCTAATGCCATCAGGATCAGTATCCATAGAGCCACTTTTGTCCAGAACCAGTACCACGCTAACTTCAGGGTCATCTTCACGCGAGATGCATTCAACTCCTAAGGTTGGCCCCATGTTTTGGCTGTTCTCCAAGACAGTGAAGTTGTCTTTTGTAAGATCCTGGTATGACCTTCCGCTGCCATCGAGAGCAATAAAACTTGCTTTTATTTTAGGAAATTCACTGGCATTAATTTCCGATATGGAAAATGTCTGAGCTGATAAAACAGTGCAGAACAACACCCAAAATAAAGAAACAGTAATAAACCGTACCATTCATCTACCCCATTCTTTCAAATAATCAAAAACCAAAACATACACACCGTTACTTAAACAAGTAACAATATAAATGAGAAAAAATTTCATCTAATTTACAAACGGACCGTAAATTATCATAGTTTTGCCAGATTTGTCTATCTCTGCGTTAGCTCCAACCGGTATTGTGAAGTGATCTTTCACATGCCCGAACGGCAAACCAAGTACAACAGGCTTGCCCAATGGGACAAGTACTTGCTCAATAACCTCTTTTATTGTATAAGACCTGTTCGGGTAAAAAGAACGCCTGTAATTCAGGCCTTTCATATAGCCAAAAACAAATGCTTTTATTTCATCTAACTTACCGGCAAGCCTCAGTTGTGTCAGCATCCTGTCAATTTTATATGGATGCTCGGAAACTTCCTCCAGGAAGAGGATTCTATCTTTTGTGTCAATTTCATACTTAGTACCAAGTGTTGAGCAAATCATAGTCAGGTTGCCACCATTCAACTTGCCTGATACATCATCACCATTATACACAACAGCTCCCGGAGTGTTAATGGTTATTTTATTCTCCGGATTTTTAAATATTGCTTTTTTGATATGCTCAGAAGAGAAGTTATTAAGCGATACAGAAGCTACAGGACCATGAAATGTTCGAAGTCCTGTCTTTTGAGTAATAAAATGCAGAAGAGGGGATATATCGCTAAAACCCAGAATTACTTTGGGTTTTGCAATGATTGCATCATAATCCACACCGTCAATAATTCTCATAATTCCATAGCCGCCCCGGGCAAACATTATGCAGTTAATGTCATCCCGGTTCAGGTATTCATTCAATTCATTAAGCCGTTCTTCATCAGGTGCAGAGAAATACCTGTGGTTGTTTTTATTCTTCTTAATAGTATCAGCAATTTCAATTTCCAAACCATTTTTTTTGAGGAATTTTAATGTAACTGCTATTTCTCCCATACTTGTAGGAGATGCTGAAGCCAGGATAGCAACTTTTGAGCCTTTGTCAAGAGCAGGAGGGATAATGACATTTGGTTTGATTTGTGACTTAGCAAAAATAGCATCCTGCTGAGAAGTGTATGAATGAGTAACACCGGTTACTGTGGCAAGTGCAAGCCCGGTCATCCCAAGAAAACCTCTACGATTAATTATTTTATTTTCTATGGATTCATTCATTAATTTAGTACGAATTACAAATATAAGAAGATTAAAACACATAAATTCTCTTTATGTGCCGTTATTCACTCTTTGAATAAGTTATGTAAATTTTATAAGTTTACATTTTATTGCGAGATGGAAAGGTGCAGGAGTGGCTTAACTGGCACGCCTGGAAAGCGTGTGTACCTGCAAGGGTACCGTGGGTTCGAATCCCACCCTTTCCGCAAGCAAGAAACTTGACAAGGGTTTCTTTAGTGATCATTTCCTAAACTGATTATGGAAGCTGAAAAATCAAATTCAGGGAAAGCCCCGTTAATACTAATTGTGGATGATGTCCCACGCAACCTTCAGGTTTTAAGCAACATTTTGAATAATGAAGGATACAGGATATCATTCGCTTCTAACGGAAAGCAAGCCCTTAAAGTTGTTGAAAATGTAAAACCTGACCTTATTCTTCTCGATATTATGATGCCGGAGATGACAGGCTTCGAGGTATGTGAAATCCTTAAAAAAGATGAAAATTCTAAGAACATCCCGGTTATTTTCCTTTCCGGAATGTCTGAAACAGAGGATGTGATTAAGGGATTACAAGTTGGGGCAGTAGATTACTTGACTAAGCCTTTTAATGCCCTTGAACTTGTAACAAGGGTGAATACACACCTTAGTTTAAAATTAGCCACCGATAAAATTATTGAATTTAACAAAAGGCTCGAAGAAACAAGCGAAGAATTAAAGAATACACTTGCCACAAAAGATAAATTCTTTTCGATAATTGCACATGATTTACGTGGCCCCTTCAGCGGATTTCTAGGACTTTCGGAATTGCTTTCAACGGAATATGCCCAGCTTGAACCTGGGGAGATTGCAAGGGTCGCTAAAACTATGCACAAAGCGGCAAACAGTTTGTTTGAATTCCTTGAAAATCTATTAAACTGGTCACGTGCACAAATGGGAAGGATGGAATATAACCCGCAATACTTAAAAATCGCAGATGTTGTCAGCCTGAATTTCGAGTTGATTACCACAGCAGCTAATGAAAAGGAAATATCCCTTTATAATGAAGTGTCTGAAGAAATTAACGCTTATGCTGATTCAAATATGCTAAGCACAGTGCTTAGAAACCTTGTTTCAAATGCAGTTAAGTTTTCTAATCCCGGTGATAATATTACAGTTTCTGCTATTGAAGAAGATAACATTATTCATGTCACTGTGGAAGACACCGGTATCGGAATGACTGAAGAAGTGACGCAAAAACTATTCAAGCTTGACGTGAAACATTCTACACCAGGAACAAAGAAAGAATCGGGTACAGGGCTTGGATTAATACTTTGCAAGGAACTTGTCGAAAAACAATGTGGAATTATTACCGTGGAAAGCGAACCGGGCAAAGGCACTAAATTCTCATTTACTTTGCCTAAAGCTCAACAATAGTTACACCATCTCCGCCTTCGACTAATTCACCATTTCTAAATTTTACTACATGATGATGGTATTTGAGGAATTCCTGGATTGCATTTCGCAGGCTGCCTGTCCCCTTGCCATGTACTATAGTCAGGTGGTTTATGCCACCAGCAAGCGCTTCAGAAATAAAATTGTCAACATTTCTGACGGCTTCATCAGCCCGGTAACCTCTTACATCAATACGAGAACTAGCATTAAACTGAATATAATCGGCTGTTGAATGTTTTTTGGATTCCGGTTTTTTATCTGTAAGGTGAAGCTGGCTTATTGGAAGTCTGAATTTTAATCCATTTGCTTCAACAAGTGCATTTGAGTTTTTTTCGTTGATTTCAAGTACTGTCCCGACACCACTTGTATCACGAATGTTTACAATACTTCCAACAACAATCTCCGCATCTTTTGAAATAATTTCAACTTTTCCGGGTTTAGGTTGTTCTTTTGCTATCTTTTTCTTCTCTTCTTCGAATTCTGTTTTTATTTCTTTTATTGCACGTTTCTCTTCGCGAACTTCCCTGATTGCTTTCTCAATTAGTTTATTGGCATCTTTCAAAAGGTTCCTGGCCTCCAGCTTGGCTTCGGATATTATATCCTCACGCCTTTCCTGGATTTTTCCATATTTAGCTTTGTATTTTTCCAGTAAATCTTCAGCACGGGTCTTGTATTCTTCGGCTTCTCTGCGTAATCTGGAAATTTCACCTTTATACTTTTGCAGTACGTTGATTCCCTCTTCAAGTTCTTTCTGTTTCTCTCCAATGTAATCTTCTGCTCTTTCAAGTACATGGTCTGATAAACCGATATTCCTTGCTAAGAAAAAGGCATAGCTGTTACCGGGGATTCCTGCAAGGAAGTGATATGTAGGCATTAAACGCTTTTCGTCAAATTCGAGGGATGCATTTTCGATTTCTTTCCTGTTCAGTGCAAAGGTTTTGAGTGAAGACTGGTGGGTTGTGGCAATAAAAAACAACTTCACATTAATAAAACTTTCAAGAATAGATGCCGCTAAAGCCCCGCCTTCCTGGGGATCGGTCCCTGAACCAATTTCATCAGCAAGTACGAGCGAGGAGGCGTCGCAATTTGAAAGGATCTTTCTTAGTTGGTGCATTTGCGAACTGAATGTGCTCAGGTCATTTTCGATAGACTGGTGATCCCCGATTGATGAATATACTACCCTGTAATCTGTTCTACATTCTCCAAGGGGAAATATTCCACTAAGCGCCATTGTAATATTAAGTCCAATTGATTTTAATGCAACTGTTTTTCCCCCTGCATTTGGACCCGAAATGAGATATCCCAGCTTTTCTCCTGAAAATTCAATTGAAAGCGGAATTACATTTTTCCTTCCCTTGTTTTTAACCAGCAATGGGTGCCTTATATCTTTTAACCTGATGTATTTTTCGTTGTTTAAAGCGGGCTTCATACCGCCATATTCAAGTGCATATAATGCTCTTGCACGAATTGAATCGAGATGGGTCAGAATTCCTTCACTTCTTAAAAATTCCACGGCATCCCTGCCAACTTCGCCGGTTAGGTTTAATAAAATCTTGTAAATTTCTTTCTTCTCTTCATTTTGAAGTAATGCAATTTCGTTATTCATTTCAATAACTTCTGAGGGCTCGATGAATACAGTAGCTCCTGATGCTGACGATCCATGTATAAGCCCCGGGAAGTGATTCTTGTGGCCGCTTTTAACAGGTAAGACAAACCTGCCTTCGCGAATTGTTACAAACTCTTCCTGTACTATATCGTTTTCTGCAGATTTTTTTATGATTTTATCAATGCGGCTCCGGAGCCGGGCTGATTTTACGTTTATGTCCTTCCTGATACGGAACAGCTCTCTTGTTGCCGTATCCTTGATATCACCTGTTTCATCAATGGCGTCATCAATATGTTTTTCGAGTAACTTGTTGCTATGTAATCCACCGACAAGTTCATTTAGGTTAGGATAGACTTCGTCTTTCGAGCTGAAGAAATTATACATTAATCTTGATGTCCTGAAGAATTCTTTAAGCTCAAGTAAATTGTCAGCACCCAATACTGAATTTTGAATTTTAGCTTTGTGAAGTAACTGCCTGACATCAGAAAGGCCTTCGAACGGTATATTATCTTCCATAGAGATGACTTCCATCATCTCGGATACATATTCCAATTCCAGGTTTACCTTTTCAAGATTCTCATCCGGGAAAAGATTTGAAATAATTTCCTTACCGTGTTCAGAAATCGCATAACCTGAAATATTCTTTAGAACATCAAAAAATTCAATTTGCTTTAGTGATTCTATTTGTAAATTTTCTCTCTCTTCCATTCAATTCTTTTTTTACAATTATTATTTTATCATACTTACTAACTTTCTGACCATAGTCTGGACCCTGTTTCCATCAGCTTTTCCCTTCAGAGATTTCATTGCGGCTCCCATTACCTTGCCCAAATCAGAATGGCCTGTGGCTCCAACATCTGAAATTATTGGCATAAGCTCAGCTTCAAGTTCCTCGTCGCTAAGTTGCTTTGGAAGAAACTCCTCAATAATAGCAAGCTCATGCTCTTCTTTTTCTGCCAGTTCTCTCCTGCCACCCTGTTTATACATATCAATTGCATCCCTGCGCTTTTTGGCATTAGAGTTGAGAATCTTCAGTTCGTCGTCGTCATTCATTTCTCTTCCGGCACCACTCTTGTTGAATTCGATGATTGATGCCCTCAGGGAGCGCAGGGTTTCAGTACGAACTTTGTTCCCGCTTTTCAGCGATTGCTTTAGCTCTTCGTTTATTTTTGCTTCAAGGTTCATGCTTATTCCTCAATTTGTTTCTTCCAAAGACGAAAATTAATAAAAAGGCTGCTATTGATGAATTCTATTTGAAAAGATTAAAAAGGTTTATTTGGAATTTAATTGAAAGTCTCGTTTTTAAAACTTAAAATCTTTTCATACATTAACTTGAATTAAAGATTAGATATTTTATAAATCAAGTGTCAGCATTCATTTGTGGTATGCGGGTTTTCCTCATTTTTTCGAGGCAGATTAATGAAAAGGTTAAATAGATTAATAACAATTGCATTGTTTGGAATATACCACATGTTTCTCCCCGAGGGAGGGGGGGCAGTTAGAAGACTGCCTCTACTTTAAAATACTTTTTAAATTTAGAATGTTGAGAATAATTACCATATTCTTCTTATCCATTTTGATACCAAAGGTATCCCTAAGCGAAGATTTTGAAGTTTTCCCTTTGAATATCAAATTTTATGGTAGCATTTCAATTAACGGCAATGTAATCGCTTATGGAGATAAAGGGGCTTACCTGATTTCAACCGATAAAGGTCAAACCTGGGAGCAGAATTCAACTCAGGATTATGGGAAAATATATAAAATTGTTCTTAAAGATGGGATTCCTTGGGGAATTATTGATAATGGGATTATTATTCGTTCGCCAGACGGAGGTAAAAGTTGGGAATATCGCCAACACGAATTGGAAGAATACGACGCTTTTATTTCTATAGCAGCAGGTGATAATTACATTTATATAAGGACACTGAAGAAGATTCTGTGCTTTAACTATAAACTGGAATTTATAAATGAATACTCTGATTCAAACTTGCAAGAAGTTAGTTATAGTCCTATTACAAATATCCTGATTCAAAAGCCCTTTGAGTTTATAAATAACAACTTAATTCTTCCTTCATCTTGGAATGAGCCGGAAGATGTGTATGAGAAGATACTCATACTTGATGATACTCTTGGATTTAAAGATACGCTGAGTTTAAATCTCTTGATGGAATGTAATGATTGTAAAATAAGAAATATCCAGAATTATCATGGAAAACCACTGCTCAAGATTTATAATAAGGTGGAGTTTGACACAGGTGAAATTGACACGTATAATCTCTATTTTTTGGAAAATTTCAAGAAACTGGAACTATTAATTGAGTCGAACAAAGAGGAATTGAAATACGAAATAATAAAAAACTCAAGCATAATTGGTGATGATATATTTTCAGTTGCTTTCTTCGATGGTAAAGTGGATAGCGTGTTATTTTTCAAAATTGATAATTCCGGGAAAAGATTCATTCCTTTCGGTAATAGCCTAAACATGGACACATATAATTTACAAGTGGATAATCACAATACTAATAGAGACTATTTTAGAGATATTATTAAAAATTACACAAGTGAACTAATTGGGAATCCATTGTTCACGAATAACTTGTTAGTTAAAGCAGGTGAAAATTCAATACATTTAATTGGTAGTGATAAAACAATTATTAGTACAACTGACAAAGGCAATAATTGGGAAGTTAGATCAATGTATCCAGGGACTTATTATGATATTATCAATACTGAACCCGGAGAACCGGTTTTTATGATTAATGATTACAGATATTATGTTTCTAATGCCGGTGTAATTATGTCAATAACAAATTCTGGCACAACATTTCAACCAATTCACTCCAATGAAAATATTGGAAACGATTACAAAGGGTTTATTTCTACACCCATATTTTATGTTAATAGCGATGGAGAAGGGTTTTTCACAGGTCCAAAGGATGGTTTTACTCAAATAGATTCATTACAAACAATCTTAATAGATAATAATTTCGCCTATTCATCAGACTTTGGCAAATCTTTTGAATTTATCTCTTTGCTGTTAAACCAAGTGGTTGTTGGAACAAAAGATATTAGTTATTCAAATGTATTGGATACAGAAGGCAACTATATCTTCGCAACTTTCGTTGATAACAGCTATTCATCTTATTTACATAAAATTAAAACTGATTACCAAAATATCTCAAATTAAAATTTACGGGTAAGGGACTTTCTTACAAAATTTCCTGAACTAAAAATTGAGCATATTTTTGGAGAAAACCTCGCGAATCTCTATTGCTTAGTTACATTATTCAAACTTGCTCCAGACTTTCAATTTGAAAATGGTTTCGAGATTCGCAAATCAATTGATGGAGGGATAACGTGGGAACCATTGATAACAATCAACGGTGAATACAAAATAACTCAGGTTTATGAACATAACAATGACTCTCCATTTTTTGTTTCATCGTCGCCCGGAAGAATATTTTTATATAAAAAGGAAAATAATTCTCTTGATACGATTTACCAATGGGATGAAAGTAAATACCGTGATTTAAAACTTGTTTGCATAAGCGATAGATTCTTTATCATGGGGCAGGATATATTCATTAAAAACTCAAATAGAGGAGACTTAACAAAATAGGAAGATACTGTATGAGATTATGGGTTACCTACGTTTCAAAAGCTACTATTCAAAAATAACACTTTGCTTGCCAAGTTTTCTGACGATAAAAGAACACTGGATTGGTATAGGGTAAGAATAGATGGTGTTCAATTATCAACCGGCACAGATGATTATTCAATCGAAAAGATTTACCATACCGATAGTTTCTATGCTTTCCCTCCGTATCCAGTACCAGCTAAAGAAACTGTTAAAACACTTGTACTATGGAATAGCTTCAACCTTAACTTCGCTATTGAAGGAGTTTTTAATATTTACGGCGAAAGGATTGCAGAAAGCACTGAAATAAATATTATATCCAAAAGTACAAATTCAGCGATTTTGGAGTGGGACTGTTCTTCAGTAGATGATGGAGTCTATTTTATCATAATTTCCCATAACGGTGTTTATGAGAACATACCCTTTGTTAAAATGAAATAACTTGAATTTGTGATTTACAAGGTTATTGTCTGCTTACTTTAGAATATTCCTCCAATAAGATTTAATAAATTTCACTTATTTCATCTTGCATTAAACACCTATCATTGATTAATTTATAATAAATTGCCTATGCCGAATTGCAACAAGCAAGTTTCAATTTAGTGTGAAAAATTGTTGCCGATATTATGATTATGGCAGTTCATGTTATTGTATGTTCATTACACGGGTTAGTTAATGGCTAAAAAAATCCGCAAAGCAGTTGCGTCCAAAAAGCAAACAGTATCAAATAAGCCTCCTGTTTTTACCGATTTAAAATGGTGGGTTGTATATCCTGTGTTTGCTTTAACTACAATTATTTTCTTTTGGGATTTCCTTGCCGGAAATGCCTTTTTCTGGGAAGATTTTGTAGAATTTGTTTATCCTTTGCAAACATTTGCAGCACGTGAATCCCTCGAATCGGGTATTCCATTCTGGAATCCTTTTTCATTTGCCGGCATGCCATTTTATGCAGACCTCCAGGTTGGATTTTTCTATCCTTTTTACAGGATTCTGTCTTTCTTTGTAACTGAAGATGGATATTTGCCGGTTTGGATACTTCAATTTATAATCATTATACACTACTTTATTGCTCAGACTTCTTTTTACAGGCTTGCGACGCAATTCAAAATCAGTAAAATTGGTGCGATGATCGGAGCCGTTTCATACAGTTTTTCATTGCTGTTGGTCTGCCATGCAATTCACCCGATGATTGTGATTCACCTTGCCTGGTTTCCGCTGGTGCTCTTTTTTGTTATAAAAGCGATAGACAGTTCATCAATACGCTACGGAGTTTTTGCAGGATTAATTTTAGGGATGAGCCTGCTGTCCGGTCACCCGCAGACTACATTGTATATCTTCACTTTCCTGGGCTTTTTTATTATTTGGAAAAGCATTAATCTATTTATTGGAGAAAAAAGCAGGGTTGGCAGCAAAGTGTTTTCAATTGTAGCAGGGATTATCCCATTTATAATAGCGGCAGGAATATTTGCAGTTCAGCTATTACCTTCAATGGAGCTTGCCGGGCAATCACAGAGGGAAGAATCCACAATCGAGTACGCAACCCATGGTTCTTTACAGGTAAAACAGCTTTATTCGGCAATTGTTCCACACGTTTTTGGCAAGGTTGAAGCAAGTGAAAATCCTACTTTCTACCTCGATTTTAATGAAGACTTTTCATATTATTTCTATTGGGAAACAGCCTTTTACTTTGGAGTTGCAGCGCTTCTGCTCGGATTGATTGCAATTTTTTCGAGGCATAGGGACAATAATGTAAGATTCCTGATTTTTATAAGTATTTTCGGGCTATTATACGCTTTTGGCTCGAACAGTTTCCTGCTCTATATTTTTAATGAATTGCCTTTTTACGGTACCTTCAGGATTCCTGCCAGGATGATGTTCTGTGTTGTTCTTGCTTTTTCACTGCTTGCCGGAATTGGTTTCGATGAGCTCTTCAAGAAAGCAGGTGAGAAAAGCAATCTACTTTACATCCTTGTTTTGGGAGGTATATTGCTGTTTATGGCCATACTTGTTGCTGGTGGATTGGTTCTTGACGGATTGGGAACTCCTGAAGAGATTCGGACAGAAATTTCTTCTTCAGGAGTGAGTGCATTGCTTTACTTTTCAGCTGTTATTGCTGTAGTAATTCTTATATACTTAAAAATATTAAAACCCCTTGCAGCCGGAATGATTTTAATAATAATTGTCTTCCTTGATTTAACTAATGCCGGGGGTTCCTTTAACAAATCCAGCCTTGACCCTATGCATAAATTTGAAATGAGTAAAGAGTTGAAAGAAGCATTCAGTCCCGATTTACCGGGCGAAATATTCAGAGTTAAAACAAGAGATTATGATGCACCATATCTGGCATTGAACAGGAGTCAGGGGATGATGGATGAATTATACCTTGTTGAAGGTTATAATCCGTTGATATTAAAGAGAGTTTCACCACCGATTGACTCGGTTGAAATTATTCATCATCTTTGGAATATCAAATACGAATTGAAATACAACAAACAGCAGCAAAGATTCGGTGTATTAACTAAAGAACACCGTTGGGGGCATGCGAGAATGTTGTATAGTGCTAAGTATGTGGGTAAAGAGAAAATCGAGGAAGAACTCAAGAATTTGAACTTTGATCTAAATGAAACAGTATTACTCGAAGATGAGCATGGACTAAGCATGCCTGATTCTGTACCGAAGTCATATAAACCTGTTTTAAATTGCACCGATTACCAGAACGACTCATTTACATACGAAGTTGAAACTCAATACAATGGTATATTGTGCTTTAGCGAAATCTGGTATCCTGCATGGAAAGCTTATGTTGATGGTAATGAAGTTCCGGTTTTAAAGGCGAACTATTCATTCCGTGCAATCCCGGTACCTATGGGCAAGCACAAAATTGTAATGAGTTACGAGTCAGACAAATTTTCAACCGGATTGTTGATTAGCATTTCAACTCTAATTGTTTCACTGGTATTAATTATAATATTCAGAGATAAAAAGACTAAATGAAGGTAATCCCCAAAAAGGGAATAGCCGGGAAAAAAGGCGGCAAGGAAGAATTAGAAAAAACACCCGATTTTCGTGCCCTTTTTAATAAGGCTTACAGCAATATTAACGAAGAAAAGTATGATTCTGCAGAGTCCAATCTCCTTACGATTCTCGAGTATTACCTTCCTGTGCCGGAAGTTTACTTCAACCTGGCAATTATTAACTATAAAGTGTCAAAATTACATGAAGCACAGAACTACTGCATTGAAGCTATTGCCCTGAATGCAAATTATTGCGAAGCTCATAACCTACTGGGCAATATCAAGCTTAAACTTCAAAAGAAAAGCGATGCAATTCACTCATTTCTCACTGCTGTGAATTGCAAGCCTGACTATTATGAAGCACATTATAATCTTGGGAATCTTTACTTTGCCGGGAATGACTTCCGGCGTAGCATAAAGCATTTCAAAACTTGCACCAACCTATATCCATCCAATGCAGAAGTTTTCTATAATCTTGGCAATGCTCAAAAACAGGTCGGGGATTTTGATAATGCTCTCCGTTCATTCAGTATAGCACTGAATTTGAATAACAACATGGTAGATGCATTAAACAACCTTAGTATTATATATTTTGACCGGGAAGACTATTTTAATGCGGAGAAATACCTTAAAGAAATTGTAAGGCGAAAACCCGAATATACCCAATCATACCACAAGTTGGGTATAATATATTACAAATTAAAAAACTATAGGGAGGCTATTGTATCGCTTCACCAGGCAAATGAACTTGAGCCTGATAATATTGAGATACTGGTGCTTTTAGGAAAAAGCTATTATGAAGAAAAATGGTTCAATCAATGTATAACATGTATTGCAACAGCCAGAAAAATTAGAAATTCACTATTAGACGGGTTGATTGAGCTGGCAGGTTCCCAAATACAAATAATGAAATACACTGAAGCTATTGAAACAATAATTCACCTGGAAAATGAAAAAGGAAAGTCATATCAGACCTGTTTCTGGAAAGGGATTGCTTTCCGTAAACTTGGAGACTTTAAATCAGCGATAGAAAATCTTAAGGCATCAATAGAGTTAAACGAAAAAAATACTCATGCCTGGCTGAATCTCGGCGCTTGTTATTTGATAAGCGGGGATTATTATAATTCTCTCGAATCCTATGAAAATGCAGTTAAAACCGAACCATTTAATTCTGAAGCATATATAGGTAAAGGGACAGCTTTAATGTTTCTTTCGGAAAAGGAAGAAAATGGCTCATTGATTTTTGAAGCTATCAACAGCCTCAAAGAAGGCCTCAGGTATAACCCTGAAGCTTGGAACGGTTATTACCAGCTCGGGCTTGCCCATAAAAGCCTTAAAGAGTATCATAAGGCAAAAGAAAACCTGGAGAAAGCAAAGAGAATTAACCCTGCTTTTGAAAATGTTCACTTCCAACTTGGGCTCCTTTATTCAAAGCTCGCAAATTATCGTGAAGCTATTAGTGCATTTCAGAGTACTTTGAACATTAAACCTGA
>CAYVVD010000018.1:6809-51006 GCA_964454975.1 uncultured Hyphomicrobiales bacterium | reverse complement strand
AACCTGATTATTACGAAGCAGATTACCAGCTTGGTATGATCTATTCCAAAATGAAGCACTTCAATAAGGCGATAGAATCTTTCCGCCGCTGTATTTATATAGACCCGCTTAATGCTGAGTTCTTTAATATGCTTGGCATTGTATATATGGAAAATAGTAAAGTTGAGCAGGCAGTGACTGCGTTTATCAGCGCAGTTGAGGTTGATCCCAAACATCTGAAAGCTCATTATAACCTGGGTATCGCATATATGGAAATGGGCTTTGAAAAAGATGCTATGAGGGAATATTACTTTCTTAAACAGGAAGATACAAAACTTGCTGAACAGCTGAGAGAATACATCAAGTTGAACTACTCTGAAAACAGGATTAGCTAAGGTTCTCGTTTACTACTTCTTTACTCGCTTCTTCCAGGCTGTCGCAAAACTTAAAAATCACATTCAACCGTGTAAGTTTGAATATATTTTCTACATATTCACCCAAATTGCAAAAAACGATATTGCCTCCTTCAGCTTTGATTTTTTTCCTTCCAGTCATTAAACCGCGAATTGCAATTGAATTGAAATAAAAAACATCTGTAAAATCGATAATTATCCTGTTTTTGTCTTCTGATGCCAGTTTTTCGAAATTGTCCTGCAAGGCTTTATTTTGTTCTTCACTGTTGAATGTACCGTCCAGGTACATTATTGTGAAATCATCTTTATCTTCTATTCTGATAATCCCTTTATTGCTAAGCATAGAAAACCTGTAATTATTGTTTAATTAAAATTAACGATTTGTAAATGAATTTAAAAGTTCAAGATTAGTTAATCATTATCCGGACTGGTGATTTCAAACTTAGCAATAACCGGGCAGTGATCAGAAATTGTTTTCAACTCTCCGGCGCTGAAAGCGCTTGTGATATCAAACATATAAGCACTGTTTTTTATATATCTTTTTTCAGCTGTTCTTGTTATTAAAATATGGTCAATAGACTCCAGGGAAGGGTACTTACAGCTCATTAAGTTGTCGGTAATGAATACAAGTTTTTCTTCTTGCATTAATTGATTGATAGTTGAATTTTCTTTTCTACCTGGATAATCGTTGAAATCACCTAAAATCACTATATCTTTTTCGCTTCCATTTTGTAACCTTGTATCAACCCAATTTTCAACAACCTTTGCCTGATTTCTTCTAATAATCCTGCTCTCGGCTTTTTTCTGTGGCGTATCATCCCATCTCGAAGTGGATTTGAAATGCACTACCATGCCGATAAAATCAAAGTTTCCTGATTTTGCTTCAAAAACGAAACCCGGACGAGTTCTTGACTCAATAACAGCTACATCATTATTTTCATAGGTATTTAGAATTTCAATTTGGTTCTTATAAAGAATGCCCGGTCTTTGCTGCCTTCCTGATTCTGCTAACTGAAAATTGTAGCCAGGAAGGTATATTAAAATTCTCATTATGGCTTCAGGATTTTCAACCTCCTGTATTCCAATTATATCTGCCCTGCATGATTTGATAATTCCTGCTATTTTTTTATAATCGCTTTCAACCCTGTCAATCCTGTCATTGACTCCATCACCCAGCCATGCAATATTAAACGAGCCGATTATGATAAAATCGCTACTTTCCTGTTCCTTTATATTGCCACAGGCAATTAGGAGAAGTAGCACTAGAGTGGTTGAAATAAGCTTTATCAATTCTTCGTAAATAATGATTTAAAGATATGACCTGCCATCTGTGGGTTTTCTTTCAGTCTTCTTACGGAATACCCGTACCAGTCTTTGCCGAAGGGAACATAAATCCTTACATTATGATTTCCTCTTAATAAGGAATCGCGCCTTTCTTCGCGGACACCAAGCAACATTTGAAATTCATAATCCTCTTTTGATTTGCCATGTTGCTTTAATTGATTAACGGCATCAATTATCAGTTCTTCATCATGAGTAGCAATTGCAGGATGAAACCCACTTTCCAGCATAAATGCAAGTAGTCTCTTGTAATTATCCCGAATTTCATCCGGTTTTTTATATGCTATTTCCTCGCTTTCACTGTATATTCCCTTGCAAAGCCTGACTGAAGGTTTTAAATCAGCCATCTCCTTTAAATCGGCCATACTCCTTCGCATATATGCCTGGATTACGAATCCAACATTGCCATAACCTTCAAGGCGAAGCCTTCTGTACATATCTAATGTTTTTGTTGTGTAAGGCGAGTTTTCCATATCTATACGCACGAAGATGTCGAATTCCCTTGCTTTTTCCAGTAAAAAAGCAATATTGTCGTGTGCAAATTCTACATCTAATCCAAGTCCAAGAGAAGTTGGTTTGATCGAAAGATAGGTCGGCAGGTTATTAATCGAAATTGCATCAAGTACTTGTGAGCACATTTCCTTTTCGTGAAGAGCCTTTTCTTTGTTAGTAACAAATTCGCCAAGGACATCTATAGTTGTTTTCCCGCCAATTAGTGAGAAGTTTTTAGTAACAACTACGGCATCGTCGAGATTATCCCCAGCGATGTACTTTTTTGCAAATATGTGTACCAATGATTTTGGTAACAGTGGCAGGGCATTCACAATTAAAGAATTAAGCATTTTTATCCTGATGCAAAATAATTAGGGATAATTTAAAAAAGGGCTGCCAGCAAAGCAAACGCTAACAGCCCATATAGATTTTATGTAATCAAATTGTTACTATCTCACGACACTTAATGGAGCAGTTGCCTTTAGGTTAGCAATCTCCACAACTATAAAGTATGCACCCTGGGGAATAGAAGACAGATCAATATCAACTGTATTCATACCGTATTTAACGCTTTCAAGAGTCCTGATAATTGAGATAGTCCTGCCATTGATGTCAACAGCTTTAATTGCAGCTTCAGGATTTCCCTGAATGTTATATTCGAATTCAATCCTTGCAAATCCGGATGCTGGATTAGGAATAATTGAGCTGATATTTAGAAGTTCTTCGAAATTATTGAATGGATCTACCGAAACAATACAATCAGAATCAAACTTGAATTTATGGCTAACATAAATATCAACATCAGTATTTGCCCTTGGCGTAACTTTAAATTGAGCAGTTTCGCTTGTGATCCCCTTGGGGTAGTTCCATTCGAATTTATAATTTCCGGCGTTCAATGGAATAACCGACACTCTTTTCCAGTCGTCTGCATCACCGGGACGATAGTAAAGGTAAAAATCTTCAAGGAAATCAAACTGCCAGCGAATTTCATATTTCTGGTCTTCCGGTAAATCAGCGCTTGTACAGATAACATCACCATCAGCCGGACGGGTGATTTCAAATACTTCGGCGCCAACAGCAAATGTACCGGATTCATCGAAAATGTTGTCATTATTACTGTCTACTATTCTGACTTTACAATTCTCAGACAGAATCTGGGGTGGGAAGAATTTATAACTCAATCCAGTAAAGCCTTCTTCAAGGGTTTCCCAATTATTCCCACCATTGCTACTGAATTGAATGTCAACTGATTGCACAACATCAAGCTCCCAGGAAACTGTAATTTCTGAATAATGGCCTAATCGTTTGTTTTCCGGTGAATTCAGAATATTAACCGTTGATGATTTAACGGTGAAGTTGAGCATTGACATATCATAAACTTCAGGGTCATCCTCATCCTTAATAAGAATCATTCCCTGTTTTGTTGAATTGGCAGGAACAAGCCATTTGTAAGTACTATCGTCAGCGCTGACTCCGGAAGCAATTATATCCCAGTTATTCCCTCCATTAGATGAGTAGCTGATTTCGAGAGTACCAACATTTTGGTGAGTCCATTGTATTTCGTATTCAAACCCGCCGTTTATTGATTCACTTCCAAGTGGTGATAGTAAGGATATATATCGTTTTGAAGGAACAAAAACGCATGAAAGAAGCTCGTCAGCAACAGCATCCTCTGCCTCACCTCTCATCTTTTTGGCGACAACTGGGTGGAAGTACAGTTCAACAGTTCCGCCATTAGTTAAATGACAGTAGCTCATTATTGTACCTTTTCTTGGGATTGGCCCCTGGTAACACGCGTCTGTCTGGTAGCCTGCAAACTCTTTGCGAATGCATGTATCGAGAACAGGAATACCAAGATCGGTTTCCCAATAGCAGTTATGCGTATGCGGATTGCCAAAATTATGTCCGAGTTCATGGCAAGCTACGCTTACATCCCAGGTGTAATTAAAGGTTGGGTAGGTATAATCAGCATCAATTCCGAAAACTGCATAACCTCTGGATACATTGCAAAGCACACCGTTATAATTGTTACCGGAATATGCAATTCCTGCAACCACATCACCGGGTGGCTGGGCAGCTTTGTTAGCAAAAAGCACAGCCAATGCCCTTCTTTTGTTGGAATGAAATACCTGCCATTCGTCAGCCATTCTTGATAGCTTATCTGTTATTGTCTCTGAATCAATATATGGGTCAAATGAGGAATCCGAATTTATGATGATTTCAGAAATATAAAGCCTTATGTTAACATTGTCTTCGTATATCTTTGATACGTGGGACATTACAGAGATAATGTAAGCTGTTGCCCTGTCAACATTTGAACCGATTCTTGAATCGGAAAAAAACAAATATTCCCCTTCAACCATAATATTAACCTGAATAAGGTCTGATGTTTTCATTTGAATTGCACTGCCTTCCTTTTTCAGCTCTTCAACAAATTTCCTGTATTCTCTGCTTTTAGCTTCATCAAATTCACCAGTTGAAACATCATTTGTGCCGCATAAAAATGGCTGGCGGCTTTTAGATGCAAAGTCAGTTTCAAGGAGTGTGTGCAATGCATGGTTCTTTTTCGAAACTTCGTCACCGGAAAAAGGGACAAGATTGAATTGTTCATCATTGTTCTGAACGAATCCCATAATCTTGCCATCAAAGTAATTGATAAATACATTGGAATTGGGTTCTCCTTTGATAGCCCCGGTGAAAGTGTAAACTTCCGGTAATTTCCCGATAACAGGGCCATTGTTTGTTTTGATTGTCAGCTTTGTTTTAGAATCAACAACGCTTCTTATCCTGTTTAATACCACTGTTGCAGTACTATTTCCCGATATAGGGAAATTGTCAATCGTAACTACCGGAGATTTTGTTTTAAAAACATCGGAAGCAACTGCTTCATTTATTTCAAAGCTTGCATAAGGAGATTGGATTTCGCTTCCAATCGCTTTATTACTTCCCTTAAAATTGAACATACGTATTGCATCTGCAGTTTTCACAGGTGTATTGTTATCAGCCCATGAAAAACTTGAAATTAATGCATAAACAATAAATAGTAATATTCCCTTTTTCATAGTAATCCCTATTATTTATAAATAACCTTTTTGCTTAAAAACTTTTATAATCAATTCTTGTGTTTCTTCAATTGAACCATTCGAATTTACAATAGTAATTCTTTCTTCCGTTTTGCAAAGTTCCCTGTAACCGTTAACGATCAATTCAAAAAATTCCCTGCCTGAGTTTTCAATCCTGTCTTTGTTGTTGTTTTTTGTACGATTAGCAGCCAGTTCAAGTGAAACATCGAGGTAAACAGTAATGCCGGGTTCCAATCCGCCTGTTGTAAATAAATTGATATCCTTAACCTTTTCGATGTTTAAACCTCTGCCGTATCCCTGGTAAACTGTTGTCGAATCACAAAATCTGTCTGAAATCACCCATTTACCATTTCTCAATGCAGGCCGTATTACATTCTCAACAAGGTTAGCGCGGGCTGCTTCAAACAACATAAGTTCGCTGACTGCGCTCATTGAATGGTTATTAGAGAGCAAAAGTTCTCTGATTTTCTCAGATAAATCTGTACCGCCCGGTTCACGGACAAAAATGTAATCAATATTCCTTTTTTCAAGGTACTCGCAGAATAACCTGCACTGCGTTGACTTGCCGCTTCCGTCTATTCCTTCAAAACTGACGAACATGTATTCTACAATATGAAAAAATCAAAGTTATATTAATTTCCTCTTAATTTAAAGACAAAACCGGAATAATTTTAGTTACAACTAAAATCAAAAAATACATTTGTAGTTATTCTGACGAGTCCGGACCGGCCAATATTACAAATTCTCCTTTAGACTTATCTTTGTCCTGAAGGAATTCATAGCATTGGTTTGCAGTACCCCTGAAATAAGCCTCGTGGACTTTACTTATTTCCTTGGCTATGCAGAACAATCTTTCGGAATTTGCTTTTTCTTTCAGTTCATTAAATAGTTTTATTATCCTGTGTGAAGATTCATAAAGAATTGCAGTATATGGTTGTGTTAAAAATTCGTTGATGAATTTGTTCCTACCTTTTTTTTGAGGTACAAAACCAAGGAAAATAAACTTATGCAACGGAAATCCTGATGCCAAAAGTGCAGGGATCAATGCTGTTGGTCCGGGGAGAGCAATTATGTGAATTCCTGACGCAATTGCAGCGTTTATTATTCTGTAACCCGGATCGGAAATTCCTGGTGTACCTGCGTCAGAAACTAAAGCAATTGATTTTCCCGGTTCAAGGTATTTAATCAATTCTATGGTTCTTTCCTTTTCGTTGTGCTCATGATAGCTAATTAATTTATCATATTGTATGTTGAGCAATTGCAGCAGTTTTCCTGTTGTCCTTGTATCTTCGCAGGCAATAATATCTACAGAAGAAAGAATATCAATAGCTCTTTTGCTAATGTCGTCAAGGTTTCCAATTGGTGTAGGTACTATATATAACTTAGCTCCATCCATGGTATCATCTTTTGTTTTCAAAAAAAATGGTGAGTAAAGAAGAGCATTCTTCCTGCATTATTCCACCTGTTACATTACAGCGATGATTGAGTACCCTGCTATCTAACAGGTTAAACAGGGTTCCCCCGGCTCCAGCTTTAGAGTCATACGCTCCAAATATTACATTAGGGATTTTTGCAAGTACAATGGCTCCGGCGCACATTGGGCATGGCTCAAGTGTTACAAACAAATAGCAGTCATCCAGGTGTTTTGATTTTAGACTCTCAATAGCACGATTAATAACGATACTTTCAGCGTGCATTAATGCATTTGCTTTTTGCTGTGTTATATTATGAGCTTGTTCAATAATTACATCATTTTTTACGAGTAAAGCACCGACAGGAACTTCATTTTCAGCAAAAGCTTTTTTTGCTTCAACGAGGGCTATTTTCATATAGTCATAATAATTCAAATTAATCCTAACTTAGCTATTCCTTCTCTAATCGTATTCTCGTTTTTTGCAAAACACAACCTGAGCATTGACTTTCCATCATCACTTTTACCATAAAATACACTAGGAGGAATAGTAGCCACTTTTTGTTCACTGACAAGCCTTTTAGCTGCATCAATATCATCTTTGAAAAAGCCGTCAGGAATATCAACCATAATAAAATAACTGCCAAGTGGAATATGAGGCCTAAATTTTGTTTTAGCAAGTTGATTAATTATCAGGTCTCTCTTCCCTTGGTAAAGCTTCTTAAAACCGGGCAGATATGATTCAAGTTGTCCAAAACCATATGCCATTGCGTGCTGTGCCGGCGTATTAACAGCAAATGTAACCCATTGGTGCACTTGCCTGATTGAAGAAGTCAGCTTTTCGGAAGCCTTAGCGTATCCTATTTTCCACCCCGTCATTCCGAAAGTTTTACCTGTAGATGAAATTGTAACTGTCCTTTCAGCCATCCCGTCTATTTTCACTATAGGGAAATGCCCGGCATTGTCAAAAGTAAGAAACTCATAAACCTCGTCGCTAATTACCAGCAGATCGTTTTCAATTGCTATTTCAGCAATTTGCAACAGTTCATCCTTATTAAAGACCTTCCCTGTTGGGTTGTGTGGCGTATTGATTATTATAGCTTTTGTTTTTTTATTTATTAATGACATCAATTCATCAAAATCAATGCAGAAGTTTGGTTTGTGAAGTGTGGCATACCTTGGAATACCACCAGCAAGTATTATATCGGTCTGGTGAGCATCATAAAAAGGCTCGAACAGGATTACTTCGTCTCCCTGCTCAATCAATGCGTTAATCGTGCTGTAAAGGGCTTCTGTGGCTCCCGCAGTAATCGTGATATTTCTGACCGGATCCCAACTTAATCCATAATACCTTTCCTCAATTTCAGCGATAGCTTTTCTTAAGCTCAGAATCCCGGGAGACGGAGCATACTGGTTTTTGCTTTCCTTCATCGCCTTGAATGCTTCTACCATCAGCCATTCCGGGCCGTCAAAATCCGGAAAGCCCTGCCCGAGGTTTACTGCATTCATCTCCACTGCAAGCTTGCTCATAGTTGTAAAAATAGATTCCGGGAGAGATTTAATTCTTGAAGCTGATTTTTCGTGCATGAATTACCTGTTGATTTAAATAATCAACAAAAATATTAAAAACAAATTAACTCCTTAACCGTAAAACATTTTTGTAAAAAGAAATCGAAGTTTAAATTTTGTATCATTGGTGTTGCAAGCATTATGAGCAGTGAATATAAAATAGCATTCGTAACAACTAACGGTAAGACTACCAGCCAGCATTTCGGCACATCGAGATATTACGAGGTATTTACGATTTCAAATGGTGAAGTGACCAACAGGGAACTGCGCGAAAAGCCCTATAAACCACCCAAATACAAAATTCATAGTAAACTAACCATTGGTATGCCGGGCGATCCGCAGTGGGAAGGTGAAAAAGAGAAATATTTAAATGACGAGGATACAAACCGTGCCGGACATTTAAATAAAATGGAAATGGCAGAACCTGTAAATGACTGCGATTTTGTAGTTTCAAGAGGGATGGGGTTTGGGGTATTCAAAAAATTTGAGAATATGGGGAAAAAGCCGATAATTACTGATATTAAGCATATTGAAGATGCGTTGAAGGCATTCCTTGATGGCAGCATCATAAATCATACTGAAAAGATGCACTAAGTAAGCAGAGCTATTGCCAGAAAGCGCAAAATTCATTAATATTCGATGAATCAACATCGGAGTAAAAAAATGCGCTTTTTAATTCTGACTCTGTTATCACTATTATTAATCTCTTGCCCGGAATCCACAAATCCGGATAAAATATTTTCGAGGTATATTTATTTTTCGGTTACTGAAGAAGATGGTGCCTCAGAAGGTGAAGCAGGTTTCTATTGCTTTTCCACTCATGATCTATCGCTAAAACAGTTATCCTTTGTGTCAAGTCCGGCAAACACAATTGTTGCCAGAAACGGGGTGATTGTTTTTCAAAGGCCTGAAGAATCTGCAAAAAGGCTGGTTGGAAGATGTGAAGATGGAAATCTTGTTGAAGTGCCGATACCACAACCCGAACCTTTAAGCATTAATTACAGTTTGTCAATCCCACCTCAGCCTGCTCTCGCATTTGAGGGGCACCATCTTGCCTATGCAATGAACATGACTACGCTCGTAGTTACCGATATTATCTCACCACTGTTGATTATATATAATTGCTCTTTCGATGATACTACCATAGTGGTGATTAATGATATACTTGAGGAAGAGGAAAGCAAGGATTATGGATCAATACGCTGGGCAGGGGGCAATCTTAAGATTAGCAACGACGGTTCTGTTGTCTGGGGGGTTCTTGAAGCTTTTGATGATTCCGGCATTTCTTTGGGTTTCAGAGTATTTGAATGGAACAATGGTAAACTGGAATGGCTTGGGGAAATATCAGAAAATAATATGCTTCTCCTTGGCGTGGAATTTCTCACACAAACACTTTGGTTTGAAAGAAACGGCAAAATAGAGATGCTTAATAAGCATGGAGCTTTTTTAAGTTCCAGCATTACAACAAATAATTTAAACAGTAAATACCAGTTTGCATGCGAATTTAAAGAAATGGCGGTCTGGACGGAAAATGGAATTGCTCTATATGATTATGGTGAAAATACCCCCATTAGTGAGGTTATTTCTTTTCAGAAGATCAACAGCAAGTCCAGAATTCACCCGGGAGAACCAACTCATTTATTGAATTTTTCTGCTGACTCCAAGGTAATAGTTTATGGACTAAAAGTACCAGGAGAAGATACGTATGATCTAATGATCGTGAACAGGGATGGTACTGGTTTCAAGACAATCAAACAGGGAATAGCTGCAAGAGATATTGTAATTTCTTCCGAATTTGAGGTGAAAGATTAAGCATTATGCCGGAATATTAGTACTGATTTTAATTATCACAGGAAAAAGCCTGTTTTCTGATAATTTAAAAAAGGATGAACCTGGTAGCAAAACACTGACTCAGACACCCAAATCCATGGATCCTTTATATTCCTCATTATTCGGAGGCGATGGTTTTGATTATATCGGTGGAATAAAAATAGCGCCGAATGGTGATATCGTTATTACAGGTCATACATATTCGAAAAATCTTCCTGTTACTTCGGATGCAATTCAACTTGATTTAAAGGAAGATTTCGACCCTAAGCCTGACATTTTTCTAGCGATATTTGATAATTCCGGAACTCAGCTCAAATACCTTACCTACCTGGGAGGTTTGCTTGCGGACTACTGCGAAGGTCTCGCAATTGACCAATCCGGGAATATTTATATAGGAGGTTATACTGAAGAAGCCCAGGATTTTCCCATCTCTGAGTTTGCATTCCAAAAAATCCATGCCGGGGGATTTGATGCCTTTGTTACCAAGTTGAGTCCGGATGGCACTGAGATATTATTCTCAACATATGTTGGAGGCAAAGGCGATGATTACCTGACTGACATTGAGATTGATCCGCTGGGAAGAGCAGTATTTGCAGGTTATACAACTATTGAAAAGGACTTAGACCTTTACCCTGTTACAACCGATGCCTATCAGAAAAAACATAATGGAATTGTTGATGCTTTTGTTACTCAACTTAATGAATCAGGTGATGCCCTGATTTATTCTACGCTTTATGGCGGCTCAAAAGAAGAATTTTCATCTGCTGTTTCAGTTGCTCCGAATGGAATTATTTATATAAGCGGCGCTACATATTCTGAAGACTTGCCCCTTTCAGCTTACAGCCTTGACAGTACTTACAATGATAAAATATCAGACTCGGGTGATGTATTTGTAGCAATCCTTGATGAAGCTGCAACAAGGCTGATTTACTCAAGTTATCTTGGAGGCAGCGGTGATGATTTTGCTTACGACCTCGCGATTGATGATTCCGGTAATTTTTATGTTACCGGCTCTACATCATCCACAAATTTTCCTGTAAGTGTAGAAGCATTCGACAAGAATTTTAACGACGATAATCCTGATATAGGCAAGGGTGACGGCTTCGTTACTAAATTCAAATGGAACGGTAGAAAAATAAAATATTCAACTTATATCGGCAGCACCGGAACCGAACGTTCCTTTAGGGTTGTTGTGGATGATTTCCATGAAGCATATATAACGGGCAGCACAAATTATATTGATTTTCCGATTACTTCCGATGCATTTCAAAAGAATTTTAATGATGAACAGCAGGAATCGGACGGATTTTTAGTGAGATTTTCACCAAGGGGAGACAAACTGAGGTATGCAAGTTATCTGGGTGGGAACAGCCCGGATGTCGGCAGGGAACTGGAAGTTCTCCATGACAGGACATTCCTTGCTGGCGGAATCACAGGCTCTGATAATTTCCCTCTCACTCAAAATTCATTTGATGATATAAGAAATGACACTGAATTATTGGACTTGTATTTTGCACAAATACCATCGCCTATGATTGATGTTTTTGCCGGAGAGGATATAGATATTTGTGTTGGGGATACAGTTCAGTTGTCGCCAAAATACTGGGGAGGATGCGGCAAGTTAGAATACAATTGGAGTCCTTCAACATATTTAAGCTCCCCGGATTCGGCATATCCAAAATCGTATCCTGACGATGACGTAACTTATATTCTGACTATAACTGATTCCCTTGGAAATGCTATCAATGATGAAATCACAATTTTCGTACATCCGCAACCGGCCCCGGCTATCCAAGGGCAATTAGATGCCTTTAAAGGCAGTACAAATGAGTATTATACGAATTATACTGATGAAAGCACATACTTATGGAGAGTATTAGGCGGGACTATTGTTGACGGACAGGGAACGCATAAAATCAAAGTTAAGTGGGGGAATGTAGATTTCGGCTCACTTGTTGTAAATGAAAAATCTATAGGTGGTTGCAGCGATTCATCGGATGCAGTGATAGTAACCTTAAAAGATTTTGTGAAACCTGGCATCAAAATCGAAGGTAAATTAGAATTTTGCGAGGGCGATACGCTGGTACTTGAGGCTGATGATGGCTATGGGGAGTACAAATGGTCAAATGGTGACTCAATCCGCATTATTAAAGTAACCGAATCAGGCCAATATTGGGTAATCGTATTTAATCCAAATGGTAAAGAAGTAAGTTCGGATACTATCACTGTTACAATCCTTCCTTCACCGGAAAAACCGAGAATACGCTTTAATGGCGGGAAACTGCGCTGCTTAACTTCAGCGGCTTCATATCAATGGATATACGACGGTTTTGATATCCCCGGTGCAACAGACCGCGTTTATACTGTTCTTGCAAGCGGCAGGTACAATATCAGGATTGAAGGCCCTAATGGCTGCTCATCGCTTTCGGATACATTATTGCTCCAACTAAACAACATTGAAGATGACTCAGACAGAATGAAACTGTACCCCGTTCCGGCGCACAGTTATGTGATAATTGAAAATGCGCTTTTTGATATGGGTAGTTGGGAATTGTTCGATATAACAGGAAGACAGTTAGATGGAGGTTTATTGAAAAGAGGGATCAACCTGGTAAACCTGCGCAAAATTACTGCCGGTATTTATTCTGTAGTGATTCAGAACGAGCTTGGAAAAAAAATAAGAAAAAAACTATTAATCAACCGTTAATTCAGGCTTCAGATAGCGCCCGGTCAGGCTTTTTTTGTTTTTAACTATTTCTTCAGGAGTACCTTCGGCAACAATCTCACCGCCTTTTAAACCTCCTTCCGGGCCAAGGTCAATAATCCAGTCTGCACATTTAATCACATCCAGATTATGCTCAACAATCACAACTGTGTTTCCTTTATCAATAAGTTTGTTCAGTAACTTCAGCAAGATGTTTATATCCTCAAAGTGTAATCCAGTAGTAGGTTCATCAAGAAGATATAGCGTTTTGCCGGTGCTCTTTTTAGATAGTTCTGTAGCAAGTTTTACACGTTGTGCTTCGCCACCCGACAGGGTAGGAGCCTGCTGGCCAAGTGTGATATAAGTCAGGCCTACATCCATCAATGTCTTCAGTTTACGTTTGATTTTAGGGATATCGGCAAAAAAATCAACAGCCTCTTCAACAGTCATACTCAGGACATCGGAAATGCTTTTTCCCTTATAGAGTACATTAAGCGTTTCATCGTTATACCGCTTCCCGTCGCAAGTATCGCAACGGACATATACTTCAGGCAGGAAGTTCATTTCGATTTTTTTCATACCGGCGCCTTCGCAATCCTCACACCTGCCACCCTTCACGTTGAAAGAAAATCGTCCCGGTTTGTATCCCCTTATTTTTGATTCAGGAAGCATAGCAAAGAAATCACGTACAAGAGAAAACAACCCGGTATATGTTGCAGGGTTGGAGCGCGGCGTCCTGCCGATTGGCGACTGGTCGATTTCTATAACTTTATCAATATGCTCGATTCCTGTGATTTTATCAAATGGAAGTGGTACTGCAAGTGTTGTTGTGAATTCCATGGACAAAATAGGGAACAGCGTGTCATTAATCAGACTCGATTTGCCTGAGCCGCTCATTCCTGTAACGCAAACCATCATCCCAAGCGGGAGATTGAGTGTGACATCCTTTAGATTGTTGCCCTTAGCACCGGTTAATTGAATGGAATTTCCGTTTCCTTTGCGCCGCTCCTTAGGGAAATCAATTTTCTTTAAGCCATTGAGATATTTAGCAGTCAGAGAATTCTCTGCGAATCCGTTATTGCTAAAACGGAAATTGAGAGGAGTGTCAGACAATATTATTTCTCCGCCATGTACGCCTGCTCCCGGGCCTATATCAACAACATGGTCTGCTTCTTCAATCATTGCTTTGTCATGTTCAACAACAATTACGGAATTCCCTAGGTCGCGGAGTTCTTTGAGTGTATTAATAAGCCTGAAATTATCATGTTGATGAAGGCCGATACTCGGCTCATCAAGCACATATGTAATGCCTACTAATTTACTCCCAATCTGGGAAGCAAGACGGATACGCTGGGATTCTCCGCCGGATAACGTCTTTACTGCCCGCTCCAGTGTAAGGTAAGCTATGCCAACATTTTCAAGGAATTCCAGTCGTGAAATTATTTCTTTAAGTATTAATGAAGCAATAATTGATTCTCTTTCGCTAAGCGAGGAATTGATATTTCTGAAAATTTCTAATGAGAGATTTACATCAAGAGATGAAAAGTAAGAAATGTTCTTATTGTCAATCAATACTGCCAGATTTTCCGGTTTTAGTCTTCCACCATCGCAGACCGGGCATACCTCCGATGACATAAATGATTCGAGACGCCTTCGCATTGGGGCTGTTGCGGAGTTTTCGTATTGATGCCACAAAGCATTGAATATACCTTCAAACTTCTGTTTGTATTTGATTGCCCTTCCTTTTCCAGATACATACTCAATTTCTATTTCATTGTCTTCATGGCCGTGTAGCATCATTTCAAGGTCTTCATCACTATATTCGCCTATTGGCTTATCAATGTCAATATTATGTTTATCCGCATAAGCTCTAATCATATTCCAGAGCCATGTATCGCGGCTTTTGCCCAAAGGCTCTACTGAGCCTTCATTGATAGATAATTCATTGTCAGGTATGGACAAAACAGGGCTGAATCCTTTTATTTCGCCGATTCCCTCGCAGTGCTTGCAAGCGCCGTAAGGGGAGTTGAAGGAAAACTTATTCGGAGCAAGAGGTTCGTAAGATTTACCACATGAAGGACAGGAATAATCGGTGCTGTATAATTTATCATGCCATTCGCCTGACTTCTCATATAGCAGTATCAGCGAGCCTTCGCCCATTTTTGCAGCAAGTTCGACTGACTCAGCAATCCGGTTCTCGTGTTTTTTCTCAACGCTGGTACGGTCAATCACAAGCTCTATATTGTGGATTTTATATCTTTCAAGCTGCATTCCGGGATTGATTGTCTTAATTTCGCCATCAACCCTGACTTTGGTATATCCCTGCTTAAGTAGCGATTCAAAAAGCTCGCGGTAGTGCCCTTTTCTACCTCGGATAACAGGAGCGAGGATCTGAATTTTGTAGTCTTTATGATCACGAAAAATTTCATCGCTTATCTGGTCAGTAGTTTTCTTCACAACCTGGACCATGCAGTCAACGCAATATTGAATCCCGATTTTTGCAAAAAGTAACCTCAGATAATCGTAAATCTCTGTGACGGTTCCTACTGTTGAACGGGGGTTTCTGCTGATGGTTTTCTGTTCAATTGAAATTGCGGGAGAGAGACCTTCTATTCTGTCTACATCCGGTTTTTTCATCACTCCGAGGAATTGCTTTGCATAAGCTCCGAGGCATTCTACATATCTTCGTTGGCCTTCGGCATAAATTGTATCAAACGCAAGGCTGGATTTCCCGGAACCGGAAATTCCCGTAACTACAATCAACTTATTGCGAGGGATCTTAAGGCTGATATTTTTCAGGTTATGTTCACGAGCACCCTTTATAACAATATTCTCAAGCTCAGTGAATCCAGTATCAAATTCACTTTTTTTGATTTTAGTAGTATCTGTTTTAATATCTTCTTCTGAATTACGCAAGTGTACTTTTGGATTTATTAACCGGGTACAAATAATTAAATTAATACATTGAAAATAAATATTAACGTATAATTATCCACTTGATTTAAATGCCCTGGGAAGCGCCTATAAGAAAAATAATACATGTTGACATGGATGCTTTCTTTGCAGCAATCGAGCAGCGAGATCATCCGGAATGGCGTGGTAAACCACTGGTGGTGGGCGGCAACAAAAAACGGGGAGTTGTGGCTGCTGCAAGTTACGAAGCACGGAATTTCGGCATCCGATCTGCCATGCCGTCGGCAGTAGCTGCAAGGCTCTGTCCGGACTTGATTTTTGCCAAAGGCAGCTTTGAGAAATATAAAACCGAGTCTGACAAAATCATGGAGATTTTCCATGAATACACAGAGCTTGTTGAACCAATGTCGCTCGACGAGGCGTACCTGGACGTTTCAGAAAACATTAAGGGAATTGCATCAGCAACCGAAATTGCAAGCCATATTAAAGAAAAAATAAAAAATAAAATCAACCTGACTGCTTCAGCTGGCGTATCATTTAATAAATTCCTTGCAAAAGTTGCTTCAGACTACAACAAACCTGATGGATTGTGTGTAATCACACCTAAAGAAGCGGAAGAATTCGTAAAAAATTTGCCTGTAGGCAAGATTCCTGGTGTAGGAAAGGTTACCGAAGAAAAAATGCATGAGTTAAGCATACAAACAGCCGGTGATATTAAGCGTATGCAGCCTTATATGCTCGAAAAACACTTTGGAAAAATGGGGCATTATTTCTATAAGCTTGTGAATTTTGACATTGACAACCCTGTTACTTTAGAACACATCAGGAAATCTTTAGGAGCTGAACGCACATTTGATACTGATAAAGTAAGCGAGGATGATATGCTCGATTCTCTTCTCCAGATTGCAGCCAAGATAAACGAACGCCTGAAAAAGGAGGACATAATGGGAAAAACAGTGACACTGAAAATAAAGTACCATGATTTTGTATTACAGACAAGAAGCAGAACATTGCAGCATTTGATCCAAAATACAACAGAAATATTTGAAGTTGCTTCGGAGCTTTTGTTTATTCCTGTAAAACCAATTAAACCTGTGCGATTGCTGGGAATACAATTATCTAATTTAAATTCACAGCCTGATAAAAAGGTTGCCAGGCAATTAACATTCGGATTCTATGATGAGAACTAGCCAAATAACTATTATCATAATTTTAAATCTCATGTTTAACAGCATATCTGCGAAATCTCAAGATAATTATGCCGTTAGTCCTGAGTTAGATATCCCTGTTTTTATGCTTGGGGCTGCCCTTTTTACATACTCAAATAGTATAAACAACAACAAGAACCTTGATTCTGCTGAAGTCCGTTCAATTATTGATAATTATTTTGCTAATCCCTCGAATGAACCTGTTACCTGTCAATCTAAAACAGCATCTTTCATTAGTGATGTTCTTGTAGCTTCTATCACTTCAGCCCCCCTTATATTATCAATTTCTCAATATGGATTTGAGCAGCAATTTGGAGCTCATCTTATAATGTCCCTGGAAGCCAACCTGCTGAATTATTCGCTCAATTCAATTGTTAAGGTATTAACCGGCAGTCCCCGCCCTTACGTATTCATCCCGGTCATTCCGTTCCTACAAAAACTCAATCCTGATGCTTTCGGGTCATTTTACTCAGGGCATACATCTGCTTCATTCGCCAATGCGGTCATTTTTGCCAGTATGTTTGAGAGGCTGAGCATTTCCCCCGGACATACCGGTCTGGTATGGAGCAGTTCCATTGGTGCTGCCGGATTAGTTGGCCTATTTAGAATATTATCCGGTAATCATTATTTGGAGGATGTTCTTGTTGGAGCGGCTGCCGGGAGTTTGATAGGGTACTTTGTAACAAATATCCATGAAGGAGAGGAACGGGGAATTGATGTACCACTTGATAACAAAGCAATTTTTCAAATAAGTTTTAGCCGGGAAATCAAATTCTAAATATTAAATCAATATAATTCCAGTTATAACAAATAATTAATCGAGATGTTTTACAGTTAGTTTCTTCTAATAACTTTAAAATAACGCCCAACATAGTCTCCAATGATAATAATTTAAAATTCAACCTATTGGAGAAATGCAACGTGAATTTTTCAATTTACGATGTGAACTTAAGAGTTATCGGAACATTAATACAAGAACATCTTAACGATGGCTTTTATGAACGAAGGCTGGTTTGTGATAATGTATAAATATGAACTGACTGAAAGTGGATTTAATCATTATGCATCAGTATATTATCAATTCGATAATGAACAAAGGTTGATTGAACAACAATCAATGCATATATTTTAATTTACAATACTTAGGTGAGCGGGTACTAATCAGGACACAAAACGAAACTACTTCCCGTATTGATATTTCGCAATTTCCGCCCTGGTTACACAGTATTATTATAAGTAATTGTGATGAAATTCAGACAAGAAAATTAGTAATTTCCAGGTAATTAAGGATAATTCCCAACAAAATCAAATTCATCAATGGACTTTCGTCTGTTGTTTACAAATACCGCTACTTAATTGCTGAGTAAACACACTTCATATAAACATCTAATATTCAAAGGAAATAATCGGGAATTCACTATATTAGCATGTTTAATTTTCATCTATCTTCGTTTCCGCATGAAAAGAATTAAATCAAAAATTTCCACCAAATCGCCGGACTATTCCGAAAATTATGAAAACTCCAAAAGGCTTGTCTGCGAGTTAAAAGAAAAACTGGATTCAATAAAACCAGGGGGTCCTGAAAAGGCTCGTTCCCGTCATATCGAGCGCGGGAAAATGCTTGTCCGGGATCGAATCAAAGCTCTCTGCGACAAAGATTCTCCATTCCTGGAGCTGTCCTCTTTTGCAGCGTATGATATGTACGACAACGAAGCGCCTTCAGCAGGTATGGTTACCGGTGTCGGTCTTGTGAAGGGGAAAGAGTGCATGATTGTTGCAAACGATGCTACCGTAAAAGGCGGCACATACTTCCCGATGACAATCAAAAAGCACATCCGTGCACAAGAGATTGCGCTGAAAAACCACCTGCCCTGTTTGTATCTGGTGGATTCAGGTGGTATCTTTCTGCCATACCAAAGCGAAACATTCCCCGATAAAGAGCACTTCGGAAGAATATTTTACAACCAAGCGAGGCTCTCGGCAGAGAATATCCCCCAGATAGCTGTAGTTATGGGTTCCTGTACGGCTGGAGGTGCTTATGTACCTGCTATGAGCGATGAAACTGTTATGGTTCGCAACCAAGCTACTATTTTCATTGGTGGCCCGCCGCTTGTTAAAGCTGCAACCGGCGAGGAAGTTACCGCCGAGGAACTTGGCGGGGCTGATGTTCACAGCAAAATCTCCGGTGTTTCCGACCATTACGCTCATAATGATAAACACGCTCTTGACATAGCTCGAAATATTGTTGAAAATATTGGTGTGCGCCCGAAATTTGACATAGGCAGGGAAGAGCCGGAGGAGCCATTTTATAACCCGGATGAGTTATACGGTATAATCCCCAAAAGTATCAGGACTCCATTCGACATGAGGGAAGTTATCGCCCGCATTGTTGACGGCAGTCGTTTCCAGGAATTCAAAGAGTATTATGGTACCAGCATAATCACCGGATTTGCAAGGATTATGGGCTATCCGGTAGGAATACTTGCAAATAACGGAGTGCTGTTCTCGGAATCGAGCCTGAAGGGCGCTCATTTTATAGAGCTGTGTACAATCAGGAAGATTCCACTGGTATTTCTTCAAAATATCACAGGGTTTATTGTCGGAAAACAGTATGAGCATCGGGGAATCGCGCGCGACGGAGCCAAGCTGGTTCATGCAGTGGCAAATGCAGATGTCCCAAAATTTACTGTTATGGTTGGTGGTTCTTATGGCGCAGGAAACTACGCTATGTGCGGGCGCGGCTACGACCCTAATTTGCTCTGGATATGGCCCAACGGGCGTATCTCCGTAATGGGCGGTGAGCAGGCTGCAGATGTTCTGGCAACTGTGAAAATACGTCAACTTGAAAAAGCTGGGAAATCTCTCAGTGAAGAGGAAATTGATGCTATTCGTATGCCTATCATAGAGACTTACGAACACCAGGCAACACCATATTACAGTTCAGCACGTATTTGGGACGACGGGATTATAGACCCTCTCGATACACGAAATGCACTTGCGCTTGGTATTTCCATGTCGCTGAATAAACCTATACCTGACCAAAAATATGGTGTATTCAGAATGTAGAGGCTTGAAATGTTTCAGAAAATCATTGAATTGATAGTCAAAATCATCAAATTTATACTTGACCTTATTTTCTGAAATGAGACAGATTGACTTATGTATATATCCGAGAGACCGGCATTAATGGCCTACGAATACATTAAAATTGAAAAGAAAAATTACAGGGCTGATATAATTCTGAACCGTCCCGGGCAGCGCAATGCCCTTAATATGAGCCTGATTGAGGAGTTGCATGAGGCATTTCTCCGGATTGCAAAGGAGAGTGATACCCGATGTGTTGTCATTACCGGCAGTGGGGATGTTTTTTGCGCAGGAGCCGACCTGAACTGGCTTAAAGATGCAGACAAAATAAACAGGGATGAGAATTTCAACGAGGCAAAACGCCTGGTTGAACTACTCGACAAAATACAGAAGCACCCTGTTCCGGTTATTTGCCGGGTGAACGGGCCGACAGTGGGCGGTGGTATCGGGCTTATGATGTCGTCAGATATTTCTGTTTCTGTCAATAACATAAAATTTGGTCTGAGCGAAGTTGCTATAGGCATTGTTCCTGCAGCAATTGTTCCACTTGTAATGAAGCGTATCGGCGAAACCAAAGGCAGGGAATATCTTCTTAGCGGCAAAAGGATTGAAGCAGATGAAGCATATAATATTGGGCTGATAAATTATTCTGTCGAACCGGCTGAACTCGACGAAAAGGTTGATGAAATTTGTGGCCTTATTATCAATAACGGTCCATGGGCTGTTAAGAAAGTAAAAGAGATGATTCAGATTACACAGAAAGTCTATGGCAGTGAGCGGGCTACATATATTGCCAATGTGATAGCCGACCTAAGAGAAAACAAAGAGTGTATCGAGGGGATTGATGCATTTTTTAATAAACGGAAACCCGCATGGGTTGTAAACAAATAAAAAGCTAATGTTTAAGAAAGTATTGATTGCAAATAGGGGTGAAATTGCCTGCAGGGTAATACATGCCTGCTCTGAAATGGGTATTAAAACAGTTTCTGTTCATTCTGATGCTGATAAAAACTCACTCCATGCTATGATTAGCGACGATACGGTGAATATAGGGCCAGCGCCTGCCGGGGATTCTTACCTGAGCATTGATAAGATAATTAAAGCAGCTAAAAACACAAACTGCGACGCAATACACCCCGGATATGGTTTCCTGTCAGAAAATTCTGAATTCAACAGCGGGGTAAGGAAAGCCGGGCTTGTTTTCATCGGGCCAGACCCTGAGCCGGTGCGCATCCTTGGCTCTAAGACCGAGTCCCGCAAGATGATGATGGAAGCAGGAATTCCTGTAATTCCGGGAATGAAAGGGAGTTCACTGAATCCCGTTGATTTTGCGAAGGCTGCCGAAGAAATCGGATATCCGGTTTTGATTAAGGCTTCTGCCGGAGGCGGTGGAAAGGGGATGAGAATTGTACTTAATTCGGATAAACTGCAGGAATCAGTTGAAGCGGCAATTCGCGAGTCAAAATCCGCATTCGGAAGCGATGAGGTTTTCCTGGAGAAATATCTTGAATCGCCACGTCATGTGGAAATTCAAATCCTTGCCGATAACTTCGGAAACGTTGTGTATCTTTTCGAACGCGAGTGTTCAATCCAACGGCGGCACCAAAAAATTATCGAAGAAGCACCCTCGCCTGCGCTCAATCCGCAATTACGAAAAAGTATGGGCGAAACAGCTGTTAAAGTTGCACAGGCAGCAAACTACAACAATGCCGGAACAGTTGAATTCCTTCTTGATAAACATGATAACTTCTATTTTCTTGAAGTAAACACACGTATTCAGGTCGAGCACCCCGTAACTGAAGAAATAACCGGATTAAATCTTGTTAAGCTACAGCTCGAAATAGCAAGTGGCGCTAAGTTGCCATTTAAGCAAGAGGAATTGTCTTTCAAGGGCCATGCCTTCGAGTGCAGGATTTATGCGGAAGACCCGGATTCCAATTTTATGCCCTCTTCAGGAACTGTACATTACCTGAAAGAGCCTGTTGGCAAGGGAGTGCGATACGACAGCGGCATTTTCTCAGGAGCTGAAGTTCCTATGTACTACGATCCGATAATGGCAAAGCTTGTAGTTTGGGGAAGGAACAGGGAAGAGGCTCGCCGGAGAATGCTCCGCGCACTAAGGGACAATGTAGTGCTTGGTGTGAAAACATCAATTGGGTTTATGTCCAATGTCCTCCGGCATCCTGAATTTATTTCCGGTAATACACCAACAGACTTTATAGAAAAGTATCGTGATGAGCTTTTCAAAAGGGATGAAAAAAAGCTCGATCTTGCGCTCAAAGCGGCATCGCTGAAGGCAGGGAAGAAAAGGGAATTTGTGCCGGACACTGCGAAGCAAAGTAACCCATGGCAAGAAATCGGGGCATGGGAGGTGCTGGTAAAGAAATGAAGATATTATACCAAAACACAGTTTATGATGTAAGCACTGATGAAGCTAAAAAACTATTCGAGATTGTAAACGAATATCTTTTGGTAGCAGATGGTACGACTGTATATACTTACAGGCATGAAAACAAGCTATACGTAAGGGTAGGGGAAGAGTATTTTGAGTTCGATATCCCTAAAGATGAAGACGAAGATTCGTTTTTCGAAGATTCTCAGAGTGCCAACGAGGACAATCTTGTCCCGCCGATGCCGGGCAGTGTAGTAAAGCTGCATGTTAAAGAAGGGGACGAGGTAGAAGAGGGCACTGCGCTTATCACAGTTGAAGCAATGAAAATGGAAACTACGCTCTACGCTTCAGTTGCCGGAACTGTTACTGAAGTAAATGTTAGCGAGGGCCATCAGGTTAATACCGATACTGTGATGATTAGAGTCGTAAAATCAATGAAAAATGAAGAATGAAAAATATTGTTTTTCTGGAGTTGTCACCCGCCAAAGGCGGGAGTTGAAGTATTGGTATCGGAACGTGAAATTAAATGGTGTTTACGGCTTAATATCCATAATAGATTGATATTTCTATCTTCTCGTTGGATCAAATCATCTATGCACAAATCTCAGCATTTCAGAAATCAAGATTTTCAATCCGAAACGAATTGAAGCAAATAAGGAACTCTCTTCTTCAGCGTATCATCAAATTTGCACATCAATCATGTTGTTAAATATACCTGATTTTAATAGCTTTGTATTCGTTTTGGGAATGCAACCAAAGTTTAATTAATCAAGAGTGATAAATGAAAATTCATGAGCATCAGGCGAAAGAGCTATTAAAACAATTTAACGTACCGGTACTTTTTGGAAAGGCTGTATTTAATGCGGAAGATGCAGGCCGAATAGCATTCGAGGATTTTGTGAACAAAGGCATAAACACTATAGTGCTAAAAGCCCAGGTACACGCAGGCGGGCGTGGGAAAGGAACCATCCACAATGTAGAAACCGGCGAGGCGCTTGAAGTTGACGGCAAACCAATAAAAGGCGTAAACGTCCTTTTCGGCGAAAACCTTGCTGACCGCGTTTACCGTACAGCAGACGCAATGTTCAATAATAAGCTGGTAACTATCCAGACCGGTGAGAAAGGTACAATAATCCGCCGCGCACTCCTGGAAGAAGGTTGTGCCATAGCTATGGAGTTTTACATCAGCATTGTTCTGGACCGTGGAACCGGCTGGAATGTTATCATGGCTTCCACAGAAGGCGGTGTGGAAATCGAGAAAGTAGCTGAAGAGACACCCGAAAAAATCATCAAGGAATTTATCAACCCCAATATCGGCTTTGGCGACTACCAGGCCCGCAGCCTTGCATTTGGCCTCGGACTTCAGGGAAAGGCAGTAAAAAGCTTTATTCCATTCGTTAAAAACCTTGTCAGGGCTTATGACGAACTGGATTGCAATATGCTCGAAATCAACCCGCTTGTGATGACAGAGGATGAAGATATGATTGCCCTCGACTGCAAGATGGCATTCGATGACAACGCTATGTACCGCCATGCAAACCTGATTGAACTGCGCGACATAACAGAAGAAGCACCTCTCGAAGTAGAAGCTTCAAAGTTCGACCTGAATTATATCAAGCTGGACGGTAACGTAGGCTGTATGGTGAATGGCGCTGGGCTTGCAATGGCAACTATGGACATGATCCAGCTTGCAGGCGGCAGCCCGGCTAATTTTCTTGATGTTGGCGGTGGTGCTAATGAAGAGCGTATTTCCAATGCTTTTAGAATTATGATGAGCGACCCGAATGTAAAAGCTGTGCTTATTAACATATTCGGCGGTATCGTTCGATGCGACAAAGTAGCAGACGGCATAGTTGAAGCTCTGAAAACTGTCGAAGTGAATGTTCCGGTGATTGTCCGCTTAGACGGGACAAACGCTAAAGAAGGCGCAGAAACACTCCGTAACTCCGGCTTGAAGTTCGAAGTAGCTACAAACTTCGAGGAAGCCGCCAGGAGTGTCGCCGAAGTAGTCGCATAATTTGGGGGTGTCATTCTAACCTTGCCTTTGGCAGGGGAAGAATCTGGATTATCCGCATGTCATGCTAATTCTGCAAAGTGTGGGGAGATAACTGGTATAACCAGAATATGTTTTATCCTGGCCACTTGCTCATTTGCGAAGGGTCTTTATTTTATTAATGCTATTTTTATCATGTGATGTGGCTGGACACCCTGTTTGGGTAGCTTCCTTAAAATAATTTGTAATATCAAAAATTCAACTTCTTGAATATTCCCTCTGGAATTATCTTGACTATGAACATTATCAGCTTCCACCATCCGGGAAGATATACTACATCTTTTTGCTGAATGATTGCTTTGTAGATACCTTGGCCAACTACAACAGGTTTAACGAACAGTGGGGACTTGGGCATGTCCGCAGTCATTGGAGTGTCCACTTGACCAGGCTTAATTGTGATTATCTGCACATTCTTTTTGCTGAGTCTGTTTCTCAGTCCTTGCAGGAATGTTGTGATGCAACCTTTGGCAGCACCATATAAATAGTTGCTTTGCCTGCCACGGTCACCTGCAACAGATGATATTACGGCGAGTGTTCCGGCGCCCTTTTCTTCGAAGTAATTGGAAATGATTGTGCAAAGAGAGATTATACTCGTGCAGTTGAGGTTAAATTGCTCAACGGCTTTTGAAACATCGCTCTGCATCAACTCCTGGTCGGGGAGGGTGCCATAAGCAATCAATGCTATATCAATACTGCCGAGGTATTCATCAGCCTTTTGGAGTATATCCGGGTGACCGGTAAAATCAAGCGCATTAAACTCGGCTATTCCAATATCCGTGGGAAACCGCGCGTTTATATCCTCCCGCAGAATTTCCAGCCTGTTAAGCATTAGGTCGGCGAGGAAAAGCCTGTCCCCGTCAGCGGCGAATTTTTTTGCAGTTTCAAACGCAATAGCGGAGGCCCCGCCCAGTATCAATATCTTTCTCATATCATTACCTCATTACTCTTTCCCAGAAGGCAGAAGTGAATTTTGGATCAATAAATTCTGAAAATTCTTTCCAATTCGGATAAAAATTGCGAAAATCTTCGCCGTTCATGCGCGCATCTTTAGCAGGGTAGAGCCTGCCGCCTGCTGCCCGAATGATTACATCGAGAATCCTGCATGTACTCAAAGTTTTATTGCCTTCCATTCTGAAGTCGATTGCCATTGTCACACCTGGTTGTGGGAAGGATAACATTCCGGGCGACTCAATATCGCCGAATGTTTTCAACACCGTCAGGAATGAAGACAAGCCCGATTTTGCCACTTCCACCAGCACTGATTTTATCGTATTCAGGCAGTTCTCAAACGGAACCACAAACTGGTACTGCAGGAAACCGTTTTTGCCGTAAGCCTTGTTCCAGTTTTGGACTGCATCGAGCGGATAGAAAAAAGGATTATAATGCACAACACTCTTTTCGGTTTTATTTAACTGCTTGTTGAAATAGAGCATGTTAAAAATATTAACTGAAGTTGAATTAATAAATGGTGCATCAAACAAAAATGGCAGGGCAGATGGTGCAGGTTCTTCGGGTATTTTATGAAATGCCGGATCCGCGTGAATTCCCCTGCTGTATAATCCGCGCCCCATGTTGCCGCCTTGTGCCGTGCAATCCACCCATGAGACAGTATAATCGAACTCCTTATCGGATTCCTCGTTTATCTCGAAAAACTCCTCAAGAGAGTTGAATTTAATGCTTTCCATGTAAATAAACGCCCCTTTGCAAGGCTGAGTCTTAAATTCCACCCATGTTATCAGGCCTGTAAGTCCAAGACCACCAATAGTAGCTTTGAATAAATCAATGTTTTCATCATTGGAGCAAACAAGACGCTCGCCATCAGATCGCATTAGTTCAAATCGCTTAACATGACAGCCGAATGTCCCGTTCCTGTGATGATTTTTGCCATGAACATCGTTAGCTAATGCTCCGGCAATCGTAATGAACTTAGTGCCTGGTGTTGCTGCAGGGAACCAGCCGTATGGAACCATTAAATCAAGGCATTCCTCCATACTGAAGCCGGCTTCGCACCTGATAATACCAGTGCTTTTGTTAAAATCAATGAGGTGGTTCATTCCAGTATCATCAAGCAGAAAGCCCTTATCAATAAGGCATGAATCGCCATAACTTCTTCCGAGGCCGCGCGGAAGTATTTTCTTAGTGAATGAGCTTAGATCAGGAATTTCGTTTCTGTAAAATATTTTTTCAACACCGACCGCCTTTATCTTCGGATACCTACCCCACGATTCGTAATTCTCTACCATAATGCCGCATATATCGTAATTATTCCAATTCCCAAGCCAATTAAATAAGAAACAGTGTCCTTAACGGTGAAGACAATAGGGTCGTCGTGCATTTTGCCCCTGTGCGCCAGCATCCATATCCTGGTAATCCAAAATAACAAAAGGGGAGTTAGCAGCCAAAGCACATTCGGGCTTCTGTAAAGGTTAACCACCTCGTCGCTCTGAATGTAAAGTGCAAATACAAGTATAGCCATAAAACCACTGGCAGGGCCGATTGCAAGCAGCAACAAATTGTCATTAATATCATATCCACGTCGGGTGCTCATTACTTTGTTTTTATTGATAAGCATCAATAATTCTGTATATCTCTTTACCAACGCAAGGCTGAAGAAAAGAAAAAGTGAAAATGCCAGCAGCCAGGGTGAAATAGGCACTTCGGCAGCGTAGCCCCCTGCGAGTATGCGTAAAGTATATAAGCCGGCGAGTATAATTACATCCGCGAGGGCAATCTTTTTCAGAATAAATGAATAAGACGTAGTAGCAATCAGGTATAGGAGCAGAACTACGAAAAATTCAATATTAACTAAGTAACCTATAACAATTCCGGCAAAAAGCAAGAACGGGATTGTTATAATTGCATGTAATATCGGGAAATCCCCAGATGCAATTGGCCTGTTTCGCTTCCGTGGGTGGCGCCTGTCGGAATTTATATCAAGTAAATCGTTTGTTACATAGACAGAAGAAGCAGTTAGGCTAAATGCAAAAAAGGCGAGGATTGCGTTCATTATTTTGTCACCTGATTCTAAGGTGTGTGCCAGCAACAATGGTAGAAAAATCAAGATGTTTTTCACCCATTGGTAAACCCTAATCTCATTAATAAAAGATTTAAAGAATGATTGTTTATTATTGATTTTGGCAAACACAATGAAAAGCTTTTCAGCTTTTGACTGAGTTGATGATGAAGCATTAACAACAATAGCTTCAGAAGCATTTTCCCATACAGCAATGTCAGCAGAAGAATCTCCGGCATAAATAAAGCCCTTATCACCGAATTTTTCATTGAGAAAATTTGCTTTGTTTTTGCTTTTTAAATTGTATGACTCGTTACTTCCGAAACCTGCTTTGATAAAATCAAATCTGTCAGCAATAATATCGGCAATTTTTTGATGAGAAGCTGTAGCAAGATAGATTTCCCGGCCGGATTCATATTCTCTTTGTAATATCTCGATCAATTCCATGTTGTAGGGGAGGTTTTCTATATCAGGTTCAATTTCTTCGAGTATTTTATGTTTCATCCATGCCCGGCCTTTAAAAAGCCATACAAGGATTGAAAAAATGTAAAAAGGAGACTTTCTTACAAGCTTAACCGCTGTCTCAAATGCCATGTCGCTTTTGATAAAGGTGCCATCGAGGTCTGTCACTATTGGCAGTTTAACAGGCATTAGCGAAGGTCTTCAACTATTTTACGAAATATTATCATAGAAGTGCCGACAACCTGGTCCATGTTGTAGTATTTATACTCTGCGAGCCTTCCTGTAAAGTATGCATTATTTAGCTTATCAGCATCTGCTTTATATTTGGCGAATTGCTCATGGTTTTCATCTTTCGGGATGGGGTAGTAAGGCTCATTTATTCCCTTTTGGTATTGTGATGGGTATTCATAGGCTACGGTAGTCTTCCTATGAGTCTGTCCTGAGAGATGTTTGAATTCTGTTATTCTTGTGAATTTGTGATTATTTGGATAGTTCACCTGTGCAACTTCCTGGAAAATATCAGTGTCATAAGTCTTAAAATCAAAGTTCAAACTCCTGTAGGGGAGTTCACCGTGAACTAAATCAAAGAAATAATCAATGGGGCCTGTATAAATAATTCTATCAAATTTTATATCGCCAATTACATCTTTGTAGTCAGTATTCAGCATCAGGTGGATGTTTCGGTGAGTAATAATTTTATTCAGCATCGCAGTGTAGCCATGCTCAGGGATGCCCTGGTACTGATCCTGGAAATAGCGGTCGTCACGACTTAGATAAACAGGGATGCGCGATGTCACAGAGTAGTCGAGTTCATCGGGTTTTAATCCCCATTGCTTTATAGTATATCCAAGGAAGATGTTCTTGTAGATATAGTCAGCAAGTAGTTTTAAATCATCATTTTTTGTTTCGAGTAGTTTTAAGATTGGGATTTTCAATCCATAACCATAGTTCTCCAGAAGGGTTCTTTCGAGTTTCTCAGCATATTTTGGGGGAAATGCTTTGTAAAGAGAATTGAAATTAAAAGGAACAGGCATGGTCATTCCTTCTACAACAGCCAATACCCTGTGATAATATGGCCTCCATCTTGTAAAGCGCGAGAGGTATTCCCATGCTTTTTTATTTTGTGTATGGAAAATATGCGGGCCGTATTTATGCACAAGGATTCCATCCTCGTTGTAGTAATCATAAGCGTTCCCGGCAATGTGACTGCGTTTTTCAACAAGCAATATCTTTTTATTAAGCTCCTCCGCAATTCTTTGTGCGAGAATGCAACCGGAGTATCCGGTCCCCACTATTAAAAAATCGTATTTCATTTCCTTAGGTATTGCCTTAATTCATTTAAATTCAGAGTCTTTGATATGAATGTAATAGTCATGTATAGAGCAGAGCTAACTATAAATATTGCAAATGAGTTAATCCCTGATTCAATTAATAAATAACAAGGGCCAAATGAAATCAAACCTATAAGCAAAGCCCTAACATACCTGAACGCATAAGTTTTCTTAACGGCTTTTAAATACATGATTCCTAATATGATCATTACAGTTAACTCACTGCAAAACATTGCAATTGCTGCGCCAAAAATACCATATTCAGGTATTAACAAAATATTTGCTGAAACATTGATTACAGCTCCGGCAAGATTTGCCCAAAAAACCTGTTTTTCCCTGTTCCATGCAATTAATGTAATAAAATAGGAAAGACTAAGGGGAACTAATAGATTAAATGGGATTAAGTATTTAATCACATTTATACTTAAAGAATATTTTTCGCCCAATATTTCAGTAATCCAGTCAGAATAAAAGAATAATGAAAATGAAATATAAACTCCTACAAGATAAAGGAGTTGATTAAAAACAGACAATATCTTGTCCTTTTCTTGAGGAGTAACAAGCCGGGATATTTTTGGAAAAAAGGCTCCCTGGATTATCTGGAGAGGAAGCATCCCGAAAACCACAATCTGGATTGCTGCTGCATATATCCCAACCTGTGTGTCATCTTTAAGGTAACCCAGCATTATAATTGCGATGTAATTATAGATAACTACAAAAACAAACGCAGCACCAATAGGAATGCTGGACTTTAATGTCTTTTTCCAAAAAGCTATATCGATATGGATATTAATTTTCGTGTTGGTACGGATATAGTATATTATCATCCATAAAGAATTAATAAACATAGTCAGAGATATAACTGCCATCGCGAGATACCTATCTTCCGGAGACGTAACAAAGATAATAACTCCAATAATATTCAGAGTTCCGGTTAGAAATTGTCTGATAGCAATTATCTCCATCTTTTCTATACCCTGGTAATACCATTGGAGGTTTGTAGCTATCGAGAAAATTTGCGATCCTCCAATGAGTATAAGGATATCAGAATCAAACCCTCTGCTTGTAATAAATAAGCTTAAAGCAAGAAAAAGGTATACAAAAAAAGAAAGTATAAGCCTGAGACTGAAAATCGCATCTACATATTTGCTTCTTAAATCAGGTTGCTTTGCTATTTCACGAGTGCCATAGGACTCAAATCCTAAAGTAACGAGCAATACAAAATAACTGAAATAAGTTTTGGCAAAACTGAACGTGCCGTAAGTTTCAGGTTGCAAAACCCTTGCAAGATAAATCGTGAAAACAATGGTAAGACCTTTACCGAAGAATTCGGCGGTAGAGAGTGATAATATGTTTTTGAATATCCGGCGTGAATCAGACATTTTATCCCGCAAATAGTCAAAATTTAAGCGGCTGCCACCATTCAGAATTGATTTCCTGAAAGACTGGGTTTCTGACTTCGCACTCAGATAAATAAAGCTCGTCCTCTTTGTTTATTGAACCGGTGGCTTTATTTTTTTCAGCCATGTCACACAAGCGGTTGAAATCGGAATGATGATAAGAAAACCTGTGTTCGGCATAATCCTTTGCGGAATAAGTGTAGATAAGAAATTGCCAGTCAGAGGATTGTTCCAGCATCATTTCCCTTAACGCCTGGTTCATGATACGCTTGAATTCAGGGCTTTGTTCATTAATGGGATTTTCTGAAAGAATCTTTTTGAGCCTGTTCTCATCGTTATAAATCGCTTCCCATGTCCATTTGTTATCCTCATTAATCCAAACTTCGTGAGTGTTCTTTACACCCCATGAACCTTCCGGCAAGCTGATTACTTCACGCGGATCTGTTCTGTGAATTTCTTCTGATGTCGTTGCTGTGTGAACATATGGAGAGTTGTAAATTCCTTTCAATACATACCGAAGAAATTCAGGCCCTTCAAACCACCAATGACCGAATAGTTCTGTATCAAATGGTGTGCATAAAAAACCATTTCGGCCCATCGTGTTCTTTTCCCAGTTAAGAGTATTCTCGATATTATGTATAAAATGGTTTGACTGGTTATCCAGTTTTTTCCATACCCTATCAGGATGATACAATGTCTTGTACATCATGTCTGCTTTATTGTCAGTTACTCTCCAATAGCGAAGGAGAGAATCCATGTGCTTTTTATGGAAGTCAAGATAATCGGATTCTCCGGGATAACCTACTTCACCACTCCAAACTTGCATTGATATTTCACGGTGGCGAACGAACACAAACGCATTACCAAATTGAACCTGGTCACTCGAACAAACATTATATGCTTTGAGTGGCGACTTGTCAAAATCACCAAAATTGAATTGAAAGTTTTGGTTTTTTAAACTTTCGAAATCTTTTCGGTAATGTGAATGAAATTTCCCGATCGGTGATGAACCTTCCAGCAGCTTTTGGTCGCTAACAAAGTGGTTTATTCCCCAGGCATTCAAAAATTGTTCTATTCCCGGCCTTAGCCTCTTTTCATTAAAGGGGGCAACCGGTATGTATGACTTCCACTCATACGAAGGTCTGTATGCGCATTCGGGAAGCCAGGTTCCCCTTGGTTCCCTTCCAAAATGCTTCTTATAGTTCTCGACGGATGCTTTTACCTGCAAATTAATGCTTTCATCATAACCTAATAACGGAAGGTAACCATGCGTTGCCCCGCAAGTGAGAATTTCGATTGCATTCTCGTCCTGCAGTTTTCTCATTGCCCCAATTATTGACTTTTTATATTTATGAACAAAGTCATCTTTTTTGGAATCATACCATTCCTGCCAGAATTTACTTAGATAAATATGATGAGGGTCGTATCCCTTATCTGTGAATTCCCTTTCGTCCCTGGCAGCATTCCCAATCATTTCATCACAATAAGCAATAAATTTATCGGGGAAAGATGGGTGGGCAAGCTGTTCGCATAATACAGGCGAGATGTCAATACTGATACCCGGTCTTATCCCTTCTTCCATTAAATCGTTAAACACGTTCATCAATGGGATATAACATTCAGCTGCTGCTTCGAACAACCAATGTTCCCCATGGGGCCAGCTCCCGTGATTAAGCACCCATGGCAGGTGTGTATGAAGTATTAATACATAGTTACCGGCGAACATAATAGCCCCGTTAATTAATATTAAGTTTTATTATTTATCAACATTCAGTTGATTTTTGGAGAACCACCGCTGAAACCAGCCAAGGGATTCGTCGGCGGAGAGTCTATTTTGATCTCTCCATTTTGGTTTTCATACTTGGCTATATTTTCACCAAGCGCCCTATGAAGCATTTTGATATGTTGGGGCGTCATTATGATTCTTGCCTGAACTTTTGCTTTTGGTACTCCGGGCAGAAGCCTTGTGAAGTCAATTATAAATTCTGCCTGTGAATGAGTTATTATTGCGAGATTAGCATAAATACCTTCTGCTTCTTTGTCTCCAAGCTCAATATTTATCTGCTTTTGTTTTGGTTTTTCAGCCATAAATTCCTTTTTATCTTAATGCATCAAGTTTTTTAGTTACTTCGTCAATTTTTGTCTTGTTCTTCCTGTCACCATAAATCTTTAGCAGGGTGAGGTAGTACTGCTCTTTATATTCATCAGAGATCATATTTTCCAGATCTTCAAGCTTGGTTAGGGTTATGTTTAACTTGTCACCATTGCTAAGAACCATGTATATATTTGCTAATTCTGAAAGAACCTGGAAGTCATTTTTAAATTTTGGTGTCCGAAGTGATTTCTCGAAATATTCGGCTGACTTCCTTAAAAAAGGAAAATATTCCTCAGGATCCGGTTGAAAATTCGGGTCAGCTTCGAGCCTGTCAATTTGCTTGCCTTGTACTATACTTGCTTTGTTTTTATAAGTAGATCCAAGGTTTCTTAGAACAATGTCATAGTCGCTGTCCAAATCAAGAGCAGTCTGGTAACTGACTATAGCTTCATCATATTTTTGTTGGGATGTAACCAGGTCGCCCATTTGTGCCCAATACAGTTTGTTTTCGGGGTTCTTTTTGATAACTTCTTCGAGTCTTGCAATAGCGTCTGCAAGTTTGCCGGTTTCTTTATAAAGCTGGACCATAAAAGAGTTTGCCCGGTCGTTATATGGCTCGTATATAAGAATGATTCTGATCAATTCGAGAGCCCTGTCAATTTGTCCTGCCCTGTATGCATAATCTGTCAAAGCGGAATATGAAGCCATATTCATATAAAACATGTTTCTTATTTTCTCAGCCATGCTCCAGCTTGCAGGAAGATTCAATCTCCATCCTACAAGCTCCCAGTCTTTATTTTGTTCTTTTCTTGCATAAGTAATGACTTCATCGCTGTTAATCTGGAATAAATCGGCTCGAGTAATATCACCTGTTTGCATTGAGTCACTTTGAGTTTTTTCCGGTGAGCCAAACTTAGACAATACTTCTCCATAGGGTTGTTTTAAATATATATTATTCTGCCTGGCGAATTTAGTTTCTTCTTTAAGCTCTTCGATATATTTAGTAAAATACTCTATTGCTTTCGCAGTGTCACCTGTATTTTCATATAAAGATGCCAAGTTACTGTAAAACTCAACTTTTCGGGGGCGAATTTCAGAACCAATATCAAAATATTTGATTGATGAGTCTGCATACTCATTGTTTTTGAGCTGGATATACTTATTAAAATAACCGATTGCCTGATTATAAGCATTTGTCCAGATTTGCTGCTCATATAATGGAATTTTCTTCTTGAATTCATCTGTTTTGGCAACACTTTCCAGTCTTTTCAGGTAGCTCGAGGCGCCTATGAAATCCCTTTTAATAAAGCTCAAATTAATAGCAAGGTCAAGCGCTTCTTCGTTATCGGGGTTTTTCTGCAATTCTTTGTTCACGCTTTCGAATGCTTTGTCATAATCTTTTTTACTGAATGCCATTTTCGCAGTTGTCATCTCACGTGATGAACAGCCGCTCTGGCTCTGGTTAAGAAGACCAAATACAATAAGAGGAATGATTAATATTAACAGCCTTTTCACTATCAGCTCCTGACAATGGTTAACAACTAACTTACTAAAATATAAAACGAGTACGGAAGTGGCAAAAGAAATAGTCGGAAGTTGGTAGTTAAGAATATGATAATGTAATGCGCCCCAAAAAAAATGAGGGCGGTTACAAAGGGCTGGCTGTGCCAGTGAACCGCCCACATTTTTAAATTTTAATGTATGTTAATATCAGATTTTGTTGTTGGGTATCTCCAAAATTTGCTTTTCCATTACAACCATTGGTTCGATTGAACCGATGTAGAAAACTTCTTGGGAGCTATTGACAGATTGAGTCAGTAAATACACAAATCTTCCGGAATTCAACATGTTTTTATAGCCTTCATATGCTGAATGGAAATCTCCATAGCTTCCGATTATATTTACCGATTCTTCAGGTACACATCTGGGTTGGTCAAATGTTGAATAAGCAAAATAGTAATTGTCCATGAGGTTCATGTCAGCAATTTCTTCGTCGAACATAAAACCTTCTAGTTTAACTTTAGGGATGCCCATTCCTTTAATCTCCCCTGCAGCGAAGTAAGACAGATCAATAATCCTTCTTCCCACATAAGGGCCGCGGTCATTGATTCTTACCAATGTCGCCTGGTTATTGTGTTTGTTAGTTACCTTCAGTATTGTACCGAAGGGGAGGCTTTTGTGTGCAGCAGTTGCCGCATACATATCAAAGCGCTCGCCGTTGGCCGTCTTCCTGTTGTGGAAGCGGTGTGCGTAATGGGAAGCGGTTCCGGAAAGTTCAAATTTGAATTCATCGCTAATGTCAATATCTTCAACACACAAGGTGTCCCAGTTCCTGATAATAGCTGACTTCACGTCAGGAGTGCGACCAATTGCGCTTGTAAATCCTGAAATAAACAGGATAAACACAGCAAATGGTATCATCAGAATCAAACTGATTTTGACAATTTTCCTTTGCCATGTTTTTAAATTAAGCATCAGTAAAGATACTCCTTATTGTGACACATAACTTTTAAAGCCTGCGAATATATCGCCTTGTCTTATGATTACCATTTAAACTTTAATTAAGATAATGTAATCATAAACCGTGATTTCAACGATTAATTATATTTTAAATTGTAATCACAAAATACATGCAAGCAATATACATGCCTAAGATTATTCAAAAGGAGAAGTTATTTTTAGATAAAATGTGCCGTGATTCAGACTGTTTAGGCCTTCCAGACGGATGTTGTAACCAAGATCAAATTGGAGGGATTCGATTATATCAAGCCAGACTGCAATACCTAATTCGTTGTAAGTTTCTGCATACGACGGATATTTAGGATCGTAGATAAAATCCACTTCATTGCCTAAGTTAAAAGCGAAATTTCCTTTTAATATTAAGTCTGTATTCTCTACAGATCTAAATACTATGTAAGGTTTCCATAGCAATTGATCAGAAAATCCTTCATTCCTGCTATGAACTGACAAAACATTTCCAAATGATGTTGTACTGACCATTGCCTCAATACCGCCGGCTAAAATTAGTTCTGTATGCCCGTCATACCAAACCTCCTTTGAGTTTAATATCCCTGTTTCAGAACCTACAGGAAATCTTGCAAAAAATCCCAATCCGGCTCTAATCGGCTCCAGCTCTGCAAAATAAGATACTCCTGCCTCAATGTATTCAATTTGGATTAGGGAGATGCCTGGCAATTCATTCCTGTAAACAACATCATTGATAAAGTCCTGTCCGTTAATTGTTACAGTATCGTATTCTTTAAGAAAATCTGTTTCCCTATATTGGTAGAAAGAAAACGGAATTGAAGCATTCACAATGAGGTTAGGTGTGATATTATAATTTCCTTCAATTGCAAAAGTGTAAGAATTAAAATTAAATGTATAAGATGCGTCAAGTTCTGAATAAGACGAATCTCTCTCCCTTTCACTTATCACATCACCATCTTTTGTATAAAAACTTGAACCTGACTTTGCTATCACCTCTAAAGAGATACTAAACAATTGCAGTGAATCGTATTTTCGTAAATCGAGGTTGTTCGAATAAGAGTGTGTAAATATTCCGACAATTAAAATAATAAAGATGTAGAACCTGCCTGACAAATCGTTTTCCTTAAATTTCATTTAATAGTTCATGAAGTGATGGTTCATCTACTGGTTTTTTATGGTTAAAGATTACGTCGTCCATTCCTTTGCATATTTCAATGCGGATAAAAGCACTTATTTCCTCTTTCAACTCAGGCTTGTTTTTTATCCTTCCTCGAAGTTCTTTGTAATTATAATTATCATATTTCCAATTTCTTACAAGTAAGTCATTAAATGCACTGTTGTAACACTCTTCACTGCAAAAACCCTTGTATTTCCTATATTCTTTTTCAATGGCAATGTATTGCCTGTTGCACGGCCCATACCTGCAATTATAGAAATTCTCAGCTTTTTCACCTGTGAAGTGGCACTCTCCGATTATAGTGTGCGTTTCTTCATCTCCGACATAGGTGCTGATCCTGTCATCAAATGTATATAAATTACCTTCCCAGTTACCGTCATTGTATTTATTAACATATTTTACAACACCACCATCAAGCTGGTAAACTCCCTCGAGACCTGATTTTTCTAGAAGTACACCTGCTTTTTCGCACCTGATCCCACCTGTGCAGTACATTGCTATTTTTTTGTCGGCGAACTTTTGCTTGTATAACTCAAGCGTATCTTTCAATTCACGAAACTGAACCGTTCCTGCAGGGATCGCATTTTTGAAATGACCAAGGCGGTACTCGTATATATTTCGCATGTCGAGAATTACCCAGGAGTCATCTTCTGAATCAAGAATCTCCTTGAATTGTTCTGAATTCATACTATGCATGCTTTTAACGATATCATTAGCACGGTATATTTCTCCCAGGGCAACGATTTCTTTCCTGTACCGGACAATCATTTTCTTGAATTTGTGGCCGTCAACTGGAGTGGCCTTTTCGTCAATGTCGGGGATGCTTTCGTAATAAGGGTTACTTTTCAAATACAATCTATATGCTTTTAACTGGCCGATATTTCCGGTAATTGTTCCGTTAATTCCTTCTTCGCCAATATATATCCTGCCCCGAAGGCCAACATCTACGCAAAACTGCCTGTGGTCGTCAACTTCTTCTTTAGGTTTTTCAATATCAACAAATTTGTAATAAGTAAGTAACTGATATTCCGTCTTGTGTTTACTCATCATCCTATTCTTTAAATTTAATACTATCTTTTACCGAAAAATATAAATTTAATAAATTCACAAATTCCGGGAATCTTTCAGGCTCAATTTGATCATTAAAAATTCTCAATTGCTTCTTTATTGAAACATCATTTGCAGTTTTGGTTACTGAGACTTTTGCAATCCCAATATTATTTTCAATGCTGTCACTTTCAATTTTAATTTCCGGTTTAAAACTATCCAGGAAACTAATTTTATATTCATGTTTTTCATTTATGAACCAAAGCAGCCTTACGGGTGTTTTTCTTATTGATGATTCTTTCAGTTCCAATGGTTTTGAGAACGAAGTAAAGAACTCGGGCAGGTTTAAATTTTTATTTTTGATGTGACTATTGTTTGTATAGCTGCAATCAAATTGCATCGGTTTGGCTGACATATCTTCAATTAAAAGTAATTGGTCTGATAGTTCACAGTCGTAACCGGATATATAAAGTTTGTTATCAAATAAATCGTCTGATATATAATCAACAATAGATCCTGCGTATGCACCCCGGGCAAGAATTTGGATGCTTGCATCAATTGAGTCATTCTCTTTAATATTGATTATTGATTTTGTTTCGAGGTAATCAATTTTTCTTGATGGCAGTAATTCAACAGAGTAATCTTCTCCTCCTCCATAAACAAGCATTGGCTTTGCAAGGAAGTCATTTGGCAGGCGCACAGGCTGATTCACATCCGGAGTGAATATAAACCACCTGTTCATTGCTTCATCATTGCTAATTAGGATTGCCGGCTTATCAAACTGGGCGAAATTATTGAAGTCCTTGCTTGCAGAGTTTGAGATTGCTCCGAGAACAGGATAGGCTTTTACTCCGGCGTGCCTGCACATTGCAGCGCAAATAACTAATAAGTCTAACTCTGAACCACTCATTAATTCGTATGTTTCTTCGGCATTTTGAGGCTTAAATGCAAAAAGAAGAGGTGATATCTCCTCAAACTGTATCCTGTTTAATAGGAATTCCCGGATTTTGTATGCTTTTTCAAAATCACTGATTATTCCCATGGTAATTGAGTCAACCTTAGATTTTATTACATCATTTAACTCAAAAAATTCATTGTTATTAAGAAACCTGTTTGCCACTTCTTTGCTTATTGAACTAATATAAAGCGTAGGAACAAATTCCTCAGGTTCGGGCTGCATAGGTTCATAAGGAATGGCAGGCAGGCCTTTAAATTCCCATTCGTATATCTCGTTATCATGCATTAGCGTCTTTTTTAACTTTTGGTATTTTTTTGTCAGGTTTATGCTTAGCCTGCTCTGGGACGGGATGTTTATTTTGACAGTAAATTTGGCTATTGAATCAGGCTTACCAACTATCAACTTTTCCGCAAAACCGTCTAAATATTCTGGTTTGCTTGTGATCTTGTATTGAAGAAGGAATGTCATTCCCTTTTCTAATGTATCAGAAATTACAAACATCCTGCTGATAGACTTGTAATTTCCGTTCCACCATGTAAATTGCTTTTCCCTTACAGAACCCATTAATGACCAAGGTTTTGGGCGTTCTGTATTTGGTTGAATAACACTAAAGTCTTCAATTCTATATTCCTGGTAATCGGTATTTACAATTACAGTATCAGAGTACACTACTTTGTCAGCGGTAATAATGATTGTTTTTGTCACCACTTTCTCTATTGTGCCATCATCAAATTGAGTGATGTCAACATCTATTGATTCGTAGAAAAAGTCGCCTGCCAGGGCGTATGCAGAGATGATAATGAATAGTAGAAGGATTATCATTTTAAACTTTTTTAATTCCTGTAATCAATACTAAATATAGCATAAAAATTAATTCCTGATTATTAACTCCGGTTAATTATAATTTTATTTTCAGCTAATTATTTTATAAAATTGAGATTCTCAAATCCTGAGCAATTAAATGAATAAAAAAGCAATTACATACGGTGATTATCTTCAGCTCGATAAAGTTCTTAATTCCCAGGAACTTATGAGTGTAAAAGCTGGAAAACCTGCCCACGACGAGATGCTGTTTATCATCATTCATCAGACTTATGAGCTTTGGTTCAAGCAAATTTTGCATGAGGTTGACTGGGTAGTAAGGAAATTCCACAGTAGTTTTATTGATGAAAGAACAATTTATAACTCTGTTGATAAGCTAAAACGAGTCATAGAAATACTGGATATACTCGTTAGCCAGATCAGGGTGCTGGAAACAATGACATCGCTTGATTTCCTGGAATTCCGGAATTACCTTTTTCCTGCCAGCGGTTTTCAGAGCTTCCAGTTCAGGCAGCTTGAAGTCACTCTTGGGCTCGAACGGGATAAAAGATTGAAATACAACCAGAATCAATATGATTCAATTCTGACTGATGAGGAAAGGAAGAAGATACAGGAACTCGAAAGGCGGAAGTCACTTTTCCAGCTTGTGGAAAAATGGCTTGAAAGGACACCCTTCCTTGCATTCAGGGATTTTATATTTGTGAACGAATATCAAAAATCAGCCCTGAATCTAATAAATAAAGAACGCGAATCAATAAAAAATTCCTTCTTATCAGAAGAAGAAAAAATTACGCGTTCAATGGCGCTCGACGAAGCTGAAAATAAATTCCTGAAAATGTTGGACGAAGACGAGTTTAATAATGCCTCCAATGATGGCTGCAACCGCCTTTCTTACAGGGCAACAATGGCAGCATTGCTTATTTCGCTTTATAGGGATGAGCCGATTTTTCACATGCCCTATAAGCTAATAGAAAAGCTTCTTGACATTGATGAATCCCTTGCAATGTGGCGCTTCAGGCATTCTCAGATGGTAATGCGCATGCTCGGCAGGAAAATGGGTACAGGAGGTTCTTCAGGCTATGATTATTTAAAGGAAACAGTAGCAAAACACTATATCTTCAGGGATTTTCACAATATTTCTACTTTATTGATATCCAGGGATGGACTTCCGGAACTGCCTGAAGAAGTAAAAAAGACTCTTGGCTTTTATTACAACGAAGGGCAGGCAGGGGAATGATGGATTTATCATTAGCCGGAAAGACCGCCCTTGTTGGTGGAAGCACGCATGGGATAGGCAGGGCCGTGGCATTTGAACTTGCAGGGCTTGGTGCGTCTGTTGTTCTAATTGCAAGAAATGAAACAGCTTTGAAAGAAACAATTACGGAATTACCGGTTAAAGGAGATTCTAATCATAGTTACCTGGTTGCTGATTTTTCAAAGCCCGCTGAAGTTGAAGTGCAGGCTAAATCTTATATTGATGAAAAAGACCCGATTCACATTGTTATTAATAACACGGGTGGCCCGAAGGGCGGACTGATAAATGAAGCGGAAATAAGCGAATTTGAAAAAGCTCTTTCAATGCATCTGAAATGTAATCACCTGATTATGCAGGCTTGCCTTAGTGGAATGAAGGAAGCGGGATACGGGAGATTTATCAATATAATATCCACTTCAGTTAAAGAGCCGATTAAGGGATTGGGAGTTTCCAACACTACACGTTGGGCAGTTGCTGCATGGGCGAAGACTCTATCAAACGAATTAGGTAAATATGGTATAACTGTAAACAATGTGCTTCCGGGGGCTACAGAAACCGGAAGATTGAAATCGCTTATTGAGGTTAAAGCTCAAAAGGAAGGCAAAACGATAATAGATATAGAAAATAAAATGAAAGAAACAATACCTGCCTGCAGGTTCGGCAAGCCGGAAGAGATTGCATTTGCAGTTGCATTTCTTGCAAGCCCTGCGGCTTCTTATATCAACGGAATAAATCTTCCCGTTGACGGTGGGAGGCTGTCATGCCTATAAAACTGTTTAATTATATAAACGGTGAGTTGATTCCTCCTGTCAATGGGCAACACTTTGATAATTACGAGCCGGCAACTGGAAGGGTGTATTCATCAGTACCTGATTCTGATGCCGGGGATGTCGCACTTGCCGTTGCAGCAGCAAAAAATGCATTTCCAATATGGTCAAACTTGTCAAACGAAGCCCGGCATGATTTCCTTGCAAATATTGCATACAATATCCGGCTTAATTTAGATAGCCTGGCTCGTGATGAATCAGTTGACAATGGCAAACCCCTGAAACTTGCACACAGAGTTGATATTCCACGTGCAGAAAGTAACTTCAAATTTTTTGCAACAGCGATAATGCAATTCGCGTCGGAATTGCACGAAATGAGGGGAGAAGCAATTAATTATACATTGCGGCAGCCATTAGGTGTTGTGGGATGTATTTCACCCTGGAATTTACCTCTTTACTTATTCACATGGAAAATTGCGCCTGCGCTTGCTACAGGAAATTGTGTCGTTGCAAAGCCATCGGAATTAACACCTATGACAGCATTCAGGCTGTCGGAACTTTGCATTGAAACAGGGCTTCCGCCAGGTGTGCTTAACATTGTCCATGGTTTCGGCCATTCTACAGGACAGGCTATTGTGGATAACCAGGATGTAAAAGCGATTTCCTTTACCGGGGGAACAACGACAGGTGAGAAAATAGCTGTTTCTGCAGCCCCAAAATTCAAAAAGTTATCTCTTGAGCTGGGCGGCAAAAATCCAAACATTATCTTTGCAGATTGTGATTATGAAAAGGCCCTGAAAACCACGGTTCAGTCTTCATTTGCAAACCAGGGGCAGATATGCCTTTGTGGTTCGCGGATTTTTGTTGAATCGTCAATCTACGAAAGATTCCGGAATGACTTTGTAGAAAGGGCTAAACACTTGACCATTGCTGATCCATTGACTGATGAAGCAAGGCTCGGCGCTGTTGTTTCAGAACAGCACATGAATAAAATCCTCTCATACATTGAACTTGCTCAGCAGGAAGGTGGAAGAGTTCTTTGCGGCGGCAAAAGGAAATTTCTCCAAGGGCGATGTGCCGAAGGCTGGTTTGTTGAGCCAACAATAATTGAGGGCCTGCCATTTAACTGCAGGACTAACATGGAAGAGATTTTCGGTCCGGTTGTAACGATAATGCCATTTGAAACAGAAGAAGAAGTACTTCTATATGCAAATGTGACTGATTACGGACTCTCTGCTACAATCTGGACTAATAATCTTAACCGTGCGCATAAAATGGCCGGAGAAATTGAAGCAGGAATCGTTTGGGTAAATTGCTGGCTGCTTCGGGATTTAAGAACACCCTTCGGCGGCATGAAGAACTCTGGTGTTGGGCGCGAAGGAGGGTTTGAAGCACTCAGGTTTTTCACTGAAGCTAAAAATGTATGTATAAAAATCAATTAGAATATGAGTCAGATTATTGAATCAGATAAAGCACCCGAACCGGTTGGACTGTACCCTCACGCAAGGAGGGTGGGTAATTTACTTTTTCTGTCAGGAGTTGGTCCCCGGGAAAGGGGTACAAAGCAAATACCGGGTGTGGTACTGGATGAAAGTGGAATTATTTTATCTTATGATATCGAGAAGCAATGCCATTCTGTCTTCAAAAATGTACGACTCATTCTTGAAGATGCAGGTTCTTCCTGGGATAAGTTGGTAGATGTTACTGTCTTCCTGATTAATATGAAAGATGATTTCCCTATTTATAACAGGGTTTATGCTGAATATTTCAAAGACAATAAACCGTGCAGAACAACAGTCGAAATTAACTGCCTGCCGACTCCAATAGCGATCGAATTAAAATGTATAGCAATAGTGGAGGATTAGATATATGTCACAAATTGTAACACCGCTAAATTTTCAAAAATGGATAGATGAAAACAGGGAATTTTTGAAACCACCGGTCTGCAACAAAGCTGTTTGGAAAGACGGGGATTTTATCATCATGGTTGTAGGCGGGCCAAATATTCGCAAGGATTACCATTACAACGAAACCCCGGAATTTTTCTACCAGTTACAAGGGGATATGGTACTGAAAATTATTGACGAGGGTGAATTTAAAGATATTCCTATAAATGAAGGGGAAATTTTTCTCCTGCCTCCCAAAGTTCCTCATTCACCACAGAGATACGAAAATACAGTGGGACTTGTTGTTGAACAAAAACGCACAGAAGGAATGCTCGATGCTTTTCAATGGTATTGTGATAATTGCGGGATACAAATTTATAGCGAATCGCTGGAATTAAAAGACATTGTGGGCGATTTGCCGAAAATTTTCGACAGGTTCGATGGAAATGAGGAAAACCGCACATGCGGCAATTGTGGAACAGTGATGGAAAAACCCTGATTATGCCTGATTCAAGCCATAAGCACTTTAAGATTGATATTCATACCCACATCATGCCTGGTAAAATGCCTAATTTCACCAAAAAGTTTGGTTACGGAGAGTTCATACACCTCGAGCATCATCATACCGGCTGCGCAAAGATGTATAAAGGCGAAGAGTTCTTCAGGGAAATCCAACCTAACTCTTGGGACCCTGCAATAAGGTTGAAAGATTGCGATATCCATGGAGTTGATGTTCAAGTTCTGTCAACAATTCCTGTGCTTTTCAATTACTGGTCTAAACCGGAACATGCCTATGAAATCTCACGTTTCCTGAATGACCATATTGCCGGAGTCGTAAGTGAACATCCGGCACGTTTTGTAGGTTTGGGAACTGTACCTTTGCAGGACACAAGGCTTTCTATCAAAGAATTGGAACGTTGTATTAGAGAATTGAAATTGAGTGGTATTGAAATTGGAACACATATTAACGGCAGAAATCTGAACGACGAGAGCGAGAAAAGGCGCTTCATGCGCACCCCTTCAAC
>CAYVVD010000018.1:0-6799 GCA_964454975.1 uncultured Hyphomicrobiales bacterium | reverse complement strand
GAACGACGAGAGCATTTTCCCTTTCTTTGAAGCTGCCGCAGAACTTGGCGCCAGCCTTTTTGTACATCCCTGGGATATGGCGGGCGCAGATAAAATGAAAAAATACTGGCTGCCGTGGTTAGTAGGTATGCCTGCAGAAACTTCACGCGCAATTTGTTCCATGATTTTCGGTGGTGTTTTTGAGAGGTTTCCAAACATAAAAGTAGCTTTTGCTCACGGAGGTGGTTCTTTCCCATCAACCATTGGCAGGATTGAGCATGGCTTCAAAGTAAGACCGGACCTTGTGGCTATTGATAACAACGTAAACCCGCGTAAATACCTGGGTAAATTCTATCTTGATTCACTAACCCACGATGAGAGAATGCTCGATTACATCATTGAACTTATTGGTGTTGAAAGAGTTGCACTGGGTACGGATTATCCTTTCCCGCTTGGCGAACATGAGCCGGGCAAGCTAATTGAATCAATGAAAAATCTAAGCGAATATAGTAAATCGCGCCTGCTTTCAGGCTCTGCGCTTGAGTGGCTGGGGCTTAGTGTTGAACACTTCACAGGTAAGGTTGCTCATGCTTCTTAAATTTACTCATGGAGGAGTTGGCTACTCTTTTAATTCAAATAACTATCATGATTTATCCATTCATTTACATTTCAATGACGCCCAGCCAAATTTTTTCGATGTTCCAAAAGCAGAATCTCGCGCAGTTGAATATGGTGATTTTGTTGGCGATACTCGAAAGGGAGGCTCTTGTAATTTTGAGCAATATAGGTTTATCACTCATTGCAATGGTACACATACAGAGTGTATAGGGCATCTTATTAACGATAGAATTGCAATTACGGATATATTAACAGATGTTATTGAACCGGCGGCTCTTATTACTGTTGATCCGGCTGAAGCGCTTGATACAATTGAAACATACAAGCATGATTTTAAAACAGAAGATAAAGTAATAACAAAAGATCAGCTTCAGCATGGGTTAAAAAGTATTAATTGCAAAGGTTTAGGGGCGTTACTTATCAGAACAATACCTAATGATAATGCCAAAAAAAGAATTATATATTCAGAAAATGCTCCTGCATTTTTCACGCATGAAGCGATTGAATTTATCAATGAATGTGGCTTTAAACACTTGCTTGTAGATTTGCCCACTTTGGACAGGATGAATGATGAAGGAATGCTGTCATCGCATCGGAAATACTGGGGTTTACCGGAAGGCTCTAAAGAATACTCTGAGGCAAAATTCAAGGATAAAACTATCACAGAAATGATATATATTGAGAACGGTATAAGTGATGGTATATATTTGCTAAATATGCAGATTGCGCCATTTAAATCAGACGCCGCTCCATCACGCCCTGTAATTTTCCCATTGATAAGTTTATAACATGGAATTTCAAAACACAATCGAATTTGCACATGAGCTTGACAGGCAGGACAGGCTTGCCTCTTTCAGAAATGAATTTCACTTTCCAAAGCAAGCCAATGGTGAAGATGTTATCTACCTTTGTGGTAATTCTCTCGGGTTGCAACCCAAATCAACCGGGCAGGCAATATCGCAGGAGCTTGAAGACTGGCGAAAGCTGGGAGTCAGGGGGCACATGAAAGCCAGAAATCCCTGGATGCCATACCACGAATTAATAATGAAACCTATGGCAGAAGTCGTAGGCGCACTTCCGAATGAAGTAGCACCTATGAACACCCTCACAAGCAACCTTCATTTTCTCATGGTTTCTTTCTACAGGCCAAATGGCAAAAAGTACAAAGTTGTAATGGAATCATCCTGTTTTCCATCTGATTATTATGCTGTGAAATCTCAAATCCGTTATCATGGTTATGATGAGGAAGATGGCGTTATCATTATTTCACCGGATGATGGCGAGAACTACATCAAGACTGAAAAGATACTTGAGACGCTAAGAAGCATGCAGGATGAAATTGCTATGCTCCTTCTTGGCGGTGTGAACTATTATTCCGGGCAGTTTTTCGAAATGGAGAAGATTACAGGTGTTGCCCATGAATGTGATATTGTTGCCGGATATGACCTTGCACATGGCGCTGGAAATGTACTACTCAATCTACACGCTTGGGGCGTGGACTTTGCTGCATGGTGTACATATAAATACCTGAATGCCGGCCCGGGTGGAATAGCTTGTTACTTCATCCATGAAAAGCACCACAATGCAAGTTTGCCCCGCTTCGAAGGCTGGTGGGGGCATGACAAGGATACCCGCTTTCAGATGTCTTATAAATTCATCCCGATTCCTACAGCTGAGGCGTGGCAGCTTAGCAATCCGCCTATTTTCCAGCTTGCGGCATTAAAATCATCTCTTGATTTATTTGCAAAAGTCGGGATGCTTAACCTTGTTGAAAAATCAAAACTTATGGCATCTTACATGAGATGGCTGCTGTTGAGTGTCGAAAGCAAAAGATTTGAAATTATTACACCTGAAGATGAACGCCTGCGTGGTTGCCAGATATCAATCAGGATTAAAGACGAAGATAAATCCATCTTTGAGAGGATTAGTGATTCAGGGGTGATTTGCGACTGGCGTGAACCGGATGTAATCAGAATTGCGATTGTGCCGCTTTATAATTCTTTTGAGGATGCATATAAGTTTTATGAAATATTTAAAAATTCCATAGAAAAACAATGAAACAAAAAGTTGTATTGGTTGGCGCAGGGCTTTCAGGCGCTTTACTTTCGATAATGCTTGCCAGGAAAGGCTGCAACGTAGTGGTTTATGAAAAACGGCCTGATATGCGTGTAAACAAGTTGAATGCCGGACGCTCGATTAACCTTGCACTTTCAGACAGAGGCCTTAAAGCGATTGAAAAAATTGGAATGAAAGATCAGATTCTTGACAGGGCGATTTCGATGCACGGTAGAATGGTTCATCCACTTGAAGGAGATGTGAATCTTCAACCATATTCCGGGAAAAAGGACAGGTATATCAATTCTATATCACGCTCCGAATTGAATATGGCTCTTCTTGACAAGGCGGATGAGTACGAGGATATTAAAATTCATTTCGACTCTCCTTGCGTTGGATTTAATTATCAATCAGGGTACGCCAAATTCGACAGGCCGAGAACAGGCGTTACAATCACTGAGTTGCCGCACACGACTATTGCAGCTGACGGCGCCGGTTCTGTGTTAAGAAAAGCAATGCTTGATGGCGGAGTCGATCGCTTTACTTACTCTCAGAAGTACCTTGAGCATGGCTACAAAGAACTTTCTATTCCGCCGGGTGAAGAGGGCTCGTTTAAAATCGAGATAAACGCTTTGCATATCTGGCCCAGAAAGAATTTTATGATGATTGCTCTTCCAAACATTGATGGCAGCTTCACATGCACATTATTCATGTCATATCGCGGTGAAAACGGCTTTGACAAATTGAATTCCGAAATTTTGCTGAGGGATTTCTTCAGCAGGAATTTCCCTGATGCAGTTGAATTAATGCCAACTCTGAACGAGGATTTTTTCAAAAATCCCACCGCTTCTCTTGCTACGGTAAAATGCACGCCCTGGCACAGCAAAGGCAAATTGCTTCTAATTGGTGATGCAGCTCACGCTGTTGTCCCGTTTTACGGGCAGGGGATGAATGCCAGCTTCGAAGACTGTGTTTTGTTGGATGGGTTGATTGAAAAGCATGATTTCAAGTGGAGCAGGATTTACGAGGAATATGAACATACGAGAAAAAAGGACACAGACGCCATTGCTGACTTAGCCGTGAAGAATTATACTGAAATGCGGGATTCTACAGCAAATCCCGTATTTGTAAGGAAGAGAAAACTCGAATTTATGCTTGAAGAGAAATACGAAGATTTCTACTCAAAATATTCGATGGTTACATTTTCCCCGGAAATACCTTATTCAGTTGCCAAGGAACTTGGCGAAAAGCAGGATGAATACCTGATGAGGAAATGTGCCAACCTTACAAACAACTTCAAGGAAGTTGACCTGGAAAGCATTTACAATGACTTAAAGGCACTGCGCGAGGACTAAAAGTAAGATTCATTCCACTTCGGAAAGTAGAGTACATCTCAAATCAACATGTAATGATTAATTCTTTGGATAATATATTATGCTTTTTCAATGTAAGGCTCTATTCTATAATTGATATAGATCTACATCAGCCTCGTAGAAGATATTTTTTAATTGGAAAATTTTTCGATCCAAACAGGGCTTTTGGATTTTAGATTGCTTAGATTACCAAAAATTCATTCCTATGGAGTTTTTCTTAGATTTTAACACAAGAGAAAAAATCAGATTCTTAATCAATATCTCTTATAAAGCTGTTTATGTTCTCGGTTTTGCCGAAGAATATGCATACATCTTTTAATTCAAGCTGAAAGTCAGCAGGGGGGTTGATTATTGTCTCACGGCCGCGCTCGATTGCCAGGACGGTAATCCCGTGGTTACCTCTTAAGTCAAGCTCTTTTAGAGTCTTGTTATCTAAATGATGCACGTTCTCAATTCTGATGCTTACGATTTCATGCCCTGCCAGCGAGCTTTTGATGTCCTCAATTTTAGATTTTCTGGAAACAGTCCTGAGCATTTCATACCCGTCCGACCTGACCTCGCTTATAAAGCGGTCAATCTCCTGTTTAGGGATCATATACTTGAACAATACTCTTGTGAACAGCTCGATTGAGGTTTCAAACTCCTCGGGGATTACTTCATCGGCCCCGAGTTCATAAAGCGGAGATACTTCTGACTGGTAGCGAGTACGCACCAGCAGGAAAAGAGAAGGGTTATAAGACTTGATTGTCCTGGTGATTGCCCTTGTTGCTGTGGCATCGCTAATAGCTATAACAACAACCTTTGCAGTTTTAATACCGCTGTGCATCAAGACTTCTTCCGAGCAAGCATCGCCAAAAGTAATTGGTTCACCCTTTTTCTTTTCAGTCCTGTACGTTTCGGGGTTTGTGTCGATAATCTCGTATTCAATCCCGGTAGCTTTTGCAACCTTTGCAATATTCCTGCCATTCAGGCCAAAACCAATGATTATTATATGGTTCTTCTTCTTAGAAATTCTGTCCTCGACTACTTCTCTTTTAAAACCAATTTTTATGAGTGTCTTATTAATCCATGGCGATAAGTTGAACAGCAAAGGTGTGGCAGCCATTGAAATCACAGTAACTGCTAAGAAATACTGGTAGAAATTACTGTCAATCAGTCCAAAATCGAGGCCTGTTTTTGATAATACGAATGAGAATTCACCAACCTGGCTAAGGGCAATGCCGGTTAATATTGCTATTCTAGCCGGGAATTTAAGAATCAAACCTGCTGCTGTTCCCGTGAAAAATTTGAGCACGAGTATAGCCACAAAAACAAGGCTGATTACAAGAAGATTATCAATCAGGAATGAGGAGTTGAGCAGCATGCCAACGGAAACAAAAAAGAAACTTGAGAAGACATCCTTGAAGGGGATAATGCTTCCAAGAGCCTGGTGGTTATACTCGGTTTCGGAAATAATCAAGCCCGCAAGGAAAGCTCCAAGTGCAACTGAAAGGCCGGCTTCAGAGCTTAGCCAGACTACGAAGAGGCAAACAAGCAAAGTACCAAGCAGAAACAGTTCTCTGATTCTCGTCCTGGCAATCTGATACATGAGCCAGGGCATCAGGAAACGGGTGGCAAGAATAACAAAAAGAATAATCCCGGATATTTTTGCAAGAATAAGAAACAATCCATCTCCATTCTGGTTGGACTGGCCTGCTAAAACCGGAGCGAGAAGCATCATCGGGATTATTATCAGATCCTGGTATATAAGAATGCTGAGTGTGATTTTCCCTTTTGGTGTATCTATTTCTCCATTTGTCTGGAGAAGATTCAGAACAATAGCTGTACTGCTGAGTGCAAGTAAAAAACCAGCAAACAGGGCGACATTAGCTTCAAGCCCGAATGCGATTGCTATCAAATACACAACGCTGATTGTACCGATTACCTGGACAGAACCTCCGACAAGGATTGTCTTTTTTACCTGAAGAAGGCGTTGAATAGAAAACTCAATTCCGATTGTAAACAGGATTAGAATCACGCCGATTTCGGCGAGAATTTCCACTTCATGTTCAGAATGAATAAGTCCGAATCCATGCGGACCGGCGATAACACCCGTCAGGAGGAAGCCGACGATAGGAGGGAGTTTGATTTTCGAGAACAGATACACTACTACAACTGAGAATCCGAAGATTATTACTATATCCTTCAGGATTGGAATTTCCATAAATCAGTACAATTATTAGTGTTTCAAAAAAATGGAATATACTGAGATTAGAAGAATGATAAAAGGCTGGTGTGTGTAGAAGGCATTTATAAATTACAACTAATATAAATGAAATTCCCTAATCCACAATTTTGTTTCTTTCTTTTTTTAATTCTGAAATAAGATATTTCAGCTTATGGTTATTGGTTTGTTCGGCGAGAGGAAAATAGTATTTATTCGCCTTATTGATGAAATCAATTGGCTTGTGGCGCGGATCGAAAGTGAAACTGCGGAAGTGGTCAAGGTTTTCTGCCATTCGAATAATTAGAAAATCCTCCCCGGGTATTTTGACTTTAGCGTTATGCAGTTCCTCGGGGATTTTCCTGTTAATTTTGTCCCTGTCGTCGTGCATTGCTTCTATCAGGAAACTAACATAAGTGCCAAAATTGAATTCGATGGTTTCCCGGGAAATGCCCTCCGATGTTTCATAAATATCGTGCAGAAGCGTTGCAATAATAACATCAGGGTCAAAAATCTCGAGTTCATTCAAAATAATCCTGCTGACACGTGAGATATGAAGTTAGTAATCCTC
>CAYVVD010000017.1:0-75448 GCA_964454975.1 uncultured Hyphomicrobiales bacterium | reverse complement strand
TGGGCTACGCCCTACGGAGGTTCGAATCCTTCCCTGCCCACAGGATTGCGGGAGTAGCTCAATTGGTAGAGCATCAGCCTTCCAAGCTGAGGGTTGCGAGTTCGAGTCTCGTCTCCCGCTCGAGGAGCTAAAAAAGCAGAAGCTTGATTACAAAAATAAGAAATATAGAAGTGAGCTAAAGCTCTTTTTTTTTCTCTGTTCTTTTTTTATGCGGAAGAATTTGGAAGTAAACGCCGGTATAGCTCAGCTGGTAGAGCACATCCATGGTAAGGATGGGGTCAACGGTTCAAGTCCGTTTACCGGCTCGCCGTAATACGGGTGTAGCTCAATTGGTAGAGCGACGGTCTCCAAAACCGTAGGCTGAGGGTTCGAGTCCTTCCACCCGTGCATTGAAAAATTAATGGTATAGCAAGATGATTGGCAATATAAAGAAGTTTTCAAACGACGTAGTCAGCGAAATGAAGAAAGTTGCCTGGCCAACGAAGGAACAGCTCAGGGAATCAACTATGGTTGTGATTGTCGTATCAATGATAATCACTACTATCGTGTGGGTAATGGACCAGGCTTATACTAAAATAATGGAATTTTTATTTTGATGAACGGTGTACCAGGATACCCGGCTGAAAAGTCTCTTGAGCCGCGTTGGTATGTTCTGCGAACATTTACCGGCCACGAGATGAAAGTAAAACAGACTATTGAGTCTGAGTGCGAGAGGCTTGACCTGAATGACCGCGTTTTTGAAGTGATTATTCCGGAAGAAACAGTGTTCGAAGTACGCGGCGGCAAAAGGAAAACAAAGACCAAAAATTTTCTTCCGGGTTATATTCTCGTGCATTGCGTCCTGGACAAAAAAGTTCAGGATATAATATCCAACCTGCCATCGGTTGTCAGCTTTGTTGGCAGACGTAACGAGGCAACACCTCTTCAGCCACACGAGGTTGACAGGATAATCGGCAGGGTTGAAGAGCGCAAGGATATCGCAACTATAGAAACAAAGTTCGAAATTGGAGACCCCGTCCGTGTTATTGACGGGCCATTCACTACCTTCAACGGTACGGTAAAGGAAGTAAACAACGAAAAACAGAAGCTTAAAGTCGAGGTAGGAATCCTCGGGCGCAAAACCCCGGTTGAGCTGGATTTCAGCCAGGTAGAATTGGAAAATCACTAAGAATTAAGTTTTCGGAAGCTAAAAGATATGGCAAAGAAAGTAGCAGGAACATTCAAATTGCAGCTAAAAGCAGGCGAAGCAACAATGGCTCCGCCGATAGGGCCTGCTTTTGGCCAGCGCGGCCTCAACGGTATGGAATTTGTAAAGCAGTTCAATGCTAAAACACAAGGCGACCGCGGAATGCTATTACCGGTGGTTGTTACGTATTACACTGATAAAAAATTTGCATTCGAAGTAAAATCGCCACCGGCTTCGTACCTTTTGCTAAGGGCTGCTAATCTGCCAAAGGGTTCACCCGAATCCAACAAAACAAAGGTTGGTAACGTAACGCGTGCGCAATGCGAGGAAATCGCCAAAATAAAAATGCAGGATTTGAATGCCGATACCATGGAGAGTGCAGTCGAAATGATTAAGGGAACTGCACGCAGCATGGGTATCGTTGTTAAGTAAAAATTTTAATTAAGCCCTGCGAAGCCTCGGCAGGGATTGTTCATTTAAAAAAGGGAAAACATGAAAAAATACGGAAAAAGGTTTTCCGCCCTTTTGAAAGGCTACGACAGCAAGAAGTTATATCCTGTCGGAGAGGCTGTAGAATTAGTCAGGAAGAACGCCACTGCTAAGTTCGACGAATCCTTCGAGGTTTCGATGGCGCTTAGCATTGATCCGCGCAAAGCAGACCAAATGGTCCGCGGAACGGTTGTGCTTCCGCACGGTACCGGTAAAACGGTTCGCGTGCTTGTTTTTGCCAATAGCCCAAAAGACCAGGAAGCGCTTGATGCCGGCGCAGACTATGCCGGCCTCGAAGAATACGTTGAAAAAGTGCAGGGTGGTTGGGCTGATGTTGATGTGATTATTGCCACTCCTGACGTTATGGGTAACGTCGGAAGGCTCGGAAAAATTTTAGGCCCGCGAGGCCTGATGCCGAACCCCAAGAGCGGCACCGTTACATTTGACGTCGGTCAGGCTGTTAAAGAGGTAAAAGCAGGTAAAATTGAATACCGTGTTGACAAAACGTCAAACATTCACGCAGCTATCGGCAAGTGTTCTTTTGGAGCCGATAAATTGCTTGAAAACGTTTCTACGTTCTACAGCAGCATACTAAGGGCGAAACCATCATCTGCAAAAGGGCGCTATATCAAAAGCATCTATTTCAGCTCGACGATGGGTCCGAGCGTGATGATTGACGAGTCCACTTTCAAAGTGATCGACTAATTGGCATTTTTTAAAGACTATTACGCACTCCTGTGAAGCGAACGCTTCTCCCCAAGGTGAATCCAAGGGGTCGCAAGCAGGAAAAATAAAGTGGTAGGAATATGATAACAAGAGACAAAAAAAGGCAGATTGTCGAAGACCTGGTTGAAAAACTCAAGCAGTCTACGAGCGTTCTCCTTGTCGATTTCGAAACAATGACAGTTGACGATGCCATTACTTTGCGCCGTGCCTTCAAGGAAAAAGGCGTTCAGTACAAAGTTGCCAAGAACACACTCATTAAGCGGGCATTGCAGGAAGTCGAAAACTTCCCCTTCCCTGATGAAGTGCTCAAAGGCCAGACAGGCGTCGCTTTTGGTATTGAAGACCCCGTTGCCCCAGGCAAGGTTCTTAAAGAAATTTTCGACAAGCTGGAGAAGCCTAAGTTTAAAGCAGCAATTGTTGACGGCAGGCTTTTCGAAAGCAATCAATTAAAGGAACTTGCTGCCATTCCGTCGAGGGAAGATATGATTGCCTCGATTATCGGCAGCATCAGTGCACCCGCCTCCGGTATTGTCGGCGCTATCAATGCTGTAATGAGAGACCTCGTTTCAGTTATTGAAGAAGTAGCCAAAAAGCAGAACCAGGCGGCTTAATTTTTGAAACATATTATTTAAGGAGTATATAATGACACAGATTGTTGAAGAACTCGTAGAGAAGATTTCCGGTCTTACACTCGTTGAAGCCGCTGAACTCAAAGAAGCTCTCGAGGAGAAATTTGGTGTAACTGCCGCTGCGCCTATGATGGTAGCCGGTGGTGCAGCAGGTGGCGGCGCTGAAGCAGCAGCTGCTGAAGAAGAAAAAACAGAATTCGATGTCGAACTCTCAGACATCGGAGATAAGAAGCTAAACGTAATTAAGGCTGTTCGCGAGCTTACAAGCCTCGGCCTTAAAGAAGCGAAAGAAATGGTTGAAGCCGCTCCTAAAGTAATCAAAGAAGCTGTTTCAAAAGAAGAAGCCGAAGACGCCAAGAAAAAGCTTGAAGAAGCAGGCGCCAAGGTAACTCTCAAGTAAAGAACAAGATAATCGGAATACTCAGGGCAAGCGGCAGAAGCCGCTTTCCCTGTTAGTTTTTTTTTTCTGTTAAATGTGTTATTAAACTAAATTCGATAAGCTTTAATTGCAGCATTATCCGAAATTTACAAAACATCTGCCAACAAAATCAATACGATTTTCAGGATTTTCTAAAGCCGTATAGGCAGACGAATGTCCGTTAACGACTTTTTGCCATCGAAACCAGGAGTATTAAATGGGTGCCAGCTCTAAGCAGGGAATCACAAACAGAAAAGCAAACGGCAAGCCTTTACAGACAAGGTTCAGGATGCTCGAAAGCCACGAAGGGCTTTTCAGGCATCGCAAAAGGGTGAACTTTGCCGAAACTACTGATTTCTCTGTATACCCGGACCTCTTAAATGTTCAGCTGGATTCTTATGAAGATTTTCTGCAGGAAAACTCGAAACCGGATGAAAGAAAAGGCACCGGTTTACAGCTTGCCTTTAGGAATAATTTCCCTATCGAAGACGCCTCTTCGGTATTCCAGCTTGAATTTCTTGAATATAATATTGAAAAACCTAAATATACTGAAGAAGAATGCCGTGAACGCGAACTTACATTCGCTAAACCGCTTAAAGCAAAGCTGAGGCTTTCAAGCAAAGCTGAAAAAGATTCTGAAGATTATATAGATGCAGTGGAACAGGAAGTTTACCTTGGCAACATTCCTGCCATGACTCCCCGCGGTACGTTTATAATTAATGGTGCTGAACGAGTTATTGTAAGCCAGATTCACCGTTCACCGGGCGTTTTCTTTGATGATGCAGTTCATCCTAATGGAACAAGGATTTACACTGCGAGGATTATCCCGTTCCGTGGTTCATGGATTGAGTTTACAACGGATATCCACGATGTAATGTATGCTTATATTGACCGGAAGAAAAAATTCCCTGTTACTACTTTGCTCAGGGCGCTTGGTTATTCATCCGACGAAGAACTGTTAAAACTTTTTGAACTTGCGGAAGATATTCCAAACGAAGAAATAAATGAATCAATTATTGGCCGAAGGATCGCTTCAGACGTTATCGACCTCGAAACCGGTGAAATTGTCGCTAACCGCGATATAATTGTAGATGCTGAACTTCTTGAAAAATTACAAAACACCAGTGTTTATAACCTGAGGTTATTCAATTACGAAGAACCTAACGATGAGCCTGTAATTGCAAAAACATTAACAAAGGATACATCCAGGACTCGTGAAGATGCACTTGAAGTAATATACAGGCAGCTTCGTTCCAGCGAACCGCCGGACATTGAAACAGCCGAAGGCCTCCTTGATAAATTGTTCTTTAACGACAAGAGGTATGATCTCGGTATTGTAGGTCGTTTCCGTATCAATGAAAAGCTCAAACTTGATACCGAGCCAAATAAAACAACTCTTACAATTGAAGACATGGTTGCGATAATCAAACGTCTTATCCAGCTGCATGATGCCAAGCACACAGGCGACGACATTGACCACCTTGGGAACAGACGTGTCCGTTCAGTTGGTGAACAGCTTGCTTCGCAATTTAATGTCGGTCTTGCACGAATGTCCAGGACAATCAGGGAAAGGCTTAGTATCCACGATGGTGAAAACTTAACTCCATCTGAACTGGTAAATGCACGTACAATCACATCAGTTGTTAACCAGTTCTTTGGAACAAACCAGTTAAGCCAGTTTATGGACCAGACAAATCCATTATCAGAGCTTACACATAAAAGAAGGACATCAGCCCTCGGCCCCGGTGGTTTAACGAGGGAGCGAGCAGGTTTCGAGGTCCGTGACGTTCATTATACTCACTATGGAAGGCTTTGCCCGATTGAAACACCTGAAGGCCCTAATATCGGCCTTATTTCATCACTGGCTATCCATGCAAGGATTAATGAACTTGGATTTATTGAAACTCCATACAGAAAAGTTGAAAATGGCCAGGTAGTTGATAAAATCGAATATCTTGCTGCTGAAAAAGAAGATGGTAAAATTATTGTCCCGGCTTCGACTCCAATAGATGAAGACCGGAATTTACTCGGTACAAAAATCAAAGCAAGGCGCTCCGGTGACTTCGTTCTTGTTAATCCGGACCAGGTTGATTACATGGACGTATCCACTGACCAGATAACAAGCGCCGCTTCTTCGCTTATTCCATTCCTCGAGCATGATGATGCTAACCGTGCTCTTATGGGCTCAAACATGCAACGCCAGGCTGTTCCCTTGTTACAGCCGAATGCACCGGTTGTTGGAACCGGTATGGAAGCGCGTGCTGCAAAAGACTCGCGTACTTTAATATTAGCCCAGGGAAATGGTGTTGTTGAATATGTCTGCTCTGATTACATCCGAGTAAAATACGAAGACGATTTGACCGACAGAGAGAAACTTGTATCATTCGACAGTAAAAATGTTGTCGAATACCCATTGCTCAAATTCTTCCGTACAAACCAGGACACCTGTATTAACCAGAGGCCGGTTGTCCGCGCAGGGCAAAAAGTTACCAAAGGCATGCCTCTTGCAGACGGTGCGTCAACTGACCAGGGTGAACTTGCTCTTGGCCAGAATATTTTTTGTGCATTTATGCCCTGGAGGGGGTATAACTTTGAGGATGCCATAATCGTGTCCGAGAGGATGGTAGTGGAGGATATCTTCACATCAATTCATATTGAAGAATTTACGCTCCAGGTAAGGGATACGAAACGCGGTGAAGAAGAATTTACAAGGGAAATTCCAAACGTCAGCGAAGAAGCTACGAAAAATCTCGACGAAAGCGGTATAATCAGCATTGGTTCTAAAGTTGGTGAAGGCGATATACTGATAGGTAAGATCACTCCTAAAGGCGAAACAGACCCGACACCCGAAGAAAAGCTTCTCCGGGCAATATTTGGCGATAAAGCCGGCGACGTGAAGGATGTTTCGCTCAAATCAACTCCCGGGCTTAAAGGCATTGTTATCAACACAAAGTTGTTTACAAGGCGCCTGCTTACAATGGATAAAGAAACAAGACTGGAAGAAAAGAAAACACAGGACAAGCTGAACAGGATGGAACGCAAGGCAGTTCGCCAGCTTGACATTGAATGTATTGAAAGAATGAGCAAAGTTCTGAGCGGTGAAAAAATTCTCGGAATGAAACTTACAAACAATGTTACTGTATTCCGCGGAGGAACAAAAGTCGGTAAAGATGAATTGCTCGAAAAATTTGAAGAAGGCCTTTTAAAGCCTGAGCTCATTGACATTAGCGAGGATATCCATCCTGATAAGGATAAGAATGAAATTATCAGGGATATGGTTTCAAACTACCTTCGCGTCAGGAGTGACCTGAAGGCGGATTACAGGTCTGAAAAAAATAAACTTGCCGCCGGCGATGAGCTTCAGCCGGGCATTCTACAGATGGCAAAAGTATATATAGCAAAGAAAAGGAAGCTGCAGGTAGGTGATAAAATGGCAGGCCGCCATGGTAACAAGGGGATTGTTTCTAAAATAGTACCAATGGAAGATATGCCGTTCCTGCCTGACGGAACACCTGTTGATATTGTTCTCAACCCTCTTGGCGTGCCATCGCGTATGAACCTTGGCCAGCTTTATGAAACAGCTTTGGGTTGGGCTGGTCAGAAACTTGGGGTTCATTTTGCAACACCAATTTTCGATGGTGCAACCTGGGAAGAAGTTGGTGAATTCCTTGACCAGGCAGGTTTGCCCCGCAGTGGTAAAACTGTGCTGTACGATGGCAGGACAGGTGATAAATTCGACGAGGAAGTAACCGTTGGCATCATTTATATGCTTAAGCTTTCGCACCTTGTTGAAGACAAAATACATGCTCGTTCCATTGGCCCATACTCGCTCATCACACAGCAGCCCCTCGGTGGTAAAGCCCAGTTTGGCGGGCAGAGGCTTGGCGAAATGGAGGTTTGGGCACTTGAAGCTTACGGCGCTGCTCACACATTGCAGGAGATGATTACAGTCAAATCAGACGATGTGCAAGGCAGGGCAAAGATGTATGAATCTATTGTTAAGGGCGAAAATATGCCCAATCCGAACATCCCCGAATCATTCAATGTGCTTGTTCGCGAGCTTCAGGGGCTCTGTCTGGATGTTGAAATTGACTAAAAATTATTTCGGGTAAAGAAAATGCAGTCTAAATCTATTCCCCGTAAGGGATTTTCAAGAATATCAATCAAAATAGCATCGCCGGACGATATTCTGAATCGTTCTCATGGCGAAGTAACAAAACCCGAAACCATCAACTACAGGTCATTCAGGCCGGAAAAAGACGGTTTGTTCTGTGAAAAGATATTCGGGCCTATAAGGGATTGGGAATGCGCATGCGGTAAATATAAAAGAATCAGGTACAAGGGTATTGTCTGTGACCGTTGCGGCGTGGAAGTTACTCAAAAATCTGTCCGCCGTGAACGCATGGGGCATATTATGCTTGCCGTACCGGTTGTGCACATCTGGTTCCTCAGGACTCTGCCGAGTAAGATCAGCGGCATCCTTGGAATGCCAACAAAGGACATTGAAAGGATTGTCTATTATGAATCATATATAGTTGTTCAACCGGGTAAAACCGGATTGCAGAAACGCGACCTCCTGACAGAAGAACAATACCTTGAGGTAATGGACTCTCTCGAGCAGGCCGAACACGATCTTGATGATGACGACCCGGATAAATTCATCGCCCTTATTGGTGGAGATGCAATTAAGGAACTGTTAAAAAGGGTTGACCCGGAAAATGATTACGTAGAACTGAAAGAAAGGCTAAAAACCGAAACTTCCCAGCAGAAAAAGTCCGATGTACTTAAACGACTAAGGATACTTGATGCTTTTGTCCGCCAGGGTAGCGTAGACTTTCCTAACCGTCCTGAATGGATGGTGCTTGATGTAATTCCTGTTACTCCGCCTGACCTGAGGCCTCTTGTGCCTTTGGAAGGTGGCCGTTTTGCTACATCCGACCTCAACGATCTTTACAGGCGTGTTATAATTAGAAACAACAGGCTTAAAAGACTTATAGATATTAAAGCTCCCGAAGTAATTCTCAGGAATGAAAAGAGGATGCTCCAGGAAGCAGTAGATGCTCTTTTTGACAACAGCAGAAGGGCTGTCCGCAGCGAATCGCAAAGGGCGCTGAAATCTCTTGCTGATACGCTGAAAGGGAAGACAGGCCGTTTCAGGCAGAACCTGCTCGGAAAGCGTGTTGACTATTCGGGACGTTCGGTAATCGTTGTCGGCCCCGAATTGAATATTCACGAGTGCGGTCTGCCCAAGGATATGGCGGTTGAACTTTTCAAACCATTTATTATCAAAAAGCTTATCGAGCGTGGCCACGTAAAAACAGTGAAAAGCGCAAAAAAAATGGTAGAGCGCAAAACAAACGAGGTCTGGGATATACTTGAGAAGGTAATCGAAGGCCACCCCGTAATGCTCAACCGTGCTCCTACGCTTCACAGGCTTGGTATCCAGGCATTCCAGCCGCGCCTGATTGAGGGTAAGGCAATCCAATTGCACCCGCTCGTGTGCACGGCTTTTAACGCTGACTTTGACGGTGACCAGATGGCGGTGCATGTTCCTATCAGCTTTGAAGCTCAGCTCGAAGCTTTGCTGCTTATACTTGCACCTCACAATATCATGCATACACAGAATGGCGACCCGATTGCTGTGCCATCCCAGGATATGGTACTTGGTGTGTATTATATTACCAAGACAAGGCGTGGTGTTAAGGGCGAAGGAAAGACATTTGGCTCTGTTGACGAATTAATTGTTGCGTACAATACCGAAATTGTTCACCTGCATGCTAAAATCAAAGTCAGGATTAACGGCGAATTAATCGAAACAACTACAGGCAGGGTGCTTTTCAACAGGATTGTACCAAAGGAAATGGGATATCTCAATGAATTGCTTACTAAAAAAAGGCTTCGCCAGATAATTGGTATTTGTTTCAGAAAAGCCGGGCTTGCCGCTACTGTTAAGTTCCTCGATGCTTTGAAAGAGACTGGTTTTATCTTCGCAACCAAAGGGGGGCTTTCAGTTAGTATCCAGGACGTAGTCATTCCTGATGATAAAATTAAAATTATCGAGAGTGCACAGCTGAAAATTGACAATATCGAATTGGCATATGTCAATGGAGTTATTTCCAGCGGTGAGCGGTATAACAAAATCATTGACACATGGTCAACAGCCACAAACAGGGTAGCTGACAGGCTTTACTCTCAACTATCTAAGGACAACCAGGGCTTTAATACATTCTGGATGATGCTTGACTCCCAGGCTCGTGGTTCTAAAGAACAGATTCGCCAGCTCGCAGGTATGCGTGGCCTTATGGCTAAGCCTAAGAAGTCACTTTCCGGTTCAACAGGCGAACTGATTGAGAACCCGATTATCTCGAACTTTAAAGAAGGCCTTTCAATACTTGAATACTTTATTTCAACTCACGGCGCACGTAAGGGCCTTGCCGATACTGCCTTGAAAACTGCTGATGCCGGCTACCTGACAAGGAGACTGCATGATGTTGCGCAGGACATGATTATCACAGACCACGATTGCGGTACTATTCGCGGAGTTGAAATGTCAGCTCTCAAAGATGGCGAAGAAGTAAAAGAGCCGCTTTATGAGAGAATTCTCGGCAGGGTTGCACTTCTTGAGGTTGTTGACCCGATTTCCGATAAGGTTCTTACCAAGGCGGGTGAACTAATTAATGAAAATATTGCCACTGAAATTGAAGCATCTTCAATTGAAAGTGTTTTGATTCGCTCAGTACTCACCTGCGAATCGCGCCGTGGTGTATGTGCGCTTTGCTACGGAAAGAATATGGCAACAGGCAAACTCGTTGACACCGGTGAAGCGGTTGGAACAATTGCTTCCCAATCTATCGGAGAGCCGGGTACTCAGCTTACTCTGCGTACGTTCCATACCGGTGGTACAGCTTCACTTATCGCATCGCAATCATCAGTTACTGCTAAGTTTGATGGTATAATTCAGTTTGAGAACCTTCGTACTGTTACTTACCAGGGCGATTCAGATGAGATTGTTATCGCAGTTAGCCGCAGTGGTGTAATAAATATTATTGACCCCGATAGCAACAGGACATTAACAAAGTACGACGCTACTTATGGTGCCGACCTTAAAGTGAAAGAAGGCCAGGAAATCAAAAAAGGAGATATGATCTACGAGTGGGATCCATATAACTCGACTATCATAACTGAAGCTGCAGGACGTGTAAAATACAGAGACCTCTTGCCTAATGTAACATTTCGCGAAATCAATGATGAACAGACAGGCCATATAACCAAGATAGTCGTTGATTCGAGAGACAGGACCAAAACACCTATTATCGAAATCCTTGATGAAAAGGGTGATTTGATCAAAACTTATAACATTCCATCCCGTGCCCAGCTTAGGGTTGATGACAATGAAATGGTCAGTCTTGGAACGTCACTGGTAAAAATTCCGCGGGATATGGGGCGCATGAAAGACATTACAGGTGGCCTTCCGCGTGTTACAGAACTATTCGAAGCGCGTTCACCTCAGAATCCGGCAACTGTTACCGATATTGATGGAATTATATCATTCGAGAAGCAGAAGCGCGGTCAGAGAATAATTGTTGTAACTTCGCTTGATGAAAAGACAAAGACGGAATATGCCGTTGCAATCGGCCGCTATATCCTTGTACAGGAAGGCGATTTCGTACGCGCAGGCGACAGGTTGACAGAAGGCTCAATTAATCCGCACGACATTCTTCGAATCAAGGGCGCAAATGCTGTTCAGGAGTACCTTGTAAACGAAATACAGGAAGTTTACCGTATGCAGGGTGTTAAGCTGAACGACAAGCACATTGAAGTAATTGTTCGCCAGATGCTCCAGAAAGTAAAAATCGTGGATTCGGGTGATTCATACTTCCTCGAAAACGATAATATTGACAAAATCCGGTTCCTCGACGAAAATCAGCGCCTAAAGAGTATGGTTGTTATTACCGACAAGGGTGATTCCAAATTCTCGGAGAACAGGCAGATTACTAAGAAGAGCGTACGCGAAGTAAATGCCGGGCTCAAGAAAGAAGAAAAAACACTTGCATCGTTCAGGCCTACTGAACCTGCAATTGGTGAGCCAATTCTATTGGGAATTACACAGGCATCACTTACAACAGAAAGCTGGCTCTCGGCAGCATCATTCCAGGAAACCACGAGGGTACTTTCAGATGCTTCTGTTGCGGCAAAAGTAGATATGCTCGCCGGCCTCAAGGAAAATATCATCCTCGGGCAGTTGATTCCTGCCGGTACAGGGCTAAGGAAATACCAGGATATGATAATCGACAGCGAAATTGGCAACATCTTCGGAAAGAAGCCTAAAAAAGAAAAACAGGAAGCCGATGTTGAAACCAACGGCGAAGGAATTTTAGAGGCGGAAAGCGAAGTTGAAAGATAATCCACTATAATAAACTATTATTGAGACGCCCTGCCAGGGCGTCTCTTTTTTTTGAAATCCATAATCTACATTTCAGTTATTTAATAAGCAAGCATGCACTGATGAATACAGTGCGTGCGCTTCTGATAAATCCCATCACTAAAAATTATTCTACGGATAATATTAAATCGAAAGTTTCGTATATTTGTATTCTTTGCCCTGAAGGGTGGAGAAGAAAAAGGATAAGTTTACAATATAAACCAAAAATTAATAAAAGTCAAGGAATTTTAACAATCGGTACCTTGCAATGATAGACATAACTAAGCTCAGGAATATTGGCATAGCTGCCCACATTGACTCCGGTAAAACAACACTTAGCGAGAGGATTCTCTTTTTTACCGGTAAAATTCACCAGATAATCGAGGTGCGCAGCAAAACAGGCGGCGGCCCCACCATGGATTCGATGGACCTTGAAAGGGAAAAGGGAATTACCATCCAGTCCGCTGCAACTTATTGTAACTGGGGTGACCATCATATAAATGTAATTGACACACCAGGCCATATTGACTTTACGGTTGAAGTGGAAAGGGCTCTTCGAGTACTTGACGGCGCTGTGCTTGTACTTTGCGGCGTCGCCGGTGTGCAAAGCCAGTCAATCACTGTTGAAAGGCAGATGCGGCGCTACAATGTTCCGAGGGTTGCCTTCATTAATAAGGTTGACCGTTCCGGTGCAAACCCAGACCGGGTTATTGGCCAGCTGCGCGACAAACTGAACCAAAGACCCGTAATGCTCACAATGCCTATCGGGCTTGAAGATAATTTCCAGGGTGTAGTTGACCTGCTTGAGATGAAAGCGGTGTATTACGATGGGGAGCATGGCGAAAAAGTCCGCAAGGAGGAGATTCCTGCTCACCTTGTTGAAGAAGCAAAAAAACGCAGGATAATGATTGTTGAGGCTCTCGCAGATTATGATGACGATATAGCAGAGAAATTCCTCGGCGACGATGAAGTTACAAAGGAAGATATGGTTCCGGTAATTAGGAAAAATACCATCAACCTGCATATAACACCTGTGTTTGTTGGTACAGCCAAGATGAACAAGGGCATCCAGACGCTATTGGATGGTGTTTGTGCTTATCTGCCAAATCCAATTGATATTAAAAATATTGCACTCGATATAGATAATAATGAAGAAGAAGTAGAAATTTTCACGGATAACTCCAAACCGCCTGTATGCCTTGCTTTCAAGCTCGAAGATGGCAAATACGGCCAGCTGACATATATGCGAATCTACCAGGGGTTGGTTAGAAAGGGCGATTTTCTCGTAAATATGATGAACAAAAAGAAGGTGAAGGTCCCCCGTCTAATCCGCATGCATGCAAGCGAGATGCACGATATCGAAGAAGCAGGAGCCGGAGATATCGTCGCCATGTTTGGCATTGATTGTGCATCTGGAGATACATTCACTAACGGAGTCGTAAACTATTCACTCACCTCGATTTTTGTTCCAAGCCCGGTTATAGAGCTTGCAATCAGCCCGAAAGACAAATCGTCACAGGTGAGTTTCTCCAAGGCACTTAACAGGTTCCAGAAAGAAGACCCGACTTTCCGCGTTGGCCGGGACGATGAGACCGGGGATACTATTATCAAAGGTATGGGCGAGCTTCACCTGGATATCTATATTGAAAGGATTAAACGCGAATACAATTGCGAGGTGATTGTTGGCCAGCCCCGTGTGGCTTACAGAGAATCAATCAGCAAAACAATAACATTTGATTATACACACAAGAAACAGACCGGTGGCTCGGGTCAGTTTGCACGTGTTGCGGGTATTGTTGAACCATTACCTCTCGATAATCCCGAACCTTATGAGTTCGATAACAAGATTGTGGGTGGCGCTATACCAAAAGAATATATCCCCGCTTGCGACAAAGGATTCAAAGAACAGCTTGAAGAGGGTGTTTTAATTGAGCAAAGTGTGGTTGGAGTGAAAGTCACACTTAATGATGGCGCTTTTCACAGCGTGGATTCATCTGACCTGGCATTCAAAACAGCTGCAAAAGCTGCAATCAGGGAAGTCCTGCCTAAGGCAGCACCGAATATTCTCGAGCCTATCATGAAGCTTGAAACATCAGCGCCTGAAGAGTTCCAGGGTGTTGTAATCGGCCAGCTTAACCAGCGCCGTGGCATAATTGCCAACACAACTGTTGACTCAGGCTATGTTGTTGTTGAAGCAGAAGTCCCCCTGAAAGAAATGTTCGGTTATTCTACCGATCTGCGAAGCAGTACCCAGGGTAAAGGTGAATTCACAATGGAATTTCTCAAATACCAGCCTGTTCCCAAGAACGTTCAGGATGAGTTGTTAAAGGAATACAAAGAAAGCAAAGAAAACAATTAAGTACCGGGTACAGAATGGCATTATATGATAATAAGATGTACTCCACTCCCAAAGTGGAGTACATCTTTAATTTCACGGCCGAAGGGTTCTACGATTTTTCCCCCATTATTCTTTCCAGCACCAATGCTTGCAGCCAAAGTTTCAACAGGCATAAATAACATTATACTTTATCCTGCATTTCATCGTTATTGCTTTCTCGTTTAATTAGGGAAATAATTTCTAAATAATTCAATTTATTCTTGGTTATTAATTTCCCATTCCCTATTTTTGTAAGCTCTTTACAAATTGTAGTGATATTTGTCTTTACATTGGAGTTTTTTGAGTGCCGACGATAAGCCAGTTAATACGGAAAGGACGTAAACAGCAGACGAAAAAAAGCAATTCGCCAGCTTTAAAGTCATCGCCACAGAGGCGTGGAGTTTGTACAAGGGTTTATACAACTACACCTAAGAAGCCAAATTCGGCACTGAGGAAGGTAGCTCGTGTAAGGCTTACAAGCGGGCTCGAGGTAACGGCTTATATACCCGGCGAAGGACATAACCTGCAGGAGCACTCGATTGTTTATATCAGGGGCGGAAGGGTTAAAGACCTCCCCGGTGTCCGCTACCACATTATCCGTGGCACGGCAGATACTCAGGGTGTTGAAGGCAGGAACCAGGGCCGTTCCAAGTATGGTTCAAAAAGGCCAAAAAAATAAGTAAATAGTTATGAGAAAGAAAAGAGCAGAAAAAAGATTCATCGTTCCTGACCCAAAATTCAGGGATGTTACTCTTTCGCGCTTCATCAACAAGCTGATGCTGGATGGTAAGAAGAACTCTTCAAGGAAGATTCTTTACGGTGCGTTGGAAATTATCCAGGACAAGACACAAGAAGAGCCGCTGGGTGTGTTTAAAAAAGCGCTACAGAATGTAATGCCTGTTCTCGAAGTAAGGTCGAGAAGGGTTGGAGGCGCAACATACCAGGTGCCGGTTGAAGTGCGCGAGGACAGGAGGCTTGCTCTTGCAATAAGATGGATAAAAACTTACTCAAAACAAAGGCGCGACAAAACAATGGCACAGAAGCTTGCTAACGAGCTTATGGCTGCTGCCAAGAACGAAGGTTCCAGCGTCAAGAAAAAAGAAGATACTCACAGAATGGCCGAAGCAAACAAAGCCTTTGCCCATTTCAAGTGGTAATAGATTTCATAGTTCTTTGTAAACAGAAGATTCTGACAGTGTAATTATGCCGCGGTCAGTCCCCATATCGAATCTAAGAAATATCGGCATTATGGCTCACATTGATGCCGGTAAGACAACTACTACCGAGAGGATGCTCTTTTACTCGGGCTATCTTCACAAGCTCGGCGAGGTTGACTCAGGGACTGCATTTATGGATTACATGGAGCAGGAAAGGGAAAGAGGAATAACAATTACCTCTGCCGCTACTCCCTGCACATGGAAAGGCCATCAAATCAACATAATTGACACACCGGGACACGTTGACTTCACAGCGGAAGTACAGCGTTCACTCAGAGTGCTTGACGGGGCGATAGCCCTGTTCTGCGGAGTGGGCGGGGTAGAGCCGCAATCTGAAACAGTCTGGCACCAGGCTGATATGTACAATGTGCCGCGAATAGCTTTTGTAAATAAAATGGATCGCCTCGGTGCGAACTTCGAAAACGCCCTTGAATCCATGAGAAAAAGGCTTGGAGCAAACCCGGTTGCAGTTATGATTCCTATTGGAGCTGAAGATACTTTCAAAGGAATCATTGATTTGATTAAAATGAAGGCGCTCTACTTTGACCCTGAATCTTTCGGCTTTGAGTTTGAAGAAGGTAATATACCCGACGACATGCTCGAAACAGCAGAAAGTTACAGGTCGAAAATGGTAGAATCGGCAGCCGAATGCGACGACGTGCTACTCGAGAAATACCTCGAAGAAGGCGATTTAAGCGAGGAGGAAATTGTAAAAGGCCTCCGGAGCGGTGTTATCAGCCTGAAGCTTAACCCCGTCTTTTGCGGTTCTTCATTGAAGAACATCGGTGTGCAGCCCCTCTTAGATGCAGTTATTGACTACTTGCCATCCCCGCTCGAGATTAAGTATATGCCGGGATTCGATGTAGAGGATTTAGAAAAGAAACTGACCAGGAACCCCGATGACAACGAACCATTTTCCGGGCTTGCATTCAAAGTGCTTACCGACCCATTTGTCGGCAGAGTAACTTTCGTCAGGATTTACTCAGGCTCTCTTAAGGTAGGTGGTTCTGTGCAGAATTCATCAGCCGGAAAAAAAGAGAAAATTCTGAAAATCCTGAAGATGTTCTCTAACAAAAGAGAGGAAATCAAGGAAGCCTTCGCGGGAGATATCGTAGCTGTCCCCAACCTCAGGTTTACACTCACTGGCGATACGCTTTGCGACCAGAAACATCCTGTCATTTATGATAAGATAAGGTTTGCAGAACCTGTGATAAACCAGGCGATAGAAGCTAAAACACTCGCTGACCAGGCCAAACTTGAGGAAACACTTGAAAAGCTGGTTGAGGAAGACCCTACGTTCAAATATAATCTGGACGAGGAAAGCGGGCAGACTATAATAAGCGGTGTCGGCGAACTTCATCTCGAGATAATCACAGACCGGCTTAAGCGGGAGTTCAAATTGCCGGTTAAGGTTGGAAAACCACAGGTTGCCTACAGGGAGACCCTTGGCGAAAGGGTAAAACAGAATGGGGTATTTGAAAAGCAGGCTGCAGGAAAACCGCAGTATGGTGAAGTTACAGTAGATATTAGCCCGGCAGGCCGCGGACAAGGGATTACAATTCAGAGGACGATTGACGACTCCTTATTGCCGAAAGTACTTATTTCAGCAATCGAAAAGGGGGTTCGCGACGCTTTGCAGATAGGCCCGCTCGGCTATCCCATGATTGATGTTGATGTCAATATCATCAATGTAGATTACGATACCGAGAAAACAACGGAACTCGGCAGCCAGATTGCCGCTACCATTGCAATTAAAGATGCCTGCCGCAAAGCATCACCCGTCTTGCTCGAACCGTTTTTCGAGGTCGAAGTTGTATCGCCGGAAGAATATGTAGGCGATGTGATAGCCGACCTGAATGCGCGCAGAGGCAGGATTGAGGGTATTGACCAGCGCGGCCCTATGCAGGTTGTTAAAAGTACCGCTCCCTTGTCAGAGATGTTCGGCTACGTTACGAAACTTCGTTCCGTTAGCCAGGGCAGAGCAAGTTACACTATGGTCTTCTCGCATTATGAACCCGCTCAGGTAAAAGAGCGGCTGTACTAATGCCATAAACCGGATAATTCATTGTATTTATAAATTAATTTTAATTAGGATTTAAGGAGCTTCAAATGGCTAAGGAGAAATTCGATCGTTCCAAGCCGCACGTGAATGTGGGAACAATTGGTCACGTTGACCATGGTAAAACTACACTTACCGCCGCCATTACAATGGCGCTGGCAAAGAAAGGCCTTTCGGATATACGTTCGTTCGATTCAATTGACAACGCTCCCGAAGAAAAGGCACGTGGTATAACCATCGCCACTGCTCACGTCGAATATCAAACCGCAAACCGTCACTATGCACACGTAGATTGCCCCGGCCACGCCGATTATATCAAAAATATGATTACCGGCGCTGCACAAATGGACGGCGCTATCCTTGTATGTGCTGCCACTGACGGCCCTATGCCGCAAACACGCGAGCATATTCTCCTTGCTCGTCAGGTTGGCGTTCCCCGTATAGTTGTTTTTATGAATAAAGTTGACATCGCCGACGAAGAACTCCTTGAACTCGTCGAAATGGAACTTCGTGAGCTTCTTAGCTCTTACAATTTCCCTGGCGATGATATTCCGATCATCAAAGGTTCCGCTCTCCAGGCGCTTGACGCCGGAGCAAGCGCTGATGCCACTCCCGATGATCCAAGGATGAATTGTATCTTTGAGCTTATGGATGCCGTTGACAATTATATCCCGACTCCCGAAAGGGATATTGACCGCCCGTTCCTTATGCCGGTTGAGGACGTATTCTCAATCACAGGCCGCGGAACTGTAGGCACAGGACGTATTGAAAGGGGTATCGTCCACGTTAACGACGAAGTCGAAATCGTAGGTTTCGGCCTCCAGAAGAAAACAATATGTACAGGCGTTGAAATGTTCCGTAAACTTCTTGATGAAGGCCAGGCAGGCGACAACGTAGGCCTCCTTCTCAGGGGTGTTGATAAAAAAGAATTAGAACGCGGAATGGTTATCGCAAAACCAGGTTCAATTACACCGCACCATAAGTTTACAGCACAGGTTTACGTGTTGAAGAAAGAAGAAGGCGGACGCCACACACCATTCTTCAGCGGATACCGCCCCCAGTTTTACTTCCGTACAACTGACGTGACAGGTTCTCTAACGCTGCCCGACGGCGTGGAAATGGTTATGCCCGGGGACAACCTGGATGCTATTAATATTGAACTAATCACTCCGGTTGCTATGGAAGAAGGCCTCCGATTCGCTATTCGCGAGGGTGGACGTACAGTAGGCGCCGGCGTTGTAACTAAAGTGATTGAATAAGCAGATACTGTTATAGTTATAAATTAGGGAAGTTGCAGTGGCAACACAGAGAATAAGAATAAAGCTGAAGTCTTACGACCATAACCTGATTGACAAATCGGGCGAGAGGATTGTACGCACCGTAAAACAAACCGGCGCAATGGTTTCCGGTCCTATTCCCCTGCCGACACGCAGGTCGGTTTACACCGTTAACCGTTCGCCCCACGTTGACAAGAAGTCGCGTGAACAGTTCGAAGCGAGAATTCATAAGAGGTTGATTGATATATTCAGCTCGACTCAGAAGACAATTGATGCATTGATGCGCCTTGAACTGCCCGCAGGGGTAGATGTTGAGGTTAAAGGCTAAGGAGTTGAAAATGAAAGCAGCTATTTTAGGTAAAAAACTCGGAATGACAAGCATCTACACAGGCAGGGGCACTCATATTGCCTGCACTGTAATAGAAGCAGGACCATGCCCGATTGTCTTGAAAAGGACTAAAGAACGCGACGGCTATTCTGCTATCCAGATTGGATTTAATGAAATGCCCGAGCGAAATGTAATTAAGCCCCTGAAAGGCCAGTTTGAAAAAGCCGGAGTAAAGCCGCGGAGGTTGTTGAAAGAGTTCAGGGAACTGAACGTGGACAAAGAGGTTGGAGAAGAGCTTACTGTTGAACAATTTAAGTCAGGAGACAGGGTTCATGTATCGGGAAGCTCCAAGGGACGCGGCTTTCAGGGCGTTGTTAAAAGACACAATTTCGGTGGTGTAGGGATGTCAAGCCACGGCCAGTCAGACCGCCAAAGGCACCCCGGATCTATCGGGCAGTCTTCATACCCGTCAAGGGTTATGAAAGGTCTCAAAATGGCAGGCAGAATGGGCGGAAAACGGGTGACAACCAGGAATCTGCAGGTTGTAGATATTATCACGGACAGGAATCTGCTACTTATTATGGGCAGTGTGCCCGGTCCGGATAACTCTTATGTTGAAATAATCAGGCAATAGGTCTTAATATGTTAGTAGAAGTCCTCAATAAAGAAGGCCGGAAAACAGGCGAGCTTGAGCTCTCCGACAACGTGTTCGCTATCGAACCTAACGAGCACGTTATGCACCTGGCTGTTTTATCCCACCTTGCCGCTAAAAGGCAGGGCACTCATAAAGCCAAGGAACGCGGAGAAGTAAGAGGCGGTGGTCGGAAACCCTGGCGCCAGAAAGGCCGCGGAACAGCAAGAGCCGGTTCGACCAGGTCGCCTTTGTGGGTTGGCGGTGGTGCCATCCACGGGCCAAGGCCACACGGCTACAGCGTCAAGCTAAATAGAAAACTGAAAAAGCTAGCCAAGAAATCTGCTCTTTCGCTTAGGGCATCAGAGAAAAATATTATTGTTCTCGAGGACTTCAACCTCGAAGAATTCAAAACAAAACATATGTTCGATGTTGTGAAGAACTTGCAGATCGAAAACGAAAAAATATTGCTGCTTCTACCGGAAAACAATGACAAGATTTACTTTTCATCGAGAAATATCAAAAAGCTCAATGTTTCGCCGGCCGGAAGGATTTCAACATACGACATACTAAATCATAAGAAAGTAGTGCTCTTCAAAGGCGCAATAGAGAAACTTGAACAAACATTGGCTAATTAACCCGGTAATTCAAAATGTACGATATAATAAAAAAACCGGTTATCACTGAAAAAGCAATGAGCATGTCCGAACACAGGCAGTATGTCTTTGAAGTGGACCCGAATGCGAATAAGCTCCAGATAAAGGCTGCTGTCGAAGAGATGTTCGAAGTAGAAGTGAGCAATGTTCGTACTGCACGAATTAAAGGTAAAGTGAAAAAAAGGTTTACAAAGGCAGGTTTGCAGGTTGGCAAAACCAAGTTACGCAAAAAAGCTTTTATTACATTGAAGGAAGGCCACTCAATTGAATTGGTCTCCGGAGCTGAAGGCTGATAATTAATCTGAAGTATTAAAAATGGCACTAAGAACATTAAAACCAATTACACCCGGTACGAGATTTTACTCGGTTAGCGCTTTTGACGAAGTGACAACGGACAAGCCATATAAGCCCCTTGTCTCTTCACTCAAAAAGTCGGGCGGACGTAATAACACCGGTCGTATAACTTCTAGGCATCGCGGAGGCGGGCACAAGAGAAGATACAGAATGATTGATTTCAAAAGAAACAAACATGGTATCTCTGCAAATGTAGAAACAATCGAATACGATCCTAACCGCTCGGCCAGGATAGCCCTGGTGAAGTATGAAGATGGCGAGTACCGATATATTCTTGCTCCCGATAAGCTGAAAGTAGGCGATTCTATTATCTCCGGACCGGATGTTTCCGAGTACAAAGAAGGCAACGCTCTGCCACTGAAAAAAATCCCTCTCGGCCTTTTTGTTCATAATGTTGAACTGAAGCCGGGCAAGGGCGGGCAAATAGCACGCAGCGCCGGCACTACAATACAGCTTGTTGCAACTGATGAGAAGTATGCAACGCTTAAAATGCCCTCTGGCGAAATCAGGCTTGTACTCAACAGGTGCTATGCAACGCTTGGAACTGTGAGCAACAGCGAGCATGAAAATATACTCAAGGGGAAAGCCGGACGTAACCGTTGGCTTGGCAAAAGGCCGCAGACACGTGGTATGGCCATGAACCCGATTGACCACCCGATGGGCGGTGGTGAAGGTACTTCGAAGTCAGGTGGTGGACGCCAGCACCCGAGGTCACCATGGGGTAAATATGCTAAGGGCCTCAAAACCCGCAAGAAGAAAAACGAAAACGATAAATATATAATCAGATCCAGAAAGTCAAAATAGTAGCAGGTAGATTATGTCGCGTTCTCTTAAAAAGGGAATATTCGTAAGCTTAAAACTTCTGAAGAAAGTTGATGAGCTTAACAAAAGCAATAAGAAAAAAGTGATTAAAACATGGTCCAGGACTTCGACTATTACACCGGAGTTCGTAGGGCATACAATCGCTGTGCACAACGGAAAGAATTTTATACCTGTTTATATAACTGAAAATATGGTGGGCCATAAATTTGGCGAATTCTCGCCCACAAGGCTTTACAGGGGCCATGCTGGGCATAGAAAAGATGCACGTGCAGCCAAAAAATAAGGAATGAAACTATGGAAGCCAGAGCGTTAAAAAAATACATCAGGTCCTCGCCGCGTAAAATGAGGCTTGTTGTTGACCTTATTAGAGGAAAACAGGCTCACGAAGCGCTGAGCATTCTCAGGTTTGCACCTAAAAAAGCAGCCCGCATGGCTGAAATGGTGCTCCGTTCAGCTATCAGCAACCTGAACATTAAGCTCAGGGATTACGGCTCAGTAAATGATGAGGAAATTGTTGTTAAAACTTGCTTTGTGAACGAAGGCCCTACGATGAAAAGAATTCGCCCCGCTCCTATGGGCAGGGCTTACAGAGTAAGGAAAAGGTCTAACCACCTTACCATAATTGTAGCTACCGACCGCTACGACGAAGATATCCTTGCCGGGGAAGAAGTCGAAGAGGTAGCAGAAATTGCCGAAGCAGAAGAAATTACTGAAAACAAAAAAGTAGATAACGAGGAGTAAACTTTGGGACAAAAGACAAATCCTATCGGCTTTAGGCTTGGAATCAACAGAAACTGGGATGCAAACTGGTTCGATGAGAAAAGACTACCCGAAAAACTTTCTGAGGATCTTAGGGTAAGGAAGTACATCCGAAACAGGAAGAAAAAAGCAGGTATCTCCAGGATTATTGTCGAAAGGACTGCCAAACAGCTCAGGATTACAATTAATACTTCGAGGCCGGGTGTGATTATCGGCCGCTCGGGTAAGGACATTACCCAGCTTGAGGAAGAGTTGAAAAAATTAACCAATAAGGAAGTTAAAATCCTTATCAGTGAAGTAAAAAGGCCGGAACTCGATGCATTGCTCATTGGCGAAAACATAGCCCAGCAGCTCGAAGGCAGGATTTCATTCCGCCGAGCAATGAAGCAGGCAGTTTCCGCCGCAATGAGGATGGGAGCCGTAGGAATCAGAGTTATGTGTGCGGGCAGACTCGGTGGGGCTGAAATGGCGCGTACTGAACAGTATAAGGAAGGAAGAATCCCTCTCCATACACTCAGGGCTGATATTGACTATGGCACTGCTACAGCGCTAACTATCTACGGCACTATTGGTGTAAAGGTATGGATTTGCAAAGGCGAAATTATTGGAAAGCAAAGTTAATTATTGACGGTTTAGAAAATGTTAAGTCCTAAAAGAGTAAAAAGACGCAAAACGCACCGTGGCAGGATGACAGGGTATGCCTATAGAGGTTCCCGGGTAAATTTCGGCGAGTATGGCCTGAAAGCGCTGGAACCACATTGGATTACCAACAGGCAAATCGAATCTGCACGTATCGCGATTAACCGCTATTTGAAAAGGGATGGTAAGGTCTGGATAAGGATATTCCCGGATAAGCCATACACGAAGAAACCTGCAGAAACCCGTATGGGTAGCGGTAAAGGTAACCCCGAAGGGTGGGTTGCTGTGGTTAAACCGGGCAGGATTATGTTCGAAGTTAGCGGCGTTTCAAAGGAAAGAGCTCAGGAAGCTATGAGGCTTGCCTCGCATAAGCTTCCAATTAAAACAAAGTTTGTTACACGTATTGACCTGACTTACAATGAAGCCTAGAAAAGCTCATGATTTGAGGGAATTGACAGACCAGGAACTCGAAATGCTCCTGGATGAGTCCAAGGAGACTCTCGCAAAGCAAAATTTCCAGCATGCTCTTAAACAGCTGCAGGATACAACGTACCTGAATGTCATTCGCAAGGACATCGCAAGGATTAATACTATTATTCTTGAACGTAAGCGCTCACAAGTAAATGGATAAGGAAATGGAAGAAAAGAATAAAAATGAAAATCAGGAAGTAAATCCTGCCGAAAACGAAATCGAAGCTAACGAGGCTCCGGTAGTAGTTTCCGAAGAAGCTTCTGTTGCCAATAGCGATGTTAATGAAGTAGCGGCAGAGGAGAGCGCAGAGGCAATCGAAGTTGCCGAATATCCGGTTGAAGAAACTGCTACTCCTGAAGCTGATGTTATTAGTGGTGCAAATGGCGAAGTGAAAGAAGTAAAATCGCGAAAGAAAATTCTGACGGGCAAGGTTGTCTCCAACAAGCCTGAAAAAACTATACTCGTTCAGGTTGTAAGGCAGGTTGCTCATCCTATTTACAAGAAATACTACAAGCAATCGAAGAAATTTATGGCCCACGACGAGCATAATACATGCAAAGAGGGCGATACAGTAAGAATTGAAGAGCACAGGCCCATAAGCAAAAACAAACGCTGGGTTCTGCTCGATGTTGTCGAAAGGGCTAAATAATCAGGTGCAACAATGGTACAAGAAGAAACAAATTTAGTTGTAGCAGATAACTCCGGCGCCCGTAAAGTAAGGTGCATAAGGGTTCTGGGAGGCCACGGTAAGAAATACGCCAAAGTTGGCGACTTGATTGTGGTTTCCGTTAAAGCCGCCTTGCCAAACTCCAATGTTAAAAAAGGAGAGGTTTGCCGTGCAGTTGTCGTAAGGACAAGAAAAGAGATTCGCAGGAGAGACGGCTCATTTATCAGGTTTGATGAAAATGCTGCAGTTATCCTCAACCAGAAAGGTGAACCCCGCGGCACACGTATTTTCGGTCCGGTCGCAAGGGAACTCAGGGACAAAAATTATATGAAAATTGTTTCACTCGCACCCGAAGTGTTATAAAGGTGGCATGATGAAAGTAAAAATTAAAAAAGGCGATATTGTACAGGTGATTGCCGGTAACGACAGGGGCGAAACAGGCCGTGTGCTGGAAGTTTACCCAAAAACTCTGCGTGTTCTCGTAGAAGGCGTTAACATCCGCTCCAAGCATACCAGGCCTAACCAGAACAATCAGAAGGGCGGCATTTTACACGCTGAACAGCCGATTCATTACTCGAATGTTATGATTCTCGACTCAGACAAGGAGCCAACAAGAATTGGTATCAGGCATGAGGAGAAAGAAGGCCGTACGGTTCCGGTTAGATACGCTAAAAGTAACGATGGAGATTTATAATTCACAGGATGGGATATAATTACTGAATTAGATAGTTATGGCAAAGAACACACAAACAAAAGCATTTGGCTCCAAAAAAGGAGATTTCAAACCGGTTGGCAAAAGACTGGAGGATGTAAAAAAAGCTACTCCGCCATCGCCCAGGCTAAAGGCTTTTTACGATGAAAAGGTTGTTCCTGCATTGATGAAAAAATTCAATTTCAGCTCAATTATGCAGGTGCCCAAAATCGATAAAATATGTCTTAACATGGGTGTTGGTGAAGCTACACAAGACCTGAAGCTTCTCGAAAATGCCATCAATGAGCTTGAATTAATCACCGGGCAGAGACCTGTTGTAAAAAAAGCAAAAAAGGCTATTTCGAACTTCAAACTCCGCCAGGGTATGCCGATAGGATGTACTGTAACGCTAAGGCGCGCAAGAATGTACGAGTTCCTTGACAGATTTATCAATATTGCAGCGCCACGCATCAGGGACTTCAGGGGATTTTCAGATAAGAGCTTCGACGGCCGTGGAAATTATACCATTGGTGTTAAAGAGCAGATTATTTTCCCCGAAATAGATGTTGACAAAGTTGGGCGCATTACCGGGCTGGACGTAACATTTGTTATGAGATCCGCCTCGGACGAAGAGTCCCACGCATTGCTGACTGAATTTGGGTTCCCATTCAAGAAGAAGGATTAGGGTATTACTATGTCTAAGAAAAGCGTAATAGCAAGAAACGAGAAACGCAAAAAACTGGTTGAAAAATACCAGGCAAAAAGAGAAGAGCTAAAAGCTAACGGCGAGTGGGAAGCTCTGCAGAAACTTCCCCGCAACAGCTCTCCGACACGTGTCCGCAACCGCTGCAATGAAACAGGCCGCGGAAGAGGCGTTTATAAAAAATTTGGCTTATGCCGTAATGTTTTCCGTCAGTTGGCTCTCGAGGGTAAAATCCCGGGTATTCGCAAGGCTAGTTGGTGATAAATTTTTTTGGTAGAAAAATATGCCGGTAACAGATTCAATATCAGACTTTCTTACTCGTATTCGCAACGCAGGCGCTGCGGGGCACAAAACAGTTGATATTCCCAGCTCCAAGCTTAAAGAAGCAATTGCTGCTATCCTTAAAGAGCAGGGGTTTATCGAAGATTACGAGGTATTGCCTGACCGTATTCAGAACAAACTGAAGGTAACAATCAGGTATTTCAAGAGGAAACCAGCAATCAAGAAGCTGAGCCGAGTCAGCAAACCCGGACGCCGGGTTTATGCCTCAGTTGACAATTTGCCGAGAGTCAAGAACGGCCTTGGCATTGCAATTATATCAACCTCGAAAGGGGTTATGTCCGATAAGACTGCCCGCTCAATGAAAGTGGGTGGTGAAGTTTTGTGTTCAGTATGGTAATAATCCGGGAGCAGGACAGTGTCTCGAATAGGAAATAGTGCAATAGAAATACCTGATAAAGTGCAGGTCAACATAGCCGATGGTGCTTTGAATGCAAAAGGACCCAAAGGCGAATTGTCCGTTAGCCTGCCGGAAGGTATCGAAGCAAAAGTTGAAGACAAGAATATTGTTTTTTCAAGAACTAACGACATGCCAAAGATTAGAGCAAAACATGGCCTTACAAGGGCTTTGTCATTCAATGCTGTGGAAGGCGTGTCAAATGGTTTCAGCAAGGTCCTTCGTATAGAAGGCGTAGGATTCAAAGCTGAAATGAAGGGTACAAGGCTTCTACTTTCCCTGGGGTATTCGCACCCAATTCTTGTAATTCCACCTGATGGTATCCAGTTCCAGGTTGTTAACCAGGTGCAGGTAACCATTAACGGTATTGACAAGCAGCTTGTCGGAGAAGTAGCCTCGAAAATAAGGGCTCTCCGCAAGCCGGAACCATACAAGGGCAAGGGTATCCGTTACGAAGGCGAATATATTCGCAGGAAAGCAGGCAAGACAGCTGCTAAATAATTTTTTGAAACTTATGAATTAATCAGTTGTTGAGAATAAGATGAAAATTCTCGAATTAAAAAAAGAAAGAAGAAAACGCAGGAAAAAGCATGTCCGTAATATTGTCAAGGGCAGCGAAAACAGGCCAAGGCTAAGCATTACAAGAAGCCTTAAGCACATTTATGCCCAGATTATTGACGATGTAAACGGCAAGACTCTCGTTTCGGCTTCGACTGTTGACAAAGAAATCAAAACTGAGTTAAAAGCCGAAATGCCGAAGATTGCCCAGGCTAAACTTATCGGGCTAGCCCTCGCAAAAAGGGCGCTCGATGCAAAAATTGAAACAGTTACGTTCGACAGGAACGGCTTTTTGTACCACGGACGCGTTAAAGCGCTTGCAGATTCTGCACGCAAAGCAGGATTAAAGTTTTAATATACCAGGAAAATGGCAGAGGGAATACTTTGAGCAAGATTAAAGCATCGGAACTTGAATTAAATGATAAGCTTGTTTATGTCGGCAGGACAGCAAAGGTTGTTAAAGGCGGACGCAGGTTTAATTTCTCCGCAATTGTTGTTGTAGGCGACGGAGAAGGGCACGTTGGTTTTGGGCTCGGAAAAGCCGGTGAAGTGGTTGATGCCGTGACAAAAGCAACTGACTCAGCTAAGAAGAATATTATAAAGGTAAGGTTGCAGGGCACAACAATCCCGCATGAAGTGCTGGGTGTATATGGTGCAGCCAAAGTACTAATTAAACCGGCTACCGAAGGTACAGGTGTTATTGCATCAGGTGGTGTCCGTGCTATCCTTGAGCTGGCCGGAGTGCAGGATGTGCTTACGAAGAGCCTTGGTTCTTCAAACCCGCACAATACTGTAAAAGCTGCAATGACAGGCCTGATGGAGCTCGAAGATGCCCAGTCTGTTGCTGCCCGAAGGGGGATTCCTGTTGAACAAGTAATATTCGGTTAAGTAATCCGGAAGATTGAAAATGGCACAGTTGAAAATAACACAGATTAGAAGCGTCATTAAAAGGCAGCAGAAGCAAAAGCTGACAATTGAGGCTCTTGGGCTCGGCAGGCCCAATAATACAAATGTACTGCCGGACAATGTCCAGACACGCGGTATGATAAACGTTGTGAAGCATCTTGTTAAAGTAGAAGAAATTTCAGAATAAAATTAGTCAATACCATGAAACACATCGGTAATATACGTTACGCAGAAGGCGCCAAAAAAGGCAGGAAGAAAATTGGCCGCGGGCAGGGCTCCGGTTATGGCGGAACTACTACAAAAGGCCACAAAGGTCAGAAGTCTCGCAGGGGCGCTTCGATAAGGGCTGCATTTGAAGGCGGCCAGATGCCTCTGAACAGGCGTGTGCCTAAGTACGGTTTCTTTAACCGTTTCAGAATTGAATTCCAGATTGTTAACGTTGGCACTTTGCAGGAACTTGTTGATAATAATAAGCTCGAAGGCGACAAAGTAGATTTTGATATACTCTACAGCCTTGGCATTATCAATAAGAAAAGCCAGCCTCTTAAAATTTTGGGTAATGGCGAAATTTCGTCTGCATTAAATGTTTCAGCAGACAAAATATCAGGTTCTGCTAAGGAAAAGATTGAATCAGCAGGAGGCACGGTAATTCTAAATGGCTAATTTCGTTCAGACGGTAAGTAATATTTTTAAAATTGATGACTTAAGAAGCCGTATTGGCTTTACTTTGATAGTTCTTATGGTTGTCCGCCTTGGCGCGCATATTACACTTCCGGGTGTAGATGTTGGTGCTCTGCAGGCGTCGATGGGCAGTTCCGATGACAATACCTTGTTCGGGCTGTTCGATATGTTTGTTGGCGGTGCTTTTTCCAATGCAGCTATCTTTGCGCTTGGCATTATGCCCTACATTACCTCGTCAATTATTTTCCAGCTTGCCGGGGTTGTAGTTCCTGAAATTCAGAAGATGCAGAAGGAAGGCGAAGAAGGCAGGCGGAAAATCAACCAGTACACCAGGATTGGTACTGTATTTGTAGCAGCGTTACAATCTTGGGGTATCAGCGTTAAGTTGTTGAATATGCAGACGTCAAACGGGATTCCGGTTGTTCCGGAATCAGCAGTTTTATTTACGATTACTACAGTTTTCATCCTGACTGCGGGGACTGTGTTCCTGATGTGGCTTGGAGAGCAAATTACCGAGCGCGGGGTTGGAAATGGTATTTCTTTGATAATTTTCATTGGTATTATTGCCAGGCTCCCCGATGCTATTTTTGGCGAGATCCAGCTTATCAGTGCTGGCACCAGGAACTGGGTTGTTGAGCTTATCGTTATTTTTATGCTCGTCGGTGTTATTGCAGCAGTTATTCTCATCACCCAGGGTGCAAGGCGTATTCCGGTGAACTATGCCAAAAGGCAGGTCGGCAGGAAGATTTATGGGGGTACTACCCAGTATATTCCACTCAGGGTTAACACAGCCGGTGTAATGCCAATTATATTTGCCCAGTCGCTGATGTTTATCCCTAACACGATTGCTTCATTCTTCCCAAACAGCGAGTTTATGACTGACTTTGCGATGCTATTCGCTTTTGATTCATATTTCTACGCATTGGTTTATGGCCTGATGATAGTGTTCTTTACATATTTCTATACTGCTATCATCTTTAACCCGAAGGATATTGCATCGAACATGAAAAAGCAGGGTGGCTTCATACCCGGTATCAGACCGGGCAGGCAAACCTCGGATTATATTGATACTGTTCTAACTCGCATCACATTGCCGGGTTCGATATTCCTTGCTTTAGTAGCGGTATTGCCGACATTTGTGACTAAAATATTTGGAATAAGTTATTCATTTGCTTCGTTCTTTGGAGGAACCAGCCTTCTTATCATAGTTGGTGTGGCGCTCGATACTCTTCAGCAGATAGAATCGCATTTGCTGATGCGCCATTACGACGGATTTATGAAGAGCGGCAGGATTAAAGGAAGGGTTGGCGCAGGCGGTTTCTAAAATGAAGAGGCCAAGAAATAGAGGGGAAATGGCCAGGAAAACAAATCTGCCCAACATTAAAACAGAAAACGAGATCAGCCTGATGGCTGAATCCTGCAGGATTGTAGCGGAAACGCTGCTCCTTGTTGAAAAACACATAAAGCCGGGTGTCGAGACGATTGAGCTTGACAGGATTGCAGAAGATTATATTCGTTCCCAGGATGGGAATCCGGCATTCAAAGGCTACAGGATCGAGCATCTCGTTTTTCCCGGTTCACTTTGCATTTCTGTCAATGAACAGGTTGTCCACGGGATTCCCGGGCCGAGTAAGCTAAATGAAGGTGATATTGTCTCGATTGACTGTGGCTGTGAGAAAGGCGGTTATTTCGGCGACCATGCTAAAACTTTTCCCGTCGGCAAAATAGACGATGAAAAGCAGAAGTTGCTAAGGGTTACAAGAGAAGCCCTGATGTTCGGAATCGAGCAGGCTGTCGAAGGCAATAAGTTATATGATATTTCGGGCGCTATACAGCGTCACTGTGAAGAAAACGGTTTCAGCCTGACTCGGGAACTTGTCGGGCACGGCATCGGAAGTAAGCTCCACGAAGAGCCGCCTGTGCCTAATTTTATTCCACCGTTGCTTTACAGGAAGAAATATCCGAACCTGAAACTTGAAAAAGGATACGCACTTGCGATTGAGCCGATGGTGCATGCAGGTATCAAGGATGTTATGTCGCTTTCTGACGGCTGGACCGTTATAACGGCTGACAAAAAGCCTGCAGCCCATTTTGAGCATACAGTGATTGTTGATAATGGCAAAGCAAGAATTTTAACGTTGTTGGATTAAATAGAACAGAAAAGCATTTAATGGCTAAACAGGATTTAATACGAATTGACGGTGTGATAGAAGAGACTTTGCCTAATACGCAGTTTATAGTCCGATTTGATAACGGGCACAAGGTACTGGCGCATATATCAGGCAAAATGCGCATGAATTTCATTAAAATACTACAGGGCGACAAGGTGACAGTAGAGCTTTCGCCTTACGACCTGTCCAAAGGTAGAATAGTATACAGGTATAAATAAGAGTCAAAACTATGAAAGTTCAGGCTTCCGTAAAAAAGAGAAATCCGGACGACAAGATCGTCCGCAGGAAGGGAAAAGTTTACATTATAAACAAGAAAAATCCCCGTTTTAAGCAGAGACAGGGTTAATTTTCAAGGAGATTTGTTGTGGCTCGTATAGCTGGAGTTGATTTACCTAAAAATAAGCGTGGATTTGTCGGACTAACCTATATTTTCGGTATAGGCAAGAAAAAATCAGAAGATATTCTCAATGAAGCCGGCGTTGACCTTTATAAGCGTGTTTCTGACTGGACAGACGATGAAGTATCACAGATTCGTACTGTTATGGATTCTTATCTTGTAGAAGGTCAGCTCCGCTCGGAAACACAGATGAACATCAAAAGGTTGATGGACATTGGTTGCTATCGCGGGCTAAGGCACAGGAGAGGGCTTCCGGCACACGGCCAGAGGACACGCACAAATGCACGTACACGGAAAGGCCGTAAGAAAACTGTTGCAGGAAAGAAAAAAGCAGTCGGTAAGAAATAATTTACTGTATTTCTTATTTATAATCGAATTATCTGAATTTAGAGGTAAAGATAAGTGGCTAAGAAAAAACAGAAAAAGAAAGTTGTTTCCGATATACACGGGAAGGCTTTTGTTCGCGCATCATTCAACAATGTGATGGTCACAATCACTGATATGTATGGCAATACATTGTGCTGGTCATCCGCCGGAAAAAATGGCTTCAGGGGTTCAAAGAAGAACACCCCTTATGCTGCCCAGGTTTCTGCTGAAAAAGCAGGCAAGGAAGCATACGATATGGGACTTCGCAAATTGGATTGCGTTGTGAAAGGTCCCGGTTCCGGACGCGAAGCAGCAATTCGTGCGCTAACAATGGCGGGTCTGGAGATTCATAGCATTATTGATAAGACTCCGATTCCGCATAACGGTTGCCGCCCTCCAAAGCGCAGAAGGGTATAATTAGTACGATTTTTTAAAAAAAAGCGAAGAATATGAATATTCAAATGCAAATGCCCGAGAGGGTTCAGGTAGAAGAATCATCATCTGATTTTCATGGCAGGTTTGTCCTCCAGCCGATGGAAGAAGGCTACGGGGTTACTATTGGTAATTCACTCCGCAGGGTTCTCCTTTCATCTATTCCCGGAACAGCAATTATCGGCATTAAACTGACCGATGTATTGCATGAATTCCAGACAATTCCGGGTGTTATTGAGGACGTTTCAGAAATTATCCTTAACCTGAAAGAAGTTAGGATGAAAGCTCTGGACAAAAAAGCCCAGAGAATTATGTTCCACCTGAAAGGCCCGGGCACCTGGACTGCTAAAGATATACAGGATTCAACCGACCAGGTAGAGATAATGAATCCGGAACATCATATCGCAACACTTGCAGATGATGCCGAATTTGACGTAGAATTGAGAATCGGCCGCGGCAAGGGATATGTTCCATCTGAGGAACAGTTGATTGTTGATTTTCCTCTCGGAATGCTTCCGATTGATTCGATCTACACTCCTATCAGAAATGTGATTTATATGGTTGAGCCTTATCGTGTTGGTCAGAAAACAGACTACGAAAAACTTATTATCGACGTACGTACTGATGGTACTATTACAGCACAGGAAGCTGTTCACAACGCTGCAAAAATACTTGCAGACCACATAAAGTTCTTTATCAATTTTGAAAACCTTGAAGAAGAACAACACCAACAGGAAATAGTGGAAGAGGAAGTGAAGGCAGCCGAAAGAAACAGGCTACGCAAAATCCTGCTTACACCTGTTGACGAGCTTGAGCTTTCTGTTCGCGCTCATAATTGCCTGAAAGCTGCTAATATTAAAACACTTTCAGAGCTGGTATCGCTCCAGGAATCAGAATTGCTAAAATTCAGGAACTTTGGCAAGAAATCGCTTGCAGAGCTTGGTGAAGTTGTAGTGCAGTTTGGACTCGAATTTGGCATGAACGTAGAGCATTACCTTAAAGAAGAAAAAGAAAAACCGGCGCCGGAAACAGCGTCAAACAACTAAGGAAATAATAAAAGAGTTTAGAGAGTAGAGAAATGAGACACCTGAAAGCCGGAAGAAAGTTAAACAGGACAAGCAGCCACAAAAGAGCGCTGATGCGCAGCCTTGCAACTGCATTGTTCGAGCATAAAAAGATTAGTACGACTGAAGCAAAAGCTAAAGAACTGAGGCCATTTGCAGAACAGCTTATTACTAGGGCAAAAATTGCCCTTGCAAGAGAATCCCAGGGGCAGTTGCCTGATGGCCACAGCGTTGATGTTCACAATCGCAGGATTGTTGCCAGGGACATTCAAAACAAAGCAGTCCTACAGGAGCTTTTTGATTCAATTGCGCCTGTTGTTGAAAGCCGTCCCGGTGGTTATACCCGCATCACCAAGACAGGGTTCAGGCGTGGCGACGCAGGAAGGACTGCTATCATAGAACTGGTTGACTGGTCTGCGCCTCAAGATGGATCTGTATCGCTCAAACCAAAGAAAAAGAAAAAAGTAAAACCGATTGAAAAAGCAGAACCTGAGATTGAGACTTTTGATGATGAAGAAGAAATTAAAGCAGAAGAAACTGCTGATGCAAAGGATATAGCGCAGGAAACAGAATCTGATGAAGCAGTTGCTGAAGAATCCTCTGCAAAAGAAGAGGCAGTTTCAGATGAAACAACAGAGGAACCTATAGCTGAAGATTCCATGGTAGAAGTCAAAACTGAGGAGCCGGTTGTTGAAGCTAAAGCTGAAGAACCCCGGTTAGATGAAACAAATGCTGATAACGCTCCTGAGCAGGAAGCGAAAAGTGAAGCTCCGGTAGAAATAAAGCCGTCCGGGGAAGCTAAAACTGAAGAACCTGAGGCTAAAAAAACTGAGTCCGTGGAAGAAGCAAAGCAGAAACCCGAAGAACAGGCAATGGCGGACGATAAAGAAGAAGACAGCTCAGAAGATAAGGATAAGAAATCAGAGTAATCACTGAAAGATTCAGAAAAAGGCATCATTTCGATGCCTTTTTTTGTATATAGGCAAGGATTGGCAACAAAATTGAGTCTGTCCCGTATGTGATGCGATTTCATTTTGTGACATTCCCGCAAAGGCGGGAATCTAATATTCATCATGATCACTTGAGGGCTTCGCTCCTAATTCGTGGTACTGCTTCCCGGAAATGGCTGAATTAATGACTTATGAGACACCCTGAATAATATGTTCCTGACAGCACAAAATATACACAAATCATATCGCAAGAAGAATACTGAGACTGTAATTCTTTCCGGAGCATTCCTGGAAGTGGATAAGGGGGAGTTTATTGCTATTACGGGTCCTTCGGGTATAGGTAAAAGTACATTGCTGCATATCCTCGGTATTCTGGATTCGCCGGATAAGGGCGAAGTCAAATATTCATTGAATGGGAACGAGATAAACCCACTGCAACTGCCAACTGATGAATTAGCACTTTTCAGAAATAAACACGTTGGCTTTGTATTTCAGTTTCACCACCTTCTCCCGGAATTTACAGCCCTCGAAAATGTAATGATACCTGCAATGATAGGTGGTGCTGGATCATCAAAAGCAAAAAGCGCTGCGATGGAATTACTTGAAGAGACCGGCGTTGCAAACCGTGCCGGCAACAAGCCATCGGAACTGTCCGGTGGTGAACAACAGCGGATAGCAATTGCACGCGCCATGATTAATCAGCCGGATTTAATCCTTGCTGATGAACCAACAGGCAACCTGGATAAGGAGAATGCCGAATCTTTTCTGAATCTGATAGCTGATATGATTTCAAAAAGGCAGACAACCGTAATTATTGCAACACACAGCGAGAGAGTGTCTTCACTTGCCGGTCGGATCCTTAGAATCAATGACGGCATTCTGAAATCCGCCGGGGAATAGTTTTCTGTCGAGAGCAAGAGCCGGCATAGAAACAAGCATCCCAACTCCAAGCCCCACAAAAGCCCCGCCGACAGCATCAAATGGATAATGTACACCTGTATATACACGGGAAAATGCCATCAGGAAAGCGATTGTAAAAAACAGGAACCTGTGGCGGAAGAAAAAAACGCTCAGAATATATGCAAGGGCGAAGTTATTGGCGGCATGAGAAGAAGGAAAGCTTTTTCCACCCCCGCAATTCACGAGTAAGTTTACGTCAGGAAGCACATGGCATGGGCGTATTCGCCCGATGAACTCTTTTAAAAATGAGCTGTTTAGCTGGTCGGTGATTGCAATTGTTAAAATTATGGCGATTCCAATTAAAATCCCGCGCCTGCCGCCTTTCCAAAACAGCACAACAAAGCCTGCAATATATAGCATAATCCAGTGCCGGACTTCTGTAATGAAAGGAAAGAAGCGGTCAAACAGGGAATTCGACAAACCGTGGTTTATGGCATAAAAGAGCCATGTATCAAAATCTAACAGTGCTTCCATAGTTGAAAAAAGTGTGTAAAACTTGATAAGTAATTTAATAATAATGCCTTACATAATAATAGGCTATTTGTGGAAAATTAACTTTTTTTTAATAATTTATGATTTGATATTTTCATAACAGTTACGATTAGCTGTCGCCCTCAATTTAATGGCTGAAAGTTTATTAACTGAAAATTAATATTTGAAATTTTCAATTTAATGCCTAAATTAGGAATGCGAGTCACAGACTTCAAAGTCAATTACTATCAAGTAATTTTCGCATTGAATTGAAAAATAAAAGCGTTATATTACGCTAAATTATTAAAAAGGCAGGTAAAACTGCCTTTTCTTTCCCAAGATGCCGGGGAGAGGGGGACAAAAGGTCGGCATAATAATCAGAATAAAAAAATCTAAAATAATCCAACCGGGGTAACTGGATGAAAATTTACAGAAGGTTTACCAGGGACGGTATTAGTCCCTTTGATATGTTTACCTATACCCGGAGAACTTCGGTACTCCGGAATCCGGACGGCTCGACTGTTTTCCAGATGGATAACGTTGAAGTTCCGTCGCAATGGTCGCAGATGTCAACTGACATATTGGCTCAGAAATACTTCCGTAAAACTGGCGTACCGCAATTTGATGAAAACGGCAAGCCTGTTATGGACGAAAACGGAAAGCAAAAACTCGGCTCTGAAAACACTGTTCGCCAGGTGGCTCACAGGCTGGCCGGAGCATGGAGGCATTGGGGCGAAGAAAACGGATACTTTGATACAGAACGCGATGCACGAATCTACTACGACGAGATGTGCTATATGCTTCTGAATCAGATGGGTGCTCCAAATTCTCCCCAGTGGTTCAACACAGGCCTGAACTATGCCTATGGTATTACAGGCAGCAAACAAGGCCACTACTACGTGGACCAGGAAACCGGCAAACTGACCAAATCGAAAGACGCATACAGCCGTCCGCAGCCTCACGCTTGTTTTATACAATCAATTGATGACGACCTCCTGAACGAGGGTGGTATTTTCGACCTTGCTACACGTGAAGCAAGAATATTTAAATATGGTTCCGGGACCGGAACAAATTTCTCAAACCTGAGAGCGGAAGGCGAAATCCTCTCCGGTGGGGGCGTATCCTCCGGTTTGATGAGTTTTCTTAAGATTTTTGATCGCGCTGCCAGCGCAATTAAATCCGGCGGGACTACAAGGCGTGCAGCAAAAATGGTTATCGTTAATATCGATCATCCTGATGTTGAAAAATTTATCGAATGGAAAGCCAAAGAGGAAGAAAAGGTTGCCTCGCTTGTGGCTGGTTCCAAAATCAATTCCACTTTCCTCAAAGCTATACTCGAAGAGGCAATTCAGAACGGAGCAGACATTGTTTTAAATAAAAAACTTGAGGCTCTAATCCAGAGAGCGTTGAACAGGGGAGTTCCCATTAATTACATTCACCGTGTTCTTGATTTGATTTCACAGGGTTATACCTCTCTCGACTTTGATGAATATGATACTCACTACGAAGGCGAGGGATATATCACCGTTAGCGGCCAGAATTCGAATAATTCAATCCGGATTACCAATGATTTCATGCGTGCGGTAGAAAATGATGAAATGTGGGAACTAAAATTCCGTACTACATCTGAAGTCGCAAGGCGCGTTCGCGCACGTCATCTTTGGGAAAAAATTAACATGAGCGCATGGAAAAGTGCAGATCCGGGGTTACAATTCGATTCTACAATCAATGAATGGCACACTTGCCCGGAATCGGGCAGGATTAATGCCAGTAATCCTTGCAGCGAGTATATGTTCCTTGACGATACCGCCTGCAACCTTGCAAGCCTAAACCTAATGCATTTTTACGATGAAGAAAACAAGCAGTTTAATGTTGAAGATTTCCGCCATGCTGTAAGGCTCTGGACTATCACACTCGAAATTTCAGTTCTTATGGCTCAGTTCCCTGCAAAGCGGGTAGCAGAGCTTAGTTACAAATTCCGCACACTCGGACTCGGCTATGCGAACCTTGGTTCATTGCTGATGGTAAGCGGAATTCCATACGATTCTAAAGAAGCTCTTTCCTGGGCAGGAGCAATAACAGGTATTCTTTGCGGCCAGGCATATGAAACATCTGCCGAAATGGCCCAGGATATTGGAGCTTTCCCGGGTTATGATGAGAATAAAGAGAATATGCTTCGAGTTATCCGGAACCACAGGCGCGCAGCTTACAATGCCAATCCTTCAGAGTACGAAGGCCTGACTATTAAGCCTATGGGCATTGACAGCCGCTACTGTCCCGAATATATGGTGAAGTCTGCTTGCGAGAATTGGGATCGGGCTTTAGAACTCGGTGAACAATATGGATACCGCAATGCGCAGGTTACTGTAATTGCGCCAACCGGAACTATCGGCCTTGTTATGGACTGCGATACAACAGGTATCGAGCCTGACTTTGCCATCGTTAAATACAAAAAGCTGGCCGGCGGCGGATACTTCAAGATTGTTAACCAATCAGTGAGAAAAGCTCTTGCAGCCCTTGAATACACAGAAAAGCAAATTGAAGATATAGAGCGTTACTGCAAGGGCCACGGTACTCTTACGGGCTGCCCTCATATTAACAAAAAGGCACTCAGGCTGAAAGGTTTTTCTGATGATAAGATTGAAGCAGTGGAAAACCAGCTCGATGATGTATTCGATGTTAAATTTGCATTTAATAAGTGGGCGCTTGGCGAAGAATTCTGTAAAGTTCTCGGATTTTCCGAGCAACAGCTTCAGGATCCGAAATTCAATATGCTACGCGCTCTCGGTTTCACCGAAAAAGAAATTGAAGAAGCAAATGATTATATCTGCGGAACGATGATGATAGAAGGCGCTCCTCATGTTAAAACAGAGCACCTTCCGATTTTCGATACTGCAAACAAATGCGGCAGGCATGGAGAGCGCTACATCGCGCACATGGCGCATGTAAAAATCATGGCAGCGGCACAGCCCTTTATTTCGGGCGCAATCTCAAAGACCGTGAACATGCCTTCTCACGCAACGGTAGCTGACATTGGTGAAGTTTACTCACGCTCCTGGAAGATGATGCTCAAAGCAATTGCTCTTTACAGGGATGGATCGAAACTATCTCAGCCGCTTAACTCATCCAGTTACGAGGGGCTTGACGAGGTTATTTCCCTCGGTGATGAAAACACACTCGACGAAACACTGGGCCCACAGCAAGTACATGAAAAAGTGGCACAAAGGATAGAGCACAGGGCAATCCGTCACAAACTGCCGCGCAAGCGCAATGGGCATATCCGCGAAGCAAGCGTTGGCGGCCACAAGGTATATCTCCGAACAGGTGAATATGCCGACGGCACCTTGGGAGAGATTTTCATCGATATGTACAAGGAAGGCGCTGCATTCCGCGGATTGTTGAACAGCTTTGCAATCCTGGCTTCCAAGGCGCTGCAATACGGCGTACCACTCGAAGAACTTGTGGATTCATTTACATTCACCAGGTTCGAGCCGGCAGGGCTAGTAAAAGGCCATGAGTCAATCAAGAATGCAACATCCATCCTTGATTATGTATTCCGTTCACTTGGATATGATTACCTGAACCGGACAGATTTTGTTCACGTAAAAGCAGTGGATGAGCTTCCCAGCGAGGGAGAATCTTCACCGGAAGTGAAAGGAAGCAAAGAGGAAGAAGAGACTCCGGAGAAAGAAAAATCGGAACCAATATTATCAGAGGCCGAAATAGAAACAAAAAAAAGTAAGCCCGAACTCGTGATTGTTAATGGTAACGGCCACAGCCACTCCAACGGCCATTCGGCAAAGCCGAAAGTGCATAGTGGCAATGAAGCAAAATCATTTGGATATACAGGCGAGCAATGCGGGCAATGCGGCTCGATGAGGGTAAAACGTAACGGCAGCTGCACAGTCTGCGAAGACTGCGGCTCTACAAGCGGATGTTCATGAAGTATTATTTGATAATTAACTAAAAATAATTCATTCCCACGAAAGCGGGGATCTATCAGTAATCCATGGCAATGAGTTGCAGATTTTGTAAATTATTTTCCTGTCTCAAAATGGAAATGATACCAGGTTATGAATGAAGAACAAAAAAAGCAAATAGTACTGAGAAAGTACTACGACAAGAGCAAGCACAATTTCATTACTCTCAAGCCGGCAGATTTTCATGATGACATGAAAACAGACGAGATTTTTACAATTAACAAATTGCTGGCGGACAAAGGATTTATTGACTTGCACGACTACGAAGACGAAGAAACGGGACTCCACATGGAGAGCGCGAAAATCACAAAAAAAGGTATCGAACAGATTAAAACTACTCTCAGGTTTTAACCTATCTCACACCGGACAAGGGCCCTTTTGCTTCCGGCAAAGGGGCTTTTTTTAATATTGAAAATCGAAAAAACAGGGATATCATTTTGTAGAGGCGTTGCTTGCAACGCCTCTAAGTTTTATAAGGCTTTATAGTATAAACTTGCTGAGGTCTGTGTCTTTTACAATGCTTTCCAGGTTTTGGCGCACTAACTCTTTGTTGATAAAAATCTGTTCTTGAGTTTTTTCCGGTGCATCGTAGAGAATCTCTTCCAGCAATGTAGTTAGTATGGTATGCAAACGGCGCGCACCGATATTGGTTACATCTTCGTTTACCTGTGCTGCAATGGAAGCAATTTCTTCAATTGCTTCATCATCAAAAATAAGCTCGATTTCCTCTGATTCCATTAGCGCTTTGTATTGTTTGATAAGCGCATTCTCCGGCAGAGTGAGAATTTTGATAAAATCTTCTTTTGTAAGTGAGCGAAGTTCAACCCGGATTGGGAAGCGTCCCTGGAGTTCGGGAATAAGGTCGGATGGTTTTGATACGTGAAAAGCGCCGGAGGCAATGAAAAGGATGTGGTCTGTTCTCACCATCCCGTATTTAGTATTAACGGAGCTTCCTTCCACAATCGGCAGCAAGTCACGCTGGACTCCTTCGCGGGAAACTTCAGGCCCGTGCCCCGATGAGCTTTTGGATGCAACTTTATCTATTTCGTCGATAAAAATAATGCCGGAATTTTCTGTCCTCCTGAGAGCTTCTTTTACTACTGCATCCATGTCAATCAGTTTCTCTGCCTCTTCCTTTTCGAGGAGTTTGAGGGCAGTTTCCACCTTCATCTTGCGCTTTTTGTTTTTCTTGGGCATTATGTTGCTGAACATGTCCTGAATGTTAATACCCATATCATCCAGGCCGATAGGCCCGAGTACCTGCATATTTGGCGTCTGGTCAACCATTAAATCAATCTCGATAATTCTTTCATCGAGGACTCCGTTGCGGAGCATGTTCCTGAATTTCTCACGTGTACGGGCATTGTTATCTATTTCCTCATCTGTTGCCGTGTCAAAAGAAGGTCCCTTTTTAACAGGTGGGATAAGGATATCGAGAATCCTGTTTTCGGCATTGATTTTAGCTTCTTCTTTCTTTTCGGCTGTTTTTTCCTCACGCACTATTGTAACAGAGCGTTCCGTGAGGTCGCGTATCATAGATTCGACATCCCTGCCGACATATCCTACTTCAGTAAATTTTGTTGCTTCTACTTTTACGAACGGAGCTCCTGACAGTCTTGCCAATCTCCGCGCTATCTCGGTTTTTCCTACACCGGTTGGCCCGATAAGAATAATGTTATTCGGCATTATTTCTTCGCGGATATCGCCTTTAACCTGTTGCCTGCGCCATCTGTTGCGGAGAGCAATCGCGACAGCCTTTTTCGCTTTGCGCTGTCCGATTATATATTTATCAAGTTCGGTTACAATCTGGTGCGGTGTAAGATAGTCATCGGATGACCTTACAGCCAGTTGTTCCATCTCTGAGTAATTATTATCCATTTAATCCCTTTAAACTTCTTCAATCGTGATATTTGTATTGGTGTAGATACAAATATCAGCAGCTATTTTTAGTGATTTTTCGACTATTTCTTTTGCTGGCAAATCTGTGTTTTCGTAAAGAGCCCTTGCTGCTGAAAGTGCATAACTGCCACCTGAGCCGATAGCAACTATTTTATCATCAGGCTCTATTACGTCGCCTGTACCGCTTATAAGGAGCATTTCATCACCGGAAATTGCAATCATCATAGCTTCCAGCCGGCGCAGGTATTTATCAACACGCCATTCACGGGCAAGCTCTATTGATGCACGGTATAATTTCCCGCCATATGATTCCAGTTTTTCTTCGAACTTCTGAAGCAATGCAAATGCATCTGCTGTCGAACCGGCAAAACCAACAAGCACTTTCCCGTTATATAGTTTCCGGATTTTACTTGTTCCTTGCTTTAGCACCGTGTTGTTGAAAGTAACCTGGCCATCAGCGCCAAGAGCTCCTTTCCCGTCTCTAAGTACTCCGACAACTGTAGTTGCTCTTATTTTATCATTTTTGCTCATATTAGTCCCATTCTCTTCTGAACGGTTTGAACCAAGTTTCACCTATACTCAGGTTTACCGTGAACCTGGCAAACGTTTCGAGCAGGAGATTATTTCCTGTTGTGCCGCGCATGCCAATGGTTACCGATGCATCAATTTGTGCGCTGCCACGCATTGGAATAAGCATGCCAAAGCTGCCGAAATATTCATCTATGCTATTGCCGAGAACGCTATAATAAAGTTGGTTGTAACCTGCTCCGAAGCGATAGGATATTTTATCGGTAAATGATGCATTTATGTCATCATTGCCGGTGCGCTCAACACCGGCTGTTATTAGCATATAGTTTCTGAAATCAGCTTTCGAACCCCTTCTGTACTCAAAATTGGAGAAATCCTGCATCGAAAAGTCCATTCCAAGGATAAATTTGCCGGTTATATAGGATGCGCCTAATCCGAATGAAGTTGGAAATGCCGGGTTAAGTTCTTCATTAAATGTAGTATCAGGATTAAATTCAGTTTGGTAAATCAAGTCTGAACTAACACTGAATGATGGGTGCGTTTCGAAGAATGCCCCGATATTGACTTTTTCATCGATATTAAAATTGAGACCGCCCTTCAGGCCAAGCCCGCCATAGCTGTCACTGCGCACTACGGATGAATTGAATGTAAAAGAGTTGTAGAATTCAGTTTCCGTCAGAGTTTCAATCAAGCCAAATGTTCTCATGGCAAGCAATCCAAAAGATATACCTTCTATTGGTTCTATTGACATACCCACATAAGCGGCAGAGATTCCACCTTTTCCCTTGTAATTAACTTCACCCTGGACTGTAAGGTCGTCTATTGTTGCGCTTATCGGTGAATTTGCGAAATAGTTAACACTGCTGTAACGATATAATCCAAACCCTATCCCGAGGCCAAGCTTTGGCTCAATCATGAATAGTCCGACAACGCCGTCAACCGTGCCGTTATTCTGCATCAAATCCTCATTTCCGTTTGAAATAAGATTCTGGTTGAACCTGTATCCAACCTGCAGCCTCGTCTGGTTAACAAATGACCACATAGCAGGATTGTTCAGGTTGATGTTTGTAGTAGTGGGAAATGCAATGGATGTTCCAGCAAGAGCATCATATGATGCTCCAACGTTACGATGAATATCGCCAACTCCAAATAGCGAATAGTTAGAACCACCCTGTGAAACCAGGCCAGCCGGAAAAAACAGCATAAAGAGGAAAGTAAGAATAACTTTCATTAAAGAATTTCGCATTTTACCTGTCCCTCTTTGAATAGATAATTTTAAGAGCGGGTTTCAGGCTGTCAGGTGCATTAAGCCCGTGGAACACGAACCGGTCAAGATTTTTGAACTCCTGGATTTCAACTCCCTGCCTTGTGAAGATAAATGTAAGAGTCCCCTTTGTTTCTCCTGACCTGTTCCATCTTTCAACGGAGGAAGTAATACTCGGGAATTCATACCTGTCAGTACCTGCTTCCCGAAGTGCAAAGTAGGGAATGTCAGGGCTTATACCGTCAATATCTTCATAAAGGCCGGAGAATATTACCGAATCTACACCCATGTTGCTTACAATGTTTTCACCGGGTTTAATATAAATTTCGAGTTGCGCTTTGTGGATAGCGGAAAGAGGAGGTATTGCTCCCAGGTCAAACTCGAGTTGTCCCCTGTAAAAATCCACGCCCTGCATGATAATATCATCCAGATTAGTGGGTTCGGGGGTTTTCGCATAATATGTATCTATAGATGATTTCAGCTTCAGAGTATCAGGATTGTTTTCATTATTTGTAAACAGGATGGTTATCTCCGGGTTACCCTGGTCTTCACCCTTTCCTGTTTCAAGCCCTTTGAACCGGGAAATTGTTTGTGAATTGTCATCCGGTACAAGAGCAAGAGCATCGCTGTATCCGCTTGTCGTAGTATCCTTCAGCCATTTTACCATTAATTCTTTTGACAAAGGAATACTAATTCCGGGCATTGTATCTTTCAGTTCAATACTCCCGTTGAAGTTTCCATATTCCTCAAGAGTATAAAAGTTTGTACTTCCGTCAGGACTGAAAATACTGTCCCAGGTGGTCTCTACAGTATATGGCATTTGAACTTCGCGTAAAGAGAATGACTGGATTCCAAGGGAATCGCCGAATGAATACCTCTCAGGTTGGAGTGTCATAAATACTTGGCTGATATTGCTTTCTTCGAGGTATGCGTATGTTGAATCAGGGAATGTAAATCGCACAAAGGAGACTGCCTTAGCACCAAACCCGTTACCAACAAATAGAACACCTTTGTTGAAAGTCTGCCCGAGATTAATCCTTTTGCTGTTTGTTTTCACCAGCAAGGTTGTAGTTTTTGAGGACAATGGAAAAAGTTTGAGCGTGTCTTCAATTAATACTGAAGAAATTTGAGTTGGTTGTTCGTTGCACGAAACAGCAAAAGCAAGTGTAATGAATAATAAGAAAGGCGCAACTCTCTTGACAAAAAACCGCATTAAAGCCCCGTTATATTAGCTCCGGCATGACGATAGTATCTTTTCCCGGCTTAGCTATCCTTTAAAATTTCCCTGTAAATCTCGTCGTATTCCTCAACATTTTCTTTCCACGAATAATCGTGCATTGACATGTTCTCATATACGAGGTCTTCCCATATTTGTTTTTTCTTGAAAAGCGCAACAGCTCTTTTTACGGCATTGACAATTGATTCTGATGTGGGCTTGTCATAAATAATTGCGTTGCCTTCACCTTTTTTCTCATCAAAAGGCTCTACCATTTCCATTAGTCCGCCGGTAGGACGGACAATTGGTACAGAACCATACAGCAATGAGTAAATAAAGTTCAATCCGCATGGTTCTCTTTTGGAAGTTATAAGGAACATATCGCTTCCGGCTTCAACGAGGTGTGCTTCATCATCATTAAAGCTTGCGTCCATTTTGAATTTAGCCGGATATTTTTTTGAGATGGCTTTTAGTTTCTGAGTAAGTTTTGCATCACCGACACCAAGTAATACAAGCTGTATGTCAAGTTTGAAGAGATCGTCTGCAGCTTCTACCAGCAGGTCGATTCCCTTGTCTTCATTAATCCGGCTTACCATACCGATAAGAGGTACTTTAGGTTTGAACTCAAGTTTAAATTTATTAATCAGGGCAACTTTGTTATGGTACTTATACTCGGCAAAATCGCCTTCGTATTTTGCTGCGATTGTATTATCCTTTTCAGGATTCCATACCCAATTATCTACTCCGTTTAAAATCCCCCTGAAGTTCTTTCCCTTTTCCTTGAGAAGTGCATTGAGGCCATTTGTATATGCTTTTTCTTTAAGAATGTCCTCAGCATATGTTTTGCTGACAGTGGTGACAAAATCAGCATATTTAATTCCACCTTTAAGAAAGTTAAACCTGTTTTTGTGTTTGAACGAGTTCAATTCACTTTTGGGCAGGCCTGTAAGGTCGAATTTCGATAACGGGAAATCTACCTGGAATCCGAGATTGTGAATAGTAAAAACGACCTTAGTTTTTTTGAATTTCTGAGGGTACATTATTTTGATGTAAGCAGGGATGAGCCCGGTTGTCCAGTCATTGCAATGAATAATATCTGGGAACCAGCCGAGCAGTGTGCATGTTTCAATTACGCTGCGGCTGAAAAAGATAAAACGTTCTGCATTATCCCTGTAAAGTGTCCAATTATCCGGTTCGTGGTATATCCCTTTTTTGGAGTTAAAATACTTTTCATTTGTAGTAATATATGCCTGTACCTTAACTCTCGGATTCTGGATAGAAGAAGATTTCACCGTAGCAGGTTCAGTGCCTTTCCCAATCGGCACGGGAATATCCCGCAAGCGGTTTATTTCGTGTATTTTATTTTTTCTTTCAGAAATCGAGCCGTATTTTGGCATCATGATTCTTACATCATGTCCAAGGTCACGCAATGCGAGGGGTAACGAAAACGACACGTCGGCTATTCCGCCTTCTTTGGCAAACGGGTAAACCTCGCTCGAAATAAACAGTACATTCAATGACTTTGCCATTTTGACCAAACATTAATATAAAATGTCACAAAGTACAAAATTACTCAATTACGGCGTAATAATAAAAGCAGATCTAATAAGACTGTTTTTTTCTGAAATATATCCACAACTATTGTAACGGAATTTATGTTCATTGGTTATTAAATAGTCGAAAATGCTTAATTTCGATTCATGAAAAACACAGACCGGCATTTTAATATTACGGTTTTTGCGGCTTCTTCGAGCAATGTCAGGAGCATTTTCCTCGAGGCTGCACGCTCTCTCGGAAGAATCTTAGCGAAAGAAAATTTTAACATTGTTTATGGCGGCGGCAAGGCAGGACTGATGGGTAGCCTTGCGCAGGGATGCATCGAAGCAGGTGGAGATATAACTGGTATTATCCCCGAGTTTATGACAAGTCTGGAACTTGAAAACAATAACGCAACCAGGCTAATCCAAACTGAGGACATACATTTGCGTCAGAAACTGCTTCTTGGTTACGCTGATTGTATTGTTACGCTGCCGGGGGGCAGTGGCACATTGACCGAGTTCTACGAAGCAGTTTCATGGAAAAGGCTTGGGCTGATTGTTGTTCCGGTAATTGTGCTGAATATTGACGGGTATTATGATTTACTTGAAAAGCAGCTTGAGCAGATGACCAAAGAAGGCTTTATGAAAAAAGATTATGCCAGGATATGGGAATTCACCTACAGCGTTGAACAAACAAACGGAATTTTAAAAAAATACAGGGAAACTCTTTCATCGCCCATAAAAATTGATTTTGATAAAGAATAGCCATTAGTAAATGTACAGTATTGATATTAGTAATAGGATTGATGAAGCTGTTGAGGTAATCCGGAAGCACACAGCAGCATCCCCTGAAATCGGCATTGTGCTTGGTACAGGCCTGGGCGGGCTTGCCCGGAAAATTGATGTGGATGTCAGCATTGATTATACCGGGATACCCTACTTCGCCCGCTCAACCGTCGAGACACATAGCGGCAAACTGCTCTTTGGAAGCATATCAGGTAAAACGGTTGTTGCGATGCTGGGGCGCTTCCATTATTACGAAGATTACTCCATGGAGCAAATAGCGTTTCCTGTGCGCGTAATGGGCAGGCTCGGAATTAAGAATCTGCTCATTTCTAATGCATGTGGTTCGATGAACCAACGTATGTACAAGGGCGAGCTAGTATTCATTGAAGATCATATTAACCTGATGCCGGACAATCCTCTGCGTGGTATTAATGATGAATCATTAGGTACGCGCTTTGTGGATATGTCTGAACCATGGTCATCTGAGTTGATAAAAAAAGCCGAAGAAATTGCTCTCAGGTTTGGAATAAAAACCCACAGGGGCGTTTACGCGGCAATGCCGGGCCCAATGCTCGAAACCCGCGCAGAGTATCGAATGCTTCGTATCATGGGCGCAGATATTGTCGGTATGAGCACAGTTCCCGAAAATATTGCAGCCAGGCAGATGGGGATTGAAGTGTTTGGGATTTCGATTATTACTGATGAATGTTTCCCGGATAAACTGGAAGAGGTTAAAATCGAGGAGATAATTGCCACTGCTGAAGAAGCAGAGCCGGCCCTTACTAAAATATTAAGTGAACTAATCTCGCAATTGTAAATTGAATTAATTAAGAAAATGAAGCATATTTTAATAGTATTTATTGCACTTGTTGCTCTCTCTTGCGGAGGGGAAGAGAGGATTGTTGATAATTCCAACCCAAACTGGAAGCTGATGGTATCCACAGATGAAGTCGAGTCTAAGCTTGCGCTTTTTCAGATGCCTGCAGGCGAGCTGCTTAGCGAAGACATATACTTTGAAAGCAATGGCGAAAGTCTCCCCGGCAAAGTTGTTAAGATTGTTCTCTACCGCGAGGAGATATACCTTGTAATTCCTTCAGCAAAAAAAATATTAGCTATCAACAAACTTAGCTATGAGAAAGTGGCGGAATATGATTTCAGCAACGAAGGGCTTGAACCTATTGATATCTGCTTTCCTAATTCTACTGATGCATACGTTGCCCATGGGAATGACAGTAAATTCAGCATACTGGATATTTACAACAAACAGATATTCACTACAGACACTTTGTCCGGAACCCCTGTTGCAATAGTGAATTCCGGAAACCAGGTCTTTACTGCAAATCCGGGAAATAACAATCTATCTGTAATTGATGTACGAGAACACGAACAGGTTGACATCCTCGAAACACCCGACGTGCCCTACTACCTCGATGTTGCAGTTGAAGGTAAATTTCTTGTACTCGTTTCAGCAGGCCATGGAAAGATTGACGAGGCTGTTGGCACTGAAGCAAGGCTTAGCATATATGACATTTCACTCAGGCAGAAGATAACTGAGGTTATCCTTCAGGGGCCGGGGATAAATTCACTTGATGATATGCCCGGAGGGCTATTGACTACTTATTTCGATAATGCTTTCATACCTGTCGGCTCGATATTGCTACAGTTGAACTTGCAGGTTAACAAATTGGTGCCTGTATTCCAGAACAGCTATGATGCAATTTATTACAATGCAAAAAAGCAGAAGTTGCTTTTGACAAAACGCCTCGAAGGTTCAACATTGTTTATTTCATCATCTATTCAGACGGGCATCGAGGAAAGCATCAAAGAACTCCCTGTGGAGGCGAGTGCCCTGCTTGCTTTGTAAATTTCAAACTGCCGGAAATTATGTTTCTTATGCTACTTTCCTCCAGCTTCTTACAAGTGAATTTCCGGACTTCGAGGTGATTTGTCATCACATTACTTTCGTTATCCTGCTTCGCTTCAATTGAATGTTGACTCTGAAACGTGCAAAAAAGAGATATTCGCTGTTGTCTGTTTTGCGTCTTTACGGAAATCTAATCACTTTAAGACATGACCTAAATTACCTCACAGCAGTATATTCAGGTGGCAGTGCCATCATTATTCTTTCGTAATTACTCATTTTAACAATATGATATGTGTAAATTAGTTGTTCTTTCATGCTTTGAGGCATACCGTTCCAGGATTTAATAAATGCTTCAGGTGTAAGGCCGAATGTACGGGCGAGTTCCGCCTTAAGGTTTACTTCACTTTCTTTTCCTTTGCCTGTGAATGCTTCGAGTAGTACCTCCATCGGGTCTTTTTCCTCTGGGAATACCCTGACATAAACCTTCTTGTCGCGATCCATGCCAATCATTTCCTTGGCAATTGCAATAGCTTCCGAAAAACCACCGAGAACGTCCACCAGGTTCTGTTCTTTAGCATCCTTTCCAGTCCAGACACGGCCTTTTGCTTTGCTGCGAAGTTCTTCAAATTCCATTCCTCTTGATTCTGCAGCTTTGCTAACAAACCTCGTGTACATTCCCTTGCCGATTTCACGTAGCTTATCAATATCCCTATCAGTGTAGGGATAAGAGCCGTTCAGGAATTGTGCGGCTTCCGATGTTGAAATTGTATCTGTTGCAATATTGATTTTATCCATCAAATCGCTGATATTGGGGACACTCATAATAACACCGATGGAACCGGTGACAGTCATCGGGTGAGCAACAATGGTATCGCATGCCATAGCAATATAATATCCACCTGATGCTGCAACATCACTCATTGACGCAATTACCGGCTTAACTTCTCGAGTCTTAAGTATTTCGTTCCATATCTCACTTGATGCCAGGGCCGATCCACCGGGTGAATCTACCCTGAGTACAACTGCTTTTACTTTGTCATCCCTGCGTGCTTTTCGCAGGTAATCAACCATTTGGTCTGAATATATTCCATATTCCGAGTCAAAATCATTGCCCTTTCCATCCTGGATGGCACCAACACCGTAAATAATTGCAATTTGCTTATCGGAGTCGGCAATTTCTTCCTTGTTTGGTATCCTGCCGGCGCTATATCGCTGGGGTGTTATAAGCCTGATTTTATCTTTATCCGGGTCAACACTGTCGCCATAGACTTCTCTTTTCATCATGTCTATTACATCGCTTTCCATTTCGATGCCGTCAATCAATCCAAGTGCAAACAGGCTGTCGGGGCTGTAAACTCCGCGATTCATAATATTGCGCACCTGTTGCTTTGAGATATTCCTTGATTTGGATATGTCCTCAACCAGGCTTACGTAACGTTGCTCGAGGATTAAGCTGATTTGCTTACGGGCAGAGTCGCTGAAACCTGTTCTGCTGAATTGCTCACCTGCGGATTTATAATCTTCGAACTGTATTACGTGGAAGTTGATACCGAGGCTGCTAAACATCTCTTTCATGAAAACTGATGAAATGCCATAGCCGTTCAATTCCATGATGCCGTCGGCAGGCATGTAAATTTTATCAGCGAGGAGTAGATTCTGGTAATCTCTCTCGCCGCAGTAATTTGCATATCCGTAAATGAATTTACCTGATTCTTTGAACTCCCTTAGTGCGTCCCGCAGTTCCGCAGACTTGGCAAATCCTGTAGGAACAGGGCTGGCCTTTATGTACACACCTTTGATCTTATCATCGTTCTTTGCATCCTTAATAGAGTTAATCGTCTGGATGAAAGAGGCTCCCTGCGACTCGCCAAACAAAGCAGCAATAGGATTATCCCTGTTATATTCCTGCATACCTCCGGCAAAATCAATATGAAGGACGGAATTTTCCTTGACTTCAACCTGCTCAGGCTCGAATGAAGTAGCAAGCATACCGATAAAAATTGCACCAAATACGATAATGAGTAATATAAAGCCGCCGATTATTGCAAGCGGTATCCACCAATTAGATTTGCTCCCGGGCTGCCTGTAGTATGAAGGCGGATGCGGCGGCATTTTTGACTGTTGCGACTGATTCTCTGCCATAATATATTCTCCGGCTGTTTAATTAATTCTTGTGAATGTACGTTTTTATAGTAATATATGTTTCAATCTGAGCCAAATTATAAACTAATGTGTCATTACAAAAGTGATATATGCATTTAGCATCAAATTTGAAGATGAATCGTAATTTAGTTATTATTTAAAAAATGACAAACCGGTAAGGAAAATGAAGCTGAATCTTATACTGATACTGACAATATTAATTTCGATTGTTGCTAATTCCAGGGAATTGCTCCAACCTTATAATCTCGACTTTGAAGAGGGGGAATCAGAAGTATCAATGCCAGTCGGGTGGACAATCCCATCGCTTGCTGTGAAGAAAGGCTACGAAGCAAAAATGACTTCACTGAATCCGGCAAGCGGGAATAATTGCGCAGAAATTTTCCGCAATGAGTTTGATCCGGATACTATCCCCGAAGAAGAGTTGCAGGAATTGTATGGTTCTGTGATGCAGAGCTTTGACTCCAGAACATTCAGAGGCAAGAGGATAAGGATAAGAGCGGCTGTAAGGACTGAACTGACAGGAAGGGAAAGCTCTGCGCACATCTGGGTGCATGAACATCTGGATAACAAGCAAAGCGGATGGTTCTACACGATGGAAGACCAGCCCATATATACAAATGAATGGGCTTATTACGAAATAGAAGGTGAAATCGCAGCCAATTCAGCGAAACTCAACTATGGATTGCTTCTGAAAGGAAGCGGCCTGGCCTGGATTGATGATGTCAGTATTGAAGTTATTGAGCCCCGAGCATACGAACCGGCGCCACACGCAGAGTTATCAGAAAGAGAATTGCTCAACCTCACTGCTTTTGCACACATGTATGGTGACCTTAAGTTTTTCTACGCCGGCGACGAAGCCCGCAAGGCAAACTGGGAGGCTGTTAACAGGTTTGGCGTCCTACATACATTGGGCGCAATTGATGATGATGAGCTTGTCAACCATTTAAATAAGATTACTGCTCATGTGGCCCCGGCAGCGAAAGTATATAAGTCAATGACAGGGGATTTCAGCTATAAGAAGCCTGAAAACGCAATTGATGATATTGCCTACTGCATGCTCAATTCCGGAATTTATACAACTGAAAATAATGATTTATTCTATTCGAAAAGGCATAACATTTATAACAGCCTGCGGACGCGTGAAGCTGCAGTTTTTAAAACCATAAATGCTCTAAATATCAGAAATAACGAGGTTTACTTCAGTGCCAGCGTTAAAGTGCAAGCTGCCGGGCCTGAGGCTTACGCTCAGTTGTGGGTTCGTATTGACCGTGAAGGCGAAAAACCACTCGCAATAATTCCGGATGAAAGAATCACTTCAGGCGAATGGAATAAATATACAGTTAAAGCTAAAGTTCCTGAAAATGCTGCCAATTTTACAATCGGTCTTGTATTCATAGGCGAAGGAAAAGCATGGTTTGATGATATCGGCCTGCTTTCCTATGAGGGAAAAGAAAGGTCAATCCTCGCACTGAGAAATATACATTTTGAAAGTGAAATTGCAGACAGACCCGATGCTTGGAAAATTCCCGCTTCTGTTGAAGCTGCCGGTTATAAAGTCAGCCGTTCTGATGATGCTTCACTTGGTGAGAAAAGCCTGCTGATTGAGTCTGATCCACAAACCCGGATAAGTCTGCCAAAGGAAGGTGATGTTTATACCGGGGAAATTCTACCGGGAATTTTCTTCGGCATGCCATTACTGATTTATTCCGACAACACAAGTACTTTGCCGTATCCTGCCAATGATACCATTATCCCGGACCTCAGGCTCTTTGAACAAGACCGCTATTCACGCATTGCTACCGTAATAGATGCCTGGAATTATATTAAACATTTTGGGATATACCAACTTACAAAAACACAACTTGAACAGATTCTTGCCGAAGTAATGCAAATAGCATCAAGCCGTGAGGACGGGCTGGAATATGCCCTGAACAGGCTTTTGGTTTATATAGAAGATTCCAGGGCAAGAGCATGGAAAGTAAACAAAGGAATAAATTATGGATTGCCGTTTTTATGGAGAGGAACGGAAGAAGGCCTTATCATTTATAAAGTTGCTGATTCTACTCTCGGTATTTATCCGGGGGAGAGAGTGCTGGAATACAATGGCAGGGCTATTTATGATCTGATTAAAGAAGAAATTGAATATATCTCCGGAAATACAATGAAATGGCGTGAAATGAGGGCACTTGCGAAAATATCATCAGGAGATTATAACGAAGAAGTGAATCTTAAGCTCCAGAGCCCCGACAGTACAATCAGGGAAGTTAAAGTCCGAAAAAATGTGTTAATGACCGCGCTGTCCGAAAATCGGCCGAAAGCAATTCAGGAGCTTGTCCCGGCGATTGCATATATAGACGTTGACCGCTTCACTGATAAGGAGTTTTATTCTTTGCGAAGCCAGTTCCCCGATGTGAAAGGTTTTATCTTTGACCTTAGGGGAGGCTCTTCAATGTCGGAACATTTTTTAGGTTTTTTCGCTGATTCAAGCTTAAAATCTGTACGTTGGAATATTCCGGTATTTACAGCTCCTTTCTATACACGTTGGACAGACATGGAATTCTATTCAGACATAAATCCTGTAGAACCAAGATTAAAACCGGAATTGATATTCCTGACAGACGCACGTACAACAGGCTATGCTGCATTTATCACCTATCTTGCAAAAGAGCATAATATAGGCACAATTATGGGTGAAGCAACTTCAGGTGCACTCGGCGATATCTATCCAATCGTGCTGCCATCCGGCTATAATATGACTATGACAATAACGCGTGGCAAAACTCTGCAGGGTGGCGATGCGAAATATATGATTGTTCAGCCTGATGATTACTATTCCCCCGAAATAGAGGATTTCAGCAAAGGTTCGTATGACCCGCTGATTAATCATGCCCTGGATTCAATGACAGAAAGGCTGGGGTGGGAATAGATATATGAACTATATTTCTAATTCAATTGCGATTTTACTAACTCTTATGCTCAGCTCTTGCGGTAGTTTCAACAAGCAAATAGTCAGAATAAAGGGTTCTGACACAATGCTGAAGCTTACACAGGAACTTGCTGCCGAATTCATGCGTCTCAACCCTGACATCTCATTATATGTTGAAGGTGGAGGCTCTGCCAGCGGATTCGATGCTATGATTGAAGGCGATGTTGACATCTCACCTGCTTCCAGGAAAATCCGACCGGACGAAATTAAAGAGCTTGCAGAAAAGCAGGGTGTAATAGGAATGTCATACCTTGTTGCAAAAGACGCCTTATGTATTTATATTAATCAAGCTAACTCTATTGATAATTTGAGTTTAGGACAATTAAAAGAAATATTTCTGGGAAGAATTACCAATTGGAAAGAAGTGGGAGGGAGCGATAATAAAATAATCTTAGCAACAAGACCGCCAAATTCCGGTACGCACCTTTATTTTAAACAGCACGTATTGAATGGTGAGGATTATTTTGAAGATACAAATGTGAAAAGCTCAGTAAAAGAGATGAATGATTTTATTGCAAAGGAAAAATATGCTATCGGATATGGTGGCAAGCTCGAAATTCCAGGGATCAAATTTTGCGCAGTAAACGGGATTAAACCTACGGAAGAGAATTTGTTTTCCGATAAATATGAACTAACAAGGTATTTGCATTATTATGTAAGCAATTCGCCGGACGGGCCTGCCAAGAAGTTCCTTGACTGGGTGCTGAGTGCCGATGGACAGAACTATATTAAAAAAACAGGGTATTTCCCGATATTCATTAATTGAATTAGCAATGCAGGGAGACTACAGGCATATAAATATAATATTTTCGATAGCGCTGAGCCTGGCAGGCCTGGTGACATTCCTCTACAATACTGATTTGCTGTTCAGCCCGCTTATACTGATTTTTATATCATTGTTCCTTATCTACCCCGTTCGCAATGAGACATCTTTTATCCGGCGGCTGATGTTGTTAATTCTTATCATGCTGGTTTTATGGCTGTTGTCGGATCTTGGAGCCATCCTGGCGCCGTTTTTTATTTCGTTTCTTATTGCTTACCTTCTTGACCCAACGGTAACAAAACTATCAAAATGGATATTCCCCCGATGGTTGTCATCTGCCGGAATTATAATATTGTTACTGGCCATTGTTTCAGCAATTGCAATATTCGTTTTCCCCTCCATGCTCAACCAACTTGAAGCTGCGCAAAAGAAAATATCACAGCTTGTAACTTCTGTATCAGGTTATATAGCAAGCGAACGCTTCTATAGCTTTTTTGCCCAGCTCGGATTCCCGGAAGAAACAGTAAAGCAGCTTATACAACAGGAGTTTATACCAAAAATCCAGAATGCATTTTCGGTTGTCCTGGATGCGTTGTTGTCACTGCTCAATAGCATGTCCTCAGTTGCGACACAGGTTCTGAACGCTATTCTTATTCCATTGCTTTCATTCTATTTCCTGAAAGATATGGAAAAGCTGAAAAAGCTCATTGTAACAATCCTCGAGAAGAAGAATGCACGGCTGATGTTTGACCTGAGAAGAATAAACAAGATTTTCCGGAAGTACATAGGCTGGCAGATTGTGGCTGCAACAATTGTTGCTGTTTCCTGTTCGGTAATTTTCACATTATTTAAAATTCCTTACCCGATTGTCCTTGGAATCTTATGCGGTCTTTTCAATCCAATTCCATATATAGGCCTGTTCATGAGCATGCTTATTAGTATCCTTACCGTAATTATTGTCGGGCCGGATAATCTCTGGGAGCAGATAATCGTAATTGTTGCGGCTATCAATGGTTTGCATATTTTCAATGCATACGTTCTGGAGCCAAATATTGTAGGTAAAATAATGGGCTTGAATCCGGTGATGATAATTGCTTCGCTGTTCGTTTTCGGCGGCCTTTTCGGTATTGTCGGTTTACTTATTGCGGTTCCCTGTACTGCAGCCTTGGTAATGTTTTTTAACGATTGGAAAGATAATTACACTAAAGAGGAAATTATTAAAGAAGGTGAAAAATGAAGCACTTCAGAAAAGAATTATGGTTCAATACGCCCACGCGCAGGGCATTTATACACATTACACCTCTAATAGACGAATGCATCCGTGAGAGCGAAATCCAAAACGGGTTTGTGCTCGTGAATGCCATGCATATAACAGCATCCGTATTTATTAACGACGATGAACCGGGACTTCACCAAGATTACGAAGCATGGCTCGAGAGGCTTGCACCCGAAAAACCATATTCACAATACAAGCATAACGGCTACGAGGACAACGCGGACGCTCACATGAAGCGCCAGATAATGGGCCGCGAAGTTATGTGCGCCATCACCGGTGGCAAGCTGGACTTCGGAACATGGGAGCGTATCTTCTACGGCGAGTTCGACGGCATGCGCAAAAAACGCGTGCTGGTGAAAATTATCGGAGAGTGAGAATAAATCAACTTACATTGATTATTCCACCCCGTCTCCTAAGGAGACACTCCCGCCAGTGGGGGGACACACCTTGTACAATTTATTTGCTTTGGATTGATAATAAATCAATTTGTTTTAATCCAGGGAAATCCAACGACTACCACTGACGACTTCTACGGAATTGTCCTGAAAACTGTGTATCTCAATAGCAGCTCTAAGAAGAATACACCGAGGGCGGCAAGCACAAATGGAAGGAATCCCTCTGTCTTCTTGCTGAAATATGAAACGTCTATTTTGGTTTTTTCGAGCCGGTCAATGTTTTTGTAAATCTCTTCGAGTGATTTATTGTCGGTAGCGCGGAAATATTCACCACCTGTGGTCTCGGCGATTTGTTGAAGCAATTCTTCGTTAATGTTTGCCTGGATGTACTGGTATTGAGTGCCGAATGGCGTTTTCACGGGATATGGCGCCTTCCCCTTGGATCCAACTCCTATAGTGTACACCCTTATACCGAATGTTTTGGCAATGTCTGCTGCTGTTTCGGGTGCTATGTTGCCTGCGTTGTTGTCGCCATCTGTAAGCAGCACTATTACCTTACTTTCGGATTTGCTGTCCTTAAGCCTGTTGATAGCTGTTGCCAGTCCGGCTCCTATCGCAGTTCCATCCTGGATAATGCCTGTTTTGATATCAGTGAAAAGCTGTTTCAACACTGTATGGTCAATCGTCACGGGGCATTGTGTATAGCTCTCCGCCGCGAATACAACTATTCCGATCCTGTCGTTGATGCGGGCATCAACAAAGTCCATCGCGTTCAGCTTGGCAGATTGCAGTCGGTTCGGCTTCAGGTCCTCTGCCAGCATGGATGTGGAAACGTCAATAGTAAGAACAATATCAATACCCTCGGTTACTTCAGACTTTCTGCTTGAGCTTGTCTGCGGGCGGGCAAGAGCGAAGATAACCAGGCTTAGTGCAACTAGCCTGAGTATGAATCCGAGATGCCGAAACCGCTGCTTCCAGCCGGGCCGTATGCCTTCAAATGCCCTCATGTTTGGCATCTTCAGCGAAGGATGTTTTTTATTAAGACGGAAGATATACCAGGCAATCAATACCGGAATTAGTGCATATAGGTAAAAGGCTTCCGGATTAGCATAAATGAAATCATCCATTTTTTACCTCCGCTTTTGAATCTTCCTGCTTATCAAGGGGACGCGTTAATTCAACAAATGTAAATGCGTGTTTCATTACGAATGAATTTTCATCAGGAAGGGGTTCCTGCTTTGCAAATTTAGCAAGGTCGGAGATTGAAAGCATACGCAGAGTATTTTCAAGTAATTCATTTTCCATGCCCCAATTCCGAAGTGAATTATAAATCTCCCTACTGGTCATTTCCAGCGCATTTATTCCCATTCTCCGCTCAATGTATGCCCTGAAAATTTCAGAAAGGCGAATGTAATACTTTTTAACATGCCCTTTCTGCCAGAGTTTTTCAGCATCGAGCTTTTTAAGCGCTTCGAATGCCCATATATGCGGCGGAATCAGCGGGTCAAATGCAGGCTCGGGCTCTTTTATTCCCTTTTTCCTTCCATATATCAATACAATTATTATTCCGAGTAGTGCATTTGAGTAATAAATAATAATGGCAATCATTAGCCAGAATGCAATTTCATCGAGTATCTCGCGGATTGTCCAGGGCTCTTCGTACTGGCCTTTAATTTCTTTGATTGGTTGTGTTGTATCTGGAATGATTGTCTTAAAGTCGAACATGACAGGTTCGCTGCTGAGCGGATAGGGTTCGTCGAATTCCGGTTTTTCATACGAGAATGAATATGAAGGGAACTCAATCCTGCCGGTGTCAAAGCTGGTAACGATCAGCTTATAGCTGATTAAGTGATTGCTGCCATTTCTGGTAGTGTCAAATCCTGAGCGATTAACCACTTCCAAAATGCCGATAGTATCAGGAATAGAAGGCCAATAAGCTTTGTAGGTGGAATCGAGCAAAAATTGAATAGTAATGCCGCTTTGGTCGCCAATCAGCAAATTTGTTGAGTCCGCCTTTACAGTTACTTTGGGCGTAGATGCTGCTGACAGTGCTGTAGTGGCTGTTATCAGCAGTATTAATTTAAATAAAGCTCTTAGCATCAGAAATTAAATCCCCGTTAATTCTGATAGCTTTTAACGAATTATTCTTATTGTTCTTGTCAACCTGCCCTGCGGTAAATCAATTACACTGAAGTAGGTGCCTGGAGAAAGCTCTGAAACATCAATGTGAATATACTCTCCATATGTGACGTTCCTATCCGCGTGCGATTTAACAATTATGCCTCTAATGTCATACAGGCGGATACTAATTCTCTCTGCTTCGAAGAAATATTTTAGCGAGACATGTTCGTGTGCAGGATTCGGATATGGCCCGCCGAGAAGCTTCGCATCAAGAATCCTGACAGATGTTTCAGTCCCTGTTGTAAAGCGGCGTGTAGTTGAGAAATCACTTTCGGCAAAATCATCAATTGCGCTTACACGCCAGTAAAATCGTTTGTTTTCCGGTAAAGGAGGCACCTTGAATTTAGTATCAGTTAAATTTGCCCAATCAACAGTAAGCTTTGTGAAAAGCGAATTCTCCGAAAGTTGCAGGTGATATTTTTGTGCCCCGGGTTCGGCTTCCCATTCAAGCGTTACGTTTCGCCAAACATTCTCATCGCCGTTTTCGGGATAGACAAGCTCCGGTGAGCCAATCATTGTGCGGAATCGCCAGACATCGGAATACTCGCTATAGCCACCTGCGTTCTGTGCTTTTACCCGCCAGAACATATCAATATAACCACTCTCGAGCCCACTTGCTTCCAGGCTTGTTCCATCAATATTTGAATAAGTTTTTACAATATCAGTAAAATCAGCATCGGTTGCGATTTCCAGCGTATATAGGAATGCCTTTTGTGTTTCTGCCCACTCAAATACCTGCTTTGGAGGTATGTTTATGGACTGGTTTGTTGGCGCAACAAGGCCCGGTTTTCCCGGCACGACCGGAAGTGTTGTTACAAAGCCGTCATACATTCCGGTGCCATGTGTGGCAACAGCCATATACCCGTCAAGCTGGCGGACATCCATCATATCCACCCATGCATTGCCTATTGATTCTGCGCCTTCCTGCTCCCAGACGGTATTCATTCCATTCAGGAAAGCAGTTGAGTATAGCCCCGTTGACGTCCCCGCAAAGTACAAATTCCTGCCGTTTACCTTAACTATTTCAATCCAATTTACAGCCGGTCCGTCGCCACTGCCTGATTGAATTTCTTCGAGATTTCCGCTCACGGATTCCCAGGTTTCACCACCATCAGTGGTTAGAAAAATGCTTTGCACTGCAAAGTTTGTAAATGAAACGAGGATGTTATTTGCATCCTCCGGGTCAATTGCTATGCAGCCGATTGTAGCATTTGGGGTGAATATTTGCGGTGTAATTTCAACTTTTACCGGCTGACCCGAAGAGGCATTGTCAAGCATATAGAGGTTGCCAAGATTTGTGCCGTAATATAGCCTTCCTTCCGGATTTTTTGATACGCCAAGTGCTGTAATTTCCTCAGGGAAGCCCTGTGAAGGGTGAATACCTTCTACGCGTGAGTACTGCAGGCTGTCCCAGTTGGTAGAGATGGAATCCCGCCCGTTGCCGAATGGAATCTCATCAAGGTTATTATTTCGCCAGATTATCTGTCCTCCGGCAAGATACATTCGACGGTTGTCATTCGGGTCAAGGATGAACGGTGTGTTCCAAATGAACTCGTAACCGCCGATTGGGTCAATTCTTGCAGTATCAATTTTTTTGCCGTTCTTGTCCACTTTAATCTTGTAAATCTTGATTTTTGGTTGGCGAGAAGAATTTTGGGATACATACAGAGTTCCGTCGCTATTATCCGGAATCTGGCAATAGAAGCCGTCAGCACGGTTCACATCAACCCAGGGGAGCATTAAGTCCGGTGCGTTGTGGAAGAGTGTGCCGTTGTCCTGCAAGCCGCCGACAATCTTCCTGCTTCTGTTGTCGCCATGGTCAATTGCGCAAGTATAAAATTGAGTCGTAAAATATCCGTTATTAAGTGAAATCCATTCTGTTTCTCCCGTATTTACATCAAGCGTCTTGTGCATTCCGCCATCGGAACCGGTGAACATAATATCAGAGTTGTTTTTGTGGAAGAAGATACGGTGCAAATCAGCATGGTGGTTAGGATAGCGATAATGATAATCACACGTGTTATCCGGACCTGGGCATGTGCCGCCAATAATCGTAGTTGTGGTTGTATCTTTAAATCCGTTTGTTGAACGGAACAGGTTTGTAGCACCGATAACAACAAAGTCCGGGTCGTCGGGCTTTACAGCTATTACTAGATTATAGGAAGACTGTGAATTCATGTGCTGGCGAACAATCTCGGGGCGTGGTATGCTCTCGCTGCGGTCTTCCCATATTCCGCCTTCGTCTCTACCGTCGCCGGAGAGGTAAGTGTATTTCCACAAGCTGTGCCAGAGGTCGTAATCGAGGGAATTAGTAGTCCATTTGCCATGGTTTGGAGTATCGCCCACGAAATATACCTGCGACTCATCCGATGGGGCTATCGCAATCTCCACGCGGTTGTATTCAGCCGGCCACCCATCGGGAGTAATCTCCACCCAGTCAATGCCGTTCTCGCTCCGGTAGATGCCCTGAACAACGGTGTTCTGAGGCTGGAATGACGCCTGGCTGAGGGCTGCGTAAAACACTCCGTCGCTTGTTACAGAAATATCTGTGTAATAGGGGTAGCCGTTGCCGAAACCGCCCATCACCGGGTTCCAGGTTTCGCCGCCGTCTGCGCTGCGGTATATGCCACCGATTGTTGTAGCAGCAAGAATAGTACCCGGGCCTTCTACTGTAGGATCAATCACAATTTCATTTGTAAAGTCGAATGCTTCGTCGAATATTCCAACCCGGTTTTTGCGTGTATCTGCAAGGGGGAACCATGAAATCCCGTTGTTAGTGGACTTAAAAATGCCAAAGCCGCGAAAGAATGGCGGTGAGCCTCGGAATTCACCCGTTCCATAGTACCAGTTGTCCTCGTAGCCCGGCCGAGTGTCCTGAACAAGGCAGGAAACGCTGTGGGTTTCACTTTGCAGTGTGGTCTTGAGCCAGGTCAGGCCGCCATCAGTGCTACGGTAAACACCGCCTGTAACACCACCGCCGATGAGTATGTTCTCATCGCGGATGTCCATTGCAAATCCGCGTGTGCGCCCGCCCCAGTAATACGGTCCGCGCCTGTTCCATTCTGTGCTTTGCATCCGGGCGCCGGTTTTTAGCAAATGGTTATATGAACCGGGTAGTGATTTAGCGTATTCCAGAGAACGCTTGTAAATATTGAATGGGATTTGCCCCGTTGCGGGATCCATATATCGCTGCCGTTCCCACTCCAGGCTTTCTTTCGATATTAAATCGCCATCGGATGCGACCGGTATATCGAACATTTTATCAAATTCAAGGGCTGCAAGGAATATCATTGAAACAGCCGGAACAGCGTATAAAAATTTAAATCTCATTATCAGCGCCTTTCGCATTATTAATTCAACACATCATATAATATACAAAGAACAGTTGAATTATCAGGAGGGTTACATAGCCCTTGGTTTAAACATAGCCCACCTTGCCCCATAGCCTATGAACCGGATAGTTACAATAATGAAATTTATTGAATTTCTCCCTGCCTGAATGCTTGGACAAGGCTTGCCTTGTTTCTACAATAAATCCTTTTAACGGCGCTTCCTTGCCGTTCGCACCTGCACGGCTTAGCTTGCCGCCGTATCATTAATCTAATACAAAGGTGATTATGTGGATTGAAATTTTCAGGACGGGCAAGCACCGGGCAAGCTGCGGAAAGGAGGATTATTACAGCGAGGCTTCCCTGGATGAAATTGCTGCACGCTATAATTCCGCCGGCGACAAAGCGCCCCTTGTGAAAGGCCACCCTAAGAATGACGATGCGGCTTACGGATGGGTTGAACGCCTTGCGAGACGTGGAACGCGTCTGCTTGCCAAAGTAAAAGACGTTGCCCCGGAACTTGCAGATCAGGTGCGCAAGGGGATGTACCGGAAAGTTTCCATTGCTCTTTTCCCGGATAAAACACTGCGGCATGTTGGATTGCTTGGCGCTGTGCCCCCGGCTGTTAAAGGTCTGGCTCCGGTGCAGTTCAGTGGCGAAAGGGAGTATGCAGAAATCGAGACGGAATGCTTCACAGGTACGAGCCTGCACGAACGCAATGCGGAACTCGAGGAGCAGGTCGCAGAGCTGAGCGGAAAACTTGATCTGATGCAAAAGGAACAGCGTGTAAAAGAATTCCGTGCGTTTGCAGACAGCCTGGTAGATTCGCCCGACGGTATGAAACTTACACCCGGTCAGGCACGCGAGCTTGTGGATATGCTCGAGATGGCCTGGGAGGCTGACAACGCAAGGGATGAACCGCGGTATGTTGATTCTATCAAACGCTTTGCAAAAGGGCTCGTCCCGGTTGCAGATATGAAGGAATTTGCGACTGCTCCTTACGAAGACGCTGAAATCAAACATAATTTTGACACAGAGCATACAGACGGCAGAAGGCTGGAACTGCACAACAAGGCAAATGCCCTCGTGGAGCAGAATCCCGGTCTTTCTTATGAAGAAGCAGTAATAATGATTAGCAAAGGAGGTTAAATGCCGGCAAGATTAGATGAATTAAGGCTCGTGGACCCGGTGCTCACAACTATTGTGCAGGGCTATTCCAATGCGGCAATGGTAGCAGGAGCGCTCTTCCCCCATGTGCAGGTATCAAAGGTGAAGGGCAAGATACCTGTGTTTGGCAAGGAGGCTTTCGTTGTGCGCGAGACAGGAAGATCCATCCGCGCCGAATCAAACAGGATTGAGCCATCAGAGATAACAATGGTGGAATTCGAAACAAAAGAACGCGACATAGAGATTGCGCTTGACTATCTCGAAGAGGAAGAATCGGCTGCATTCCTGCGTTATGAAGAACGAATTGCGAAACAGCTATGGGACATACTCGCACTCGGACTTGAGAAAGAATCCTCTGCTCTTGCTTTGGACGCCGCAAACTACACACAGGGATTAACACAGGATATTGGAGCAGGCGAAGCATTCGACGACGATACGAACAGTACAGACCCGATAGAAGTAATCCGGGATGCGATGAGCAGCGTCCGCAACAAGATTGCCCGCTACCCAAATACGATGATTATCGGCGATGCCACCTACCAGGCACTGACGAAACATGCTAAAATCCAGGAACGGGTAAAATATGCAGGCATCAGCAAGGTGAATAGCGCCGTGCTATCCGAGCTGACTGACATACCAATGATACGGGTTGGCATATCGGTTTACAGTAATGACGGAGATACTTTCAGCGATGTCTGGGGCGACAGTATCGTAATTGCATACGTTGACCAGAGCGAGGCAAAGTCCCGCTCCGAGTACAACCCGAGCTTTGGCTATACTTTCCGCCGCGAGGGAATGCCGGAGGTTGACAGCTACTACGAAAACGGCGGCAAAATAAAGGTAATCCGCAACACGGATAACTACGCTGTTAAGATTGTAGCAAGCGATGCGGCTTTCCTTATTTCAAATACCAACCACAATTAAGGATGCGATATGACAAAAAACAACAAAACATATAGCCCGGCTCATGCAATTACAATCGAGGCTAAGGAAGACATCCCGGCTTTCAGATTTATATCGCACCTGGGCAGCGTTTGCGAAGCTGATACAAAATCGCTGGGTGTTAGTGAAGTGGACTGGCTGAACGGCGACCTTGCAGCAATCGTAACGCTGGGCAGTATCGCCATCGAAACTACCACAACTGTTGACATCGGCGATGATGTTACTTCGGACACAGGTGGCAAGGCAAAGAAAGTAACTGCAAGCGAACCTGTAAACGGGCGTGCGCTAAGCAGCACCACCGGCGCGGGTTTTGTTACGGTAAACCTTGTGCCGTAGTTTTGCCTTTAATTGTCATACCTGCGAAATTTTGTTCACCCCCCCCTCATATTGCGGGGGGTGGGCAAGGCGATCAGGATGACAGGACGTTTCCTGACTTTCCGACTTTCTAATCTAAAATATTAAATCTATACTTAACACCGGCGCTGAGGCTGACTTTGCTTACGCTCCAGTCATCATCGCCGATAATGTCCGATAAGTAGCTGTTGTAGGCAGCTTCGAAGAATATTTTGAAGCGGGGCATGAATTTGTAGTTGAAGCCGATTCCGCCCAGAAGACCCGGAACAATGGAATTAAATGAACTAAGCTCGCCGGGTGCATCCTCATCTTCTGTTTCACTCGAACCGTTTGCATAGGCATAATCGGGCGGAGTAACAATCTCCTTAAGGACAGAGATTGAATTAGATAAGTTAATACCAAAATTCATTCCCAGGAAGACATAGAAGAAGTTAGAGGCGTGGTACTCGCCCGACAAAGCAAAATTCAGAAAAACCGCCTCGTTGTCTAAGTGCCTTGTCTCCTGGAATGGTATAAGCCCGCCGGTGTCGGGGTCGCGAATGCTTGAAACAATGCTGTCCGGGGCAGATAGTATCCCGCCGAGGTTCTCAAGTTCCAGCTTTGCACTTAAAGCCCATTCATTTTCAAAAAAGCGTGTCGCGGCAAAACCAAAATAACCTCCCAGGCCGGTAGCGTTAGAAAATATACCTGGTGCATGAAGCCCGCCGGTTGATGAGAAAGATGCTGCGTGGTTGATATAGGACAGCTTCAGGTGCGCTCCTGCCCACAAGCCGGGGTCAGGGCGACAGTCGTCATTTTCACCCTTGCTTATGTTATAAGCCATTTTGCCAAGATTTTCATCATATTTATAGCAAATTGTATAAATGCTAATGTTGCCACCAAGATCCTCAGCTTCGAGGAGGATGCGGCCATAATTGTCGTCCATTGGGTACGCATCGAAAGATAAGCTTGGAGCCGCCGCTGAGAACTGTGGGACAATTGCATCGAGGTTCTCATTTATTATATTAACTCTTTTCAACCCCCGGTCGTTTATCCTGTCGTCGTAGATGATAACCTTACCGGCCAGGCTATTCTCCTTTCGACGGACCTCCGCAATAGGCGGGAGTGTGTCCAGCTCAGGTTTATAATCCACAAATGACTGGCCGCCGAGAGTCCCGTAAGCATCATAAACGTCGTGGTTATATCCGAAACCGTAGGAATAAAGCCCGAAAGGCTCAGTCCCTTGGATTACGTGAGTTCCAAAATCTACTTTGATATATGCAATTGAATACCTGCTTAGCCCAAGCTGTTCGAATAAATCAGGTTCAACCTGGTTCCCGTTAAGCACAATGCCGGAAATTGCCTCTGTCGGGACTACGATATTTACCATATGCTCCCAGAATCCGCTGACAGGAGTGGCAAAACGGTACTTTTTCAGAAACTGCTGTGTAGGGCTTACGAGAATCATCATCGGGTCGCCGATTGAATCGCCATTGTTAAAGCCCTGCGAATACTGGGTTACGAGTATCGGCTTGTTTGCAGCCACCTGGATGGGGTGTTTTTTTACATCTTCATAGAATTCACCACTGTTAAGTGTTTTAATAAAAGTGCCGTCAACAAACAGCTTTGTACCCTCTTCATTTGCAAGAGCACGGAAATTGTAATTTGTTCGCGGTTTAAGCATTCCCAGGTAGAAGTGCTTGCCCCAGGATGGTATCGGGGGCATTTGCTCCACGAGGTGGTTGCAGGCTATTTCCTTGTCAGGGACATAGGCGCACTGGTGACCGCTGAAAACGGAGATTTTCTTGTTAGCCTTGATGTAAGAGCCGGTCAGGTCGCTTTTATCACGGGAAATGGGTTTTGGTTTCGCCGCTACCTGGTAAACATCTCCCTGGTTCAATGTGATGTTGATAGTATCACCCTGCATAACACCTTTTTTTGTCTCTACTGTAGGAATAATCTGAACACGTGTGTCATCTTCGGTTGCAACAACGGCAAATTCTGAAATAAGCCCTTCTGATATACTGTAAGCCATAGCGCGGTACTCAGTCCCAAGCACATGCTTGGGAAGTCCGAGGTAAGTATCAGTTGTCTGTTTGCGCCTGTTCAGCCCGTAAACTGTTATTGGCTTGTCGGACTTGATGTGTACTGCACGGTCTGTCTCAATTACTTCGGAGCTTACAATCTGTGCCAATGGGTCCACTTTCACATTCTGAACAGTCCCGCCCCGGACTTTGAGGCGCTGCCGGTAACCGATGCTTGTCACTTCGATAAATACTTCCGCATCCTCATTTGCGGTGATAAATAGCTCGAGTTGGAGGTTGTTTTTTTGATTTCGGCTCTGAGTGTCTTTATAGTTGCGCATGAAGCAAAGCCAAAACTCGGTCCCCTCAGGATTTTTAATTAACTGCTCCATCCTGTCCTGCGGCAATGCGGGGATACTAAAAAGCAATATCAATATGACAATTAAATACTTCATCAATGCCTATTTCTGAATCATAAATGGTATATCGTGGCTTCCGAATTCTGTTTTCATAATTATAATATAAACGCCGGATGAAATTTTCCAGAGTTTGGGATTAAGCACAAGGGAGTACTTCCCACGCTCGAATTTTTCGTCAAACGGGTTGCTGATTTCCAATCCGTTTGATCTGAATACACTATAATCAAATGTATCCCCTTCACCGGGTATAGCCTGTATTTTTCTTCCGTTCATTGAATATATATGAAAACTGACAGCAGTTTCATTGTCTATTGTGAATTCAAATGTAGTTTTATCAAGAAAAGGGTTGGGATAATTCTGCCTCAATGATTCAGGGAATTTACGAATCACCGGGTCCCCGATAGAAAACCTGCCTGACTTGAATGAAGTGTCTTGTACTATATTCCCATTGATTGACAATTCTACCGGCCGGATGTATCCGATAGAATCAGGCCCTGCAAGGCCCTCAATCCTTAATATGCAGAGCCGGTCGCTTGATATCGCAGGGTTTATTGTGCCGCTTAATGTCAATTCAGCAAACTCGAGATTTGAAATATTGTTATTAAACTGGGGAACATCCTCAGAAATTATAAATGATCCGCCTGCTCTTATACTTCTAATATCAAAAAGGAATGCATTGTATGTTAGTTTCAGGGAAATACTTCCGGTTTGCCCTTTGAGCATAGCGTTTACCGGGACTTCAGTAACAAAACCACGTGGAGATCTGCCATCAGGAATACTGACGCTGTATTGAGCAAAAAGCGCAGAATAAAGACATAAAAAAAGAGCAGAAACAAACAGGCGCATTATTTTCGATATTTAATTAGCTTAATCGGCAAATATAGCAAGTTTTGCCCGTATTAATCAATTTAATACACCCATTAATACGCAAATAAATGCATCAGGTTTTTTGCTTCTTCTTCTTGGCTGCCGGAAAAAGGATATTATTTAATATCAGGCGGTAGCCGGGGGAATTTTTGTGAAGATTCAGATCTGTGGGAGGGTCGCCCACCATGTGCCTGTAGTCTTCCGGGTCGTGGCCGCCATACCAGGTGAATGTTCCCCTGCCGATGTTACCGTGGATGTATTTAATTTCGTCGCTGCCATCTTTTTCAGCAAGTATTGTTACGGAATTTTTAACGAATTCCCTTTTGAATGCAGTCGTCTGGCCGAGAAATCCCTGCACTACGTTAACATGGCACTGGGTGAGCATCGTGGGAACCGGATCGTACTTGGCTGAGAACTCGAACAGAGTGAAATAATCAGATTCCGGGCTGTTCAGGTTGACCGGGATAATATCAATCGTGCTGAATTCGTATTCAGCCGGATTCATTTTAAGCTGGAAATTCTCGAAGGCGAAAGTCTGGCTAAAATCGAGCTTTGCATTTGCCTGAGGGTCTGCTGCGTCACCATCGAATACCGGTGCGCAGATATCTACATTTTCTGCTGATAAGGCAATGTCGTAAGAGTCAGTTGCGCTGCACATCGCAAAAATGAATCCGCCGTTAGCAACATACTCCTGGATTTTTTTTGCTACTGCGAGCTTTAAATCGGAAACTTTCCTGAAGCCGAGCTTGCGGGTCATGCTTTCGTTAAGCGCTACCTGCTGTATATACCAGGGCTGATTTCCCTGGGAAGCCCAGAATTTGCCAAACTGGCCCGTAAAATCCTCGTGGTGGAGGTGCAGCCAGTCGTATTCTTTAAGCTTGTCATTCATCACTTCTTCATCCCAGAGTATCTCGTGTTCAACCTCGGCATATTCCAGAGCAAGTCGTACTGCATCATCCCATGGCTGGGAACCCGGCGGTGCATAAACTGCTATTTTAGGCGCCTTCTCAAGACGGATTGCGTCCATGTTTTCCGAATCCGAGCTGACCTGCGACATTATCTGGGAAGTTCTCGCGCCATCAATCTTTTCGAAGGAAACACCCCGTATGCGGCATTCTGCCGCAAGCAGGTCGTTATATTCAATCAGGAATGAACCACCGCGATAGTTAAGAAGCCAGTCAGCCTGAATACCCTTGGTGATAGCCCAGTAAGTTATTCCATATGCCTTCAGGTGGTCTGTCTGAGCAAGATCCATTGGGATAAGGATTTTTTGTGAATAGGCTGTAAATGCAGCAACAAAAAGAGCGATTAATATTGTTAATCTCATATATATTATCAGTTTATAGTAATGTATGTACAGAATTATATACGTACAAGTGATGGTACGGTTGCTAAGATTTATTATTTTTGGCTAAGCTAATGATAAAATCAATAATATACAGCACAATCTGGGTGTTTCTGAAGGACATGAAAAGCGAGTTCCGCACACGCTATGCTATTTCTTCCCTGTTCCTGTTTATCCTCGTTTCAGTTTCTGTTGTGATTTTCTCAACATCCGATATGAAGCTGACACCTGTTACGGCGTCGGGAATTTTCTGGATTATAATCTTCTTCTCTTCGATGACCGGCCTATCTCGCAGTTTTGTAAGCGAGGAGGAGCGGGGGACTTCATTTTTGCTAAAGATACATGCACCCCTTTCGGCGGTGTATTTCGGGAAGCTGATCTTTAACATCACATTGTGCTTTGCATTGAATGTTCTTGCGGCAATCCTGTTTTTTATATTTTTTGATTACCTGGGTATAGCAGCACTTGGCGACCTTGTTTTAACACTTGTTTTTTCCAGTTTCGGCCTGGCATCTGCAACGACAATAATTTCAGCAATTATTGCCAAGGCAAATTCGAGGAATTCCCTTTTCCCGCTATTGTCCTTTCCTGTTTTACTGCCATTGATAATTGTCGGTATTGAATTAACGCGGTATGCGATAGATGCCGGCGGAATTGATTCGCCATGGGCTAATTACAGGTTGATGTTTTCCTATAGCGGTATAATGATTACTGCTTCGTACTTCCTTTTCGAATTTATCTGGAATGATTAGCCAAAACATATAAATTACAGAAGCGAATATCTATCAGCAAGATTCAATCCGTTTTTTTATTTTAATGTTATCTGAACAAAATCCGGCTTGAAATGATTGTTAATGAATTATTAGACCCGAAAAGCATTGCTATAATTGGCGGTTCCAATGACGAACACAAACCCGGCGGTAAAATTCTGAGCAATATAATCCGGGGCGGGTACAAAGGCGAAATTTATGTTGTAAATCCGAAAGAAACACTTGTGCAGGGGCAGCACTGCTATCCTTCCATAGATGAGCTGCCCGGGGTTAACCTCGCTATTATAGCAATACCGGCAAAATTTACACTCGAAGCAGTTGAAAAACTCGCTTATAAGAAGCAAACAAAAGCATTTATAATTCTCTCTGCCGGGTACAGTGAATTTGGCGAAGAAGGTAAAAAACTTGAGAATGATATAGCGGCAGTAGTTGATGATGTAAAAGGAACTCTCATTGGGCCAAATTGCATTGGTGTGCTAAATGGGAATTACAAAGGAGTTTTTGCAGGGCCTATTCCAAAATTCGACGCGATGGGTTGCGACTTTGTTTCCGGTTCGGGAGCAACTATTGTGTTCATTCTCGAGGTGGCTATCCCGCGCGGATTGACTTTCAACAGCATCTATTCTGTTGGCAACAGTGCCCAGACAAGCGTAGAGGACATACTCGAATTCTGGGATAAAACTTTCGATCCTGCTACAAGTTCCCGCGTCAAACTGATTTATATAGAACAAATCCACCGTCCGGGCAAACTGCTGAGACACGCACGTTCACTCATTCAAAAAGGATGCAGAATTGCGGCTATCAAAGCAGGTACAACTGAAGAGGGCTCGCGTGCAGTATCATCGCATACCGGGGCATTGGCCGGCTCGGACGTCGCCGTTGATGCGTTATTCAAGAAAGCAGGAATTGTAAGGTGCTACAGCAGGGTTGAATTGGTATATACAGCGGGTGTGCTTTGCCACAAGCAGCTTAACGGAGACAGGCTGGCAGTCATTACACATGCCGGAGGCTCAGGAGTTATGCTGACAGATACTCTTTCGAGAAATGCTATGAAAGTGCCGCATATCAAGGGCGCAGCAGCTAATGAGCTGCTTTCGAAGCTATTCCATGGTTCTTCAGTTGCCAATCCGATTGATTTCCTTGCAACGGGAACAGCGGAACAGCTTGGCATGATACTCGATTACGTTGACAATGAATTCCATGAAATTGACGGGTCGGTTGTAATTTTCGGCACAACAGGCATGTTCGACGTAACAGGCGTGTATGATGTGCTTCACGAGAAAATGAAAACCTGCAAAAAGCCTATTTACCCTGTGCTGCCGTCAGTCGTGCAGGCTGCCAGGGCAGTTAATCACTTCCTCTCACTCGGCAGGATAAATTTTACTGATGAAGTGAGCCTTGGAAAGGCACTTGCTAATGTATATAATGCTCCTCCACCCGCAGAAAAACCCGAAATGATGCCTGTTGATGCAGATAAAGCAAGGATGGTGCTCGAACATGCAGGTAATGAATGGCTTCTCCCGGATGAAATACAGACGCTTCTCGATAGCGCCGGTATTGACCGGGCAACTGAGTTTGTAGTTGATAATTTGGATGACTGCCTCGTTAAGGCAAATGAAACAGGCTTCCCGCTTGTGATGAAAGTTGTCGGGCCACTTCACAAAACGGATGTTGGTGGTGTGCAGCTTAATATAAAGGCACCTGAAAGTGTAAAAGAACATTTCAACCGGATGATGGAAATCCCGGAGGCTCGTGCAGTGCTTATCCAGCCGATGCTTTCCGGTACTGAACTTTTTGTTGGTGCCAAACGCGAACCTGATTTCGGACATATTATTTTATGCGGCCTTGGTGGCATATTCATCGAAGTGCTGGGCGATGTTTCGCACGGCCTTTCCCCGCTTGGAATGGATGAAGCCCTGAGAATGATCAGGAGTATAAAAGCATATAAAATTATTAAGGGAGCACGCAAAATACAGGGTGTAAATGAAGAGAAATTCGCTGAAATGATAGTAAAGCTTTCCTCGCTATTAAACACAGTTCCGGAAATAGCCGAAATGGACTTGAATCCCGTGCTGGGAACTCCTGTAGGGGTGATTGCTGTTGATGCACGGATAAGGATAAATAAACAATTCGAATAATCCGGAGGAACTATGTCCGGTAAAAAATCTGAACTGCTGCACACAGAAGACTGGTGGGCGATATGGCTGGGCTTTGCCCTAATTGTAATTGGTATCCTTCTTTACCTTCCATTGAAAACACCGGATATGGAAGCCAGTCTATCAAGCGCAAACCAGATAATAGACAGAGAGGCTGAACGTGCGCCATTCAGGACAATTGAATGGTTCGAAGCAAGTGATAAGAAGGGAAAAATAAAGGCCACTTCAAGCGAAAAAGGAAAATGGGTAAAGTCATTTTTCAAAAGGCCGCAGGGTTGGGAGTCAAACCCTATTGATGCATTTATTGGAAAGGCAGAAAAGACACCAGAAACCAGGGCAAAATATTCTGAATTGAATTCTATCAGGGAAGAGAAATTATCACATGCTGTTAGTGCGCAGAAAATAGCTGAAGAAGCAAATTTCCGGGATATTGTTTTAAATAACACTGCTATCGCAAAGATCATGGAGTGGCGGTCTGCACTGAGGGAGGCTGACGTTGCTAAAAAAGCTGCGAATCCTGAAGATTATAATATACTGCCGACTTTGCTCATACTTGCAATAGCGATTGCATTATTATTTTCAATTGGCATTGGGTTTATTGAAGGCGGAGCTTTAAAATTTGTCCCTGGCTTCATATTCATTTTTGTCATCGCCGTAATTTCATTTACAATTGAAGAGCAATCTGTAATTTCTTCCGCCGGGCTTGGCTATGCCCTTTGGGCAATAATGATAGGGTTGATAATTAGCAATACTATAGGCACCCCCGTTTGGGTAATGAAAGCCGTAAAAACTGAGTATTTTATTAAAACAGGCCTTGTTATTATGGGCATGGAAATACTCTTTGACAAAATTCTCCAGATTGGACTTCCCGGGATATTTGTAGCCTGGCTGGTTACGCCTGTTGTTATAGTTGTTTCTTTCTGGATTGGCAATAAATATATCAAAATGCCCTCGAAGAAGTTGAATATCGTTATCTCCTCTGCTGTTTCAGTATGTGGTGTGTCTGCCGCGATTGCTACCGCTGCAGCATGTAAGGCAAAAAAAGAGGAACTTACTCTTGCTGTCGGCCTGTCGCTAATATTCACTGCACTGATGATGTTCAGTATGCCCCTGTTTGTAAATTCGATGAATATGCCCGAGATTCTTGGCGGCGCCTGGATGGGCGGGACTATTGACGCTACCGGTGCGGTAGCTGCCGCCGGTGCATTCCTTGGCGAAAAAGCGCTCTATGTTTCCGCAACTATTAAAATGATACAAAATGTAATGATTGGAGTGATTTCATTCTTTGTTGCCATTTATTTTACGACTTATGTTGAGAAGAAAGAGACTGGTGCTAACACAGGGCTTATTGAAATCTGGAAACGCTTTCCCAAGTTTGTGCTCGGATTTGCCGCTGCCTCGATAATTTCATCTGTCATATCTGCACAGCTTGGCACGGACTTGAGCTATGCTTTGCTTGACAATGGAGTAATCCGTGGCTTTACCAAAGACCTGCGTACATGGATGTTCTGCCTCGCTTTCGTAAGCATAGGGCTTTCAACAAACTTCCGTGAACTGAAGGAACATTTCACAGGAGGCAAGCCATTTATACTCTATATTTTCGGACAGACATTCAACCTTGTGCTGACATTGTTTATCGCCTGGCTTATGTTCTACGTTGTTTTCCCTGAAATAACCGCAGGGATTTGATTTTTCATTCAAAAACAATGCAGTTACACAAACAATTTAGCCCAGGTATATTAATTTGTATGTGCTTAATTTAATGGCAAATATGTATAAAAGTACAAAATTGAATTGATATGATTTACCTTAACAACACTGCTTCAAGTTATCCTAAACCTAAAGAAGTTATTGATGCTGTAATAAAAATTATGAATTCCGCACCGTGCCACGGTTCAAGGTCGGGCCTCGAGATTGAGGAGGGAGATCTGGTTTACGAGTGCCGTGCAGCGCTTGCAAAGATATTCAACGCTCCCGACCCGATTAACATAGTGCATACATCCGGCAGTACCGAAGCGCTAAATCTGGCAATCAATGGTATTGGAATTGATGGAACCCACGTTGTATCTACAAAAATTGAGCATAATTCAGTAATACGCCCCCTGATGACTCTCAAAGAAGAGGGTAAAATTGATGTTGATTTTGTGGATTGCGACGAAACCGGCTGGGTAGATCCTGTTGATATAGAAAAAGCTGTCAGGTCTGATACTAAGCTTATCGTTGTTAACCATTGTTCAAACGTAACAGGCACTGTTCTCAATTTAAAAGAAATAGCCGGAATTGCTCACAAGTATAATGCTGTGTTCCTTGTTGATGCTTCGCAATCAGTAGGGGCAATTCCAATAGATGTGCAGGATATGGGCATTGATTATCTTGCTTTTACCGGGCACAAAAACTTATACGGGCTTCCCGGCACAGGCGGCCTGTATATGAAAGAGCCTCTATCGCTAAAACCTTTGAAAGTAGGAGGTACGGGAGTTAAAAGTGATGTATTGGTTCAGCCGAAAGAAATGGCAATGTATTATGAAGCAGGAACACCAAACCTGCCCGGGATTGCGTCATTAAAGGCGGGTGCGGAGTTCGTACTTGGTATTGGCGTTGATAACTTTAGAAGGCACAAAGCTACCCTCGTAAGGAGGATGATTGATAATTTGAAAGACACACCCAAAATAAAGATTCACACAGTTGAAGAGCATAACAGCATGTCCAACTTCTGCTTTAACATCGAAGGCATGGTGCCTGAGGAAGTGAATTACATTCTTGAAAGCTCATATGATATTCACGTACGCTCGGGTCTGCACTGCGCACCACTGCTTCTCGAAGCAGTCGGCGTCCACCCTTGGGGAACTGTAAGGGCAAGCCCATCATGGTTCACAAGCGAAGCCGACGTGGACAAATTTATCAATGCAGTGAAAGAAATAGTAGAGATATTCGCGAATAAGATGGTTAACAGCTGATAGATTATTCAAATATTTGGTATGAATATATCACAATAAGCCCTTCAGGGATTATATGACTTTAGCCTGTCAAATTGTTAATATGCATATTTATTTTGAAATCTTTCTCATCCATTCATTGTATTGAAAGGCGTTTGATGTGTCACCTTTTGCAAGGGCAAATCTCTGCCCTGCCTGGAGGTTTGAAAGCGCTGCCTGCCTTATACCATCGGCTAAGTGGCTGTTGACATGTTTCAGCGATTCTGCAAATTTATCTAAATCGAGGCGGGAAACATCGAATGGTATGCTCTCCTCCCCCATGTTCAGCCTTAATGCAAATCCATGAGGCGACAACTTATAATCACGGACTATTCCACGTTCCGTCTGCAGGATATCCAGCGTCAGGTAAACAGGCCGGTTGCCGTAGTTCTTGTCCATGACACAGTTCAGGAAACTCTCGAATCGCATTTGAATTTCACCCGGGTTGTAACTTTCTTCTGACTCAAACTTTTCGAGGATTTCCATATATGCATCAAGCTCAACACCACATTCCCTGCCTAAATCCGGGTACCAGCGTACAAGCTGGCCAGGGTACCATGTGCGGCGCAGAAGCTCTTTTTCTACCAGAATAACATCTTTCCTTACTCCCTCCACCTGTTGCAAGTACCAGAACGCGGAGCACCAGTAATCCCATTGCGCTGAAATTACCACAGCGTTTGAATCAAGACTGTTGAGTACATTTCGCGTGTATTCGGGAACAAGGTGATTTTCCTGCTGGCCGGATTTGCCATAATTGAGTACCATTGCGGCTAAAGGAATTATTAGAAGATACCTTGCATCAATTCTTTCTGACAAGTAATTAATACCGATAGCAGAGATGATTAGCAATGCTGTAAATGCCTGTAAGAAATAGACTTCGATGTCATGAATAGAATAGTTAAGCGAGTACAACATACATATAAAAAACAACAGGGATAAATAAATAAGGATTTTTTTTGCTTTAGTGAAAAGTGGAATCAAACCTGTAACAAATGTAATCAAACCTATCCAACCGAGCTGCCATGGAATAGAGCTGAAAAATATGCCAAAGTTTCCTTTCCATGAATC
>CAYVVD010000016.1:0-76888 GCA_964454975.1 uncultured Hyphomicrobiales bacterium | reverse complement strand
ACCGTATGCTTAACCAAATGCGACTCGGAGGCAAATTGGATAATACGGCAGGCATTATATTCGGCAGGTGCGATGATTGCTCTTCAGGTCAGCAGGGCAGTATGTGGGATCATAGCCTGCTTGAAGCACTGGAAGATATTTTCAAACAGGTGGACAAGCCATGTTTTTATGGCTTGCTTACAGGACACACAAAAGATATGCTTACCTGGCCTTATAGTGTGATGTCCGGGTTAGATGCCGATAACGGAGAATTGAAAATATTAGAATCTGCAACTATCCGGGTTGATTAAAAATTAATACCGTGATAAAATGTTATTCCAAAAGAAAACGAGTCCCGCATCCAGTCTGAATCTTTTGCAATTGCTGTTAATGGCATTCCGTAGTTGATTTGAGGTGAAATGTAGAGGCCTCGCGAAATAACGATATTGTATCCAACTGAAAAAAGAATACCTAATGATATCGAATTTAGCTCGGGGATAGATCCGGGGATTTCAGTTTCATATTCACCATTCGCAAATGGAATGTCAGGATTGAGACTTTTTTCTTTATGCTCCTGGCTATTGAAAATCAATATTGATGGATTTAGTGATAAACCAATATAAAATTGTGATATTAAATTATATTTAAATCCAAAATCAACAAACAAATAATGAAGCCCGATGTCTGAAGAAAATTCTGTAAGCCATTCTTCACCCGGGGCAATTGGTATTGAAGTTTCAGAACTAAATATTACGGGAGCTAACCTGTATCCAATTGCTACAGTTAAAGTTATATCATTTGAATACCAGTAATCTGCCGAGAGCTGAGCATTAAATCCTAATCCATTTGCATTAGAGTATGGACAACAAACCGTATTTGCTTCGATAAAGTCAAATTCGCCTTCGTGAAGCGAAAATTCAACGTTTGAATTAACACCTGCGAAAAATATGGGGAATTTCTCGGGGAGCCTTCCGGTTCCATGCCATTCAAATCCCTGTGCAAGACTTGTAATAGGGAGAAGTATTAATAGAATTCTAATCATCAGTGCCGGATAAATTGTTTCTCCTTGTACCTGCCGTTAAATTCCAACCGCAAAATATAAACACCAATTTGTAATTGTGCTAAACGAATAAATGCACTGTTTTCGCCCTTTGATGCATTTATCCCCGTTGAGCTAATAATTCTTCTGCCATGAACATCAAACACATTAAGATTTACAAACCCATTTGAGGGACATTTGAATATAATCTTTGCATTTTCTCTTAAAGGTTCAGGTGAAATTGAAATAATAGATAAGCCGGAGTTTTTCTGATATGCCTTTCTTTCAATTCCACAAATTGAATCAAGTTCAACGATCTTGTTCGTTTGAATGATTTCAAAAATATTATCACAATTTTCATTGCCGAATCTCGAGTTTGCAAATAGCAGATCAGTCTTTAGGTTATTCCCCATGTAAGTATCAAATTTCAGCTTTATAATCTTTTTCACAGGAATAAAGTTTTCATTGCCACTTCTTATCATTTGTAATTCCAATCCTTGTGGGATCTCATTTATATAAGCTTCTGCTGAAATTCCTTCAACGGCAGTGCCTGTTGTTTCCATACCCGCATAATAGAGGATGCTTTTGTCGTAAAAAATTCTAGTAAAAAAATCCTGTGCCAAAGAGATCTTAGATGAGTCTGATATAATCTCAATTAAAATTTTATTTCCGGGTTTGACACTTATATTATCGCCCAGGCTAATGCTGATTGTCTCCTTCGGTACTCCTGAACCAGTAAGGTAAACACTGGTATTGTTGCTTTCCGGCGGTTCATTAGTACTGATATTCAAAAGGTCAGAATAATCTCCTGTATTCTCAGGTGAGAAAGTTACTTCGATTTCTTCATATTTCCCGGGCTGAATTGTCAGTCTGCCGGTATTGACATCAAATGGAACAGAGAATCCCGGTTGGATTGAAAAAATTTCAAGTGGGTAATTACCTGTATTGGATAATTTAAAGAACACAGTTCTGCTTGCCGGGCAGTCATCAGAGGTGACGACATCCCCAAAATCAATTGTGTCGCTTTCTACTATTAGTTGGGGCATTAAAGCTTCGCCTTTAATATAAACATCCATATACTTGTCTTTTTCCTGCAGGCCTTTAATATTCCTGTTGAAAATATCTGTAGTGATTTTATAATGTAAGGTGAAAGGTCCTTTTGCTAAAGGTGTGATTAAAATCCCCGTAGTATCAATAGATTCTGTAAGGCTTTGCAGGTTTGAAAGCAGATGAAGCCCTTCTTTTGCCATTCCGCCGGGTAAAAACTCTCCATTTACTCTTTGCCCCGGACCAACATCTATCAATTGCTGGTTTATTATACCTATTGGGATATTCCCGGTATTCTCAAATGAAAATTCAATTTCCAATTCCCTGCCAATCGGTATTTTCCCTACATTTATAATCAAACTGTCAGAATTAATAAATTCAAAATTTGCTGATTTTAATTTGATTTCCTGGTTAACACCATAACCGAGCACAATTGCAGAATCAGTTACCAATGAATCAGGGTTCCCGGGGATAGGCATAAATGTAAAAGTCATTAATACAGTATCGGGTTTTAAGTCTTTTGGTAAATAGTTAACATTCCATTCGACGGAGTCTTCAGGCGATAAATCAATCGGAAGGTCCAATCCGTTAAAAGTGTATTCCTGTTGAATAAAAGAGCTTAATAATTCCGTTTCTTTACCGGTCAGTTTTAGCTTTTCATCCCATACATTCTTCAATCTGAGTTTCAGGCTCGATGGATTAGGAGTATTAACGTAAACAGAGTCAAAACTCAAAGTATCGTCGAATTTCGCAATAAAATGTCTGGATTTTCTTGCAATAAGAATGAATTCTTTAACGGCTGCTTCGTATTCGCCGCTTTCGTCATAAAGAGTCATAGTCAACAACGCTTCCCGCTTACCGTAAGGATAGGGTACAATCTGCTCAGTAGCAAAGTAAAAAACGTCCACCTCACCTTTTGGATTATCGGAGTTAAGAAATAAGTGGCCGATAATAGTTTCCTCGAATTCCTCGTGTTGGATAGCAGTAGGGTCATTAGGACTTCTGGAAATTACAATTGAACCGGTTGCACGAATAGAATAATTATTGTCACCATCCCTTTCCCAGCCAAATTTCGCCTTTAGCGAATCTCCTACCATACAAGCTCCCAGGTCAACTGTGTCGGTAAGCGAAGAAAAAGTATAAATCCTCGGTTCGGCACTAATGACTGAGGTCAATAATATGAAAAATGTTAATGCTGCTAACCTTTGCATCAGGAATGTAACTGTTTGATAATTTACTCGTTATTTAAGTATCAGCGTCCTTTCAGTCTAAGAACCCAAGGAAGCGCTGCAATATAATATTCTTCAATCGTTTTTTTAGTAGTTTTGCAACTGTTGAAACTTTTTGCTCTTTTAAGAAACAAAATAAATATGAAAATATTTCAAATAATGCTATTTAACAGGAGATAATAATGAAAAAGGCACTATTAGGAGCTTTGCTGATGATTGGATTTTTATTCGTGCAGGCAAATGCTCAGCCCAAGATTGAGATAGTGGGTGGTGATACTTATGATTGGGGCAAAGTGAAGTACGCCGAAAGCCCGCTTCAGGCTAAAGTAAAAATTAAAAATACCGGCGACAAACTACTGGAAATCACAGAAGTTAAACCGGGATGCGGGTGCACACAGAAAAATCTTGATAAAGACAAACTTAACCCCGGCGAAACTGCAACATTAGAACTTTCCCTCAGGCTTAATGATAATCCGGGGCATGTTTCAAAAACTGTGAGAATCTCCTCAAATGACCCGAGGAATCCGCACAAAATGCTTATGCTGAAGTGTGAAGTATTTACTCCTCTCGTTTCCAAACCGAATACATTTTCATTCAGGTCAATGAAGGTAGGGTATGAGTCAGTAGCAACCGTAAAAATCAAAAACAGCTCGAATGAACCAATAACACTTTCAGATTATAAGGTTTACCCGGACAACATGACTGTTAATCTTACGGGCCCCAGAAAGCTGGCACCCGGTGAAGAATTTGATGTTGTAGCCAGAATTAAACCAATGAAATCGGGCTATTTTAATTGCTCACTTGAAATGAAAACGAGCAGCAAAGATGCTCCATCATTTAAAATCGGCGGTTATGGCAGGGTTGAAAAATCTTCGATATATTCTGAATAATAGTCTATAATTAGTTTATTAAAAAGCCGCTTTTAGCGGCTTTTTTTATTTTGGCACATAAATCTCCCAGCTTTTACCCTTCGGAGGGGATGGTAAATTACTCTTTATCATCCATAAATTCATTAATTTCAACTGCTTGTAATTAGTTCCCTGTGTTTTGGCCCATTCGGCAATATCAGGGATTGAACTATTCCATTTTATAATTTTATAGTCGTATGGCTGGTATTTGTTCTTTTCTTCCACGTGAAAACCATATTTTTTCGCATACAGCATCAATTCCTTAATCAAAGCTATCCTGAAAATAAAGCGGGAAGTCTCCTGGTTAAGAAACAAGTCAAAATAGTTGTTGCTATATTGTTTTTTCAGGCTGGAATTCACGCCGGTGTGCCCCATGTTATACCCGGCGGCTGCCAGTATCCACGAACCATTGGCGTCGTAGCCCTGTTTCAGGTAATTGAGGGCAGCTCGGGTACTTTTTTCCGGGTGTCTGCGTTCGTCAACATAACTGTCAATTATCAGCCCCATTTTCTTCCCTGTTGACTCCATAAACTGCCACAGACCATGTGCTCCTTTGCTTGAAGTTGACATGTAGAGCGCACTTTCAGCAACAGCCATGTATTTTATTTCATCAGGCATGCTGTATTCGCGAAGGATACGCTCAAAAAGTGGGAAATACCTGCCGGAGCGTTTGATATACAGCATGATCTGGCCGGGCTGTTGCAGCAGGAGGTAAAATTCCCTTTCGGCTCTTTCCCTTATTTCCGGATCGTCGAGGGGAATCTCTTCGCCACACCAATCAAGCTTTTCCGGTAATTGAGCTTTCGAGATGTAGTTAAAGAAGTCAGCCTCAGCCCTGCTTAATTGTTCAACAGAATCCTGTGGTTGACTTTTGTTGCTGCTGCATGCAATAAGAACAACAAAACATGCCAGGATTAACTTTCTAATGCACATTATTATATTCCTGTAGATTGATAATTTCATGACATAATTCCAATTCACGGGATTCATTTGAAGCTATAACAAATGAATAACCTTCTCCGGTTTTCTTATTAATTATACCTCTCAAAGCCTCGAATCCTGATTCATCAAGGTTGCTCGAAGGTTCGTCAAGGAAAAACACCTCCTGATTGAATGCAAATGCACTAATCAGACGTATCCGTTGCTGCATCCCGGAAGAAAATTCCTTAAGTATATCGCCACTGCGTGAGGATAATTTGAATATCTCAAAAAGCAAATTTAATTCTTTGTTTAGTTTTTCCTGCCTGATTCCTGAAATGATATCCAGGTATTCATTAGGGGTAAATTCTTCGTATAATTTGAGGTATGGACCGGAGAAGGAGAAATGACGAAAGTATTCTTCCTCTTTTACTTGCTGTCCATTTAGTTCAAATACAAGGTCTCCATTGTCTCGGAGCATGTAGCCGGAAAGTACCTTTAGCAAGGTTGTTTTCCCGGAACCATTTTCACCGGCTATGCCAATAACCTGCTTGTTTTTAAATTCAAGGGAAATATTTTTGAAAATCCTCTTGCCATAAAAGGATTTAGCCAAATTAGACGCTTTAAAATTGAATTGTGCTGAATTCATTTATTCTGCCCTGACGGCAAATTTTCCGAAAACAGTTTTCTCATCCTGTGTGACTTTGAAGAAATAAATTCCTGAGCTGATTTCATCCGGTAATTTATCAAGCACAATAACCCTTTTAGTATTTACAACGTCAACCTGGTGCTTGCCAAAGTATTTCCCGGTCATATCAACAGCATAAATTGACAGTTCTGCTTTGGAGTAAATTGGAGAACGTTCAGGAGCCGGAAAGCTTATCTTTTCTTTGTCTTTTAAAATGTAAGGATTGGGAAAAGGGTAATCAATGGATACGGTTTTATTACCGCGGTGAATAAATTCAATCGCAACAAGGTATTCCGAATCGAATTCATAATCACGGTACATTTCGGAGTCTTCAACCCTCGGCAAGCCATAACTCTCAGAATCAGCACATGTCAGAACGTACGTATCTTCATCTGTATTTAGCCCTTTAGCCCTTACATGATTCAGGTTTGTAATTAAAATATCAAGTGTATCGCTGGAAACAAATGCACCTTTGCCCGGGAATATAATCCTTGAGGGATAGAAAGAATATGGGGGTGTTGATGCTGAAAACAACGCATGAGGAGGATTAAATACAGTATCAAGTTGGAATATTAACTCATTTAATTCATTTGCCTTTGGGTGGTATGATCCTTCTATGCTTCGATCACCTGTGTAATAGAGCCATTTTGCAAATTCTTCCCACTCAGTATTTATATCACTGCCCTGTTCATCGAATAGTTCTTCAAAAGCCTCATATACCCTGGTACCTCCGGCAAGTTTTTCCCAAAATGAACGAATGGCAATGTCTCCGTATCTTGATGCGATAAACTGTCCGAATATGCAGTACATATAGCCATTTGAAGATGTTGCGCTGAAAAAAGAAAAATACTGGGGATATCGAAGAAGCTCATTAATATATTGATAGTAGTCTTTGACGTCAGGGAATACAATTGACTCAATGTAAGTACTTGTCATTTCTGCAAAAAGTCCTACACCCCAAAATTCCGCATACCGGAATTGGATTCCATGGTGCAACTCATGAGCTGCTGTAATTTTCAATGCATTGATACCGGTTTCGTTGTAAGAAGCATAATAATTCTCGTTCTGTTCATCCCAGGTTGAATCACCGGGGGAATAATTATTATCAATATGTATGTAGGCAGTCCACCTTGAATAACTCCCAACTGGTTTGATTTCCACATCGGGTATGGTTACACCATACCATCCAAAGGTATTTCCTAAATCAAAGACATAGATGTCGATTGCTTCGCTGCCGCCCTGCCCGGAGTCGGGATACGGGGAGCGGTAAGCAAGTTCATCAACTTCCTTGAAATAGGAATAATCAAAATAATATGCCACTGAATCAATATAATCCGGAATATTGTTTTGATTTTCATCTGCAGGGTCAACACCGTCTTTTCCGGAAATGTCGTAGTGAATCAGGAACAGTCCTGAGGGGGATCCGTACTTGAAAGGTAAGTCGTCCTGGCGTTCATCAACATCGCGTTCAAAAATTTTGCTGCCATCCTTTTTAATTTCGTCAAGCCTGAATGTACCGCATTTGTCATGAATCCGGTTCGACTCACTAATAGCAGAGGTAATAAACGAAAAAAAGAATATAAATACGAAGACCGCTTTAATCATTTTTAATACAAAATAAAGGCTTACTGCCGGAATTAAATAATTACTCCGAATTAACAGGATAAGATACGAATTATTTGAACATTTCTTTAATCATGCCCCAGGTGCGGCGGATATTTGAGGTTTTGTGTGTTACATTCACCTGGTTGCTGTAGGTATATGAATCGTCATCGAAGATAATCTTCAGGCGGTATGAATATACGTTGTCCTGCAGTACAGGGTTGCCGTCTTTCTTTGATTTGTCTTTCAGGTATGCGTCCCTGTCAATATATGTGTAAAGGTGTCCGCTGCCTTCTGCTTTTTTAGATGTGATCTTCTTGAATGCTGATGGTGTTGCTATTGAACGTTCAATTTCATAACTGGCGACCCCGGATTCATCAAATGCCTGCCATTTAACAGTGATGTCTGTTCCGTTGGATGATGCGTCAAATTTGTCCAGCTTCACCTGGCGAGCTATTAGAACGGCACTTGCAATTAACATGAGAATGAAAACTGTACGCAAAGTCTTGCCTTTAATTAATACCCGTTGCGAAAACAAAAATAGAGATTTTGTTATAATAAAACCAATCAAAGAATTAAACGATAGTATTTAATAATTAGTGAGGTTTTGGAGGATTATCTAAAATCCCGCAATCGGCAAGAGGAGAATAGCGAGAGTCGGGATATTGCTCAAGGAATGTTGAAAACTGCTTTTCTGCTTCATCAAAAAGCTCCATTGCACAATAAACATGCCCGAGCCTTACCATTGTCTTTTCATGTATTGCAACAGGTACACCATTGATATGTAATAATTCATAAAGGATTTTTTCTGCCTTTACCAGTCTTTGGTTTTGAATTTCACATTCGCTGATGTGGAACATGGTTTCATAGTAAAGTGTGTCGCCTGGCTTTATGGTTTCCCAAAGTCTCCGGAACTTATCACACGCAGCGGCATAATCTCCTTCTTCAAAATTTTTCACACAATTTTGGTAATGGTCTGCGATTGTCTGTTTGCCCAATTTGATTGGGGAATCGAGTAATATGTAGGTTGTATCAGAGAAACGGGGTTTTTCTATTTGTATATTTCCTGAAATATTGCTCTCATTGCTTACTGCTTCACTTTTTTCCGGTTTCTTATTGTATATACTGGTTCTGACCGGAGTGCAACTCCATGCAATAACACAAAGCAATATCAATGAAATATATTTCATAAGCATAATATAATCAATAATTAAGCCATTTTTAAAGAATTGTATCCAATTTTACCATTTATTACCGTACACAATGGTTTAATTGCGCTTATTTTATCTGTTGGAGTGTTTTCCAATGAATTATCTAGTATAGTTATGTTTGCTGGCTGAGCTGCTGAAATTGCAGTTGAGGCGGCTCCGCAAATATGATTTACATTAGATGTGTATGCTTCGATTGCACTGGCTATACTTATTCTTTCATCCGGGTACCATGCAGGCCTGCCCTTCGGCTTTCTGTTTACAAAAGCATCTGTTCCCAAAAGTGGATTATAAGATTCAATGGGGAAATCAGAACCTCCTGCCATTAATACCCCGGCATCAAGCAGAGATTTCCAGGGATATGCCCTTTTTAATGTTTCATTATCGAGGCGTTTCTCAGCCATTTTAGCATCGCTAATGCAATGTATTGGTTGAACGGCAGCGTGGATATTTAAGTCAGCCATACGATGGATGTCGTTAGGATGGACTATCTGTGCATGCTCTATCCGTAAAATGGCTTCAGGGTAGGATTTCCTTAATTTTTCATAAACATTAATAACAAGCCTGTTTGCTGCATCACCAATTGCGTGTGTAGCCACATGGAATCCTTTTTCTATTGCACAGGATGCCTTTTCATACAGATTTTCTTCGTCAATTAATGGCAACCCTTTGTTTTCTCTGTCATCTCTATACCCGTTTAGAAGTGCAGCTCCTTTAGAGCCCAGCGCTCCGTCGGCATAAAATTTCACTCCTCTTACAATGTATCGCCCGTTTTTTTGAAACCCTCCTTCTAATTCCGGATATTCGTCATTTTGAGCGCTTACATAAGCAATTACATTGAGTGGTATTTGTTCAAATGCTCCGACTTCTGCTAAAATTTTAATCAATCCGGGATTAACATCCATGTCGTGGACACTCGTAAGGCCTGAATCCGAAAGCAAATCACAAGCTCTATTAAAGAACATACTTAATTGCTCGGTGTCCCAGTCAGGTATGTGCTTTAGAACAAGGTTCATTGCATTATCAACAATTATTCCTGTTGGATTACCTGATTTATCTTTTACTATTTCACCTCCGGTCGGATTAGTAGAATTTAAACTAATACCGGCAATTTCCAACGCTTTGCTGTTGGCCCAGGCTGCATGTCCGTCTATGCGTGTAAAGTAAACAGGTATATCTGGAAAGTAATGGTCCAGTATTTTTTTATCCGGGAACTCAGGAGTATTGAATAGCTCGTGGTTCCAGCCTCTGCCATGAATCCAGCCCTCTTTGTAGAAATTATGATTTAGTGCCAGGCTGCAACACTCTTCTGCACTCGTTGTGTTACTCAAGTCAAGCTCGTAGTGTGCCATTCCGAGCGGTGTTACATGGCCGTGACTATCACCCAAACCCGGGTAGGCGAAGCCGTTGCCGGAAAAAACTAAACCACCGTCGGAGAATATTTGAAGTTTATCTCCTGGTATTGTGGATTTGATAATTCCCTTTTCGATATAAATTGTTCCAACAAAATGCATTGTGCAAAATAAAAAGGATTACCCAATATCAGGGCAATCCTTCTTCTTCATATTTATTCTAAGATTATTCTGCCGGTATGCAGCAATCAACCGGGCATACTTCAGCGCATTGCGGCTCGTCAAAGTGGCCCTCGCACTCAACACATTTGTCCGGATCTATTTCGTAAATTTCATCACCTTCATAGATTGCCTCTGTTGGGCATTCCGGTTCGCAAGCTGCACAATTAATGCACTCATCTGTTATGACTAAAGCCATTATAAACCTCCAATTATAAGAACATTGTTTCTTTTTTTCAGACCGAATCGTCAATGAAACAAATTTATTAAGTTTAGCATTAATGCAAAAATTAAAGTTTATTAAAAATAGTACACAAAGTCGCATAAATTCTAATGATTTAGACGTCTGCAACTTTCAATAATTTCTTCCAGGTTTTGAACCAATTCTTCAGACTTTGGGATTTGTTGCTCAGCCTTGTTTTTCGGTTACCACTTGCGAATAGTGAAAAAAATCGCCAAATCCAGGCATTCTTTAAAGACGACAACATCTCAAATACAGAATATATTTTAGTTTCAATTGATGTCCTGTGTTTGCTGCAAAACAGCAATTTCGAACCTATCATCATTTCTGCAGATTTTTCATCGAATACTTTCTCTGCAATATCGCCCCCACGGTAATGAGTTGCTGTTAAATAGGGGACAAAGCTGATATCATAGCCTGATTTCACAACCCTGAAACAGAATTCCGCTTCTTCTGTATAAAAAAAGAAGTCTTCATCAAATCCGCCTAATTCATCAAAAACACTCTTGCGTATTGCCATTATAGCGCCATCGATGTAATCTACTTTCTTAGGAACTTTGTCCAACCTCGTTTCAGGCCATAGAAATTTTCTAATACCCGTATGGGTTGATTCAATCATAAGCAAATCCCTCAATCCCATTTTTAGACCGGGAAAATTACCATAACTATATTCCCACGAGCCATCTCCATACAACTGTTGCGGTCCTGCTACCGCAACACCGGGATTTTCTGATAAATATTTGATGAGTCCGTCCAGGCAACCGGGGTGGTAAACTACATCGGTATTAGAAACTACTAAAATTTCTGCATCTGATTTGGCAGCGCCAATATTTACAGCTTTTGCATAGCCTAAGTTCTTATCGTTTTCAATTACTTGAGCGTCGGGAAATCTCTTCAGTACCTGCATTACTGTGTCGTCTGCAGAGGCATTGTCAACTATAATCAAACCTGGGGCATTAATACAGGTTTCCAGAATAGATTTAATACAGTCAATTGTCTGGGTTGCATTGTTGTAAGAGATTAGAATTATATTGGTTTTTGTATCCAAGCTGCTATGAACAGTTTCTAATTTTTCTTAATTTCTGTAATGCCATCTAAAAAAGGATTAAAATACAAGTTTTTTGACAGATTTCTCCTGTTCGTAGAGAAAACTGCAAATTACCTGCCTGACCCATTTTTCATTTTTTCCGGCCTTGCAATATTAACAATAATTCTCTCCTGGCTATTTGCCTCATTAAATACATCCGTTATCCATCCCGGAACAGGTGAGGAAGTTTTCGTTTTTAACTTACTTTCCAAAACCGGAATTCAGAGGATGTTCACGGATGCGGTAACAAATTTCACCGGGTTCCCTCCGCTTGGCTTGGTGTTAGTAACTGTAATTGGTATTGGAGTCGCTGAGAAAAGTGGAATGTTCGAAGCATTGTTAAAGAGGATGATAGGTGTTTTCCCAGGAAGCTTTGTTGTTCCGGCAATTATATTCGCATCTGTAAACAGTTCGCTTATGGCTGATTCAGGTGTTGTTGTACTGCCACCTCTCGCAGCATTAATTTTCAAAAGCATCGGCAGAAATCCAATTGCAGGGATATGTGCATCTTTCGGGGCTGTTTGCGCCGGTTTTAGTGCTAATCTATTTATAACAGCCCTTGATCCCTTGCTTTCAGGTTTTACCGAACCGGCAGCACGGATTGTAGATTCTTCTTACGAAGTTTACCCGACAGCAAACTACTACTTCATGATCCCATCGGTTTTTATTATTACGATAATCTGCACCTGGGTAACAAATAAAATAGTTGAGCCAAGGCTTGCTCAATATGAAAGTGATGAAAAGGATACTCTCGAAGAAATAAGTACTGAATCAATAAGGGGACTCAGGTATTCAGGGATTGCTTTTATTATAATAAATATTCTCCTTTTGTTATCAGTGATTCCGGAGAATGGCATTTTCAGAGGCGAAGGCGGTACGCTTATTCCTTTTTACAGGAGCATTGTCCCGCTGATAATGGTAATTTTTTTTATTTGCGGCACTGTGTATGGTATTGCATCGGGGACAGTAAGGAATAACCACGACCTTGCCGGAATGGCATCAGATGCCATGAAAACAATGGGGGCTTATATAATACTCGCATTTGCCGCAGGACAATTTGTGGCATACTTCGACTGGTCTAATATAGGCCTTGTGCTTGCAGTTAATGGCGCTAACGCTTTCAAAGCTGCAGGACTTGAAGGGCCAATGTTACTAATTGTTTTTTTCATTTTTTCTTCAATAATGAACATTTTTGTATCCAGCGCGTCAGCTAAATGGGCAGTTTTCGCACCGGTATTTGTGCCGATGCTGATGCTAACTGGTATTTCACCGGAGGCTACCCAACTTGCATACAGGGTAGGAGACTCTATTACCAATATCATTACTCCTTTGCTTCCTTACTTCCCAATCGTAATAGTTTTTGCAAAACACTATGATAAAGAAATGAGCTTTGGCAGGCTTGTTGGTTCACTGTTACCCTATTCATTTTTCCTGTTTCTAGTATGGGGTGCCTTCCTCGCACTATGGATTATATTCGATATCCCACCTGGACCTGAAGCCTCAATATTCCTGAAATAATACTATATCCAACGGAAACAAAATTTTAATTTCATTGTTATTTTGATTTATTAAAGCTATTTTTGTGTTTCTAAAATTTTGACTAAGCGATTTATTAAAAAATTACGCTGCATAAGAATTGATTGAATTACCGGAGGGAGATAATTGAAGAAGAATTTAGGCAAGTACCTGTTAGTGCTTTTGCCACTGGCGCTTGCAATATATGTTCTTTATCCGACTTACCAGGCTGAACAGCTAAAGGAAAAGGAAGACAAGGCGCTTGCAGAAGCAAAAGAGATAGCAGCTAAAAATCCTGAAAAAGGAATTCAGGACTCAATTAACAGAATCGATGAATTTTATGATGCATACGGCGAAGACCTTCAGAATGCAAAAAACAACGCTCTGAAACTTGGTCTCGACTTAAGGGGCGGCATGTATGTTACTCTGGAAGTTGATGTAATCAAGCTCATAGAAGAAGCTGCATTAAAAGAGACCATTGATGAAACTTTCCTCGAAGTTATTGAGAAGACAGAGCAGGATTTGGTCGAATCCGAAGAAGCTGCTATTGATGTTTTCTACGCAAACTTCGAAAAAATTGCCAAGCCAAAAGGGAAATCACTGATTTCATATTTCGATGTCATTGATTTCAAAGATGTGTCTGAAGAAAAAATCATTGAAAGGCTTGAAGAGAATGCCAACCAGGCTATCGATCAGGCTAAAGAAGTTATCAGACAAAGAATTGACAAGTATGGTGTTTCGGAGCCTAATATCCAGGTTCAGGGAAGCAGGCGTATTTTGCTTGAGCTACCGGGTGTTACTAACGAAACAGAAATGAGAAAGCTGCTTCAGACTACAGCTCGCCTCGAATTCAAACTTCTGAAAAATGACCAGAAAATCGTAAGGGCTTTCAAAAAGATAGACGAGTTCCTCGCAGGCAAAGAAGAAATTATTGAGGAACCGGCAGATTCAGCAGTAGTTGATACAACATCTGAAACGGGCACTGAAGTTGACGTGGCCGAAGCAGATACAAGCAAAAAAGACACTACTGCAGTCGCTGCGGATACTTCTAAGGCGGACACGATAAATGATCCATATGCCGGACTGGGTGAGAAAGAGGCGCAGGAAGCCTACTTAAAAGACCATCCGTTCACAAGTATGTTTTCTACATTTTTCGCTCAAGGCCCTCGCCAGCAGTTGCAAAATGTTGGTTATCAAATAGCTAATTTCCCTGAAGGTAATTATTACTTCAGGATACTTAAGAAAGACATCTCCAGGTTCGAAGATATTCTCAGAAGAGCAAATATTAAGCAGTTTCTTCCTGTAGATGTTCAGATTGCAGTAGGCGCCAAGCCTATAAACAAACAAACCGGCGAAAATCCTGAATTCGACGTTTACGAGATTTATATCCTTAAAGATGAACCGGAAATGACGGGTGAAGCAATTACAAATGCAACTGCAACTTTAGATCCTACTACAAGCAGGCCTGTTGTAAACATGTCTATGGATGACGAAGGTTCAGATCGTTGGGCTGTAATTACAGGCAATAATGTAGGCGAGCAAATAGCTATTGTCCTCGATGAAAGAGTTTATTCTGCCCCCGTGGTTCAAAACAGGATTACCGGCGGAAGCTCTCAGATAACCGGCATGGCGAACTTTGAAGAAGCCAATCTACTTCAAATAGTATTAAAAGCTGGCGCTTTGAAGGCTCCGGTTAAAATAATCGAAGAGAGAGTTGTTGGAGCTTCGCTTGGAGAAGACTCAATCAACAGTGGACTGTTTGCAAGCGGTATTGCATTTATTCTTGTGATACTATACATGTTCATTTACTATTCCCGAGGTGGGCTGGTCGCTGACTTTGCGGTTATGCTCAACGTTCTTCTGGTACTTGCTGTTTTATCTGCTCTCGAAGGCACCTTAACACTTCCGGGTATCGCAGGTATCATCCTGACAATAGGCATGGCGGTGGATGCAAACATCCTGATATTTGAACGTATCCGGGAGGAATTATCTAATGGCAGGACATTGCGTTCAGCAATTGACGAAGGATTCAGCAAAGCTTTAAGTGCCATTGTGGATTCAAACATAACAACCGGTATCACCGGTATCATACTTTATTCATTTGGTAGCGGACCCATCCAGGGATTCGCATTGACACTCATTATTGGTATTTTTGGAACGCTGTTTACAGGTATTATGGTATCTAGGGCAATAATCGAGATTTCTACATCGGGCGGTTCTACAAACTTTGGATTTGGCCAGCCCAAAACAGCAAATGCATAATCAGGCGGAGTGATTTGAAATGAGATATTTTGATAATACGAATATTAATTTTGTCGGCAGCAGGAAGATTTTCTTTTTTGTTTCGCTTGTTATAATAGTTGGTGGTGTGCTGGCAACCATCTTCCTTGGGCCTGTGTATGGTATTGATTTCGAAGGCGGAACAGAAGTAGCTGTTAAATTTAAAACAACTATCGAAGCTAACCAGATTCGCTCTGTCGTTGAAAACGCCGGTTTCACCGGAAGTGAAATAAAATCATTTGGCGGAGACAACCAGTATCTAATCAGGATCCGCGAGTCAGGAGAAGGCCCTGAAAGGCTTACTCAGTTGCTAAAAGACAAATTCACGGATTTTGATGAAATCATAAAGGTTGACAAAGTAGGCCCGAAAATTGGCGATGAATTACGCTTTAATGCTTTTATCGCGGTTATCCTTTCAGTACTTGCTATCCTGCTTTATATTGCTTTCAGGTTTGAATTCACATTCGGACTTGGGGCTGTTACAGCACTTCTTCATGATATCGTTGTAACATTTAGCTTCATAGTAATTATTCATCATCTCGGGATTGTAAGTCTTGAGATAGACCAGACCATACTCGCAGGTATGCTGACTGTTGTCGGTTTCTCAATCAACGATACGGTGATTATCTTCGACAGGATACGCGAGAACCGGGATAAACACAAGGGCATGAACTTTATTAAAATGGTAAACCTAAGTATAAATGAAACTCTTAGCCGTACAATCAACACAGTATTTACTGCTATGCTTGTACTTGTAACTATTGTTGCGTTTGGCGGCCCTGTGCTCAAAGGATTTGCGATTACAATGCTTATCGGTATTATCACAGGTACTTATTCTTCGATTTACATTGCAAGCTCTTTCGTGATTTTCTACCTTGAAAAAGTACGTAAACTTGATCTTTCAAAAGGTATTAATGTTAAAGAAGCTGCAACCGGGAAAGCCTAATATTGATGAAAGTAAGGGTTATACTTATTCGATTCGGGATGGGATTGCTGTTATTGAACTTGGCGAAAAAGTCTTGGGCGGAGCAGAAGCTATGGAATTTACTGAGATCATACATAATCTGCACGTTTCGAGTCCCAAAGCTGTTGTCATAAATATGGGAAAAGTTTCGTTGATAAACAGCTCCGGGCTTGGAATGTTAGTCAGTGCCCTTTCAACTCTCCGGAAACAGGATATACCACTGCTGATTGCGAACCCCTCATCAAAAGTAAAAGAGCTGATGGAAATGACTCACCTGGACAAAGTCTTAAGGATGAATGATTCCATCGAAGAGGCTATTAACTCTATATAGATTTGTTTTAATTGCCTTGCTCCTAATAATGGGGCAAGGCATTTTTTTGTTCAAAATCGTTTGAGACAGTGCCTATTATTTCGTAATTTCAGCTTATAAAGGGCATTAATCAACGGCTTATCAACGACTTAACGGCAAAGAAAATGAGTGTTTCATTAATAGTTGGCGCACAGTGGGGCGATGAAGGCAAAGGAAAGATTGTAAATCTACTGAGCCGCAATGCGGCTTATGTTGCAAGGTACCAGGGCGGAGCAAATGCAGGGCATACAATAGTTATAGGTGGGAAGCAATATATTCTTCACCTGATTCCTTCAGGTATATTAAATAGTGATGTTAAATGTGTAATCGGCAACGGAGTAGTTATTGACCCTGTTGCGCTGATGGATGAGATTTCAATGCTCGAAGAGAATGGTATCAGCGTTAAGGACAGGCTGTTTATTTCTCATAAAGCCCACCTGATTATGCCCTACCACAAACTGCTCGACCAGGCCCGCGAAAGCGCAAAAGGCGGCAAGGCTATCGGGACAACCGGGCGTGGTATAGGACCGGCATACATTGATAAGGCTCGAAGGATTGGAATCAGGATTGTAGACTTGCTGGACAGGCCCTCACTTGAAGAAAAACTGAGGAACAATATTGCCGAAAAAAATGAAATTTTAAAGAAGATTTATGGTTTCCAGGAACTCGATGTTGATACTATAGTCAACAAGTATGTCGAATTTGATGAAATCATTGATCCATACGTAACTGATACTACTCTGTTACTGAACCAGTCAATCAAAAAGGGTGAGCATATCGTCGTTGAAGGTGCCCAGGGAGCATTGCTTGACCTGGACCACGGCACATACCCATTTGTTACTAGTTCTAATCCAACTTCAGGCGGTGCATGTACAGGGCTTGGAATCCCGCCTAATGCTATTGACAATATAATCGGTATTGTAAAGGCTTATTGCACACGTGTCGGAAACGGGCCATTCCCGACTGAGCTCGAAGACGAAGTAGGCGAGAAACTTCGTGCTACCGGAGCTGAATTTGGCGCTACTACTGGAAGGCCGCGTAGATGCGGATGGCTTGACCTTGTCGCGCTCAAATATTCTGTAATGGTAAATGGAATTAACGAAATAGCCCTGACAAAACTTGATATCCTTGATCTAATGAAAAATATCTCTGTTTGTACCGAATACAAAATAAATGGCAAAGTAACTAAGAATTTCCCGGCGGATGTTGCAAGCCTTCAGAAAATAACGCCGATTTATAAATCACTCAAAGGTTGGAATAAATCACTCTCAGGCATAAAAGATTTCAAAAATCTGCCACAGCAGACACTTGATTATTTTAAATTGATTGAAGATTATGTAGAAGCTGAAATTAAAATTGTCTCCCTCAGCCCGGACAGGCAGGATACTCTTTTTAAAGATTAGAAATTTTGATTTGATTTAATTTCTTTTCGCATGCATAGCTTCAATCATTGAAGTAAAATCGTTTTCACCTATATAATATTTCTCATTGCAATAGCGGCATACAAGTTCGTTAGAACCATCTTCCTGCATACCCTTAATCTCTTCTATTCCGAGTGTCATCAGCTTCGACAGAAAGTTTTCTTTGGAGCACCTGCAAAAGAAATCAACAGGAGACTGGCTGAGAACTTTGCAAGGGAAAGGGAGATGGTTCAGGATTCCTTCAGGAGTAGATTCATTTTTCAATAATTCTGTTACCGGGGGGATGTTCGTCAAGTGCTCGTAAGCTTGCTTTAATTGCTCTGGCGTAGCTCCCGGCATAGCTTGTAAAATCATTCCGCCTGATTCATTTATTATACCTGTGTCGTCAATAGAAACATCGAGAATTACTGTGGAAGGCATCTGCTCGCTTTGATTGAAATAAAATGCCAGGTCGGAGGCTACATCTCCCTTTTGCAGATTCACAATTCCTTGCACTGGCTGTGGTTTATCGTATAATAACCGGGATACTTTTAATAATCCAATGCCTATTGCCTGAGATATATCTTCAATTACTAAGTTGCCTTGTTTTTGAGATAATTGTGCGAAGCCACGCACTTCGCCTACTTGAATTGCCTCTGCAAATACTTTCTCAACAGGCCCATTGCCATCTAATTCAATAATTATTCGCTCTTCTCCCTTCAGAAAAGCAGCGAGCATAGAAGATGCAGCGAGTGTTCTTGCAAGCAAAAATGCAGAAATGTGGTTTAGCTTGTGCTTCTCCTGGGCTGTCCTTGCAGCAACTGTGTTTTTTATTGTTGCAATCCTGAAATTACCGTCTTCAGATATTGCCCTGCAAACTCTGTCCCTGCCTCTTAGCTGCTGTTTTAATTCTTCGCTGTTCATTCATGTATTACAGATTATCTATCAAGGGAAACGAAAATAAAGCATTTATTCGTAATGATAAAATCTAATTCTTAACAATACATGAAACGGCAACATTGCCATCAGAAAAAAGGAATCGCAGATAATAAATCCCCGTGCTATAGCTGCTCAGATCAATAGAGAAGGCGGGGAAAGTTATTGTTTCAAAAAGAATCCGGCCTTGAATATCAATCAATTCGATTTTATTGAGTTCATCATTCTTTACTTCAAAATTGACAAAATCATTCACAGGATTTGGAAAAACCGATATATTATCATTTGACTCATGGATTGGAACTGAAGTCAATTTACCGGTGGAAAAGTGCGATGTTCCCTTTTCAAGCTTGTTGCCTGCATAATCAAGAAGGGGCTGTTTTAATCCTACAAAAAACAGCTTGTCATCCTCTAAATCAGTTCTGGGGATTAATTCAACCTCTGTTTTTCCCGGGTTTACTTTAGCATCGAATGGTACATCTTCTCCATCGGGACTACCTTTTCTAAAGTAAAAGTATTTACTGATATTAATGGGCCAGAGCTCCGCAGAGTCGGATTTAACTGCTTCGGATAGAAGTATAATAACTTTTTCTTTGGTGCTTACGTTAGTGCTTCCCTTTTCCGGAAGAAAGCTGACAATGGGTTCTGCTCCGGAATGCACCAATGCACTAACTTCTACCTGGCGTGCGAATCTTGAAGAATCAACGTCGTAGTTGAATGTTAATATATCGTATGCTTTGCCGATACTTTTGCTTTCATACTCTAATGAAACAACAGTACTGCTATTGGCATCAATTTCTAAAGGGAAGCTTTCAATTATTCTGTAATCTTCAAGATGATTATGATAACCCGAAATTGTAATCGGGATATCCTGGTTATTGATTATCTCAATTTCCAAAATGTCCTTTGTTCCGGGCTCTACAATCCCCCAATCGTAGTATTCTATATCTGTCTCAAAAAGCGTGGTTTTCCAATTAAATTTATAAGCCCTGTAACTGATTGCATTGATGTCAAGGTTGACAATAATATTACCGTCTTCATCTAATTCGCTTATGTGTGGAGGTGAATGCATATATCCCCATCCAACGATTATATTCCCGTTTTCCAATGTCTGGGCGTTTCCCATCGCTCCTGAATATTTGTAATCTTTGTATCCATATCTATACATGGATTCTGCAGTTTTGAACCTGTCATCTATTTTATATGCGACAATTGAACTTTCGGGAGGTTGATGGCTATTCCCGTTATCGAATAATGTCAATAAGCCGTTTTGCAGTACACGTGCATCATGCTGATGAGAAAATCTTCTTTCATCGTTGATAAATTCAAATTCATTCTTCTTCCCGCCCAGGCGCCAAAGAATCTCACCTGTTCTTCTGTCAATTTTTGTAACTTCATCCAAATGCCTGCAAGAGATGATAGCGGATGTGTCAGAATCTACCTCGATGGAGTTAATATGATATAAATCATATACAATAGACGAATCATTAAAATCTTCAGCCCCTAACTTTCCATCAAACAAACCGAAATTATCCCAACTTCTCCACTGGAATATAACCATACCGTTGTAAGTCAATTCCTGGATCACAAATCCTTCAACTACAGCATGCATACCAAGATTAACGGGTTCTTCTTCTATTGGAATATACTGCTTATCATACATCATTGACCAATAATTGCTGTCTGACATCAGCTTTAAATCATGGCTGTCAGGGGTATATCCATTCCCCGGGTATAGTTTCTTCTCTAAATTAAAATTAATATCGCAGAACCAATACTGGTAATCACTTAGCTCAAAAAACAATACCTTATTGTCTTGAACTATTCTAAAATCTCTTGCTCCGCGCATGGTCTTTCGATAATAAACTGGAGTCCCAAATTCATCACATATCGTTAGATATGAACTTTTTGAATCATCAAGAGGGAAGTCATCGTTCCAATTGGAGAAAAAATAGTAACCTGGTGCCGGTTTCCCATAAATTTCAGTAGTTATAGTTGGGAAATCATCCGGGAAGCCTGATTCAGACAACACTTTTATATGCTTCCATTCAGATTTCTTTGGTTTGCTTTGCTTTGGTATTTTTATATCAGGAATTGAAGGAATACCCGAAGATATAATAAATTGATATTTAAGTTCCGGTAATACTTCGTCAGAAGCAGTTTCGAGCCCGCCTTGTAATTTTACAGACACAATTTCTCCGGGTTCAAACTCCGAATTATGATTAAATATCAGGGTTTTATTGTCTTTGTAGAGTATTATATCTCCATTGTGGATACCACTAATACTTCCCGTAACTTCAATTAATTCGTTCTCTATTTGCTGGTCTTCTTTTAATTGTGCGCCATACCTGATAATGATATTATTCATTGTTGAAACATATTCAGCACCAGGCCGGGGAGATAAATACTGGTATTTATCTACATTTAGTTCAACAGCACGTAGAAATGGTTGAAATATGAAAACAAGGATGAATATTGACGAGAGTAGAAGTTTCGTCACTTTGACTCCGGGTTAATTGTTTTTTTATCAGACTACTCGACAATTAATTTAGTTGCAAATGTATTGTTTAAGGTTCTAATCTTTACAAAGTACATTCCACGAACCAGATCATAAATATTCAGTCTGATTTTATTAATTGATAGATTTTTTCGATGAATCAAACTATTACCACTAATCGTAATAAGCTCGACTTCCGAGATTGCTTCATCGATAGAGTTTATTGTTATGAATTCATTTGCAGGGTTTGGAGAAATTGATACTTCGCTATTCTTAATATCCTCGATATCAGTATAGCCTAAAGTATAAAACAAAACAGATTGCGGCAATATCGGATCTCCGGAGTAATCATAAAGAGTATCCTTGATTCCGAAGTAATAAACAGAGGCTTTTTCAAGTTCATCAACAGACGCTATCGTAACTTTTGTCTTTCGCCAGTCAACTGTTGCCTTGAACTCAATATTATCTCCTTCCGGAGAATCTTTTCTCAAAAAAAAGTAATCCCCAATATTTACGGGCCACAATTCATCTTTTTTCGTCTTAAGCGCCCTTGAAAATGAAAGCACAGGTTTTGTACTTAATAGTATGTTTTTGCTCATATTTACAGGATTATATGAAATAGTTGAATTACCTTGCTGTGGAATTACATCTGCAGTCAATCTTATTTGCCTGGCATATCTCGTGCTGTCGTTATCATAATCCAGGGTAAATACATCGTATGCTTTTCCAACCGAATCGGGGTTTAATTTAATAGTGATTTCCCGGCTTCCTTTAGCTTCAATTTGTAAAGGTAAATCTTCTAATATTGAATATTCATCCAGGTGATTGTGGATGCTTGATATTTCCATCGGAACATCCTGGTTATTATTTATTACTATATTTAGATTGTGAGAGTTACCCTTCTCTAATACCCCAAAATCATACTCCTTAATGTCTGTCTCAAAGAGCTGCGTCTCCCAGTCGAATTTAAAAGCACGGTAATTTGGGCAATTGAAATTAATGTGTATAAGTGGTTCACCATCGCTATTAAACTCGGTAATATTAGGGTATCTTTTAGAACCCCAGCCCACAACGGTATTGCCATTGTCGAGCAATTGTGAATTACCCATTGACCAACTCATCTGAGCGGGACCTAATTCGAGTCTGCTAACTTCTTCAACTGTCAGCTTATCTTCATTGATTTTGTAAGTTACTGAACTTGATTGAGTAGGTTTTGACATATTCCCGTTATCAAACAGTGTAATTATGTTTTCATCATGCTTCCTGACATCATGTTGAAAAGAGAACCTCCTTGGTGAATCAATAAATTCAAAATGATTGTTCTTTCCACCAAGCCTCCAAACTATTTCACCAGTAAGAGTATTAATTTTAGTAATTTCGTTCATATTTCTGCATGAAACCAGGATAGATGTATCTGAATCAACTTCAATTGTGTTTGCATGTACTAAGTCATAATTATGAGTTGAGTCTAAAAACTCTTCATAATAACTATCGAACATGCTAAAGTGGTCCCAACTCCTCCATTGGAAAAAAACGATTCCCTCTTTATCAATATTTTGGATTATAACACCGGCCATTCTTTGATGGTGAAAACCTCCTTCTATAGAATCAGTTAAATCAATTAACTGAGTATCATATGATATTATCCAAAAAGTATTATTATAAATCGCAAGGTCATGAACATCAGGATTGTACCCATTCCCTGTCGTTACATGTTGAATAGGATTGAATTCATTATCACAAATTAAAAATCCTTTACTTCCGGGATCAAAATATGTAATGTAGCCTTTATTATTAATATTAACAGGAATAGCTCCGGCAGGTTTTTCACGGAAAAATACCGGCGTCCCATGTTCATCGCTTACAATTAAGTAGGGATATAGTTTTTCCTCCTGATTCCAACCAAAACCATTAGTGCTGAATAAATATTTTCCTTCTGAAATTTTACTTAAAACATTCGTAGTTACAGGGAGGAAATTTTCAGGTAAATGTTTCTCTGTTTGCATTTTTCTGATTGAGTCTGCAATCTGAATTTTTGAACTAACCGGTTTGGGTGGTTTCTTCTTTTCTACGCTAATCGGCAGTGGGTCTTTAATATCAAAATAAAATTCCAACTCTGGAAGGATATTCATATTAATTGTTTCCAATCCTCCAATATACCTGACATTTACTCTTTCTCCTCTCTGGTATGATTTTTCAGGTAAAAAAATCAGGGTTTTGTTGTCTTTATAAACAAAGAGGTTCCCCTTGACATGTCCCGACATCGAACCACTTACATCTATTATTAGCTTTGAAGAGTCAATCTCTTTTGTTAGTTCTTCTCCAAAGCGAATTATAATATTATTTTCCGGAAGGATATAGTCACTGCCGGGAACAGGGCTAATGTACTCGTATAGCTCCGTATTTATGCTTTGAGAGTTTAATTTGAGTAGATTTAACAATAAGATTGATAAAATTGCATGATAGGTAAGTGATTTTGACTTGTTCATTTCTGCCTCTGCTTCATACAACAAATTTAAATTACTGTTAACTAATTCACAAATTATTAACAGTAATTGATAAGTTTAAATAGTAGGGCAGATTAAATCAGAATCTATTATTTATTAGTGAATAATTTATGTTCTGATATATTAACACATAAAACGTAAATCCGTCTCAAAAAAAAAGTCTCCCAACTATTTGCCGGGAGACTTTAAAAAAAGAAATATGAATTTACTTCACTTTCACCATATTAATTGTTTCAGATTTGCCGTTCATTTTTAATACGCAGTAGTAGGCTCCTGCAGGTAGGTTCGCAGCTTTGAATTCTATTGAATGTAGATTCCTGTCAAGGAATAAATTACTTATTGAAGCTACCTTATTTCCATCCACGGAGTAAATTTCGAGGCTTGCAACACCAGGTTCAATTATAGAGATGTTGATGCTTGTAGAACTTGTAAACGGATTCGGGAAATTATTGATGAGCATCATGTTATGCTCTTCATTCTCTACACCAACGGTAGAACCCAGTGCCCATGTTGTAACTGACCCGCTTACTTCGTTAGAAGTAATCAGCAGGGCTTTACCATTAGGGCTAAATTCTGCCTGAACAAAAACAAGGCCCTCAGGTGCGAGGTCTCCAATATGTTGAAGGTCTTCAAGTGATACATCATCAGGATCAAACGAATAATCAAAATTCCGGTTGTTCATATAGCCAGCATAAATTGCTTCATAGGGCGAAACTAATTCATAAATCATAATGCCTCCCATACGTTCAAGCCCTATAAAAGCGTATGTCTTGCCCTCTACTTCACCAACTACAACGGCTTCGGGTTCAGGGCCTTTGTCATCTGAGCGGTTGTCGAAACTGAAGTTTTCATCGTTAGTTGAATTGAAATCAATTTCAAATAGCTGGGATAGCTTTACTTCGAATTCGCTGCCACTGTCATATGTCATATTGCCGTATTCATCCCAAATTGAGAATGAACGCGCACCATAAGTAAATACATATTCATACTTGCCGTCTCCGTCAATATCGCCGTTAGCAGTAGTAGCATTCAACCTGCCCAGGTTTTCATCCAATTGAAATATCTCTGCACCATCCCAATATTCATCATCAAGTGTTAAGTCCTTTATTCTTTCTTCTTCGGAGTATCCGTCATAATCTCTTGAGTCACCTTCGTTGGCTGTCAGGTAATAATCCTTCTCACCAAAGGAGTAATTTGCAATAGCATCAGGCATATAAGCACCCAAAACAGGCCAGTTTGTTATGTTAATACCATTGTCTTTGTTACTGGCATCAAAACCACCGCCTTCGTTGCTAAAACCAAGGATACCCAGGGATATGTCATCGCTTACGCCGGCACCCGCAAGTCCAAAGTCATTGTCGTTTATTACTGCAAATGCTGTGGCAACATCTCCTGCACCGACTAATGTAAGGCCTTCCGGTTTATCGCTTGGTAGATAACCCAGGGATGGGAGGTTCACAAGCTTCCTTTTAAACACAGGTCTTACTTCATTTGCTGCAAGGTCGTCGGCAGTCATCATTTCTAAGGTTTTATCATTCGGGTCTGAAGAAGTGATTTTCTCTGCTAAAGGTGTTCCAAGGATGTTTGTAGCTTTGTTAATATCAATTAAAAAGACATATTTCTTGCCTTCATTTTCACCCGGAACGCTGGAATCACGTTCCAGGATTGCAAAAATACCATTGCCAATGTAGCAGGCATCGCCAATTTTGTCAACACGTCCAACTGAGTGCCCGCTCATGGCATTGTTTTCAAGCAGGTAAACATATTCTGAAACCGGTTGACCCGTTGCTGCATCTACACCCAGAATGCGAATAACATCGGTAGTGTTCCTCACTGAATTATCCGGATTTTCAATTGGTGACTGGATAAAAGCATATATGATATTGTTTTCAGGATCGTATGCAATTGCCTCAAACCCTCTGTTTGCTCGTTTTTTAGCATATACTGCAGGGAGTGTTTCGGCACCATAAAATCCTACAGGCTGTTCAATAGTACCTAATAATGATGTTCCTTCGGGTACATATCGTTCAAGAAGAGTTCCATCGGGAGCAAACTTGTATAATGCCGGGCGGTATTCGTCGCACATCCAAAAATTACCGTCATTGTCAAGTAAGATCCCTTCAAAGTCACCCCCAAATGGGTCATATTCAAGTTCGTGGTATTGAACTCCATCGAACTCATAGTCTATATTAGTATAAACATTATCATCAGTAAAAGCAACCGGAACTTCATCAAAACCGGGAATATTGCATCGTCCTGTTATTGGTGTAACACCGTCTTTTTGTGTTAGGTATATATAATCGTTTTCGCTTAGCGTTACGTTACCGGTTGTAATATTTAAAGTAAACTTTACGATTCTTGCCTGGTAATCAGGAAGTTTGAACGGCCTTAGATTCTGAACTGAACCAACATTTCCTTTGCTTACTGCTCCGGCGTTGGGACCTCTGTCAGGAATTGTATAAAAAACAAGTTCTTGTTGAGATGATTCTGCCAGGTTACAATAAAGACCGGAAAAACCGCTTACTTTAATTTCTTCAGCACCTTCATATAAAGGTGTTCCAAGAGATGGAAGATTGGTCAGTTGATTTAGAAAAAACTGGCCCATTACAGGTCGGTCAAATTGCCAGAATTTATAGCCAAGTGGCAGAATATCAAGAACTTCGGCATTTTCAATATCAACAACTGCAAGCGCATTAGCTTCCTGCAGTGTTACATAAGCATAAACATCGTCTGAACTTACAGCGATGTATTCCGGCTCGAGGTCTTGAGAAACTGAAGCATTTGGGCCAAAAATCCTAATACCCCTGTTTTTTAATGATTCTGCTGCACCATTGAATGCCCGGAAATCTGCATGCTGTAACGTAGCATTAGCAACACCGTTAGAAATATCAATAATGCTTACTGAACCTTCAGGATCGACTGTATATTCATCATTGGGTTCCCCCTCGTTTGCTACTATTACTTTATTACCATCGTTAGTAAATGTAACCATATCCGGTAATGAACCCGTTGTTACTTCGTTCAAAAAGTTCCCATCAGTATCAAAGAAAACAACCTTGCCGGGGGCTTGTTTGGGATCAGCTTCGATTGCGGCAGCAACAACCCCGTTTTTAACAGCAACACTGTTTACAGCATCGCCATATTCTGTGATGTCAATAGAAAATGACAGAATAGGATTGGAAGGATCGCTAAGATCCAGAACGTCTATTGAAGCATCGGTTGCATTTGTAAAGAAATAAAGATTAGTTATAGGGTCGAAGGAACCAATCTCCGCAGCGCCATCATCAAAAATACCACTGTGATAAGTAGAAAGAACTTTTGATTTCAACTGTGCTTTTAATTCTGCAAAGCCCATTAAAGCTATCGCAATTAGAAAAAGTAGAATTCCTTTCATTAATTAAAACCTCAAATGAATTTAAGAATTGGTTGTCAAACACTACACAATTTAATTTATTCTTGATTCAATATGAAAAGGAGATTAATGAATGTTAATAAAATCAGGGTGTTTATTAAACAGCCACTTACAAATTACCATTGATGAAATCAATATTTGGATCCATTCAATATCAAGCTTAAACCTCGTATTTGCCGGGTGAGTCAGGCTATAAACAAGGGTGAAATAGAGGAAAATCAAAATCACAATCCAAAACAACGTTTTGTTGGTTTTGAATAAATAGAAAAGACCGAATATAGACATGATGTGTAGTAATACGAGTGGGAGTAATCGAAACAGCAATAGATTTAAGCTTATATTCGACTCGTTTGCAGGGGTAAGCCACCAATAGCTAATTACATTTATTAATGATTTCTTGAAATAAGTTCCCGGCGAGGCACTGAAGATTTTGAAGAACTCATTTTTATAAACTGCTTCCATCTCAACATCATTTGTAATTCTTCTCAGTGAATCAATGCGCTTCCGGGTCTGTTCTCCGAATACGTCAATAGTATTATAAGACGTGAAATCAGGACTGTAACCATAATAAAGATTCATCCAAAAAGGTGATTTCGATGGGATGAATTTATTGAATTCTACACAGTTCCTGATAGACCATGTAGCAGGGAGTATCAGAAAAAATGTAATTAAACCAATCCAATGTTTACTCGTTGATTTAATTGACAGGTAAACTATACCTGCCAGAATAAAAGGCAGGCTAATAGGCTGTGTAAGGAAAACTAAACTACTTATGAACCCTAATAACCAGAAATCGAAAACTGAGTTCGTTTTTTTGCATTTCAGAAATGAATAAATCCACAATAGTATTAATGGTATAAAAATGGAAGTAGTTTCAATTACACTTGGATAATAAATAAAGGAGGGGTATAAAGAAAACAAAAAACCTGCAATTATTCCGGCATATCCATATTGCAGATCCTTCATTATTCTATAAATAAGTAATGGTAAGAATGAAAATACCAGGTGTTGAAAAAGTGCAATAAAAAATGGTGCATCATCACCGAACATCAAAATAAAAACTGACAGGAAGTAAGGGTAAACAGGAGCTTTCAGGGCTGTCGGGCCTAATTGCTCAACATATACGAACCCACTGCCGTCAGCGATATTTTGAGCAATTCGATAATCCTCGATACTATTGAAATCGTCAGAAATAAATACGAATAATACCCTGATTGCTGCCATAATGCAGCAGAGAATCAGCATGTTTTTATGGGTAAGGAGTTTGGTTCTCACATTTTTTGTGGAGATGGCGGGAATCGAACCCGCGTCCGAAGAGTTTCATCCGAAGCTTCTACATGCTTATCCCTGAATTTTAAATTTGCTTTGCCGGTTGCCACAGGGCAGGCTCTTGCAAAACTATCTCCCGAAATTTAATCCACGTGCAAGGAGAATGTCCGTGGACGGTCCCGCCTTTAGCGGCATCCTGCAAAGTTCCGGCGGGCGAGCCCCCTGCAGGATGTGGCCGGTTTATTTACGCAGCCAAAGCATAATTATCGTTTGCATTTATTATATGCGACGGTTGTATTTACGTGCATCACCGAAAGCACGGCATGCTACTTTCGAATTCCATCACCTCGTCGAATCCATTACATCCCCATGACGTATTCAACGTTGGCTTTCAAAAGGTATTTCATTATTTTGAAAGAACTTAACCAATAACTAACTAAATATAATGATAATTTGCAAACCTTTCTTTAGTAATGGATTCGACGTTTCTGGCAATCATTGGATTGTATCCTGATGAGGATTGTTCATGTATCAACACCTCTTAGCTGGAGGGGTGGTGAACAGCAATTAGCTTATTTGACAACTGAATTAGCTAAGAAAAACATCTTGCAGGCAGTGATTTGCCCTTCAGGCACTAAATTGGAAGAATATTGCATATCAAGCAATCTCAAGGTGTTCTCTGTAAAAAACAGGTGGCAATTCCCTGGGAAGATTTTTGATATCTGTACAGAATATGATATGGACTTAATACACGCACATGATTCTCATGCACATACTGCTGCAGTTTTTTCAGGAACTATTTTTAGAAATAAAGTGCCGGTTGTGGTCAGCAGGCGGGTGGACTTCCCTGTTAAAAAGGGGATATTATCACAATTGAAATATAATTATAAAAGAGTTTATAAGATAATTTGTGTCTCAGAAACAATCATGAAGATAACAGAACCTGCAATTAAAGATAAATCAAAAATTGAAATTGTTTATTCTGGTGTTGATCTGTCGAAATTTGAAAAAAGATTAAATCAAGGTAAGCTTAGAAAAGAATTTAGTATTCATCAGGCTAAATACTTAATTGGGAATGTCGCTGCAATTGCTCCCCACAAGGATTATATCACATTTGTAGATACAGCGGAATTATTAATTAAACAAAAATTCCCTGCGATATTTTTTATTATTGGTGATGGTCCTGAAAAAAATATCATTGAAAATTACATAAAACAAAAGGACTTGGAAGAGCATATAATATTAACCGGTTTCAGAAATGATATTCCGGATATCCTGCCTGAGCTTGATGTTTTTCTTTTCACTTCAAAAACAGAAGGGCTCGGTACATCTGTTATTGACGCAATGGCCTCAGGTGTTCCGGTAGTTGCCACTAAGGCTGGTGGTGTAGTAGAGTTAATTGAACATGAGAAAAACGGCCTTCTGGCAGAGGTTGGGAGCTATAAGCAATTAGCAAAGCAGGTATTGAGAATAATCAACAACGAGAAATTAAAATCGCTTCTTAAATCTAATGGCATTGAAAAAGCAAAGAGCTTTTCGAAGGAAAGAATGGCAGAACAAACTCTTGAGATATATTCACAGATATTGGATGGCAACCAATATGGATAAAAAACAGATACCATTTTTTATTATATCAGTTATTATCCTATTACCAATTCTTTCATTTCCGCTTGGCGGCGACCAGTCAATATTCCTGCTTGCCGGGAAGACTATAAGTGAAGGTGGAGTTTTATACATGGATTACATAGACCTGAAACCCCCTTTAATCTATTATATTTTTGCACTTATTTACTCCATTACCGGAGAATCGCTAATTGGAATAAGGCTTTTTGAGTTAACGGTTCATATATTTACTATAATTTCTGTTTTATTTACATTTAAAAGACTAAATATTCCAACCAATTTAATATCCTTTACTATTGTAATTTATTCATTACTTGTTACTACAATCAATTTCGACCAGACTTTTCAATGCGAATCCTTTGCAGCGCCAACCTTCATATGGATAGTATATTTGTTAATTAAATCTGAAAGATCGGAAAAATATATAATTACATGCTTATTAGCCGGAATTCTTACTTCGTTTAAATATACGATGGGTATTATTGTTCTGGTCCCAATGGTTTATGTGTTTATTGAAAGGATAATCCTTAAAGAGCTCATTTTAGCATTTGTGTTTGGTTTTGTGGGATTTCTTCTGGGATTAATCATTGGCTCTTTTCCGTTGTTTATTCCAGAGGTTAGAGAGTACTTTGCCATTGTGCTTGAGAATACAATGAAGTACTCAGGTTCACCTCCGATTGGAATTTTTCTTATCAAGCATATTATTAAATCTACAGGACAATTTTTCGGCGATAATTTTTCTCTTTTGTTTACCACATTGCTGGCAGCCGGTTTTTATAAAACTATCACATGGCAAGATGACCGAAAAGGCGAAAGAATTATTCTTGAATTATCTTCAATTGCTATTATAGTGCTTATTTTTTCAGTTTTTGTAGAGAGAAAAATAATTCCATATCACTTTACACGGATGTATTTGCCAGCTTCAATATTGATTGCTTTTTCATTTTCGGGAATATTCGAAAAATTAACTCAAAAATTTAAATGGAATCTTGTTAAGAGATTGATTGCATTTTCAATCCTTGTACTTGGAATTTCATTTTCTCCTATTTCAAGGTGGGTAAAGCTCCTTCCGGGTTTTTATTATTACGTGGTTGATAAAGAAAGGTACGAATACATATATGAATACGAAATTTCACACGAAGATATGAAGATGATAACATTCCAAAAAGTAGCAGGTGAAATAAATAACGCTTCTAAGGGAAACGAATCTGCAATTGTTGTTACTATGGGGGCTCCGCATATTAATTTATTATTTAATAAAAATATCCGTATATCAAGTTTCAGTACATCCGTTTACTATTTTTCTGAATATTCGAATAAAACCTGGAAGAATGAATTCTTTAATGAAGTAAGAAGAGCTGATTGGCTTGTGATAGACTCTGGTGATGTATTCCCTCTTGTTAATAATCATCATAAAACAAGCTATGAATCATTAAAAGAGCATAGGGAAATCATGAATTTTTTAGAGAAATATTTTAGTGATTACAAAGTAATAGATGATTATCATATCCTCAGGAGGATTTAAAGAAGTATCTTGTTTTCTTAAGAATGATTAATATAATTTCCCAATATGCTACTGATTTTTCTAATTGAAACATCCCAGTTGAGCCTGGTTTTATACTCATTGAAACTGTTATGCGCCATAGTTTCATAATCAACATCTTTTCTTAAAAATTTGAGAACTTTTTCAACAATATCATTTTTCAAATCTTCAGAGTCTAATAAGAAACCGTTGATACCATCCTTAATAACTGATGGTATCCCGCCTGTATTTGTTCCTAATATAGGCATCCCATAAGCATTGGCTTCTGCAAAAACAATTCCGAATGCCTCAGCCAGGGAAGGCAATACAAATAGTGAAGAATCTTTATACAGATTATGGATTTTCTCTCTTTCTTCCGGAACTGACTTATTAAGAAAGCCATGAACAGTGATATTTGATTTTACTTGGTTTGGTATTTCAGGACTACAACCAACAATATCAAGATATATATTACTTTCATTTTTCACAAGTTCTGTCATAGCCTTAATCAAATATTCACCGCCCTTTAATTCCCAATTTACTCCGACAAATAGTAATCTAAGGGGCATCTTTAATCTTCTTGATATCAGCTCATTAATTTCAGACTCTTCAAAATCTGAATTAATATTTGCACCAAAAGGGACTTCAAAAATATTTTTGGATTTAATATGTGGATTTGATATTGCGCTATCATAAGCCCATTTAGATGCAAAGATTAACACATCAGCATTGTTCAGGGCTTGCCTGTCAATCAACTTTGCTTCATTTTCATGCCATTTGGGAAGATTGGAAAAATCAGGATAATAACCAAGTGCACCATCTAAGGTCATATCTGCATAAATAGCAATAGGAGCAATTTTTTCAATAAAAGCCGCCTGGATACTACCGGGGCAAAATATAAAATCGGGGTGAATTCTTTTTATTCTATCGTTAATAACCGGAGTGATTTTTTTTAAATATGACTCAGTATGATAAGTAAGGAAGCCTTTATTTAACAGTTTCCTATAATAGAAGCTTTTTAATTTACTGGTAAACAAAGAGTGGCCTTCGATTTCCCCGGCCGGAATCACTTCATGACCAGCTTTTTCCAAGTATTTGAAAATAAATTGAACAGTACCTGACCAGGACTTAATGTTTTTATGATCCCAGAGAGATAGATAAGCAATCCTCATTTCAAACCTGTTCGAATTCTTCCAGGAGTAATTCTTTTTCCGCTTCCGTAATTAATTTTCCTCTCCTTGCCATTACTTTTTCCGCTACTTCAATTGCTTTGCTTACCTTGTATTTCATTGAATCTTTGCGTCCACCCCAAGAGAATGACGGTATATATGTTGGTGGGAATCCGTTCGTAACAATTATCCCGCAAACACCACATACCGTGCCTGTATTAAACTGTGTGTTAATTGCGGTCTTTGTGTGGTCACCGCAAAGTAAACCAAGGAACATTCTCCCTGAATTTAGCTCCAGTTCTCTGAGGCGGACTTTTATCTCGCCATAAGTGTTCTTAAGGTCGGATGTATTTGTATCGGCGCCAATATTGACCCATTCGCTAATAAATGAATGGCCAAGAAATCCTTCATGCTGTTTGTTGCTGTAAGATTGAATTATTGAATTTTCAATTTCACCTCCAGCTTTGCATACTTCCCCAATCGAAGTTTTTCCGTAAATCTTTGCGCCGACTTTAACTACAGAATTGTCCCCAATAAAACAAGGCCCTTCAATAAAAGCATTGGCCATTATCTTTACATTATTGCCAAACAAAACCGGGCCTTCAGTTGCATCAATAACAACTCCCGGTGCAATACTGACATTGGTTCCGGTTTTAATTCTTTCCGGAGAGATGAAATTAGCTGCCGGATAATCATCAGCGTTCAAATTTGTAAAATCAGGCAACAGCCCGTCATCATTTTTTATAAATTCAGCGTTGTATTCTATAGCATCCCATAGGAAATCCACGAAGCGAATATTATCAATTTCAATAACATTGATTGCACTATTAAAATCCGAAAGCAGCCTTGTAAGAAATCCAAAATCATTCTCAGATGTGTTTATCAGTTCTTTTTTAGGGATAAATGCAGCAAAAGCAATTTTATTGCTTACAAATACAACCGAATTTGATGCATTGTTTTCATTAATAAAGTGAGAGTATTTCTCATTTATAGAATGAATTGACTGATTTGATATCAAGGAAATCCCAAGGATAACTAATGTGTTTTTCTTCTCAAATTTCTGACCCGGAATATTAAATCGTTCAATAAATAACTTTGTATGCTTTTCTCTGCCGTGGTAGAAAGTAACAGCATTCGGGAATTGCCTTTGCACTCGCTCGAACATCCTGAATGCCCCGCACCGAAGTTCCCAGGCAGGATGCATTACGCTGAAAGGGTAGAAATTATCTACCCTTTCCGGCTCAAAAATTAGTATTTGCTCTACATTCATTTTACGGCATTCTATTTTTCTACTTTAATCAATTCTACTTCAAATATTAAAGTAGAGTTAGGAGGAATATTGCGGGACCCCCTGCTGCCATAGCCCATGTCCGGAGGAATGATGAGCTTCCTTTTTCCGCCTTCTTTCATTGTGGCAAGGCCTTCTTCGAATCCGTCTATCATTTTTGTAACCTTGTAATCGAAAACAAGTGGTTTGTCCTTAAGGACTGAACTGTCGAAGACAGTTCCATCCTCAAGCTTGCCCGTATAGTGGACGGTAACCTTATCACCTTCAACAGGAGTCAATCCTGTGCCTTCCTCCAAGACAACGTATTGAAGACCTGAAGGTAGTTTGATGATTTTTTCTTTTGCTGCTTCTTTAGAACTGCCGCATCCCAAGAAAAACAATGTGCTGCTGATTAATATTGCAATAAGAAATTTCATTTTAACTCCCAAATTAATATACAACTAAATGCCGTTTTTTACATTGTGGTATTTAATTACAGCTTTTATGAAACTAATAAACAAAGGATGCCCAATAACAGCTCTTGATTTCAGTTCAGGATGGAACTGAACGCCAAGGAACCAGGGGTGGTCATTTAATTCAGCCATTTCCACCAGATTACCATCGGGGGACAGACCGCTTAAAAGAAATCCTTTGCTTTCAAGCTTTTCTCTGTAATCATTATTCACTTCATAGCGGTGCCTGTGTCGCTCAAAGATATTTGATTTCTTATAAGCCTGCCAGGCCTTAGTGTCTTTTTTTACCTTACAGGGGTAAGCACCGAGTCTCATTGTCCCCCCTTTGTCCTTTATGTTTCGCTGATCTGCCATTATGTCGATTACTTTGTTTACCGAGCGTGAATCAAATTCAGCAGAATTTGCATCCTTTAGTTTAAGTACATTCCTGGAAAATTCAATTACAGCACATTGGAGCCCAAGGCATATACCAAAAAATGGGATTTTATGTTCCCTGATGTATTTAATAGCCGAGATTTTTCCCTCGATTCCTCTGGAACCAAATCCGGGGCCGACAAGGACACCGTCGAGGTAACCAACTTTCTCCTTCACGTTTTCTTTTGTAATTTCTTCAGAATTCACCAAATGGACATTAACACGAGAATTGTTAATAGATCCTGCATGAATAAATGCCTCAAGAATGCTTTTGTAAGAATCGCCGTATTTGGTGTATTTACCTACAAGGCCAACATTAACTTCATTCCTTGGATTCTTAATTTTATTAACGAACTTGCTCCAGGTGCTTACATCAAGCTCCTTGGGGACTACACTCATTTTTTTGAGTATGGTTTCAGTCAGGTTCTTTTTAGCAAACTGCAGAGGCACTTCATAAATCGAAGTATTAACATCCATTGCCTCAAAAACACTTTCTTCGTCAACATTGCAGAACAGCGCTATTTTTGCACGGATGTCTTTTGCAAGCTTATATTCAGTCCGGCATAGTAAAATATCAGGCCGGATACCAAACTCCATCAACACCTTAACAGAATGTTGGGTTGGCTTGGTTTTTAATTCATTCGAAGCTTTTATGAATGGTACATAAGTAAGGTGAATATTTAATACATTTTTAGGCCCGAGCTCATACCAAAGTTGCCTTTGAGACTCAAGAAATGGGAGAGATTCGATATCGCCAACAGTCCCACCGATTTCAACTATTACAAAATCAAACCTTCCTTCGAATATTCTGACCCGGCGCTTTATTTCGTTGGTGATATGAGGAATTACCTGGACTGTTTTCCCAAGATAATGCCCTTTGCGCTCTTTCATAATAACTTCGTAATAGACCTGCCCTGCGGTTGTGTTGTTATCTTTACAGAGAGATTCACCAAGGAACCTTTCATAATGGCCGAGGTCGAGGTCTGTTTCCGCACCATCGTCTGTAACGAATACTTCTCCGTGCTGGAATGGATTCATGGTCCCCGGGTCAACATTGATATAGGGATCCAGCTTCATAATAGTTACTGAAAATCCGCGCTGCTTCAGCAAAAGAGCAATAGATGCCGATGCTATGCCTTTACCGAGTGAAGAGAGGACACCGCCTGTAATAAAGATATACTTTGTTGGTAGCTCGGGTGTAGATGAGTCGCTCATAAGCCTGTTTGAGTTTATTGGTTTTTGAATCAAACAGGGTACAAATTACCTATATTCAAAAAAATTACCTAATATTATTAAATTGAAACTGTCCACCGGGGGAATTAAATTATGAATAAGCATTTGTTAATCATGCTTTTTAGCCTGTTACTTTTTTCGTGCAGGGAAGAATCGATTAATGAAATACCTAAACTAACCTTCTGGCATTTTTGGAGTGAACCCAACCAAAGTTCAAAAATGGACAGCCTTATTTCAATTTTTGAGTATGAATATAAATGCGATGTTGAAATTACACGGTTAAGCTGGAACGACGGGAAGAAAAAACTGATGGCCGCATTCAATTCCGGTACGGCGCCCGATGTTCTTGAGCTTGGTTCTGACTGGGTGGCACAGTTCTCATCATCAGGTGTGTTGCTTGAACTGGATAGTGTTAACATGGATAAATTTGTCCCATTTACTACATCGCCATGCTACTGGAATAATAAGATATTTGCCTTGCCCTGGATTATTGATACGAGGGCAGTGTTTTATAACCTTTATTTGCTTAAAAAGGCCGGCTTTGATACTCTTCCCCGGAATTTGGATGAGTTACTTGTGGTGGCAGAAAAAGTAAATTCACTTGAGGGTGTTTATGGTTTTGGTGCAAATGGTTCTGACAGGCACAGGCTTTACAAAAAAATCCTAAGCATGTTTTGGACTTATGGAGGGAATGTTTTTGATGAGAGTGGAAAGCTAGTGATTAATTCAGATGAAAATGTCAAAGCCCTTGAGCATTATTTAAAGCTTGCAGATGCAGGTATGATAGATACCCAGCGACAGTTAGATGACCTGTTTGCAAAAGGCAGGATTGGAATTTGGTTTTCGGGTGGATGGTTAATTGAAAAAATCAACAACATAAACCCTGATCTGAGTTTTGAAATAGGTTTATTCCCGGGAATGGGTGATAAACCGGGTATAAGCTTTGCAGGAGGCGAATATTTTGCAATTTCGAAAGACTCTGAAAATAAGAATCTCGCTAATAAGCTGATTCGATTTCTGACTGATGGAGCCAATGCAATTATATTTACCCGGCAAATATTCGAAGCGGGATTCCCGGCTGATAAGGATTATTACCGCGACTCATTTTATGAGTCGCATCCAAAGAGAATGCTGTTTGCACGCCAGCTCGAATCAGCCAGAATGACTCCGGTGTCACCCTACTGGCTGGAAATAGAAGAAATAATTGAAAGCAATGTAGAAAAGACGCTATACGATGAAATCTCCCCATCCAATGCAATTGCCGCTATGGAGAGGGAGATTAATGCTGTTATGAAATAAATCAGTTGATTATTAGTTTTATCGCTTTCGATTCAAATCCATTAGAGAGGATAACGAAATAGACACCTGCAGGGAAACTTGAAAAGTCGTATTCAAAGCTGCCTGTTAACCCGGGATTGTCGGAAATAATTGCTGTAGTTTCCCCAAGTATATTATGAAGAGAAAGCGTTGCATTCTCGAGTGCAAATTCATCCCTGAATTCAACCTTTGCAATCCCTGTTACAGGATTTGGATGAACGCCGAATTCAGATAATTCATCAATTGAGACTCCGGAGGGGTCAATTGCCTTGCCAACAAGGAAAACTTTTTTCTGCGGAGTTCTGTCATCATTCGAATTAATATTCAGCGACGAGCTTTTATTACCGCCGGAGCCGGGTTCGAACCTGATTGTAACAGTCATTTTTTCGCCATATGCCAGTTCAACAGGCGAGCCTTCATAAGGAGGATTTGTTTCATCTATGAAAAAGCCTTTGGCACTTCCCAGGACAACCTCCAATTTGTTAATAATCAGTCCCTTTTCATTAACTGGTGTTATTTCAACAGTTTGCGTTCTTTTTTCGCCCAGAGGGACATCGCCAAAGTCTAACTCTTCAAGATCTGTTGATATCTCCGGCTTGGGGCTTACAGAAAACTGGTGGAAAATTCCATTACCAAAATCTGTTTTAAATCTTTGGAGTAACCTGCCTCTTGAAGTAAATTGCGCAGAACCATTGTTCAGGCCATATTGTTGCCTCAACACCCAATATCCCATACCGTAGCCAAGTTCGTTTATTAACTGGAATGAATAACAACCGTTTTCGAGATTAACTGTGTCGAGATATACTGTGTTGTTTTCTGTCTGCATCCTTTCATGCACCCTTTTCCCGGCAGCATCTACCAACCAGTATGAGTAAGGAGACAGCTCTCCGAAAATATCCCAGTTGTTGGTTCTTACTTCCAGAACCAAATCGCTGAAATAGTCCGGTGTTTTTAAGAATCTGCTTGAAGCATTGTTGTTGCCCGTATAATCATCAGCTCCTCCGTTTACACCACTAATTCGAACGTTAAATGTGTTTTCATCACCTGCTTCAATCATTTCGAATGGTAATTCTACTAATTGCTCTTCAGTAAATACGATGCTTCCATTCCAGGTATGAGAAAGTGAATAGTTGCCATTTGTCCCATATTCAAAATCAATACTTGTGATGTCTGCGCTGCCCGTGTTCCGGACTTTAATAACGGGATTACTGCAAACCGGGTTGAACCTGTCGTATTCATCTTTATCAGTGGGAGTTATAATATCAATTATTGCAGCATCTTTTGTAAAACTATTCAAACCGTAAGTAACAAGGAATCCCCTGACAACCCAATTTGGCCTTGTGTTTGAGCCCGGGCCACCGGGTGTCCATACTTCGGTATATCTTTCCATGTCATAGTCAATTGTGTGAGTCCCACCCGGCGTTATATAATCAGTCAGTTCATAATCGTGTGAAGGGACTACATCGCCGGGGCACCAGTTTGTCCTGTCAACAAGCCATGTTCCGCCTTGCGGATACAAAGGGTTGTCGCCACATTCTTTCCATATAAAACGGCTATATCGCTGCTCGCCGTCAATTCTCACGTATGCTTCTTTCCTGCAAAATTCAGCACAATTATCAGGAGTCCCGCCGAAACCGTGGCCGGTTTGATATATCTTAAGCTTTGCGCTTTTTTCATTTTCCGCAAAATTAATATCGTATGGAGTTAAGTGCCTTTCTTCTATTAGACTATCGTAAGTAATGCCTGATTTATCCCATAATTTTTCAATCCTGATTACATCCCTTTCCGGTGTACCCTGTATAAAATCAAATGTCAGTTCAAGGTCTTCCTGGCCGTTTGGAGCATATATATAAACAGGGCCTGAGAGTATTGGTAAAAAGTCACTTACATCAAACACCCATGTGAATGTACCGCCGTCGCTAAGGATATTGCCATCGGCTGTTGGGTTCCCGTATGGGGTAATGTATCTCATTATCTCCCACCGGTTGCGAAATGTTACATCGTCGTTGAAATATACTCTTGTGCTGTCAAGAAAAAAGGTATGATCTGGAGGCACCATCGTTGAATCAATTTTGTTTGCTTCGCTATCATACTCGTATGTATAATATGCCGGCCATTCATATGTAAACCAAGTACGTTTAGTAGGTGCAAGGTGGTTTTCATACATTTCAAGCAAAACTTTCTTCTTTGGTGTTTTAGTTTCTACAAATTTCCCGTCAATAATTTCAGCAGAAAAATTCCAGGAAGTATCAATCATTAAATGAAATTCTCTTACTACGGTGCTGTCAATACGGAAACTCGGAGCAAACCATTGGTCCACAAACACGTATGCAAGATAATCCCATTCCCCGCATTGCCTGCCGTCAGGGCATCTGAGTTTGTAATTCATCAAAATTCGCTGAAATGATTCTGTCGGATTCGGCATATTAACCCATTTTGAGCGGGATTCCCCGAACTCTATAGCACGTATTTTTGTTGTATCTCCGTGTGCTGAAAAAACCTCTGAAGAAATAGATATTACTATTATTAATATAAGAATCTGCTTCATTTTCATTTCCTTATAAACTAGAACTAATTACAATTCAAGAAGTTAAAATTTACATAATATTAACAGAAACTAAAATTTAATCCGAAATATTAAATCTTGTTCATTATTTTAGGTTTCGCAAACAACCAAATCTATAAACATGAATTTTTACACAATACCTGAAATGCTGCTTAATGTGGCAGCAAGTTATCCTGAAAAAACAGCATATCAGTTTAAATCCGGTGGGAGCTATGCCGGTATTACGTATGCTGACCTTAAATATAAGATCGAATGCCTTGCATTGGCATTGCTGGATTTGGGAATTCGCAAGGGGGACCGGCTTGGAATTGCCTCCGAAAACAGGATTGAATGGATAATTGCTGACCTTGCAACTGTATCTATAGGCGCAGTTGATGTACCTGTATTTCCTATACTTACTTCAAAACAGGAAGAGTTCATATTCAGTGACAGCTCGGTAACTGCAATATTTGTATCAAATAATTTTCAGCTTGGGAAAGTACTTGAGTTTAAGGAAAGATTGCCATCATTAAGGCACATCATTGTATTTAATGATGAATTTGATGACTCTGACCTTTCTGTAAAATCTCTAAATGGATTAATTAGTTCCGGTGAAAAGATTCTCAAAAACAGGAGTAAAAAAGGCATTTTTGAAGAAATGTGTGCAAAGGTCACTGAAGATGATTTGCTTACTATTATCTATACCAGCGGGACTACAGGTGAACCAAAGGGTGTGATGTTAACACACAAAAATGTTGTTACTAACATGAAAGGCTGTATCAAAGTAATTCTTTTCAGCCACGAAGACATAGTATTTTCATATCTTCCACTATGCCACTCTTATGAGAGAACAACTGCTTACTATTCTTTATTTGCTGTCGGCGCGACAATAGGACTTGCGGAATCAATCGAGTCAATAGCTTCAGATTTACTGGAAATTAAACCAACCCTCATGACTACTGTTCCTAAATTGTTGGAAACTGTAAAAAAGAGAATTTATTCCAAAGTTGAAAAAGACAAACCGGTAAAAAGGGCAATTTTCAACTGGGCGATCAACATCGGCATCAAATTAGTAAGGAAGAAACAAGCAGGTAAAGATCCGCTTTTGTTAAAAGCACAATGGGCAATTGCAGATAGGCTGGTTTACACTAAAATCAGAGAGAAGCTTGGCGGCAGGATGAGGGTTATTGTTTCCGGAGGGGCTGCATTACCAGAGGATGTCTGCGAATTTTACTTAGCTATTGGAATTGATACAATACAGGGATATGGCCTTACAGAGGCTTCACCTGTTGTTGCAGCCAACAGGCCTGAAGACAATGAAATCGGTACAATTGGAAAACCCTTGCCCGGTGTGGAAGTAAAACTTGCAGATGACGGGGAAATTCTTGCACGTGGTGACAATGTTATGAAAGGTTACTGGAACGATGAAAATGCCACAATAACAGCGATCGATGAAGATGGATGGCTTTATACAGGCGATGTAGGCTCCTGGACTGAGCGGGGTAATATTCGTATCACCGACAGGAAAAAATACATATTTGTAAGCAGCGGAGGCAAGAACATTGCACCACAGCTCATAGAAAATGTACTCGCCCAAAGTAAATACATTGAACATGTGATTCTTCTTGGTGATAAAAGGGATTACGTAACAGCCTTAATAACTCCAAATATGGAAGCAATGGTGGTGCTTGCTGCACAACTCGGTATAAAACACCACAATGAAGATGAAATTATTACGAATATAGCAGTTAAAAATATGGTTAAGCGGGAGATTGACGTCCTTCAGCAAAACTTTTCAAAATTTGAGCGGGTACGGAAATTTCACATTCTCTCAAAACCATTTACAGTCGAAGATGGGGAATTAAGTCCGAAAATGAGCATAAAGAGGCACGTTGTCGAGAAAAAATATGCTGAATTCATCGAGGCCATGTATGTGAGGCATTAGAACTGATTTGAATGAAAGTCAATTCGTCAGGATTAGCGCAGTCGAAGCCTTGCATGACTCAAGGCAATATTAAAAATTACTATAAATTGCAAATATCATAGCCTTACTTTCTCAAGTGCCCATTTAAACAAGTTTAGATATTCGAGAGCGGAAACAGTAACAGAATAATCTTCCAACATGGCATTTTTGCGTGCAAGATTCCAATACGGCTCAACCTTGTACATTGCAATCGCCCTGTCTATTGCAAATGCCAGGTCTTCAGAATTATAATGCAGGAAGACAAATCCATTTCCTTCACCTGATATTGAATTGTATTCTCTTACCGTGTCAGCGAGGCCCCCGGTTTTTCTAACTATAGGCAATGCACCAAATCGCATCGCGTACATCTGTGTGAGGCCGCAAGGCTCAAATCGCGAAGGTACAAAAATAAAGTCGCTGGCAGCAAAAATCCTGTGTGCAAGGTCGTTATCATAGCCAATATACACAATTGCAATACCGGGATATTTTTCGTTCAGATAATTCAAATGGTCAACGTAGCGCTGCTCTCCGGAACCTAGTACTACAAACCTAAACTTTTTATCTAATAAATATTTTTCGATAATCGGGAATATAATATCCAGCCCCTTTTGCTCGGCAAGCCTTGAAACCATACCAATAACCGGTAAATCAAGCCCGTCTTCAACAATTCCAAACTCATCAAGCAATGCCTTTTTGTTTGATTCTTTAATTCCCAGGGATTCAACAGAATAAGGGTGTATTACGGTGTTATTTAAACCCGGGTTCCATTCATCATAATCAGCGCCGTTCAGAATCCCGACAAGTTCAGCCCCTCTGTGATTGAGTACATTATGCATCCCTTCGCCGAAATATGGGTTACGGATTTCTTTTGCATATGTAGGGCTAACTGTGGTTATTTTATCGGCAAACATTATCCCGGTTTTCATTGCATTTACAACACCATAGTGTTCGAACCATGATCCCGGGTAAAATTCGCTTATCCCAAAGCCCGCGAATTCCATAATTCTGTGGGGATTGAATTTCCCCTGGTAAGCAAGATTATGGATTGTGTAAATCCCCGCAGTATTGAAAAACCTAAGATCATGGCGGTATTGCGATTTCAAAAATGCCAGGCTGAATGCAGTATGGAAATCATGTGCATGAATGATATCAGGAGTGAAGTCCAACGCTTTAGCAGCTTCGAAAACTGCCCTGCTCAGGAAAATGAACCGCCTGTCATTATCGAAATATTCATGCGGGTCCCCATAAATGCCTTTCCTTCCGAAGTAAGAGTCATTTTCAACAAGGAAAACCGGGACATCCGAATCGGGGAGTTTCCCTGACCAAAGCCAGGCGTACTCTTCCCAAAATCCCATTGGCACATTTAATTTTAATCCTGTGGGCTTGAATCCATATTTAGCTGTATCAATAAAGCTGTATTTTGGCATGACCACTATTGGATTCTGCCCGTATTTTTGCCACTGTCGCGGCAGGGAAGACGTAACATCCGCAAGCCCCCCTGTTTTGGCATAAGGTGAGACTTCGGCGCTAACGAGTAAGATGTTCATCCAATAGATTGCATTTGGTTTAAAGTTTCAAAGATAAGAGAAAATAGATTATCCATAAAACGATAGTCAATATGTAATTGATAATATTTTATTTCTTAATTTATAAGTTTGAAGGCTCACAAAGCCATGACTTATAAGTGAATTGCGACGCCGAATACTCGGCTAGTTCTTTGGAATCAAAAAAAGAAAACACGCTGGAACCGCTACCGGATAGTAGTGCAAGCTTTGCACCACATTCGTAAAGTTTGTTTTTTATTACTCCGATTTCAGGATGTTTTTCAAAAACATAAGGTTCGAAATCATTAAAAATCAGTTCTTTCAATTCTGTTGATTGTAGTTCAGGGTCTATTAATATTGAAAGAAAATCTGCTGCCCGGACAGGAGCAGAGTCTCGCTCGAGGGCTGCATAAGCTTCGGGAGTTGAAATATGAATCCCCGGATTAATAATAAGAATCCAATAAGGTAGATTGAGGTCAAAATAATCGAGTATTTCTCCTTTTCCTGTTCCCCTTGCAGTTTGGCCGCCAAGAAAAAACGGAACGTCTGAACCGATTTTTTTTGCTATTTCAAATTTTGTCTGGTAGCCCAGGTTCAGGATGTAAAACCAGTCTAAGGCGTTGATGGCAGCCGCTGCATTGCTGCTTCCTCCACCGAGGCCGGCTCCCATTGGTATATTCTTTTCAAGAAATAGTTTTGGGCCAATATCACGCCCGGATAGTCTGATTACTTCTTGAGCAGCCCTGAAGACAATGTTTTCTTCCTGGGGAAACCCAAGGTCCCGGTTGCAAATCACTTCGAGTTCATTTGATTTTTCGAGCACGAGCATATCGTGCAGGCAGATACGGTGATATATAGTGTTTACGTTATGATACCCGTCAACACGTTTGTTCAGGATTTGAAGGCCAATGTTGATTTTGGCATATGATTGTAGAGGATAACGCATTAAATTATGATAAGTAACAGCAATATACCAATTGAACAGGAATTATTAAGAAAGGGGATTCACATGAGTTCCCTGGCTATTCCATTGATTTATATATATGTATCGAAGGAAACCGCCCTTGCTACTTTAATTCCATTAGCAATATTAACGATAATCATCGACATTTTCAGCAGGAAAAATATGTTCCTGCATAATTTCATATTCAAGTATTTCAGTAGGATGCTCAGGCCGCATGAGCTTCAGGGAGGGTTTGTACTGAACGGTGCTTCCTGGGTTTTGCTTTCTGCAGTTATATGCGTGGCAATATTTCCAAAGCTTCCTATGGTTGTTGGATTCACAATTTTAATTATTTCTGATGTAAGCGCAGCACTTGTTGGCAGGAATATCGGAAGGACACCATTGTTTGATAAGTCTATGGAAGGGACAATCGCCTTCATTATTTCTGCGATTGTCGTTATTATGATATATGGCTTCTTTTTTAATGCCCCATGGACTTTTTATACTACTGGTATTATTGGTGCTGTTGTGGCAGCTTTCGCAGAAGCAGCTTCAAGCCTGATGAAAATGGATGATAATCTTACAATTCCATTGTCTTTTGGAATTGTATTCTGGCTTGGCGGTTTTTTATCACAAAATATGGGTGTACCATTTCTGAACCTGATTTGAGCAAAAAGAAAATAATTATACTATCTCTTGTCGCTATTGTTGTAATAATTGCTGCAATTGTATTCTGGTATGAATTTACCCGCCCGAAATATAAAATTGTTGACTCTTTTGCGGATAATTCTCCAAGGGGTAAAGCAGTTTTCGTTTTTGTTAAAGTAAACAGTTACAATGAATCTTTCCTAAGGCATGTCGGAAAGGAGATTAGAAAAGGAAACAGGGATTTAAATGACGGGAACCCGGAATTATTAAAGCTACTTATGGTGTATTTTTACATTGACGAATTGGTAGCAGCTCCAAAAGAAAAAGCTTTAAAGAAGCTTATGGAGATGTACCCTAAGAGAAAAGACCTGGAAGAAAAGCTTAATTACATTGACAGCGCCTACACTTACAGCTGGATTTCACATAAGGTTCCAGGTGTGAAGGTACCTTCAGATTCACTGTTTAAAGCCCCGGTTTTTGTTCCCAAAAAGGGAATTAAAGCAAAGGAGGTTCTTCTTAAGAAAAAGCAATTGCTGGCTCCTGAGCTAAATAATAGTATTCCACAAAATATTCAGGATGAAAATGATAGACCTGAGAAGCGACACACTGACAGTACCCGATGAGGGGATGCGCGAGGCAATAGCAAGCGCTCCTGTTGGCGATGATGTTTATGGAGAGGATCCGACTGTTAATGAACTGCAGGATTATGTTGCAGAATTGCTCGGCAAAGAAGCTGCATTATTTGTGCCGTCAGGTACAATGGGAAATCAGCTCGGAGTGTTTGTAAACACTAATACCGGGGACGAAGTAATCCTCGATGCGGATGCTCATATTTTTTATTATGAAACCGGAGCACCCTCGATTCTGTCAAGAGTTCAGCTTTTTCCGATTAAATCCCAAAAAGGTGAAATGAACCTGGATGACATTGAAGCTGCAATAAGGCCGGATGTTTATTATTACCCAAAAACATCCCTTTTGTGTCTCGAAAACACCCACAACAGGCATGGTGGAACAATCATATCAATGGACTATATCAAATCGGCGGCTTCACTTGTTAAAGAAAAAGGCTTGAATTTTCATTGCGACGGTGCGAGGCTCTGGAATGCGCATGCAGCTACGGGAATTTCATTAAGTGATTATTGTGGTCCTTTTAATACGGTATCTGTATGCCTGTCTAAAGGAATGGGCGCACCTGTTGGTTCGCTTCTCGCAGGGAGCAGAGAATTAATAAGAAAAGCATTGAAGATGCGCAAGATCCTTGGAGGAGGAATGCGGCAGGCCGGTATTCTCGCTGCTGCCGGGATATATGCTTTAAAAAACAATATACAAAAACTGAAGGGCGACCACGAAAACGCGCGTAAATTTGCCGAAACTGCAAATCAAAGCGACTATTTCTCAGCCGACATCAGCACAGTTGAAACAAATATTGTTGTCTTCAGCCATATCAAGGGGATAGACTCGCTCAAACTGGTTGATACTTGTTCCCAAAAAGGACTGTTGCTGCATCCTATGGGTAATAATCAACTGAGGGTAGTGTTCCATTTTCAACTCGCTTCCGAAACAATTCCTGCAGCTTTGGCAATTCTCAATGATTCAGCAAAAGAATTACAGGAGAGAATTTGAAAGAAATTGATTTTGAGTTGTTAAAGTCCAGATTCAGGCACAGCGTGAAAGGTACTGTCCGCTTTGCGGAAGTTGATTCATTCCGGGTAGTTCACAACCTGCAATATCTTTTCTGGGCGGAATGGGCAAGAGCCGAATACGTATGGGATTGCGGGATTATGAAGCGAGGCACACAATTCGAAAAAGCCTTTCCAATACTTGTTGTACATGCCGAAATTGACTATTTTAATCCGGCAAAATTTGCAGAAGAGTACATTGTATATACCCGCATATCACAGCTTGGCAAAAGCTCTGTTGCATTTGAGAACCTGGTGACTCGTAACGATGGTTTACCATTTGTAACAGTAAAAAACATCTCTGTGCTTTCAGACTTGAAAACCGGGAAATCAACTCCTTTGCCTGCGGAGATAAGAGAAAAAATTATTGCTTTCGAAGGTGATATCCTTTTAATAAAACCTTAGATTATAATGAATTACGAACAATTAGCTGCTCGTTGTGTATTCCCGCGAATTGACATTGACAGGTATTATTCCGATGTCCAATACAGGGATAATATTAACACGCTTGCAGAAAAGGGTGCAGGGGGGTTTTGCCTCTTTAGGGGGACAATTACAAACACTAAAAAACTTACAGCAAATCTACAAAGCATTGCAAGCCAAAAACTATTATTCTCAGCCGATATGGAGCATGGCATACCGATGCGAATTGCCGGTGGCACTGAGTTCCCTCATCACATGGCTCTTGGTAAAACCCGGGATGAACAGAAAATCAAACGTGTAGCCGGATTGATTGCCAGGGAAGGAAAGTCAATTGGCTTTCAATGGAATCTTGCCCCGGTTTGCGACATTAACTCAAACAAACAAAATCCTATTATCAACATCCGTTCTTTTGCTGACAACCATAATGATGTTTCAGTATTCTCTTCATATTTTATTGAAGCTACCCAGGCTGAGGGGGTCATTGCCTGTGCTAAACACTTTCCGGGGCATGGTGATACAGATATTGATTCACATATCTTCCTGCCGGTTCTTAAATTCGATAGAAAGAGGCTGGATGACATTGAATTTATACCTTTTATTAATGCTATAAAGAGTGGTGTCAAATCTGTGATGATAGGGCATCTGTCTGTGCCGGCCCTCGATGATTCCGGTATCCCGGCTTCATTGTCTGAAAAAATAGTAACAGGAATTTTAAGGAATGAACTTGATTTTAACGGAATCATCCTCAGCGATGCGCTTGAGATGAACTCTATCTCAGATTTTTACACCAGCGGCGTTGCTTCAGTCAGAGCCCTGAGAGCCGGAAACAATATTGCGCTTATGCCGGTTGATCCTTTCGAGGCAATTGAAGCTATCAGCAGCGAAATGAAAGCATCTACTGAATTTTCCGGTCATATTGAATATTCAGCACAGTTAATTGACGATGCCGTAAAATGGGCCGATTCTTTTGAAGGGAATGATTTAAGCATGAATGAGCAGAACGAGTATGTTGCACTCGATGTTGCTCTCTCGGCGGTTGAGCTCGAAGACAAAAAAATGATGATTCCAATAAACGGAAAGAAGCAGTATGCTTCATTCGCTATCATTCAAAAGGAAGATGACATGGAAAGGGCATCATTTTTTTTCCGAGTGCTCGGTCAGGCACTGGAGGGAGAATGCGACTTCGGATATATCGATAAAAATTTAAAGACTGAAGACCTCGCCAGGCTCAAAGGCGGAATTGTAGATGCCGAATATATAATCTACGCTTTTTTCAACAAATCCCGAGCCTGGGGAGGCGAAATAGGCATAAGCGAAGAATTCAGAAACAAGATTGATGATCTTGCCGAAGGCAAGGACAAAATTTGTATATTCTTTGGAAATCCATATATCAGGGATGAAATGGAGTGCGATGTATCAATTTGCACTTTCTCCGATTCACCGGCGTCGGTTGCAGCATCCGTTGTTGTTTTGAGTGGAAGGACACCCGGGAATTAAATGAATCAGTTTAAATTAGTATCTAATTATAAGCCTGCAGGCGACCAGCCCAAAGCAATCCGAGAACTGGTCGAGGGAGTTGAACGTGGCGACAGGTTCCAGACACTGCTTGGAGTAACTGGTTCCGGCAAGACGTTTACTATATCAAATATGATTGATCAGTTGCAGTGTCCTGCGCTTATAATTTCTCACAACAAGACACTTGCCGCTCAGCTATATAGCGAGTTTAAATCTTTCTTCCCTGAAAATTCCGTAGAATATTTCATCTCATATTATGATTACTACCAGCCGGAAGCTTATATACCTACTACCGATACATATATCGAAAAGGATTTTTCCATCAACGACGAGATTGACCGCCTCCGTTTGAAAGCCACAAGTTCACTTGTTGCCGACAGGAGGGATGTAATAGTAGTTGCCTCGGTTTCGTGCATTTACTCAATTGGCAGGAAGCAGGACTTTAAAGACCATCTGTTCCCGTTATATACCGGGCAGCAAATCACCCGACAGGCTTTGCTTTACAAACTGATGGACCTCTACTACGAACGAAATGATTTCGAGTTCAAGCGAGGCACATTCCGCGTTCGCGGCGATGTGATTGATATTATCCCGGCATACGAACAAAAACAGGGTATCCGTATCGAGATGTTCGGCGATGAAATTGACAGGCTCAGTTATATTAATGCCCTCACCGGGCAGATGCTTGCAGAAACGGAAGCCACTACGCTTTATCCCGCAAAACTTTTTGTTACATCGGAAGACCAGCTCAATGGAGCTATGGGCGATATCCGCGACGAGCTATACGAACGCCTTACAGAACTACGCAAACAGGATAAGCTTGTTGAAGCTCAACGCCTGGAGCAGAGGACTATCTTCGACCTTGAAATGATGAAAGAAGTAGGTTATTGCTCCGGCATCGAGAACTATTCCATGCATCTCTCCGGCAGGGAGTTTGGGGAGCGCCCGCAATGTATAATTGACTACTTCCCTGAAGATTTCCTGCTGATAATCGATGAAAGCCACGTTACAATACCTCAGCTAAGAGCCATGTACAACGGGGACCGTTCGCGCAAAAAGACGCTTGTAGAGCACGGCTTCCGCCTGCCTTCAGCATTGGAGAACCGGCCTCTACAGTTTATGGAATTCGAGGAGATGATGAAGCAGGCAGTATTCGTTAGCGCCACCCCGGGGCCTTACGAGCTTGAAGCCTGCGAGGGAATTGTTGTTGAGCAGGTAATCCGGCCGACGGGCTTACTTGATCCGGAGATTTTCGTTAAGCCTGTAAAAACACAGATTGACGATTTGATTAACGAAATCCACATTCGGGTTGAAAAGCATGAGCGTGTCCTTGTTACTACACTTACAAAGCGAATGGCGGAGGACCTTGCTGAATACCTGCAAAATCTTAAGATTAAAGTAGCATATATTCACTCAGACATAGATTCACTCGAAAGGGTAGAGATAATCCGCAACCTGCGTATTGGCGACTATGATGTACTCGTTGGCGTGAACCTCCTCCGCGAGGGGTTGGACCTGCCTGAAGTCTCACTTGTGGCTGTGCTTGATGCCGACAAGGAAGGTTTCCTCCGAAGCGAAACCTCATTATTGCAAATTGCGGGCAGGACTGCGCGAAACGTGGAAGGCAAAGTGATTTTGTACGCAGATAAAATCACCCGCTCCATGAAAGCACTTATTGACGAAACCAACCGCCGCCGCGAAATGCAGCTTGACTACAACCGCAAGCATGGCATCAACCCGACAACTATTTATAAATCCCTCGAGGAAATCCTAAACTCTACTTCCGTGGCTGACATTCAAGTGATGAGGGCAAGAACGATTGAAAAGCGCACAACGGAGAAAGCCAACAAAGCCGCAGAGCCAATGGTAAAATACATGAGCGACAAGCAGCGGCAAGAGTTCATCGAGCAGCTGTTTGCCGAGATGAAACGCTCCGCACGAGACCTGGACTTCGAACGCGCCGCCGATCTCCGCGACGAAATAGAGCGCATCTCCGGTGAGAAAGTTAAGAAATAATTTACAAGTTGATTTTCTTTAATTTCGGCAAAAAAATCTTAGTTGTTAATTGAAGGATTAGTTGTTTCAATAAATTTTGAGACGAATTTACGTTTCATGTGTCATACTTGTTTTTTGATGCCAAGTCGGGAGACTTTCAAAATACTCGATGAATATACATGTGAACAGGCATTGGTATGAATAATGGGTGGGAGCTAAGCGAAGTATTGCAAATATTTTGTTTAGCTCTTTGTTCGCCACGGTTCGCTCCCACACATTCTCCAAGATGAGCAGAGCGAATCTTGGAGAACAAATCATATAAACCCAATAAAATAAAAAACCCCGCTTTTGGCGGGGTTTTTTACAATTACCTTCTCTTGTAATATTTGGATGGGGTTCCATACTGCCTCCTCGGCTCGGATTCGCCCCTCTGCAGGACTTCTTCAATAACCTGCTGCAGGAATTCTTTGTTGTAAGTGGACCTGATGTCCGCAACAGCCGTAAAACTCGGTGAGCCCATAGCTGTTTTGCCGCGGCTCTCGTGCCTTGCTTTTAATGCCTGGCCTTCGGGACTGTCCAGGTAAAGCGATTGGCCTTCGTAGAACAAGCCGGCAAAGTTGAAACCGGCAGTACGCATGATGATAATGAAAGTATCATCCAGTTCCTTTTCGCCGTTCATGTAGTGGTTGATTAGGTCGAAATCCTCGCCCTGGGCAAGCGCAAAATTGCTAACAGAGCTAAAGTTGTAAACAATCCAGTCTCTCATAATCTTCTGGATATCCTTGTCAGAAAAGCCGCCTTCGCTCATCATTTCCTCAGCATTCTCCACTGTGTCTGGTGAAGCATACTTCTTGCGTAGCAACCTCCCTATTTCGTTTTCGGCAAACATATCACCAATACCATACAGGTAGTAATTGGAATTCATACCCGCATCGAACAGCCAGTTTACCAGTTGCGTACTTGGTTTTTCGGTGTTCATGTAATGGGACATGTTTTGCCGTGAAAGCTCCCTGCCGATAATTTCTTCAAGCTTTTTGGCGAGCTTCATTGCATTTTTGTCGTAGCACACTTTCAGAAAGTGTTTCAGTCGTTCAGAACGTTTTTCCATAACTGAGCTCTTATATTGAAAAAAACATATAAATAAATTAACCTTTGCGAAAGCATAACTTAATTAAATGATATTAATTTTCCAATAAATAATAATATCTGATTGTTCTTTTAAAACAATTTGTGTTATAGAACAAGTAATGCATAGCAATTGTGAATATGAATTTGTAAGTGAGTCTTATTTAGATTAATTTTTGTCAGAATCATAAGTATAGAGTTGAAATGGATATATGTATTTTTGGAAGCGGGAAATGCGAACCGGACTCTGAGTTGTATAAAAAAGCTATGGAGCTTGGAGAGTGCCTTGGTAAAAACGGTATTAACATTGTAAGCGGTGGATATAATGGTGTGATGGAAGCTGTCTGCAAGGGAAGCCGGTTCTGTGATAATGAAAAAACGGGCGTTGTTATTCAAGGCGAAACCGGCAAATCTCCAAATCCCTTCAACACCCGGATTATTAAAACAAATGACTATATTGAGCGTTTACAATGTTTGATTAAGCTCGGCGAGGCGTATGTATTCTTTGAAGGCGGTAGTGGGACTTTCCTTGAGTTTTCCGCAGTTTGGGCATTGACCGAAAGAGGAATTATTCCTGAAAGGCCGGTGATTTTAACCGGGGATAAATGGGGAATGTTCATAAGAGATTTTCCCTTTAATTTAAATATGAAGTTATATGCAACCAATAGTATTTCTGATGTAACTAATATACTAACTAAGTAATGGGTATATTTAAAAGAATACAACGAATTGCAAGCTCGTACATCAACGATGTTGATTCCGGTAGAACTAAAGCCGGTCTTCAAACCAAAGATGGAGAATTAAAGAAAATCATAGACGAGCTTAACAGCTTTGGTTCAAGGAGGGAAGAACGCCGGAAGAATGAGGCTGGCTCTAATGAAAATATGAGGATGTCTAAGGAAAGGGCATATTCAATTCTCAGGATAGATTCCGGGGCTTCAAAGGATGAAATTAAATCTACATACAAAAAGCTTGTAGCCAAGTATCACCCGGACAAAGTGGCATCACTTGGCGAAGAACTAAAGGAATTGGCAGAGAAAAAGACAAAGGATATTAATGACGCATATAGTTACTTAAAGGCACAAAATATAGTTTAATATGATAAAAGAAGCAATAGCGATAATAATTGTGGCATCGGCAGTTGGTTTGATTTATAATGCGTTGCAGCCCAAGCCATTGCCATTACTGCCGAAGGATAAATCTGAACAGGTAGTTACTGATTCTCTCCTGGGTGTGGATTCAGGAAATGCAAAAGAAAATCTTGAAAAGACTCTGACTCTTGAACAGGTTCGAAAGCTTGTAATCAACCCAGATTTTATCTTTGTGGACGCTCGCGAACCCCGGGATTACGAAATGGGCAACATCGGCGATGCTGTAAATATCTACCCATATATGAATGAAGAAGAAAAATTTGAGAAAATATATTCCCTGCCGTTTGAAAAGAAAATTGTTGTTTATTGTGATGGCGGCACCTGCGACCTGAGCCACATGATTGCCGAGGATTTGATAAATAACGGCTTTGAGCATGTGTTCCTATTCACCGGCGGCTGGGAAGAATGGTCGAAGAAAGAGCTTTGATAATGGCTAATCCGGGTTCAGACTATTTAATATCAGTACAAGACAAGTTTGGAATCATAGGTGTTTCCAAACCAATCCAGGATGCTCTTAAACTAATCGTCCAGGCGGCTCCCACGGATTTATCTGTGCTAATCACCGGAGATACCGGTACGGGAAAAGAAGTGTTCGCACAGGCAATCCACGGTCTGAGCAAGAGAAGCAAGCAGACGATACTGAGTGTTAATTGCGGTGCTATCCCTGAAACATTACTTGAATCCGAACTGTTCGGCCATGAGAAAGGAGCATTCACAGGCGCCTACGAACAACGAAAGGGTTTTTTTGAAGATGCAGACAAGGGAACAATATTCCTCGACGAAATTGGCGAAATGCCTCTCGGCACCCAGGTAAAGCTGCTGCGTGTACTCGAATCCGGTGAATTTTCACGGCTTGGCTCTACAGCTTTGAAAAAAGTAGATGTCAGGATAATTGCAGCTACCAATCGCAATCTGGAAGAGGAAGTCAACAGGGGGAATTTCAGGCAGGATTTATTCTTCAGGCTGAATAATGTGCATATCGAATTACCGGTTCTGCGCGATCATTCTGAAGACATTCCTTTGTTAATAGATTACTTTGCAAAAAGATACACAAAAAAACTTGGCATTGAGTATAAAGGTGCTTCGGAAGATGCTGTTTCAATACTAAAAGGAATGCCCTGGAACGGGAACATAAGGGAACTGAAAAACCTGGTTGAAACTCTAATTACACTCGAAAAGACAGATTATATTTCAGCTGAATTACTAAGGAAATATATTAAGCCCTCGCTGCCTCCTCATGTAAAGGAAAATAATGAATTTGCTTCACTGGTTCCCTTCGAGCAAAGGGATGAAGTAAACAATTTTGAGCTGGGATTAATTTTTAAGACTCTGCTGGAGATAAAAAGCGAAATACTTGCAATTAAAAGAGGCCTTCACCTTATACATTCTGAAATTGAAGAGATAAAGGAAACCCAGAGCTCAATGCAAAATCAGGTTTCTGAGTACGAAGAGATAAAAGAATACGATTTCGAACAAAAGCCCGAAATCACCACAATAGCAGAAATGGAACGCAGAATGATTGAAAAATCGTTGATAAAGTTCGAAGGAAACCGCCGGCAGGCTGCCGATGCTTTGGGTATAAGCGAAAGAACACTCTACAGGAAAATTCAGGAATACGGGCTCAGTTCTTAAGCCTGTCAAATATCATTATATTTCCCAAAACCAAAAGCATTCCATAAAAAATATCTTCAAGGGGAATTGTAAATAACCTTATACCAAGATTTTCCTCATTGTTATATATGACAACCGGAAACCCTGTTAGCAATCCATTAATAATAAAGAATGGAATAAGCGCTAATAAATAGCCCGATATAAACCTCGCGGGGGATTTTGCTTTTGATACTAATACGTAATATACTAAAATAAGCGCAAGTAAAAAGAAGGTACTGGTTGTATACAACTTTTCGGTATTGAGGATTGCAATGATTAATAAAGTAGCTGAGAGAATTATCAGTAACACCCGGGAAAATTGATTTGCAAAATCAGAAAATTTTACAATACTGAGGACTTCGTAGATAAAAACGCAGGCAAATGGTACTGTAACAAAAAAAAGCCATTCTTCAAGAGGTAAATCGAGGAAATATATTCCAATAATATAATCGCTGTTGAATTCCCAAACACCTAAACCGGTGAATATCACATCCCAAATTAAAAATAAAGCGCCAACGATTGATATTGATATAAATACATGCTTCCAATGCTGCCTAAAGAATATTTTTTTCTCAAAACTCATTATTAGAGGGACTAATATTGTGAGCAGGTTAAGCAGGAGGTAAGTATATTTCATATCACCTGAAATATTTTGGGAAAACAATGAGCATACCGAACGAAACACCGCCTTCTTTTTCGAGTTTAGCGTGGTGGGCATAATGTGCTTTCAAAAGGCCTCTTAAATAAGGATGTTTGGCTTTCCCAAAAAGAAATTTCCTAAGCTTTTTGAATCTCTGGTGAATCAGTACTTCATGGACAAGAAAATAAGCTATGCCATAGAAAAGTATCCCGGTTCCAATCCAGAGCTTGATATCGCCACCATCGGTAAATCCAAGTATCATCAAAATGCTGCTCGGAATTGCAAAAATCAGGAAGAAAGCATCGTTTTTCTGGAAGAATTTTCCTGTTGTATTATGGTGGTCATAGTGAAGAAACCACAGGAAGCCGTGCATGATATACTTGTGGGTAAACCAGGCAACAAACTCCATAAAGAAAAATACAAGCAAAACTATAGATAGTTCAAACATTAATGTTATGCATTAAATTTTATTCATTAACCACGAAACTGCATTTTTTTATTGTTTTTAACTAGTTAATACTATAACTTCTGAAACTATTTTCGATTTAAAAAGTACTGCTAATTATATCTTGACTAATAATACTGATAAAGGAGAACAGAAATGAAGCGACACCTGACAAGTATGGCGCTTATTGCATTGTTATTTGTATCTATCGGGAAGATATTTGCCGATAATTCCGAATATAAAAACCTGCAGGAGAAAATACCGGCAGATCCAAAAATCAAAATTGGGACTTTAGAAAACGGGATTAAGTATTACATCAAATACAACCCCAAACCTGAAAACAGGATGACTCTTCGAATGCCTTTCAAATGCGGCTCTAACCACGAGGATGATGACCAGAAAGGGTTAGCACATTTTATCGAACACATGGCGTTCAACGGAACAAAAAATTTCCCGAAAGACAGCCTGATTAATTTCCTCGAAAAAACCGGTGTCCGTTTTGGCGCAGACCTTAACGCCCATACATGGTACAATGAAACTGTTTATAAGCTACAGGTTCCTACCGACGATGAAAAACTTATCGCCCAGGGGTTCCAGGTGCTTGAAGACTGGGCACATAACATTTCCTTTGACCACGAAGAAATTGATAAGGAAAGAGGAGTTGTGGTTGAAGAATGGAGGCTTCGCAGGGGTGCATACGAAAGAACCTACCTTGAACACCTGGAAGAATTTGCCGCCGGCTCGCGATATGTTGACAGATACACAATCGGCGATACAGCTATTTTGAAAAATGCTCCATATGATGTATTCAAGAGATATTATAAAGACTGGTACAGGCCGGATATGTTCGCTGTTATCGTTGTTGGCGATATTGATATAAATAAAGCAGAAGGCCTTGTCAAAAAGCACTTTAGCAATATTAAAATGCCGGCTAACCCAAGGGAGTATAAAAAATACAAAGTCCCATTCCATAAGGAATTAAAAGCATCTGTTGCCATTGACCCCGAGATGACAAGTGCAAGTGTAACCCTTGCCTTCAAGCACGACAGGGAAAATGATGGCACATACGGTTTCTACCGGCAAGATATTGTTGTTAACTTATTCACTCAGATGCTTAACCAGCGCCTGGCCGACCTGACTAAAACCGGTACTCCCCCATTCCAGTATGCCTATGTTTACAATGGTGAGGCAATGGGCTTCCAGAAGGCCATGAATGTTGCTGCGGGCCTGAATATGGAGGATATTATGACCGGATACAATGCTGTACTTACAGAATTATTCCGTGCTTACCAGAATGGTTTTACTGATACCGAGCTTGAAAGGGCAAAAGCTGAGATGCTCAGAATGATTGACCAATATTACAATGAACGCGAGAAAACTGAATCAGTAAATTATGCTGAAGAATATATTAGGAATTTCTTTGAAAATGAATCAATCCCCGGAATCGAATCAGAGCAAAAACTCTACCACAAATGGATGCCCGGTATTTCTGCAGATGAAGTGATGAAAACTACGCGGGATTTCCTGAAAAACGAAAATATGGTAATTATGCTTAGTTCACTTCAAAAGGAAGGGCTTAATGTACCAACCGAAAAGGAACTTCTTGATGTTTACAATCAGATACGTAACAGCAAACTCGAGCCTTATGTTGATGAAGTTTCAGACGCACCATTGTTTTCAGCCAGTATAATTCCCGGCAAAGTCACCGGTGAAAAGGTGATTGAAGGTATCGGCTCTTACGAGTGGAAACTCTCAAATGGTGCCACAGTAATTGTTAAGAAAACTGACTTTAAGGAAGATGAAATCCTTCTTAGCTCCTACCAGTTTGGCGGTTCATCCATTAGTGACGACGCAAAGTGGCTTTCAGCTGAATATGCTGCAAGGATTGCCAACAGGGGAGGAGTTGGCGACTTCAGCCAGATTACTCTCGAAAAGAAACTTGCCGGTAAGTTAGTAAATGTCAGCCCGTCCATCTGGGACATCGGACAGGGAATGTACGGAAGTTGTTCCCCGGAAGACATTGAAACAATGATGCAACTCATTAACCTTTACTTTAATCAGCCACGCAAGGACAAAGAAGCGCTTGAAGCATTTATGACAATACAAAAGCAGAGGATAAGGGACAGTAAAAACTCACCTTATAAGCCGCTTATTGATTCAATCCAATATTTTCTGAGCAACTATGATGAACGAAGCAAACCGATGACAGAAGAAATGTTGGACAAAATTAATCTTGATGAGGCATATAACTTCTACAAAAGTATGTTCAGCAATGCAAACGGCATCACATTTTTCTTCGTTGGCAACATTGATGTGGTAAAATTCAGGCCGATGGTAGAGAAATATATTGGTTCGTTGCCATCAAAAGAAAAAGCTCCAAATTACAGGGACAGGGGAGTGCGTCCACCAAAAACTGCTGCTAAGAAAGAGATTTACAAAGGGGTTGACCCAAAGAGCTATGTTTACATGGTAATGAACGGCGATTTTGAATATGGAGAATACAACCGGCATGTATTGAAATCTCTATGCGAAGTAGCAAATATTAAACTTCGTGAAGTGATGCGTGAAGACAAAAGCGGTGTTTATGGTGTCGGATGCTATCCCTCCTTCGAGAATCATCCATACCAGGGCTATACAATTACTTTCTCGTTTGGTTGCGATCCATTGCGTGTTGAAGAATTAATCGGTGAGTTGAAAAAAGTAATACAAAGCATGAAGGACGAACTCCCGGAAGAAGAATACATGACTAAGATCATTGAAACCCAAAAGAGGACTTTCGAAACGAGCAAAAAGGAAAATCGTTTCTGGCTGAACAACCTCAGGATGTACCACATGAATGGTATGGATATGTCTAACATTGAAAAAATTCCTGATATGGCAGACAGATTAACAAAACAACAAATTAAAGACGCTGCCAATAAGTACTTCAACTTTAACAGCCTCAAGCAGTTTATTCTTTATCCTGAAGATAAAACCAATTAATGCAGACTCTGTTTTTTTTAAAGCCTTTCGGTAGAAGAATAACCGAAAGGCTTTTCTAATTTAGTGATACAGAGTAATGTTTTTATTAAATTGCCTTGTATGGACAAAGGGTCAAATGTTCAGCTCACAATAAGCATTTATTTTATTCTTGCTTTTTCCCTGTTTACTATCCTCTATTTCGCATTTACTATCGAAATGCAACCCTGGGATGAAAGCATCTACGCAGTCCGTACCAAAGCTATTACAGAGCATGGCTGTGTTTTAGACCAAACTGAGTATTCCCTTGGCGGGCTTTATAGTTCTGCCCGCCCACCGCTTTTTTTCTGGCTTTCTTCTATCCCCGTTACGATATTAGGTGAAATTCCGGCTGCACATAGAATATGGACTTTGATTTTTGCATTAATTGGCGCTTATTTTTTGATACATGCCGGGAGAAGCAAAGTCGAGGGATTGATAGCTGCCTGCCTGCTGTTCACAACAAATTATTTCAATGAGTTCTCATTCAGTGGCCAGCTTGATACTGCAATTACAGTATTGATACTCATATCGGCATACTTTTTTGTGAAACACGAAGAAGAAGATAAAGTAAAGTACCTTTATTACTCAGGAATTTTCACAGGATTAGCTCTGCTGACGAAGCCTTTTATTGGACTGATCATACCTGCAGCAGCGGGGCTTTATTTCTTTATTGGGATTATCAGAAAAACAACAGGACTGAAAAAAGCGTTAAATGCTCTGTTGATACTGACTGGGATAGCGCTGCTCATTACGATTCCCTGGCATTTGTTAATGTATGCAAAGCATGGCAGCGAATTTATAGATTACTACATCTTCTTTGAATTAATCAACAGGTTTGCGGAAGGCAGGGCAATTCATCAACAGGAGCTTGGTGTATTTTATTATGTTAATCAGTTGATTGTAGCAGCGCCTTTTATTGTATTTGCTTTCATAATTCCAAATCAGCGAAAAGCTTTTCAATTCTATTTAATTGCAGGCACATTGATATTTATAATGATCTCCCTCTCAAGTTCAAAAATCGGGAAGTATTTACTGATGCTACTGCCATTTGTTGCAATAATTTCATCCATTGGGCTTTCAGAAATAATCAAAAAAAAGAGAGTGCCCTTAATATTAGTATTGGCTTTTCTGTCACTTGCTTTTTGGTCATTCTCACAGGAGTTCAGGTCGGGCATGTCAGAATTTTTAACTAATCAGACTTTACCTGTTTATCTGCTCATCTATTCATCAATATTCATAGCATTTGTCGTTGGGATATTAATTCTCAGAAACAAAATAAGCGGGAAAATAGTAGTTCCCTTTGTCCTGCTTTTCATGCCTGTCAGGATGCTTTACAACTATAACATCCCACCAGACAGTAACATTGAGTTAATATCAATGCATTTCAATGATATGGGTTACAAAAGCTTAATATACTATGAATCCAAAACTCCCGGTTTTATCCCCAATCCCCAAGTAAGCTATTATTTTAATACGGAGAACTTCCGCCAAACAGGCAAAATATTTATCTGCCTGACAGATTCAAGTTCAGTACACCTGTCAGAATATTCAGATGCAATGTTCTTATTCGACAACAGGAACAACAGTCAATATGCAGACAGCATAAAGAACATCGCCGCAGAAAATTCTATTTTGATTTTCGAAGACAAATACTATACGGCGTATAGCACTAAACCAAAGAATTAATTCCTGCTTTTTATTTCAAAATTTGAACGTGACTCAATATTGCTGGTTAAATAAATTCAAACAGAAAAGGGATAAAAAAAACAATATTTTGAGACTAAAATTATATTCAGGTGTCTTTATTAAATAATGGCAACCCCGGATATTTTATTATCATCGAAACAACAGAAGGGAAATTCCGGGAGAAGTTTGTGAAGGTGGAATAACCTATTTCTCTTTCAGGAAGAAGTGATAGAACAGGAAGTATTCTGGAATTAGAAGCATTACAAGGGAGAGCGTGTCCTTAGTGAAGTAGATTGTCACCCATGAATCAGGCATAATGATGTTCGCAAGCGTTGCAGTAAGTGCCCAGAATATTGCAAACGCCAGCGCGATTACCGCTACTGCCATAAGCCCCTCCTTAACCCCTGCATTCTGCCAACTTTTTGTGAAGGCATACAGGGCACAAGCTATATGCAGGTGGTATATTAGCAAATCAATCATTATTTTTCTATTTTCCGTTAAAAAGGAGAACCCATGATATTTACAGATAAACATAGAATCGTATTTATAACCACAGATTCCTACGACAACGCTACAAACATAGCAAAAATACTCGTTTCCGAAAAGCTCGCAGCCTGCTGCTCATTGATAAATAACACAGTCTCAGTTTACAAATGGAAAGGCAAAATTGAAAAAAGTAATGAATGCCAGGTAATCATCAAGACTACTAAAGATCAACTTGATAACCTTGAGTCAAGGATAAGGGAACTGCATCCTTACGAAGTGCCGGAAATCCTTGCTGTACCAATTACAGAAGGACACGAGCCATACTTAAAATGGATTAACTCAATAGTAGGTTAAGCGTTGGAAAAGTACACAACGAATAGCAAATATACGGCGATACGCGACTGGCGCGAGGACGAACGCCCCCGCGAAAAGCTCCAGAAACATGGTGCGCATACATTATCCGATGCCGAGTTACTGGCGATATTAATATCATCCGGCACAAAAGGATTTTCTGCTCTGGATGCGGCAAAATCTCTACTGAGGGATCACCTCTCCCTTAGTGACATGGCAGCGCTTGACGAAAGTAATTTCCGTAAAGTACCCGGGATTGGCCCTGCAAGGGCGATTACACTGGCGGCTGCATTCGAGCTTGCCCGCAGGGTGCAGTCGTCACCGCTATTGACGAGCAAACCAATCCAGAGCCCGACCGATGTAGTTAACTACTTTGTTCCGCGGTTGATGGGAATGCAAAAAGAACAGTTCAGGACAGTGCTGCTAAATTCGGCCAACAAGATTATCCGTGATGTAATAATTAGCGAAGGCTCCCTGAATGCGAGCATAGTGCATCCGCGGGAGGTTTTCAAGCTGGCTATTTCAGAAAGCGCCGCTGCTATCATATTGCTTCATAACCACCCGTCGGGCAATACCGAGCCATCAGGAGAGGACATCAACATCACAAAACAACTCGTAAAAGCAGGCCAGATAATCGGGATAAGAATACTCGACCATATTATTATAGCCGGGAAGGAGCACACAAGCCTGGCTGACAGGGGTTATATCTGATTTATTAAATTTAAAAATGAAAAGCCGCAAAATCTTGCAGCTCTTCATTAAATCATTTTATCTTGCTATCACAAACTTACCTGTGTCATAAGCGCTGCCGGATTGCAGCCTGAACAGGTAAACTCCGTTCTCGAGTTCATCAAGCAAAATCACGGTTTGGTTTTCGCCTGTGCCCTGCAAGCCTAATTCAACAAAATGCACCTTTATGCCATTCAGATTGAAAAATTCGATACCTGTTTCAGCTTCGACAGGAAGATTGTAGCTAAGTATTAAAGCGTCTGAATTTTGGCTCAGGTAGGCCTTATACTTAAAATTGTCGTTATTTAATGGCTCGACACTTTCGGGCAAATTGATTGTAAAATCGGTGGTGAACCAATCCCCGAATTGTGTATATTTCGGTTCATCGCCATAGAGTACACCTCTCACCCTTAGGTAATGTTTGATACCCGGTAATAAATCAAATCCGGGAATAATGAAATTCTCGCTTATCCATTCATCGTTCAGCGGATTCGAAAATTGTTGATTATTATCAAGTTGATAATGATATTCATATGCACGGCCTATTGTGTCAAACCTGATCTCAGGCCTTTTTACGTCAACAATGCTTCCTGGTGCCGGAGTCAGGCCGGTAATTGGAGGGAATTGAGGTGTGAAAAAGTTAATTTTCGGGCTTTCTTCGCTTTCCCTTCGTGAATTGTATAACTGCACGGACCATCTGTAATTAAAACTATGCCTGAGGTGGAAATTAAATCCGTTTAACCGAATTCCTTCAACAGAATAACCTTTCTCAATGGTTCCCAATAAAGAATCATTAGTATTATAAATATTTACCCTGCTTGTATAATTACCCAGGGTATCATCTGAAAATCCCGGGTTATACCTGGCAACGAACTTATTTTGACTAATAGATTGTATTGTGTCTAATTCAGCAGGAGTCCCTGATTCGAACCGTGGTCCGGGTGGAGTGAAAAATTCATGAGTCTGGCTCCAATCACTTTCTTTGCCTTTTTCGGGTTGAGTAGCCCTGAAACGAGTATAGACAGGCTGATTGAATAATACACCGCTTAAATCCAGGTTTAATTTGCCTGTAGGATTGCTCAGGCCTGTAAAAAATATCAGCTTGTTTGTTAAATCAATATCCTTATAAAATTCAAAATCAATCAATTTTCCAACCATTGGCTCAAAACTGAACTCAGGGCGAAAACTGGAGAAAGTTTCACCATCCATGTGAGATGTAAGTGTTGGTAGCGGAATTTTTCCTTCTGCAACGTCAAAGTTTGTTTCGTATGTATTGTTGACAGGGTCAATATTATCCGGCGAATTCCATTCAATTCCTATTCTGAAGCTCCCAAAATTTATTGGGGAAAACTTCTGGTTAAATGTTATTGACTTCTCACCACTGGATTTAACTGGTAAATCGAATTTTGAATGCGTGTAGTTCCAGACTACCTCATTAGATGATAAATCAGTAACCTCAGCCACAACTTCGAGATTATTTACGGGAAACTCAAACTCATTCCCAAATGTAACCCCGAATTCTATTTCATCACAATTTGTAGGTTCTTCAGGATGAATCCATAAAGCTGATACCAATGGTTTACCTGCATGGGACTCGTTTGATCCCATTAATAAAATGGCAATAAAAACACAAAGAGAATATATAAACCTGTTCATTTGTTCTCCGCTATTTGTAATTGAAAGATTTAATATATGAAAAATAATTAATAGTTTAGGAATGTTAATCAAGGGATTTCGTAGCACGGCGGTACAAGGTCAGGAATCGGCTGGTAAATCCAAGAGGTAGTTTGTAGATGTTTCTCTCAAGGAAAGTCAATAACGAGCCATATAATCTACCCGTTGAGATTGTAGGAGCTGACAAATTAAATTCTGGCTCATATCCGAATTGCGTTGCCATTTCGCCGCAAATAACATCGCATATTTTAATATCCTCTTCTTTCATTTTTTTACGCCAGGTATATATACGGCTGCTGTCAAGGGGTTTCGAAAGCATCTGCTGCCAGTTCCTGTTCCAGTATTCACGGTCCTTGCCTTTGTAAAATTCAAGCATTTCTTCATAAAATTCGATTCCAAGGAAATTGCAAATCGCAGTTAAACGCTCAAAAGGCAGCGTAAGCAAATCCTCGAATTTAAGTTCAATGAATTTATCCGGGTGTTTGTTTCGATATTTCAGGACTTCATTGTTGTAGATAACCCATCGTTGTGCAAGAGGTGTAGTCCAATCCGGGTCAAAATCCACATTTTGGTAGGAGAGAACAGTATCCCTGTAATCTCGTACAATATGAATAAATTTCGCATCGGGGAATACTTCCATAATATCATTTAAAAACAAGGCATAGTGGGGATTTTTATCACCAAGCCAGGCATCATCGTCTTTCTCTTGTGTCATTGCATTATTTGCGTAAACGGTTGCGCACAAATCGCTATAACTTGCTTCATTTCCAAATGATAGCAATAGCTCGATTAATTGTTCTTTATTGAGGCTCCAGTTTTCGAGGCGCCGTTCGAGCCACAGGTCATCATAGAATGCTTTGATCCTTTCTTTATTCCAACTTCCTTTACTATACCGGCCTTTCAGAAGCATCATGAACTGTCCTTCTTCCGCTACTGATATTTTGGGGTGTGTATTAAGGATAGTCTGTAAAAGTGTTGTACCGGAGCGTCCCCGGCCGACAATAAAGAGCATTCGTTTTTTAAGATCTTTTTTATCCATTCACAAGTCGCCACCCAACTTTGGAGGTGAATTCAACAATTTGCCCGGTGCAGTATTCGAACATATCCTTATCACGGTAGTTTTTATACCAATCAATAGTAAATCGGATTGTTTCTTCGATATTCAATGTTGGTTCCCAGCCTAATTCAAAACGCGCTTTGCTGATGTCCAGGCTGAGCAGGCTTGCTTCGTGGGGCTGATTTGGGTCTGACATGTCTTCCCAGCTTCCCTCTCCATAGTGCTTAATTACGAGGTCAGCAATGTCCCCTACGGGAATGATAGAATCCTGGTTAGGCCCGAAGTTCCATGCACCTGAGTATTTTGCAGGTGATTCCGAAAGTTTTGAAGCAAGTAGCATATATCCGCCGAGCGGTTCCAGGACATGCTGCCAGGGGCGTGTGTGCCTTGGATTGCGTACTTTAATAGGCTGGCCGTTTTCCAGTGCATTAATGCTGTCGGTCATTATCCTGTCCCTTGACCAGTCGCCGCCGCCAAGAACATTCCCTGCCCGCACAGAAGCAATTACTTTCCCATGCTCATAAAATTTATCGGTGTGAAAAAATGATCGCAGGTATGAAGACGTTACTATCTCGCTGGCTCCTTTGCTCGCACTGTATGGATCCCGGCCCCCGAGAGGGTCAATCTCCCGGTAACCCCAGAGCCATTCCTTGTTTTCATAGCATTTGTCAGATGTTATATTAACCAGTGCCTTTGCTGTTTCACTTTCCCTCAAGCATTCAAGGATATTCACCGTTCCCATTACATTCGTGTCAAATGTATCGCGGGGCTCATCGTATGAGGGTCTTACAAGGGCCTGGGCTGCAAGGTGGAAAATTATATCAGGTTTGAATTCATCAACCTTAGACTTGAGAGTAGTAAAATCGCGTACATCAGCCCTGTAATCGGTGATTTTATCACTTAAACTTGTAATTACGAAATTATCCCTTTCTGTTTTCGGATCAAGGGCATAACCAGCTACCTCGGCGCCAAGCTTTTTCAGCCAAAGGCTAAGCCATGAGCCTTTGAAGCCTGTATGGCCGGTTATGAAAACACGTTTACCTTCAAAAAAGCCATTAAATAATTTATCAGTTTTCATTCCCACTCGTAAAGTATTCCCTATACCATTCGTAAGTGCGTTGCAGGCCCTCTTCAAGGCTTACTTTGGGTTCCCAGCCGAGTTGTTCTCTAAGCTTTGTATTATCGCCAACAACGCGAAGAAGGTCATGCGGCCTGTAGTCAAAAGCGCCAAAATTAAAATACATTTCGTTGAAGCCTGTAAGTTTTATCAGGGTTTTAACAATCTGGCGCACAGTAACAGGTTTTGATGAACAAATGTTATATATCTCATAGTTGGGCGATTCCATAGTGGCTATACGGAAAAAAGCGTCAATCATATCGCTTACGTAAAGATAATCTCTTATCTGTTTACCGGGGGACATATTCAGGATTTGTTTTTTTATTCCCGCTTCCATAAGCAATGGAACAAGCCTGTGCATGCTTTCCCGTTCACCGTAAATTCCAAATGGCCGGACCGAGTTTATTTGGATTTTCAGCTGTCTTGCGAGCAGGTTTCCCATCTTAATGGCAGATAGTTTTGAAGCGCCGTACAAATTCTCCGGACCGAGGCGGGAATCCTCCTTAAAATTACCCAGGTCATCACGTGCATATTCTGCGCTTGAGCCTGTGTTGACGAATTTTTTCACTTTGTGGTTAGCGCAATAATCAATCAACCTTAGCGTTAACCTTATATTGGCGTCAATCAGTTCGTTGTAATCCTTTTGCTTGAAATTCACGCCGTATGCTGCAAGATGAACACATGCCTCAAATTCCGGCAGGGTCTTGATTTTCTGGTCTGCAACGTCGTCAAGCTCTACTATCTCAACACTCTGAACCTTGTTTATTCTTTCAACATGCTCATTTAGCCTTGAGGCAACAAGTGCATATACCTTGTATCCCTCGTCTGAAAATCTACGGACAAGGTTTGAACCTACAAATCCGGTAGCGCCGCTTATAAGTACGTTTTTTACCATGTCTTCCACTCCGCTTTTCCTTCATCCCACAACTTATCTAATTCACGTTTGTCGCGCAGTGTATCCATCGGCTTCCAGAAGCCATTGTGATGGAAAGCGAATAGTTCTTTGTCACTTGCAAGTTTTTCAAGCGGGTCACGCTCCCAGACTGTAGTATCATCTTTAATATAGTCAAAGATTTTCGGTTCGAGTACAAAAAAGCCGCCGTTTATGAAGGAGCCGTCGCCGGCAGGCTTTTCAATGAATTTTGTAATTGCTTTGTCTTCATTGTTGATATTTATCGCGCCGAATCTGCCGAGAGGCTGTACCGATGTCAGTGTAGCAGATTTACCGTGTTTTTTGTGAAAATCAAGTAACTCATTGATGTGCACACTTCCTACACCATCACCATAAGTAACCATAAATGTTTCTTCATTCAGATACTTCCGGATTCGCTTTATTCTGCCACCGGTCATGGTATGCAATCCTGTATCAACAAGAGTGACTTTCCAGTTCTCCGCCTCGCTTTTATGAACTTCAACACTTCCGTCCGACAGATCAACCGTCAGGTCGCTCTGGTGGTTGAAGTAGTTTACAAAATACTCTTTAATATAATATCCTTTATAACCGAGACAAATAACAAACTCGTTGTGCCCGTATGAAGAATAAATTTTCATTATATGCCAGAGAATCGGCTTGCCTCCAATCTCTACCATCGGCTTGGGTTTCAGCTCTGTTTCTTCTGTCAGGCGGGTCCCAAATCCGCCGGCAAGAAGTACTACCTTCATTAAATCACCGTTTGTTTAATTTTCAAAACCTACTTTATATTCTACTAAAAACTCGGGGCGCTGCTTAACTTCGCGGAAAATCCTGCCAACATATTCTCCGACCATGCCAAGGCCCACCATATTCATTCCGCCAAAGAACAGCACTGCAATTATCAAGGTGGGATAGCCCCACGGGAAATCAACCTCGAATATTTTCCTGAAAACGATATAACCTGCTGCTACAAGGCTCAACATGGATATAATAATTCCAGTATAAGAAAACAAGCGAAGTGGCGCTGTTGAGAAAGATGTAATACCGTCAATAGCAACTGAAAAAAGCCTGTGAAAGTTAAAACTGCTCTTGCCTTTTTTCCGTTCGTCGCGGACATACTCAACAAAAACCGGGTCAAATCCCAGCCAGGAAACCAGGCCCCTGATAAACTTATCTGTTTCCCTGAAACCCTTGATTAAATCAACAATCTGTTTGTCAACCAGTTTAAACTCGCCAACATCTTCGAAAATCGGACTTTCTGACATCTTATTGAGAAGCCTGTAAAATATCTTATAAGCAAATTTAAGAATGAAATTTCGGCCTTTTCTTTTAATCCTTTTACCAAGAACTACTTTATGCCCTTCTTTATACTTCTTAAACATCTCGATTGCGACTTCAGGGGGATCCTGCAAATCGCCATCGAGTGTTATCATTATATCACCGCTTGCATGTTGGATGCCGCAAGAATAAGCAGTTTCAAAACCAAAATTCCTGCTTAACCTGATTAGTTTAACAGACGGATCTGTTTTGTTCAATTCCCTAAGGATAGAACAAGTCCTGTCAAAACTATGGTTGTTTACAAAAATATATTCAACTTCATTGATTGAAGGGTCGAGTACCTGTAACTGTCCGTAAGTTTTTTTCAGAGCGTGATATGTATCTTTAACGATTTCTTCTTCGTAATACACCGGGGAGACAAATGAAACTTTCATATAAAAAGTAATTCCCGGATTAATCCACAATAATTCCGGAAAATTAAAGAAAACTAACTTTTTTTCATAAGGCTAATTTTCAACAAAAATGAGTTTATTCTTTTGGAGTTTTCGGTTTTGGCTTTGCTTCTCCATCAGCAAGCTTGATAGCATCCCTAATAGAGGTTGTGAATCTTTTATAAGCAAGGGCTTCAGCACCAGTGAGTTTACCCCGTGAAAGAAAAAAAAGGCCGTTTTCTGCAAGGGCATAGTCCATTTCAACTTTGATGGGGTCATCAGGTTTTAAGTTCTGGCCCTCGGAATGTTCGATTACCTGGCTAAGTAATGCATTAAATTCCAGGAATGCGTCAACTTCGGTGGCTTTTAATTCTATAGTCTGAAGAATTTCCTTACATGTTTTAATATCAGAAAAAACTAGTATCGGGTAAATATTTTTTCCTACAAGTTTTTGATTGTATTTAGGGACTCCCTGGGAATTCAGGGTCGTAGTTAGAAATATCAAGGCTGCAATTAGTAAAAATGACAGGTTTTTCATGTTAATATCTGCTTAAATGTCCAATGCAATGCTGAATCTATGTAAGGATGCGGCTGCTCCATATTGAGCAAGGGCATAATCAAAATTAAATTCCTCAATCACAATGCCAATGCCACCACTGAAACCAGAAAGTCCTTTGTCAGAATCAGTTGAAGCAAAGTTCCTGACCTGGTTGTCATAACCAAGCCTTGCACGCAGGTTGTTACCAAGATAAAGCTCACCGCCAAGTGCAAAATTTTTAAATCTGTCAAAAAAATCTCCTTCATCATCTGCAAGGTGGTGGAAGGTAAAATTCACCAACAAGGGGAGTCCCCGAAGCCTGTGGTTTATACCAGCTCGAATGTCCAGCGGCAGGTTTTCGCTTACACCATTAATGCCTGTAAGCTGGAATCCGCTGTGTAGAATGGAAACACCGATGTTTGTCCTTTTCTCCGGAATCCTGTAAAGTATTCCAGCATCAAGGGCAAGTGCTGTTGAGCTAAACTCCTCAAGATTTGAGAAAACAAATTTTAGTGTAGCCCCCCAGTAGAAATTTGTGTCGATAATATTTGAATAAGTGGCTCCCAAAGCAACATCATTGGCGCTAAAGGTCCTGCCGTCACGATTACCCTCAGAATCTGCGTATTCAAATGAACCGTAGTTTGTAAAATTTACGGAACCGGCGAGAACACCCTCCTCGAGTTTGTGAACGTAAGTTGCATTACCGGAATTTATATCGAGTACATGCTTTAAAAACGTAAAAGATGTTTTCTTTTCATCAACAGAATAAACAGTGGCAGGGTTGTAAAACAATGCGGATGCGTCGTTCGGCATAGAAACGAAACAACCGGCTATTCCTGCCGCACGTGCACTCGATACATAACGAAGGAACTGGTAAGGCGATTGCGAATAAGCAGAAGTGATACCTATCAATAGAATGGCAGCAAATAATGAAAGCCTGAATTTCATATTTCTATTCCCGGTAAATCCGTCAAAAATTGTATCAAGCAGCATCTGCCTCCCTGTTTTTGTAGGCTTCAACTGTTTCAATGAATATTTTCGGAGGTTTGACCGGTTTCATTGTGCCTGCGTTTACGAATATATGTATAGTATGCCCTTGTGCGATTAAGGTTCTATCATGCAAAATATTATAAACGAATTTTATACTTGCTTTATTTTCATAAACAAGCTCTGCATTAATTTCCAATTCGTCATCATAAAAGGCCGGGCTTATGTAATTTGCCTTTGCTTCGGTCAATGGAAGCATATACCCAAGTTCTTCGCATTTTGAATAAGCAAGCCCCATGCTTCGCATCAGCTCTGTCCTGCCGATTTCGAAGTAAGTGAAATAGTTGCCATTATAAACAACACCCATCCTGTCTGTATCTGCGTACCTAACTCTAATAAATGTGCTGTGTTTCATGTTATTCACGGGCTTTGTAAAATAATTCAAGTAAGCGATCCAGGTCTTCTTTCGAGTAAAACTCAAACTCTACAAGCCCGGATTCCGGTGTTTTTGGTTTTATCCTGACTTCAGTTCCAAATACCTGCCTGAGATTATCTTCTGTATGGTCCAGTGCTATACGTACTTTCTCATTAATTATCTCTTTCTTGGATTTCTTCGGATTGGCCTTAAAAGCTCTGTCTTGTATGTTCCTTACAAGTTCTTCAGTAGCTCTTACAGAGAGAGATTTATCGAGAATTTCTTTCCATACAGCTAATATCTTACTGTGCTCGTTCAACGTGATGAGCGTTCGCGCATGCCCCATTGTAATAAGTTTTTTCCTAAGGCTCTCATGCACTTTTTCAGGTAACTTTAGTAAACGGAGAAAATTGGCTATCGTTGAGCGGTCTTTACCAACTTTTACAGCAACTTCTTCTTGTGTCAATTTGCATTCTTCAATAAGTGTCTGGTAGCCGTAAGCTATTTCTACCGGGTTGAGATCCTCGCGTTGAACATTCTCAATAAGAGCTATTTCCAGCATCTCAACAGAGGATTCAATATCAAGAATGTATGCCGGGATTTTCTCAAGCCCTGCTTCTTTTGAAGCACGCAGCCTTCGCTCACCTGCAATCAGTTCAAACCCGCCAATAACCCGCCTGAGGGTAACAGGCTGGATAACCCCATGCTCGAGAATGGATTTTTTAAGGTCTTCAAGAGCCTCTTCTTCGAAGTCATGGCGAGGCTGGTAGGGATTCTTTGTTACTTTGGATATTTCAATAAGCCCAAAACTACCACCTTCCGGTATTTCTTCTTCGCTTATATCGAAACCCTTATCTTTAGAGAATCTTACATTTGGAATTAGCGCCCCGAGGCCTTTGCCCAGACCCGGTTTTATTTTTTTTGCCTTAGACATTTACTCAGATATGGTTATTCCTGCTGATTAGTTCATTTGCCAAAGATAAATAATTTTTTGCTCCGGTGCTTACAGCGTCATAAAGTATAACCGGTTTACCGTGGCTCGGAGCTTCCGAGAGCCTTACATTTCTTTGGATTACTGTTTCAAAAACCTTGTTACCAAAGTGGTTCTGGACTTCATCCACTACCTGGTTTGATAGACGAAGTCGGGAATCGTACATCGTAAGCAATACGCCTTCTATATCAAGTTCTTTGTTCAGGTGGTAGCGGACAATAGAAATTGTATTCAGAAGTTGCCCAAGGCCTTCAAGAGCATAGTACTCGCACTGCACAGGTATCAACACAGAATCCGCCGCAGTTAGAGAATTTAGTGTAAGCAAGCCAAGCGAAGGCGGGCAATCAATTATTAAATAATCGTATTGTTTTCTAATGCTAATGAGCGCATTTTTCAATCTTTTTTCGCGGTTTTCCGATTCAACCATTTCGATTTCGGCTCCGACAAGATTAATGTGCGAGGGCAGAAGCGACAGGTTCGGCATTTGAGTATCGAGTACAGCTGATTCAGCCTCCAAATCGTTAACCAGAACTTCATAAACTGTCCTGTCAAGGTTGCGGGATTCGACGCCAACGCCATTTGTTGCATTGCTCTGCGGATCAATGTCTATCAACAGGACTGAGCTTTCCATTGCTGCAAGAGATGCTGCCAGGTTAACAGAGGTAGTTGTTTTGCCAACTCCGCCTTTTTGGTTTGCTATAGCTATTACTTTTCCCATTGCCTCTATAATCCGTATTTTAGGCTGAAAAAGAAAAATGCGTTTAAAACAAGTGAATGATTTATAACACCATCGGTAATCATTTGTTTAATATCAGAAAGCGGTATCAGCCTTACATTTATATCTTCGTTTCCATCCAGTGATTGCTCAATCATCTTTTCGCACCCGAACCATACAAAAGAATAGCATTTGTTATTCAGAAATGCCGGGTTAGGAAAATTTTCACCAATTAAAATGGCATCTTTGCCTGATGTATATCCTGTTTCTTCAGTACATTCTCTTTGCCCGGCCATGCGGGGTTCTTCCCCCGATTCAATCAGTCCTCCTGGTACTTCGAGTGTGATGTCGCTTGTCCCATGCCTGAATTGCTCTACAAACACTACCTCTTTATTAGTGTTAATCGGGATAATATTCACCCATTCCGGAGTGTCGAGAACAACAAAATCAGAGGTTTTGTCCCATGTTGGATGCCGGCGTGTAACCCTGTTTGCTGTAAAAATGATTAAATCATTGATTTTAGTTGACTTTAGGGTTTCCCACCTGCTCAGCATTAAATTTCCGGATGTTTAAGTATATCAAATTCAAATTAAACATTTAGAGAAAATTAAAAAAACGGATAAACAGTACTTGGTTCGGAGTACCTGGTGTATAGATAAAAAATGAAAAGGATTATTTGGCATGACAGCATAGTCGAGGATTGGCATTAATTGGGAATTATCTTACCGTAATATCCACATAAATTTGGAGTGTAACTAATAAGATAAAAACCCCCTCTTGAGTGAGGGGGTTGTATAAACTCAAAATTTTCAAACTGCTAAACTATTTAACTACCTCAATGCGAGCAGTCTCTATATGCCTTGGGGATTTCAGCACAATCAGGTAAGTTCCGGTTTCCAATTCTGATACCCTGAAAGGTACTAAATGTTCGCCTCTTTCCAGGTAGCCCTCGAACAATACATGAGTTGTCCTGCCGGATACATCAATAACTTCAAGCCTGATGTTGCCCTTTTCGCGTGTGCTGAAAGCAAGTTCTGTATCGCTGCTAACCGGATGTGGTGCCGGTGTTAGAATTTCGTTGCGTGTGCCTGTCGGGTCGAATAATCTCAGCGTGCTGCCTTCCTCGCAAACACCTGTCAAAAGGAAGGTTCCGGATTGCTCGGAAAACTCAACATAGCCGTTCTGTGCTACAGTGTTCTCTATTTTTATATCGCTTGTTAGTACATTGCCAAGCATGGCCCTGAATTGCAATGAGCTTAGTTCAAACTCTCCAGGTCCTGAAGGCAAAGGAAGGTTCTTTACGGTAACTGTACGCATTCCACCCGGCTGAATGTCGTCCGCATCCGGTATAAAAATTGGCTCCAGAATAGTGGAATTAAAGCTAATAGTAGTTGTAATTCCCTGGTGGAAATCAGTAACATTAAGAGAATTATTTATGAATAATGGAACTTCAATTATCTGGCCGGGATCAGCAGAGAAGTTTGGATCAGTTCTAAAATCAGCTGATGCCTCAACCAGGTTGAATGTGCCTATTACCGGTGTTATCACAACAGCCCCGTCAGGTGTAGGATTGCTGATTGACAGATCTGTTGATGTGGCTCCGTTGCCATCGAGAACAAGGAATGTTAATGGAAGAGTTTCATCATTGTTGCCTGATGCGGGGAAGCTGACATCCAAAGTCCTTGTGATGCCGTTCATTGTGCCGGATATTGGAACGGGTTCGAGCAATTCACCATTAAAACTAAGCTTAAAGTCAACCATAGTTGCACCCGATTCAGCGAAACGGAATTTGTTAATTAGCTCTACATCTATTGTGATTGTTTCGCCAATAAGCCCACTGTACTGGTCAATTTTGATTTCAGCAGTAGCAAGGTCGGCACCGCCGTTTAATGCAACCGAGTCTAGAACATTACAGGGTGTGCCTTCAATAATAAGATAAGCTGATGCTGCATCAACTACCGGCTCGTAACGAACAGTAATATCAATTGTTCCACCTGCGGCAATCGGTATATCAGGCGGGAGTGATGGCGAAATAACCGTAAACTCGGGATTATCGGTTGCTATGGTGGTTATTGTTGCGTCCCTTGTAGAATTATTTGTTAAAGTAATTGTCTTATCATCGAATGAACCAACAGTTGCCTGGAATACTGTTGTTGGCCCTACGATATGGGGCATAACAACATCGCCGATTATATTTACAGTGATTTCCTTTCCACAAATATCGTCAGTCAGTGTGATTGTTTCATTAATGGGTCCTTCATTATCGCGTCGCAGGAAATCTGCAATTATCTGTTCCTGTCCACCAGTCGTTATTGTAAATGGTGTAGGGCTAATCAATGATATTCCTGCACTTTCAGTTAATGAAATATCAATATCTGAGGTGCCGGTGTTATTAACAAAGAAATCTATTGATGGTTGCTCACCCGGACAAATCTGCCCCAAATCAATTGATAGGTTTTCAACATCAAAATCGTGTTTCAGGTACTTACCATTTAATGTAACCTGTCTGGCAGGTTCTGCCTTCGCGTTGCTGTTTATAGTCATCGTTGCGTTTATTGGATCAATATCTGTCGTTGTAAAGCAAACCTGCACTGTTTCAGATTCTCCGGGTGCAACACTAAGTGAAGTTGGATTTACGGTAAATACTGCATCAGAAATATTAATATCGCTTATGTCGAGCGGCAACGAGCCAATGTTTTCGATTGTAAAGTCAACACAACGCTGGGGTGTATTACAATCAAGGTCTTCGAATGTAAGTTCTGGAGCAGTCTGTATTTCAGGGCTTCCAGAACCGGAGCCGTTGATTTGTGAGCGGTATTGATTACCGTCAACTAAAGCCACCCATTCCGCTGTGCTATTACCCTCTTCGGGCGGCAGGTAGCGGAATTTAATTTTTACACATTCGCCGGGAGGGATATCAAATGGAGTAGCAGTGACAACACCAAAATGAGTGTTTTGTGGTCCTGGGGCTATGCTCAAATTTGTAACCCTGACAGGATTACAGGTATGGTTACACAGTACCTGGTCAACTTCAAGCTCTTTTGGAGTACCCGGAGGAGTCGAACCCATGTTAACGTCTTCGCTATAAACAAATCCTCCCTCTGCATTTATCTCATTCCCACTGCAAATGTTACCAGTCAGGTTAAAGTCGGGCTTGGAGCAAATCCGGTCATCGGGTGTGTACTTCACGTCAACATCAATGCACATTCCTGCATCAAGAGTAATTGGGGGTGGGTTTGTGCCCCAGTCAATTGTATATCTCGGGTCGTCCGAAGAAAAGCCGTCAATTATTACTTCATTCTGCTCTGCGCATATTGTAATGGTAGTGTCTTGCTCAACATTCAGCGCACCATTAAGGAAAGCAAAATTATTCGGACTAATTTCAGTACGTGGGAGCAATGAAGGAGGTATGTTATAAGATTTTGTGTCTGATAGTCCTCCAAACCTGTCGAGCGTGAGTTCAACATCGCCGCCGCCGTCGCAATCGGTTTCCCATTCTAAATGGCAGGGTACCGGCTCGCCAAAATCTTCAGCAGCTCTAAGAATATCGAGGTAAATACTTGATATCAAGTCACCTGATAAGTCAGAAAATGCCTCTCCGCCTGTACCCGAAGAAATTGATTCTAATTCCGGTGGCACAGCAAGGCCAAGCGTTACGGCATAAACTCTTGCGCCAAGGCCGTTTTTGACAGCATTTGCTGCTGCAGTAATTTCTCCAACCTCAACAATACCATTGTTTTCGTCATGTTCGCCATCTGTTAAGAAAATAATAATCGGGTAAAAAGGAGCCCTTTCTGCCATTTCAATACTGCCGGGTCTTTGCGGGTTTGAAGGTGTAACTCCAAGGAAACCTTTGTTATAGTCTGTTCCGCCCTGGAACTTGATATTTCTCACAGAATCAATGAGAGAAAGTGTGTCTGACGAGAAATCGTGCTCAAGTTTTGAACCCTGGGCATTTGTAAATGAAAATGAGGTTATCGCACAATTTGACCTGCCGGGAGGTAGCCTTCTAATTAACTCAATCAAAGCTTTTTGCGCAACCACTCTTCTGATAGGAGAGCCGGACTTTGTCTTATCAACAGGTTCATTCATTGAGCCAGTGCGGTCAACACATAAAATCAACGAAAAACGGGATTTTTTTGGTTCGCAATAAACAAGATCCAAGGGCTTATCCACACCGTTTTCAGTAAGCGTGAATTCAGTTTCGTCAGTGTAATCTCTGATTTCAAAATCAGCATCGTCGTAGGCCCTGAACTCAGCCCTCATAGTTGGATAATTGTCAGTAATAATTGTGTCAATTTCCATCCTCTGAGCGCTTAGCAAAACAGGAAGTATGAACAAACAAACTAAAGCGATAAATAATAATTTTTTCATTTCTGCCCCCGGGCAATATTCATTTATTTAGAATTAACTGCTGAGTTTATAAATAATTACACCCAAAGTTAAGTATTGTTGCTATTCAATAGTTGTTACGATTTCGATAATCACTGTCCTGCTGTAAAGTCTTCCTTCGGGAGTATCGTTGTCGTAAAGTAGTTCATCTTCACCAAGGCCGCGGGCACGTGATTCCGGAACACCCAGCGCTTTAGC
>CAYVVD010000015.1:40480-86153 GCA_964454975.1 uncultured Hyphomicrobiales bacterium | reverse complement strand
GAGAACATCCTGACCATCAGCGGAAGCAGAAATCAGCGCGAAGTCGAGAATGAGAAGATCTGGCGCAGCGAAAGGTACTACGGCAAATTCAAACGTTCTTTCAGGCTGCCGGACTATGTTGACAGCAGCAAGGTGAATGCAAAGATGGACCACGGAGTATTGCTTATAAGCATCCCTATAAAGGATGAAGTAAAACCTAAAGAAGTTGATATTGAGATTAACTGACAGCAGCGCATAAACACCATGAGGAAGCAGGGGGCATGCGCTCCTTGCTTTCGCACGTGTAATGCTGCAAGATAAAAATTTTATAACAGATGATACGTAAACACGCAATATCATTATTAAAAAGACGAGAGTTAAATTATTGCTTAATAAGAGGTTGAGATTATGGGAAAGATAATAGGAATTGACCTGGGAACAACTAACTCCTGCGTTGCAGTTATGGAAGGCTCGTCGCCGACAGTAATTGCAAATGCCGAAGGCACACGCACAACGCCCTCAATGGTGGCTTTTGCCAAAAATGGGGAACGTCTCGTTGGCCAGTCGGCAAAGAGGCAGGCGGTTACAAATCCCAGCAACACGATTTATTCAATCAAACGCTTTATGGGCCGTAGGATTGAAGAAGTGACCGAAGAGTCCAAGATGGTGCCCTATGCAGTGAAAGCATCTGACGACGGGCAGACCATCCGCGTTACAATTAACGACAAGCTCTACTCGCCGCCGGAAATTTCCGCGATGGTGCTTCAGAAGATGAAGCAGACTGCGGAAGAATACCTTGGGCAGAAAATTGAGGAAGCAGTAATTACAGTACCGGCTTACTTTAACGACTCCCAGCGTCAGGCAACCAAGGACGCCGGCGAAATAGCAGGGCTCAAGGTTAGGCGTATAATTAACGAGCCGACGGCAGCAGCGCTTGCCTACGGTCTCGATAAAAAAGGCAAAAACATGACCGTTGCCGTTTATGACCTCGGCGGCGGAACATTTGATATTTCAATTCTGGAAATCGGCGATGGCGTCTTCGAAGTAAAATCTACAAATGGTGACACTCACCTCGGCGGCGACAACTTCGACAAGCGCATGATTGACTACCTCGCTGAAGAGTTCCAGAAACAGGAAGGCATGGACCTCCGCAAGGACCCGATGGCACTACAACGCCTCCGCGAAGCTGCCGAAAAGGCAAAAATCGAACTGTCGCAAACTTTGCAGACTGACGTTAACCTGCCTTTCATCACAGCTACGCAGGACGGGCCAAAGCACCTGAACCTGACTATCTCACGCTCCAAATTCGAGAGCCTGAATGAGGATCTATTCAAAAAGACTCTCGGCCCGTGCGAGCAGGCAATGAAAGATGCAAAGCTTTCGCCTAACGACATTGATGAGATAATCCTTGTCGGTGGTTCCACAAGGATACCGAAGATACAGGAACTGGTAAAAGGTTTCTTTGGCAAAGACCCGTCACGCGGTGTAAACCCGGATGAAGTTGTTGCAATCGGCGCTGCTATACAGGGCGGTGTGCTCAGCGGAGACATTGACGATGTCCTGCTTCTCGATGTTACCCCGCTAACACTTGGTATCGAAACCCTTGGCGGCGTGATGACTCAGATGATTACAGCCAACACGACAATACCGACTAAGAAGACCGAGACGTTCTCTACGGCAAGCGACAGCCAGACATCCGTGGAGATACATATTCTGCAGGGCGAACGCCCGATGGCGCGCGACAACCGCTCACTCGGAAGGTTCCATCTTGACGGTATCCCGCCGGCGCCGCGCGGTGTTCCACAGGTTGAGGTTACATTCGACATTGACGTGAACGGCATTCTCGGTGTTAGCGCTAAAGACAAGGCTACAAACAAGGAGCAGAACATCCGTATCGAGTCTTCCAGCGGGCTTTCCAAGGAAGAAATCGAGAAGATGAAAAACGATGCACAGCAGAATGCAGCCGACGACAAGAAACGCCGCGAGGAAATTGACCAGCGAAACCAGGCCGACTCGCTTGTTTATTCTACTGAAAAGCAGCTCAATGAGCTTGGCGACAAAATTAAGCCGGAATACAAAACAAAAATTGAGGAGGCAAAGGAACGCCTCTCTAAGGCAATCAAAGAAAATGCTGGCGACATTAAACCGGCGATAGATGCACTGAATCAGGCATGGAGCCAGGCTTCCAGTCAGATGTACCAGCAGGAAGGCGCACAGCAGGAACAGTCCGGAAACGCACAAGAGCAAACAAAATCAGCATCTGGTGATCCCGACGTAGAGGAAGCAGACTACACAGTGGTGGACGAAGAAAAGGACAAGAACAAGTAAGGCATGGCAAACAGAGCGAAGTAAAAATCCCCGCAATGCGGGGATTTTTTTTATACTTAAATGCTGTGAAAACAGGAATCAAAAAACACTAATTAATACAGTTTACCCGCCTTAACGGGAATGACAATTAAACAAGGCATTACTTGCCTCTACAAAAAAGTCACGCGAAACGAGAGCACTTTATTTTGGTTGGTACTCCGATAACATGGGGATGCAACCGCTTATTTTCTACTTATTTCTTTTTCCCAATGTCAGTTTGTGCTGCAATAGACATAATTACACCTTTTTCTTCCCCCGTTATTATACCATCTCTGACGAGTTGATTAGTAAGGTGTGCAACGCAACGTACGTACTGACCGTGATTCTTGGAATTTTCGAGGAAGCAGTCCTGAATTTTATCTGTTATTGTTGAACCATCTTCGAATGTGTAATCATCAATACCTGTATCTATAACATTACCACTGCCATCATCGATTACAATTGTTCCGCCACCAATAATAATCTGAATGTTATCATCGCCCGATGTCCTTTCTGTATTTGTTGATGATTCTTCACAAGAGGAGATACCGAGTAAGAAAAGTGCAAAAAATGCTATGCTAAGTATACGCATTAGTCACCTCCATAAATAAGTAAGTAAAGTTAACATTGCCTGATTATGAATATAGTCAATATAAATTAAATCTCAAATGGAATTCTATAGGTAGTTATACCTATATTTTCTTACATGTAATTATCGAACTCTATTCTGGAAATGACATTCGTTGTACAGGTTGTTAACCGATTCTTCACTGCGCTCAGGAGGACAGATCTATTAATTACTGCATCAGCATATTAGCGCATCGGCACATCATCTTCCGCCGGCGATTGAGATGCGAATATCCAGGCCAACCTGGGTTGTGTGGTAACCCGGCTGTGCAGCACCCTCTGTGAATGTGCCTTCGTAGCGCACGAAGAAGCTGGCGGTTACACGCTGGCTCATGGAATAGCGAGCCCTCGGCTCGAGGATTATCTGTGTGTTGCCGTCAAGTGTACGGCCTTCCTCGTTATTCTGGAAGCTCTGTTCGTCGAATACGTCGAAAGTTGTTCTGTCATTGTCTTTGTATGTGGCAAGCATACTCAGCTCGAAATCATTCTCGAGCTCCAATCCAAGCAACGAGAATGAAAAACCTCTCATTACATAGCTTGCCTGGCCTGTTATTTCCGTCGTAGCCTGCGCGGATATTGTAGAGCGAGCCGCCGAGTTCAACTGGAAGCTTTTCGTGGTGGACCATCGCAATGTACCCGTCAGGTTGCCATCCAGCTTCTCCTCGTCGAAGGCAGCGGTTATCCCGATTATCGGCTGGAAGCCGAATTGTACAATCTGGTTTTGTACTGCTCTGCCGTTATCGGTAATCTGCACATTCTCCTGGTAGGTTGACTGGTACTTATGCTCGAGCGAAACACGCTTGGCATATCCACCCCAGATACCCCAGTCCTCGAGTCCTTCCCAGCGGATGCCCCAGTTTACTGCCGGCAGGAATTTACCTGCGCTTCCGCTTGCAAAGCTGAATGCTTCAAGCCCTTCATAGAAGGACTCAGCAAGGGCGTTCTGCAGCGCCTGGTTCTTCTGGACAGTATCGAGCGCCGGGTTGTTGAGTATCTGCTGCTCCCGCTGCCGGTAAAGCCCGACAACATTCTCAACGGTGTTGTTGAATACATTCAGCCCGAAGAACGACGGGAAGGAAAGGTATGTCCTGTTGAATGACTCCAGCGCAATGATATTCTGGAAGTCCGGAATGCCGTTTTCGTCAGTTACAACCGTCTGGTTGCGGTTGAAGCCCAAGTCGGTTTTCCATGTAAGATCGAGAGTAGCATCCTCCCAAAGCGGACGCGTTGTGCGTATCTCGAAGGAAGTTGTTTGATTAAAGTTGTCCTGCATTACTCCGTTTGGCGGACGCAATCCGTCGTAAGAGTCGAATTTAAAGAAGGGGAATGAATTTGAACCACCAATATTAAATCCACCGTGCGGATTGGTCACAAGGCCCATTTGGTAGGCAAAACTCGGTCCGAAGTAGTCGAAGCTGTTCCTGCCGAGCAGCCCCCGACTCCAGAAGTTATCGAAGCCGTTCCCACCAAGCACACCAGGGTTTGTTGAAGTATTCTGCTGCTGGAAAATAAACTCAAGTTTGTCGTAATCCAGGAAAATTGTTTTGAATACCCTTCCGATGGTACCGAATAAGCCAAGCCTTGGCCCTGTGTCTTCCTCGGTAGTGTCTTTTTCAGCCCCCGGGAAAGCAGGCCTGCCTCTTCCGCGTGAGTCACTAATGCCAAACCATTTGTCAGCAAGAGCTTTCAGTCTGAAGGGCATGTTGAATCGTAGCTGACTATTATAACCCGCATTTTTTGCCAGGTCACGAATTGTAGGGTCCTGCTGCAAAGGATTCTGCCATGTGTAAGATGTGGTATAAGATCCTGTCATGTCAATATAATTTGTAATACCACCGATGTTCGGGAGCCTGGGCTTAAAGTTGATAGTAACATTTTGCGTGTGCATTGTGTTATCACCGAAATTGATAAAACCATCATTGAACAGAACCTGGCGTCCAAGCTCGCTGCCGGTTCGCTGCCTGCCAAACTCATCAAGCTCATATTTAACAAGCGAGCTGTTTGTTGAAACCTGGTAATCAATCAATGGATTTATAAACCCACCCTCTGATAATTTCCACGAGAACTGTGCTGAGCGCAAAGCCGAAAAGTCCCTCAATACAGGGCTGGGAAAATCGAGGAAACGAGATTTTTCTGTCTGACGACGGCGCATCATATCCACACCTGCCGAGAAATTTGATGGTATCGGATTGATTTTCAGCTTGTCGTAAGTGCCCAGGATAGGGACATCAGCTGCCCATACGAAGGGTGAAAATTGCAGGAATGTCGGCAGGTTGGTGGTATATTGTGCGCTCATCCTCCACTGCCAATTAAAGCGCTGCTCATAAACAGGTGAACGCTCAAACTCCTGAGAATAAGAATACCCCAAAGTGAGTTTGTTGAATGTATCATTTATCAGCCAGTAATCAATGGGAATACCAAGCTTGACACCTGTGAGTGCCCAGCTGTCCTGCACACGAAGTGTTTGTGAACGGACAGATGTAGAGCGTGCAGCGGAGTTTGCCAACTGGTCGGCTTCTTCGTCAGATAAACCTTGCTGCTTTGCATTATTGTATGCATTGAATCGTGCAGCCTCAGCAGCCTGCTCGAGGTTGATGTCATTATTGGCGACAAACTCCGGGTTAGTCATATACTCGGCATGAGTATAGCTGATTGGCAGTTTCAGCTGGTTAAAGTTTGTCGGTGCGAATTTCTCCAGGTTACCCTGGACATTGAATGACCAATTTGTATTTGATGACCGGTTGCCGAATCTATCCTCGAGACGGTGGAAGTTGGGTTGCTGGTTGGAAAACGTGGCATTTACTGAACCCAGATCGGCAAGCTTGATATTTGCATTTGCAACACCAGCCCAGTCTGCACCATCCTCCGGGCTAATAAGCCTGAGTTCGTCCACCCACATACAAGTTGTAAGCTCATTCGGGAAACGCTCTTCGGGATTGGCAATACCAATACCAAAGAACTGCACCCTTGTCAAAACCGGATTGCCTCGAACAGCAAAGAAAGCAAGCGGATCATTCTGTACCGGAAATGTCTGTCTCTCGAAGTAATTTGATGTATCCCTGATTTGTTTGATAGCAGTTAGTTCATTCAGGTTGATGTCAATATCTTGCCAGCCCCTGGTTAATGGTCGCCTGTATTCATAGTAATTACTCGAGTCAGTTCCAAATCGCACAAAGGCATAAGCTTTTGGAATAGCCCCGGGTACAATCTGATCGGGCTGGGAACCATCGCCGTGGAAGAAAAACTTAAGATTTTTGTAAAAGAAAAGGTCGAGCGGCCTGAAAATACGCACAGCCATACGCTCATCACCATATCGCAGGTTGTTAACACATACCGAGAGCGATTGCTCATTCAGGCGGATATCCAAGTTCGGATCGGGGTTGTTCAACTGGCGTGGTGCGCGAACACCCGGCGGCATAGTGTAAAAATCAGGAGCGCCTGCATTTTCAAACACGTTTACAAACGCTATCTGAAGAACACTGTCATTTTCCGGAACATTCGACTGGAAGTTGCTGATTCGCTGCCATTGTGAGCCTGCAAGACGCCAGTCTGCTACTTGGGCTTTAAACGAGCCCCCCTTGAACCACACTCTGATATATTGAATATTCGAGAAGAGGGGATTCCCTACTCTGCCCTTCGGCTTGCGAATGGGGATCCTGTAAAGAAACCACCGGGCATCCTCATTACCGCCAATTATCTGATCGTTAATATTTGGGTCAGGTAGCAGCTCTACTTCATATTGGAAATAACTGTTGTCAGTTGAAATATTCTGACCGTTGTTCGCATTCAGAATCTCAGTATCCGGGAACTGGCCTACCTCTGAAACCAGAGCATTGCCTTCAAAATTATTATACTTATTGAAATCTTCGCGTGTCCTGTCCCGGTCGTCTTTACCAAAATCAAATGCATAGTCATCCTTTGCGGGGTCGTCCTCAAGGTTAAGTGGCGATGGATATTCATCCTGTTCGGCAGCATTGCTTCTTGCATCAATACCAAGGTCTTCGCCACCGTCAATGATATTATTAGGCAGCGGATTCGCATCCGTTATACCATCCTCCGTATTGAGTTCATTACCGGGGATTATATCTTCACTAATCTGGCCTACTTCAATGAACATTTTTGTTTCACCGGGATTCCACTCGTTTATTCTCATCATTACTTCAATGTATTCGATGTTCTCTGTATCGAAATTTGTATTGAATGATGAAAATAATCTCTGGAAGCCTCCCCACATTCGCTGTTTGTTGTTAAACAGAAAGTTCGAAACAGTATCAGGGTTAAATGCAGGGTTTGTGCTGTCCGGCAGGCTCGTGTTCCTGCTGTAAATGCCTCGCTCGTAGGGTGAGAAGTCAATTTCGAGAGGGCTGAGATTAGTATTTCCGGAATAGGTCTGCTCGTTAGGATATACTTCCCTGCGGGATACCCTGGGGATAAAGTACTGATACCAGAATAGCTTGCCACGGAAATTTGCTCGTTCAAAATCGCTGTCAGCAATTGAACTGTCCACCGGCTGTGAAGAATGTTGCCATTGGCTCGGATTCAAGCCGAGAGGTATATATCGCTGGGCGCCTTCAAAATCATCAATATAAACAACCGGCTCGCCGTTGTCGGAAGTAACATCTGATGCACGTTTGTTTGGAGTTGGCAGAATCATTGCCCACTCACCATTAATATCCATTGAAGATGGGGTTTTTGTATCGTAAAAGGGAAGTGCATCAAGAGCACGGGTTAACCATGGAGTATCCCACTGGAGCTTTGCATCAAACCCAAGCATTGTGTTGGAAACAGGTTCTTCGCCCAGGCGGACGCGGTCTATTATAGCAGACTGGTCATAATGCATAAGCGTCATTCCCAGCCCCGAATTTACATGCCTTGATTTTAGCAACTGGTAATCCGCCCTAACTCCGGCAAGGGTTCTGGTTGATATATTGAATATATCCTGTTGCTCATACTCAATTTTCAGGTTCGCGTTAGGTAAAGTAGCGCGTTGGTTTCTGAGCGTAAGGGTTCCTGCATAATAATCAACAACGTAATCCTGGTACTCGCGCAACTGAACACCGTCGAGAGTTACTCTGACGCTTCCGGGCTGCAAGTTGAATGCTCCGAGAGCTATCCTGTTGGTGGCCCGACCTGACACCTCGCCTGAAATCACAAACCTGTCACGCGCAGTGTTCAGTCTGGCTACGTCATAAGTTGTGTCATATACTTCATTGAAAACATATTGCTCTGCAAGTGCCGGGTTTCCTGCTTCATCGAAATATTCCCTCAAGCCGTCACGGAAAGGTTCAGGGCTTGGGAAAGTAATTTCGCCGGTTCGTGTGTCGAAGAACGGATGGCGGAGGTCGAACTTGCCATCAGGCGGTGTCTGCCCGGTAGCATTGTTTACCTGGTCAACACCCATTATAGTTACCAGCTTGTCGGGAGCGCCTTCCAGCACATCCACTGAATCGTTTGATTGCCTTATATACCAGATACTGATGTCAGTCTCATCAACATTTACATTTGTTGCATTTATCTGGTATATATTCTTCATTTGGCGTTTCCAGATGCTCCTGAACCCGGGCTGCATATTCGGATGGTAAACAAGTTTCAGGATTAGGGTATCCTGCGCTTTTCCGGTTTCAGTAAGAGTACCAATATAAATATCATCTACCGGGTCTGTACTTGAGCCGTCAATCCTATAGGAGACTGCGTAATACCTGTCCTGCTTCAGGTTTTTGATGCTCAGAGTACCGAGGTTATGATCAAATTCATATTTGGTTGAATCAAGCCTTGAGAAATTTCCGCGCACAACTTCGCCGGCCTTGGCTGTTATGTTCTTTATTGCCGGATCGTAAAATTCCCCCTGGCGCAGACGCTTCCCTTCAAGGTCGGCAATCGCAACACTTCTTCCTACAATCACTTCCTGCACATTATTAGATGATTCCCAGACTTCAATCTGCTTAACACGGTTGAACCTGGATCCTGGAGTGTTTGGCAGAATAGGCGTAGAGTTTTTGAAATAATCCTTATATATTTCGAAATAGGCAGTATCAATAAAAAAGTGATTTTTAGCGTAGTCATAAGCTCTAATCTGGAAATATTGCTTGCTAACACCACCACGGACATCAACAAATTTTCGCTGGCCCCTGCGTTGCGAAAAAAGCGTCTTCAAGAAAAGAGGTCCAAACTGGAAATCCGTGCGCACTCCAAATAGTGCCTGTCCGCCGCCAATTAGAGTTGAAGTAAGCGGTAGCGATACGTTGCCAACTTCAACCAGTTTAATTATGTCGTCATCATAGCCTTCGTAACCAATCTTAAATTTGTTGTCCTGGTCGAAAGTACTACGAGTATTCCAGTCAGTGCTTAGCTTTAATTTATCACCAATTCTTCCACTGACATTCACCCTGATATCCTGGTTGAAAATTGGTGTTGACTGTGTCTGGCCAAAAGCCGATACCGTGCCGAGGTTCTGGGAGTCCCATCGCCAACCGATACGAATGTTGACTTCACCATTCACATTGATTCCAATTTCAGGTTTTCCAAAAATCCCCATCACGGGATTGGGTGGTATTGGTATTGTAAACCCTGTTGCAGCGCTTAACATACGGGCAAGGTCGCCTCCACTGAGCGCTTTTGTCAGGTCATACTCTTTTACGAGAGAATCCCATACTTGTGATTGTATGTTTTCCTTTCTGAGCCGGAGGTAATCATCAATACCCAGCTCGTATTCATAGCCCATATCGATATTCTTAAGAGCTTCACGGCTGAAGAGCATTGTGCCGGCAGAATCAATTTCACGGCTTACTTCGTATCCCTCAGGCAAGGGTACATCTAATCCATACTCATCATTTACAAAGGGTTCTCTCTGAATCTCCTGCTGTTTGAAAAGAGGCGGCTTTTCTAAACCGGAAGTGTCAGTTTCGAATAGCATCCTGGTATCATCATCAAGATTTTCTCTTGCGTCCTGATAAATAAGAAGTGATGAAAAGTTGTAAATACCGGTATTGAAAATATGAGAATAGTATTGCAGATTTTCGGCGATAGCATTGTTCATGCTGCCGGCGGCGCTCCTGAATCCGGGTTCTTCTCCGGTCGCATTAGCTGCCCCAAGTGCTGAAATCAGCAAAAGGCAATAGGTTGGTATCTTCAGTATGCTGCTACCCAAGTTCTTTTATTCTTCAAATTATAACGTACCGATGCCGCGTCACATCGGCAAAAATATGGATTATTTATTTAACAGCGGGTAACAGTCTGCCTATATGCATTTTCCTTTTATTATTCTTATCGCCGGTAACTTCCCCGGCAAAAGTAAAACAATGTAAACAGCATAAGTGTTACATAACGAATAAAAGCAAAATTAATGCCTTTTTAAAATAATTCCCCCTGATTTTTCTCTATATTAATAATTCTTAATTTAATTAAACTTCTAATGTTTTGTAATGTTAAGCCTATAAAGACATCTACCGGAAAATGAATAGTCTCTGCAAGCTATATTTATTACTTATAATACTTAGTGCCCCGTTTATTAGTTCAAATTTACGGGCAGAAAACCTTTTTCCGGGTGGTTCCGGGTATATAATTGAGAACAAGGGCCAAGTGTATTATGACGATGGCACACCCGCCAACGATATTCTCTATTATGCCGAAACACCAGGCGCAATTCTTTATTTCAGGCAATACGGGTTTTCTGTTGTAAAAGTTTCAGAACCATTAGAGACAGGCGAAGAACCTGTATTTAAATTTATCCGGGAAGATTACGAATTCTCCGGAATTGATGAAGATTACCAACCCTTAACTCTGGAAGAATCACTCTATAAGCAGAATTACTATCATCCTGAATACCCCCGAGGAATTGCAGGAGTCAGGACATACGGAAGGTTAATTTATAAAAATGTATCGCCGGGAGTTGATTTTGTCTTTAATAACAATGGTTCAAAATCTATTGATTCATATTTTGAATTAAACAACGAGGCTCCGCCTGAACCGGTTAGATTAAAAACACCACAAAATAAGACGGTAACACTTTTAGAAAACAAGCTTGAGTCTCTTAAAATATCAGAAATTGAACCTAAAAAAACTCCCAAAAAAAATAAATTTTCACCAACGAATTCACATGAAACCATTATTGACATCACCGAATTAGATCCTGAACGCAGCAAACTGCCCATGGCTTTCTGGAGCACTTTTGTAGGCGGGAACCTGCATGACAGGGGCTACCATGTTGAAAGAAATGAAGCAAACGAGATCTATGTAACAGGCAATACTTTTAGTTATAATTTTCCCTCCTCACCCGGGGTTGCTCAGGAGGATTATAATGCGGACTATGATTTATTCCTGCTCAAAATGAGCAACGATGGTGAATTGCTGTGGTCAACATTTTTTGGTGGAGGCGAATCTGATTTTTCACGCAGCCTGTCTGTTGACGGCAATGGGAACATTGTTGTAGCGGGCTATACATGGAGCATTGATTTCCCGCTTAGCGCCGACCCCTTTGACAGTACATTTAACGGCCCGGACACCGACGGTGTTGTGGTAAAATTCGCTAATGACGGGACGCTAATATGGTCGTCATATTATGGCGGATGGGATGAAGAGCATTTCTATGATGTCGTTACTAACAAGCAAAACGAGATATTTGTTACCGGCAGAACAAAAAGCATCAATTTTCCTGCTGATCGCAATGAATTCTTTCCAACAGGCCCATTCTTCGAAGATGCAATATTGATGAAACTGGACCCGGACGGGAAACAAATCTGGTCAACATTTTTTGGTGGAATTGATCTTGACAACGGCTGGGGTGTTGATATGAGCATCAATGGAGACGTAATCCTTGCCGGGCATACCAGAAGCAAGGATTTTCCGGTTACTACAAACCAGAAAAAGAAGGGTATTGACCATGATGCATTCATTGCCCTTTTTGGAAATGACGGTAATTTGAAATGGTGCAGGATAATGGGGGGCAGCGGCCATGATAAATTTTTCTCCTGCGAATCCCTGGATAATGGTGACATTGCTGCTGTCGGAGAAACTACAAGCAATGACTTTGAAATTATTGCCATACCTTTCCAGGCAAATAACGGCGGGGGCTATGACGCAATTATTGCTACTTTTTCAGGTTCAGGCCAGCCTTTATGGTCAACATATTTTGGAGGAATCAGGGATGATAATGCCAGGCAGGTAGCTACAGACAGGGAATCCAACATACTCGTTACCGGCCAGACTGAAAGCCAAAATTTCCCAACCACAAAATTCACCTACGATCACCAGCTTAACGGAATTGAAGATGCATTTGCCCTGAAGTTTGATGAAACAGGACAGAATCTTTTCTGGTCGACATTTCTCGGTGGTAATGCCATTGACAGGGCTGAAGGAATTTGTGCTGATGACAGTCTGAATGTATTTGTAGTAGGCGATGCAGAAAGCGAGGACTTCCCGATTATTGGGAACCATGTATTCCAAAAAGAAAAGGACCGATTTGCCGATGTATTCATTATGAAGCTCTGCCCTACAAATCCCGTTCCCGAGATTGAGATACTTGGCGATACTTCAATTTGTGAAGGAGAATCAGTCATACTCGATGCAGGTCCCGGATTCAAGCACTACTGGTGGTCCAATGGCGCAACAGGCAGAGAAATAAGCGTCAGCAAAGCCGGGGAGTACTGGGTTACTGTTGCCGATTCAGCCGGATGTAGCAATACTTCTGATAAAATTTTTATTAAAGTGAATCCAAATCCTAAAGTAGAAATAATTACCCTAACAGGCGACTTTCAATTTTGTGAAGGGGATTCGTTTCTGCTTGCAGCTGACAGTGATTATGCAAAATATGAATGGAGTACAGGTTCAGATACAAAATTCACATTTGTAAAGACACCCGGCAGGGTGAATCTCAAAATCACCGATAAAAACGGGTGCACCGCAGAAACCTTTGTTGATGTCAACATGGCATCAAAACCCCGTGCAAGAATAGCAGGACCCTTGAGTGTATGCCAGTTTTCCAAAGGGTCCAAATACTTCCTTACAAACCTGGCAGGCCATAAATACAATTGGATAGTCAACAATGGCACTCTCATTTCCGGCCAGGGGACAAACGAAATACTTGTTGACTGGGGGGCCAGTGGTACCGGAAAAGTATTTGTTGCTGACACTAACCGTTTTGGTTGCTGGGACACAAATACAGTCGAAGTGGTTATTAGTGATGAACTCCGGCCAAAGATTATCTCAAACACCGGTAAATTTGGCTTCTGCCCCGGTGACAGCATCGAAATATCGCTCGAGTCGGATTACTTTAGAGTAGTTTGGAATAATAGAATCAATTCTAAATCGCTATTTGTAAATGAACCCGGAATATATTCTGTTATAGTAAGCGATGAAGCCGGTTGCCAGGGCAGCGGCGAGATAGAAGTATTCCATTTTGACCCGCCGGAAATCGAAATTAGCGGCGAAACTTCTATATGTATTGATACTATGGTGCATGATTATTTTGCACCCGGTAATGAAAAGTTCATTTATGAATGGAGTATCGTTGGAGAAGGCGAAATTTCAGACGTGGATAATTTACAATTCTCTGTGCTCTGGTCCGAACCGGGTGAGAAAACAATCAAATTAAAAATAACAGATACAACAACAGGTTGTTCTGCAGAAGATGAATTAAATGTAGATATTCACCCTCTTCCTCAATTAGATATTCAAGCGGATGGCAGGCTCGAATTCTGCGAAGGCGACAGCACAAGGTTAATCCCTTCCGGAGATATTATTTCCTTTGCATGGATGGATGATTACCCCGGGCTGGAGAGAGTCGTCAAACAAACAGGGATATATAAGATAGAAATTACAAACGAATTTGGTTGCAAGGCAGTTGACTCAATCGAAGTGATAGTACATCCGCTACCGGATAAACCCGAAATTAGCGATGACGGAGAATGGCTCGAATCTTCTCATGCCTTTGAATACCAGTGGCACGACCGTGATGGCATAATTCCCGGCGAAACTGGGAGGCGGTATTTCCCTCCCGATACTGGCATATTTTTTGTTGAAATAACTAACGAGCATGGCTGTAAGGCAATTTCAGACTGGTACGAAGTAAACAGGCTTTCTCCTTTTGCTGCTTTTTCATTGCCTGATACAATATTCGCTAAAACCGGCGAAAGAATAATTATTCCACTTACGATGTCCAAATCCCGCGACCTGGTTAAAAAGGGAGCTGAGTCTTTCACGGCTTTCATGAGCTTCAACCCGACAATTCTTCTGAACGACAGCAAATACTCCACCGTTTTAAATGACGGGTTGCGCAAGACAATTGCTATTGATGTTCAAATAGCAGATACAATAGGGCTGATGGAAGAAATAGGCTTTCATTCTGCCTGGGGCAATGCCCCGTGCACAGATATCACGCTCGATTCCATAGTTTGGAATACACATGTTTACTTGGGCGCTATGCCTTTCACTACTTTCTGCCTGCTGGAATTATGCGAGGCAGCAGGCATACGCCTCTATTTAGACACACCGCCACTTGTAGCGCCGCAATTCCATCCATCGCCAGTCAATGAAATCAGCAGAAGCCAAATTACTCTAATAGAAGAAGGGTACAGCGAGCTGTATATTACAGACCAGGCAGGCAGACGAGTAAAAACCCTTTACAGTGGCAATAAGCCGGGCAGTCATTCCGTTACTCTTGATGCAGGAGAGTTAAACTCGGGCATCTATTTCAGCATTTTAAAAACTCCGACGCGTATAATTACAAGTAAAGTGCTTGTGGTGAAGTAATTACTGAAGCTGTAGATACTGAATACTTTGGCTGTTATACTACAATAGACAGGAATGAAACAAGCATTACAATACAGGGAAGCACAAGTTATAATGCCCCAAACGGAGGGGGTGAAATGAAACAAATGTTGGATTATTACGGATTAGAGGTAACACTTGCTCTGAAGCGCAAAGACCTGTCCAAATAATCAACAATACTAAGGGTACGATTTATTTTAAAGCAGAAGGTACCAAAACAGTAAAATGTTTTAAATATCTCAATAATGGCGCTTATTCAGTTGAACCAAATCAATTTTCAAAATTCCTTTTGATGGTATAAATTTAAATGGTGTAGTTACAAAATTAACTAATGGTTACAATCAGAATTTTTCATCCCCCTATATATTATTCTTTTAACGCTTTTATTTCCGGTTTTCGGGCATCGAACAATGAATTGTAATTTCCTTCCGGAAAAAGGCGATTATAAAGATCGATGAGTGATAAGGCTCGGTCATATTTGCGCATCTTAATCAGAGCTTCCAGTTTTCCATTGTATGCATCCTGATGGAATTGTGTGTCGCTGAAATTTTCTATCACGGTATCGTAGTAAACAGCAGCCGCTTTGGGGCTTTCCAGCTTCATATAAAGCTCGGCAGTTGAAAGTTCGCGCTGTGCAAGTTTGCCCCGCATTTCCCTTACCAGTGTGTCAACGCTTGCCGCAAGGGAATCATCCGGATAGAGATACTTAAACTCATTAAATGAACCAATAGCCTTGCGTGTGTATTCCTGGTCGCGGTCGTAAGGGGGTGACAGCTCATAATAGCATCTGGCAGCCATGTAAAGAGCTTTCTGATTGTAGGGGCTGCTTGGATAAACCCGCCTCAGGAGGTTGTAGTTAAATGAGGCGAGAATATACTGCTCCTGGCTAAAATAAATTTCAGCTATGAAATACTGCGCATCGTCTGCAAACTGGCTGGCAGGATATTGCAGTTTAATCACTTCGAAAAGCTTTCTTGCTTCGAAGTAATCTTCTTCATCATAAAGCCCAACCGCCTTTGCATAGACATCGCCGGCTGAGTCGGGGATATCAGGCCCGGACGAGCCGCATGAAACCAACCACAAAGAAATAAAAAACAGGGCTATTTTTGATGTAATCTTCATTGAGTATTTAATACAATCCGAAAGTTCAAAAGTTTCAAACTTCAAATATAAGCCTTTTAATCTGATTTACCGATGAAGCAGATTGAATCAAATTATTTTACGCCTGCAAGGATTTACTTAGTTCTTCTACCTCCCAGTTTTCTCCAATCCAAAGTTTTATTATCTCGCACCGGGGGTACTTGGCGCTAAGGAAATCGGCTGATTTATCAAGGTGCGCCAAGTGTTCTTCTTTGCTTACAGGATTTCCGGCGCAATCATGATGCGCAGTTACAGCTATTTTAACAGAGCCGTGTTTAATCACTGAAACATCAACCATTTTCAGCAGGTTTTGGATGTCTCCTTTGTTGCTTCCTGCAGCAAGCAATCCGTCCGGTCCGGGGCGTGTTATAACATCAATAAATTCTACGCCGAAACGATTCTTTAGATACTCGTTTACCTGTTCCTGGACTCTTCCGTCCATACAATTAATTACAGTTCCAAATGTGGGCATGATAACTCTCAGAGTTAGTTTATAACAAATTGTAAATCAATAGGGTCTTTCAAAACAAAATTGTATTCTTCATTCTTCAATTCCACCGAAAAAGGCCGTGTGAAAAACGGAACAATTTGTTTTTACCCTGCCCAGGCCCTCCCCTTAAAGGGAGGGAGAAAGAATATAAGCCGGGCTTTATCCTGAATATGGCATATTCTCTCATTTATTTTCGTATGAATGACAATATTACAGGCAATGGGAAATCACCATTTGAAATTCACTTTTAATTCCCAATAGTTACCGGCATCCCCATCATAGGCCAAATCAGCCTTACAAATATTCCAACCACCACCATCAACAAAATGCTCATCGGGATTCCTACCATGAAAAACTCACCTGAAGAAAACTGCCTGCTTTCATAGGCAATAGCGTTTGGCGCTGCACCGATAAGGAAAAGGAACGGCATACCTGCCGTAACAAGTGATGCAAAAATTATCACTTCCGGTGCCACGCCAAGATACTGGCAAGTCACAAGAGCAACGGGCATCGAGATTGCAATTGCTGCAACGTTCATAATCAGGTTTGTCATTATCAAAACGAAAAAAGCAATTCCCAGCACAAACAAGAACCAATGCGCACCTTCAAAAAGGACAAGCCACTGCACCGCCATCCATTCTGCTGCGCCTGTTTCCCAGAGGCAAAAACCTATGCACATCGCTCCGCCAAATAACAGGATGATATTCCATGGTACATCCTCTAAGTCTTTAACGGTTAGTATCTTAAAAACAAAGAACATGATTGTAGTTACGAGCAGCACCGCAGTTTTATGGAAAGGTTCAAGCGCCGGTACAAATGAACGAAGGCTTAATAGTATAACTGCAGAAAAAACAATCACAAGCGTTGATATTTCTTGTGGTTTCATTTTTCCAAGCGAAGAGCTCAATATTTTAACTTTCTCTTTTAATCCCGGAATAGATTTCTTTTCAGGCTTGTAGATAAACAAGAAACAAACCCAAATCAATGCAACCATTACGGCTCCAATTGGTGCCATATAATAAGTTAACTCGAAGAAGGAAATTTCAGCACCTACAATTTCTTTATAATAACCAATTGCAATAGCTCCCCTTGCAGCACCAAGCAAAGTTATAATACTTCCCGCCCCCGCTACGAACGCCATGCCGATAAAAAGCCCCTTACCAAATTTGGAATGCCGGTTTTCAGGGTCATAAAGACCATAGATGGTCATTAACAAAGGAAACATAGCTGCCGCAACGGCTGTGTGTGCCATTATGAGTGTAAGCGCAGCAACCATTACAAAGGAGCCGAGGTATATCATACTCGTTTTCTCACCCACAAGGGAAAGCATTTTGTAGGCTAACCTTGATGTCAGCCCTGTCCTCGCAAAGGCAAGGCCAACAACAATCGAGGCAAAAATGAACATAACACTTGGGTCCATGAAATCACTGAATACTACCTTGGCTGAGTTCAGCATTCCTTCGCCCATGAACTCATTATAAGTCTGTTTGCCTGGTCGAATAGAGAACAGCACTTGCATAACCCCGATAGTGATGCTGGTTACACCAATCGGCACTACTTCAAAAACCCACCACATAGCAGCCATCAGGAATAGCCCGATTGCAGACTTACCTTCTTTAGTAAGTAAAAATTCTTTACCGGCAGGGTCAATCGCTATCGGCCAGTCTGGAGAAAAATAAACAGTAAGGAATACTGCCGGTCCAAGCAACAGTATAATCAATCGCTTTACATCAATATCTACTTTTTTGTCGCCGGAAAGATATATTTTGTCCGGCTTTGAAGGCAGCCCGCCGGAAGGCGCACCATTAACTTTCTTTGCCATAACTTAATACCCGGATTATTTTAAATAATTAAATCAAACATCCAAAAGCTTTATAATCTCATTCAGGATTTCAACTGTCCTGACAACACCAACCACAACACCGTCCTTCATAACAGGGATCATGCTTGTCTGATGGATATCCATTTCGTAGATAATTTTAAACAGGCTTTCTCCGAATTGTACAGTGTAATCAATAGGCTGCATAATCTGGCTGACCGGAACTTCTGCTCGCTCCTTAATTGAGTTGCTGAGCCTGTCGTATGACATTTCAAGAAGGTTCGGATCAACTCCAAAATCAAATAGCTTCTTTGAATGATGTGATTTCTCATGAAGAAGGTTTTCCGGGTCAAGCCCCCTTAGGATGTCCCTTCTTCTTACAATACCGAGTAATTTGTATTCCTTGTCAAAAACCAGAACTGCCCTTGCAAGAGATTTCTGGCCATCCACCTCGAGTGAGGAATGGTGGATAATAGCAACAGATTCCCTGATTGTAAACCAGTAAGGGATGTGCGGGTACTTATCCAGCGGAATCATCAGTTCGCCGGCTGTTTTCGCTTTCATTCTTTCGTCTCTCCCATTATTGTTCTTTCTCTTTGTTTACCGATTTATTCTTTATCTTTCCTACAGGCAGGATTATCTTAAATGTACTCCCCCTTCCGGGTATCGAATCTACAAGTATATCCCCGCCGAAACTTTTTATTATGTTATAGCTTAATGACAAACCCAGTCCGGTTCCTTTGCCAACATCTTTCGTAGTGAAGAAGGGCTGAAAAATCTTTTCGAGATGCTCCGGCAGAATACCTTTTCCGGTATCTGTTATGGCAATTGATATTTTGTCTCCGTGATGTGAAGTTTCAACAGTGATTGTGCCCGGAGGTTTGATAGCATCAGCGGCATTGTTGATTATATTCAACAGGACTTGCCTTAACTGGTTGCTGTCAGTGAGAATTTCCGGGAGGCCGGGCTCGAGTTTTTTGACGAGTTTGATATTGGAAACTTCGAACTTGTGTTCGAAGAAGCCTTCCACAAGGTCATTAACCTGTTCATTAATATCGTGCATTTTAAGCGTGACATCGCTCTGCCTTACAAATGTCAGCAGCTTTCTTGTTATATCCCTGCACCTGAATACAGCCGCTTCTATCCTGTCCAGGCGTGGAATGAACTCCTCGTTATTAACTTCTTTTACATAAGCAGGATTCATCAGGTCTTTTATTAATCCCGCTTCACTGGATATAATCGCCAGAGGGTTATTGATTTCATGGGCTATTCCCGAGGCAAGCTCACCAACAGATGCTAACTTGGATGCCTGAATCAATTGCCCTGAAACAATATCTTTTTCTTTTTCAGTTTGGACTATTTGCCTGGAGCGGACAACGATTGTTCCGAAAACGATAAGAGTTATAACAATTGAAATTGCCGCAACATTTCTTTTGAAACCGAATATCTGCCCTTCTTCAGATTCTGATTTCTCTACAACTATAGCCCAATCAGCCTCTTTCAACCATGCATAAGCATATTCTTCCATCTCTTCATTATTATTCTTTTCTTCAATCCCAATATTATTATTTAGCGGGGGGATAAAACCGGAGTTGCCAAGAATTTTCCTGATATCCGGATGCACGAGCTGGAATGTACCTTTGTTACTAACCATCGAAATATAGACATCACCGCTGCGCTCGGCTTTTGTCATTATTTCATAAATTTTGGCGGGGGCAAGTGTAGCTCGAAGGGCAAAATAGTCTTTGTAGAATGTTTTGCTTACAGCAATCGTGAACTGGGCTTCGTCGTCTATTATTAAAATTTTTGACATCTTGCCACCGGGTTAGCTTGTTTTACAGTTTTTAATTACATACTGAGAAACTTCATCATATATATCCGTCAACCTTATAATGCCAACAATCCCATTCCCGTCTGTAACAAGTATTGAGATTGTCTGCCACATGATAATCTTGTGCACAGCATCATAAAGCGTTTCGTTAACATCGATGTGCTGATCAATTGGCTTCATTATGTCGCTGACTTTTGTAGCCTGTGCCAGCTGGCATGTATCGTAGATGTCATGCTGCCATAATTCCATATAATTGCGGATACTACTTATAAAATCGGAGCTGAGTTCTGCCCTTGTCAGTTTGTCCATATCCTCGAAATTCTTGTATTTCGGTTCGAATGCTTTGAGCATGGCAAGATGGCCAAGCTTGCCGATAATTTTTCCTTCATCGTCTATTACAAGTAGAGCCCTGGGCGGGCGCATATTTGGTTTTAAATTTTTCTGAGCCTCGTTGAGCATCAACATTGCTTCATAGAGGCTCTTGTTTTGGCTTACGAGAGGATAATCCTCCAAGGGAATCATTACATCTTTTACTCTTTTGTCTTCCATAAGCGTTTCCGGAAAATTATCTGTTATTGAATGATTTTGTTTAAGAGAGCCTGTATTACGTTAATTTCAAGTCCTGTTATTTCAGCAATTTTATTTTCATCACTATAGTTCTCTACTGCAAGCCTTCGAATGTACTCTTTTCTAAATCTTGCTTCTGCCTCCTTGTAAGGAATCTGTTCGAAGATGTTGCTTAATATTTTAAAATCGTCTGCTTTCTGAATTTTCTGTATTGCAAGCCTGACGGAGTTTATAATCTCCTCTTTTCGAAATGGCTTGGTTATGTAATCGAAAGCACCAAGTGAATAAGCCTCTCTTGCAGATTCGAGATCGCCAAAAGCGGTTATTATTATCAGTTCCTCTTCACGCTTTTCTTCTCTCAATAAGCGAAGAATATCAAGTCCGTTTATACCCGGCATCCGCAAATCGGATAAAATCACATGGAAGCTTTCTTTCACCAGGATATTGGGAACTTCCAGGGAGTTGTTCGTTGTAAACACCCTGTAATTTGAACGTTTCGAGATAATATTGCTTATTAGCTTCAGTATCTCAGGTTCGTCATCTATAATTAAAATTCTTCCCTGCATTCCGTGTCCTTTATTGGGAGACAAGTTGCTTTTCCAGGTCCAGTCTTTTGATGAAATCCTTTGTGTACCAATTTGCAATAGAATCGTTGCTTAGTGCCATATCGAGTTGTTTTGTAAGCATTGAAAGCCTGCCAAGAATTTTTAGATGATTTATTATTTGCTCATGTGATTCATAAGTGATTCGTGATTCCATAAAATCCGCATGACCGGTGTTTTCGAATCCAATCAGAGATAGAATGTCCATCATAAGCCTGATACGGCGGGAGCGCCTGTCCAGGTTTGCGCCGCCATCTTTGAACAGCATCTTTACATAGTTCTTACTTGGCTCATTCGTGCACATAGCTTCAATCGTTGAGAAATGATACCCCATCTTCAGGCTTAATATCATAAATTCTTTTGTAAGTATCGCAAAACTTCTCATAGAAAAGTCTTGGTTGCTGTCATCGGAGCGTGTATTTGATGAAATAGATTTAAGCCGTTTATTAACGTCGGGCTTAGGCCCTGATGGCCAACCTTCCAGCCTGACACCATTCCAGAACGATTCCATCGGAAGGGAACCAATATTATTCTCGTCCACCCAGTTCATTCCTTTGCTAAGCATTACTTCCCTGTCGAGATAAATTATATCAACCTCGAGCGGGATTTCTGTCTTAAGTTGGAGGTAAGCCTTTGTATCGCTGTGGATATTATAGAACCCCTTGAACATTTCCTCCATTGCCTTCTGGTGTGCAAAGCGGGTAATATCGTGCAGTGTTTTGCAATTTTCTATCATGAATTCCGGAGAAGAAGGGTGCAGCAGGTTAAGCGGTGAAATTTTTTTGAGAATGGAATTTAATGCATTCAGCACGCTGCTTTCATCGAGAATTTCCCGCTCAAGCATCCTGGCTTCAATAAAATCGCTGTTGGCGCCTTCATAGATAATGCCGTGAGTTGCATCCACGGTAACCATCATCCCCTCTTTGAGAATACTGATATCCTCAACACCGGAAATAGTTGGTAAGCGGTATTCCCGTGCAATAGTTGCCATGTGGCTGGCAATTCCGCCAAACTTTGTAACAAGGGCGGCAGCGCTGTCCATGGCTGTAATTAGACCGGGGAATGGCCGTGGCGCTACGAGTACGCTTCCTTCGGGTATCTTGCCGAGGTGGTCAGGGCTGCTTATATGACAGATTTTGCCCGCTTCTGCTCCGGGACAGACTGTTGTGGCGCCTTCGTTAATTTTTGTTAACCCGCGCATCTGCTGCACAGTTGGTTCGGGAGCGCTTTCAATAATTTTAAGCGGGCGCACCTGCATTACAACTACTTTGCCACTGTTGTTAATTGCCCATTCAATATCAAGCGGGAAGCCGTAATGTTTTTCTATTTTATTTGCAATCGTCACCAAGCCGATTATTTCCGTTTCCCTGAGTGAAAGCTCATCCATTAGCTCCGGAGGCAACTTTTCCTTAACAATTTCACCATCTTTTTGAAGGACAAGCCTGCATTCTTTCCGGGAGGGTATGTTTTCAATTTCGCTCGTGTCATTTCTCTTTACGATAAATATATCCGGGTTTATCTCGCCATCAACCAGTAATTTTCCCAGCCCGAAAATTGAATTTACAATCATGTAGTCTTCTTTAGGCCGGACGGGATTGCGTGTATAAATAACCCCGCTTGAGCGGGCAAAAATCATCTCAACACAGCCAACACCCATAGCAAGTTCCGACTCTTCCAGAGAATGCGACAAAAAGTAGAAGATTGCTTTGGGTGTGAACTTACTTGCAATTACACGCTTGTACTTGTTCAGCACATCATCTTCCTTAACTCCAAGAAATGTGGCATACTGCCCTGCAAAGCTGAGCCCTGTGTCTTCGCCGAGTGCACTTGAGCGCACGGAAACAAGGCCGGAGATGTTTACCTGGTTCAGTTTTTTATAAGATTTTAATATTGCGCTTCTGACATCATCCGGCACAACACTGCTGTAAACAATCTCCTGGATTTCATCGCTAATTGTAACAAGCTGGGAGAAATCCTTTATATCAACTGAGCTTATTCGTTTATTTATCCTGTTTTGCAGGTCGTTGCTGTCAATAAATCGCTTATATGCCCAGACTGTGATTGCAAATCCGTTCGGTATTGTTACCCCGGGCAGGGAATTAATCTCACCAAGCTGGGCATTTTTGCTGCCAACCCTGTGCACCATAGCCTGGTTGAGCTTTTCAAGCGGGATTGTTAATTCATCCTCAGCTATTGTACGCTTATTGGAGAGCAGGGATGCAATTTCATCATCAATTCGCATGTATCGCTCGAATAGCTTGTCATATTTATCACCGCCGAGAATTACCAGGTTATCAATTATACTGCTGATGTTATCGCGTATTTCATCGAGGCTTGTGCGGATGTAATTGATATCGAAAACGTACTCACCAAGGGATTTTTCTTCCATGTCGCTCATCACTTTCAGGGCGTGGTGGTTGCTTTCGAGTAAGTGCAAAAAATTATTGAACTTGCTCTGCAAATAGCTAAGGTCGGCTGTGAAAACCTCTTTTTGTTTATTAAATATTTTTCCGAGCAGGCCCATTAATCTCCATTTATTCTCAACGGGTATATTTACCCAATTAGAGCTTTCCTATTCAAATATATATAATTGATAAGTATATGGACAATAAAAATTTAAGGAAGGGAAAAACTATAACCGCAATGTTTTTTTATTTATTATTTGAGTGATTGCTATGACTACTTTATCAACTCAAACAGGGTTCTAATCCCTGCCAGAGTTATTTACTTATTACCCTGCCAGAGTTATATCCTTACACAATTCCCGATAATATTCTAAATTTGTAATTCGTTTTTAACAATGTAACTTAAATTGATTTTGATACGTATAGCCAAAACTTGTAATATTTTCTAATTGAAGGGTGATTTTATGAGGACAACACTACAAAAATCCATTCTGCCGGCTATAGCAGCGATTCTGCTTCTGCTTCCCTCAGCCGGTATTGCACAGATGAAACCCATCGAGTTTGAAGAAGAAACTCTCGAAAACGGGTTGCATGTAATTTATAACATTGACAAAAGCGCACCAATGGTTGCGACTGTTGTACACTACAAAGTAGGCTCACGCGATGAGAATCCCGAAAGAACAGGCTTCGCTCATTTCTTTGAGCACCTTATGTTCGAAGCAACAGAGGATATTCCCCGCGCTAGCATTGACAAATATGTAAACGAAGCCGGCGGCAGACTGAATGCGCATACTTCATTCGACGAAACTGTATATAAATTTGAAGTGCCTGCCAATGAAATCCGCCTCCCCCTGTGGATTGAATCACAAAGAATGCGCGGCCTCCAGGTTGCTGCAGAAGGTGTCGAAACACAGCGCGGCGTTGTTAAAGAAGAACGCAACGTGAGGATTGACAACCAGCCCTACGGCTCTTTCCTCGAGAAGATGTTCGGGAACCTGTTCGAAGGTGGTTCATATTCATGGACTCCAATTGGCAGTGCTCAGCACATTGATGTAGCTTCAATTCAGGAGTTCCGTGACTTTTACGATAAGTTTTACCAGCCAAACAACGCATGCCTTGTGCTTTCCGGCGATTTTGACATTGATGTGGCAAAAAAATACGTTAAACAATATTTCTCTTCCCATCCCAAAGGCAAAAAAATTGTAAGAGAAGAATTCAAACTGCCGCCGCTCAAAAGCGAATACCGCGAAACAGTTGTTGACGACAAAGCACAACTTCCGGCACTTTTCATAGGTTATCGCGGCCCGAAACTTGGAGACAAAGATTATTACGCTGCTCAGCTACTGCAAACCGTACTTGCAGCCGGCGAAAGCTCGAGGCTTTACAAAAGGCTTGTTGACCAGGACCAGATTGCCGTACAGGCTGCATTCTCGCCCTTTAGCCTTGAATACTCAGGAGCTATGATTTTTATCGCTGTTCCAACCCCGGGCAACGATTTAAATGAAATTGAAGAGACTATTTACGAGGAAATTGATAAGTTTATCAAAGAAGGAATGAGCGACGAAGAGTTCAGGAAAGCAAAGAACATTATGGAAGTATCATTTATTTCCGGGAAGAAAGATGTTTTGCAAAAGGCAATGACTCTCGCACGCTACTACAGCTACTTCGGAAACGCCGATTTAATTAACACAGAAATCGAGCAGTTCAATACAATAACGAAAGAAGATATTATCGCTGTAGCTGAGAAGTACCTAAAAACTAACAAACGTGTCGTATTGAGCTTTGTTCCTAAAACCGAAGAAAATTAATTTGTTAAACTAAAAGCAAAGAATAAAAATGAAAAAATTAATATATCTGTTTTTAATCCTCGTATTAGCCGCAAGCACAAATGCACAGGAATTTGACTTCTCGAAGAAGCCGGAACCGTTGCCGGCAACAAAATTTGAATTCCCCGGATTCACTGAAAAGACACTTCCCAATGGACTAAAAGTTTTCATTATCGAAGACCACGAACAACCTGCAATCAACATACAGCTTTTGATAAAAGGCGGCAACTCTGTTGAAGGTGACAAATCTGGCCTTGCGGATATGACTACTTCACTCCTTACCAAAGGTACCGGCCAAATGAGCGCCCAGGACATCGCCCGCAAACTTGACGGTGTGGGGGCAGGTGTTTCAGCATGGGCATCCGGAGACAACTGTATGGTAAGCGGCTCGTGTATCGTAAAGCACCTTGACGTGATGTTGGATGTATTTGCTAATGTAGTTATGCAACCGACATTCCCGGATGATGAATTCGACAAGATGGTCCCTCAATACGAGACTTCAATCAAAAATGCAAAATCCTCACCCGGCACGCTGGCAGGCAGGATGGCGCGCATTGCTATCTATGGCGAGAAACACCCCTACGCACAAAGCATGACTATGGAAACTCTCCAATCCATGTCAACAGATGACTGCAAGGAATATTACAATAAATGGTTTGTTCCAAACAACGCCACTATTGCAGTAACAGGCGATGTAAAACCGGATGAAATAGTAAAAATACTCGAGAAATATCTGGGCAAGTGGAAAGAAGGCAAAACACCTGCTATCAGGGTGCCACAACCCGAACCTATGACACAGGGGGTATATTTTGTTGAAAGGCCTTCTTCAGTACAGACCTCGCTTGCATACACAACAGTTACAGTTCCATTCAACCACAAAGATTATGAAAAAATTTCAATGGCAGCCCGTCTTCTTGGCGGTGGATTTGCAGGGCGTTTGTTCAGGACTCTTCGGGAAAAACATTCATTCACATATTCCCCCTGGGGCTACCAGACCAGCTCTAAGTGGGCAAACAGGTTTGCCTGCGGCTCTGATGTCCGCAATGAAGTTACCGATTCATCCCTGATTGTAATAAAAGAACAAATCCAGAACCTGATTAACGAACCGCCCACTGAAGAAGAATTTGAAAGAGTAAGGAAATATACTATCGGCTCCTATCTGATGAATTTTGAGAATTCTGATTTTGTTGCCGGATTAATCCAGAACGCAGATTTTTACGGCATCCCGTTGAAGCAGGTAAAAACATATACAGACCGTCTCTCAAAAATGACTCGCTATGATATGCAGACAATAGCAAAAGAATATCTTGCCCCCACAAAAGCCATTCTTATTGCGGTTGGTGCTCCGGAAGTCAAAGACCAGCTTGCAAAACACGGCACTGTATTTACATACAACCTCGACCTAAAACCAATGAAAATCGAGAAAGTATCTCTCGATGCAGAAGATGTTCTCGAGAAATATACTAAATTCACGGGCGGAAAGGCTGAAATGGAAAAGGTAAATTCGTATGAGTATTCCGGAATGGCAATGCTTAGTGCACAAGGGCAGTCAATGAACGGCACATATAAAGAAATTAAGGCAAAGGGCAAGAAAACTTATGAGATGATGGATCTTGGTGTGATGAAAACAGAAAAATGGTCTAATGGAACTAATGTATGGGCGAAACAAGGCGGAATGATCAACGAAATGACCGGAGATGAATTAAAAGGTGAGCTCGAAAGAGCCGACATGTTCTTTGTTCAGAACATAATAAAATACGGTTATCAATGCAAAGTTACGGGCAAGCAGGATGGTAAGATAGTAATGAATGCAAGCAAGGACGATACTAAAGTAACATTTTACTTCAATGCTGATGACTTCCGCCTTGAAAAAGTTGATATGCCACAGGAAGGGCCACAAGGAGATTTCATTTTATCTATTGAATGGAAAGATTACGGCAAGTTCGGCAATCTAATGTTACCACAAACAACAAATATTACATCACCTTATTACTCAATTTCTATCACCGGTTCTTACAAAATAGACATCCCGGTAGAGGATTCAATCTTCATGCCGGCAGAGCAAAAGAACTAATAGCGACTTGATATTAATAAAACTCTGACAGTGTTCGAAACCCTGTCAGAGTTTTTTGTTGGAGAACCCTCTAAGAGTTTTTTATCCCGATTTTGATGTTTTATCTATTGCAGATTTCGTATTTTGCCCTAATAATTGCAAAATAATACTAAAATCCGTTGAACCCACAAGTATTAGTAGTAGAAGATGAACTGACAAATGCCATACTTTTGAAAAGAGTACTGGGGAAAGCCGGTTATGACGTTACTGTCGCCAACAACGGACTTGATGCCCTTGGATTAATTGACAGCCACAGCTTTGATGCAATCCTTACCGACTGGATGATGCCTCGCATGGACGGAATCGAGCTGATCCAGACAATCCGCAACAGGGGCGGCAAGTCTCCCTTGATAATTATGATTACAGCGCTTGTATCCGAGAATGCGAGGTCTTATTCCCTCGAATCCGGTGCTGATGATTATATTGCAAAACCACTCGACATAGATGAACTCCTAACCAGGTTGCAGGATGCCCTTGAGCGGCGACTCCAGAAAATGCCCGGTGTAAGCCTCAAAAGTATTGTAAAACGTGAAATATCAACCAACCCACCATTTGTTGGTGTATGTATTGCAACAAGTACTGGCGGCCCGCCTGCACTCATCGAAATATTAAAGAAACTGCCAAAAAACTTAAATGCCGCTTATTTTATCGTCCAGCATGGCCCTGCATGGATGCTCGAAACATTTTCTAACAGGCTGGAGCTTGAAACAGGGCACAAGATAAACATAGCATATTCAGGAAAAGTTCCTGACCGGGGAGAGATATATATTGCACCTGGCGACAAGCACATGAAAATTGACTCTAAGACTTTTGAAATAATTCTGGATGACGGCCCAAAAGAAAACTATGTCCGCCCGTCTGCTGATCAGTTGTTTTCAAGTGTCGCTAATGCATTTGGCAAATATTCGGTCGGTGTTGTACTAACAGGGCTTGGAAGGGATGCAGCTAAGGGCGCAGCCCAGATAAGCTCGGTTAAAGGCACCCTGATTGTGCAAGACCCTGCAACAGCTCTCGCTCCCTCAATGCCCGAAACCGTCATAGAAAGTGGTATTGAAAGCTTAAAGGAAGCATTACCAACAATTTATAAAACCCTGACGGAAAAGATTAATAATCTCTCCTCGAAATTGCAATAAAAAAAACTTTATTACGCATTTTTATAGCCCTTAGTTTTATAAATAAATAATTGTATCAAAATGAACCGAATTCAATACTTCGCTCTTGCCTTTCTGATGGTATTTGCTTCATTGTTACTAGCCCGGGAAGAAGAAGATCTAACAGAGCATATTAAATACCTTGCTTCAGATGAACTGGAAGGCCGATTTCCCGGAACACCCGGTATTGCCAAAGCAGCTACTTATATCGAAACACAGTTTAAGGAGATAGGACTGGAGCCTGTTGGTGGCGCATACAGGCAGGCATTCGATGTTAAAATCGGCAAAAATGTTCCCGAAGAGACAAATTCAGTCAGCTTTGATGTAATTACTCCGCGCCTCGGCGTACCAATGGACAGAATCAGGCCGGTTCGTAAGAACTGGTATATTGATACAAACTGGACACCTCTTGGTTTCAGTGAAAATGGCCAGGCATCGGGGGAAATAGTATTTGCCGGGTTTGGCATTAGCGCTCCTGACATGAATTATGATGATTATGCAGGTATAGATGTTAAGGATAAAATCGTAATAGTTGTGATGGATTCACCTGACGGAGAGGAAGAAAAAGGTGATTTTGCCAGGTACGCAAGTTTGCGCTACAAAGCTACAAATGCGCGCGACCATGGGGCAAGTGCGATTGTGCTTGTAAAATTCGGCGGAGATTCTTCGCACGTCCTGATGAAACCAACTTACGAAAACCTTGGGGCAAATTCGGGTATTATCGCAATTCAGGCTATGCGCAACGGCCTTGCAGAAATCTTCCCCCGCAAGCAACAGCTCTATCCTATTCAAAAAGAAATCGTTGAGACTAAAACTCCAAACAGCTTTGTCCTCCCTAATATTACGATGAATATAAGTGTTAATTTGGAAGATGAGTACACCTCTACCGACAATGTGTTTGGAATGATAAGAGGTACTAAATATCAGGATGAATACATCATCATTGGCGCACACTACGACCATCTGGGCTATGGCGGGCCGTCATCTACTTACAGGGGCAAGAAAAAGCTGATACATAACGGCGCTGACGACAATGCATCAGGCGTTGCAGGAATTATCGAGCTTGCCCGCAGGATTAAGGAAAATCCAATACCTGTATCCGCCATATTCATGGCATTCAGCGGCGAAGAAATGGGTTTGCTTGGCTCGTCACATTATGCCACGAACCCATTAATACCTAATTCAAAAGTAAGGGCTATGCTAAATCTTGATATGGTTGGCAGGCTTCGAGACAATAAAATCAAAATCTTTGGTATCGGAACATCAAATTCGTTTGCTTCATTGATGGATTCACTCAGCATTCGCGATTCAATAGATATTCACAAACTGAGCGATGGTTTCGGCCCCAGCGACCACACATCTTTTTATAAGGAAGAAATTCCTGTTTTACACTTTTTCACCGGTGTACACGGCGACTATCATCACCCGAATGACGATTGGGACAAAATTAATTACGATGGTTTGTCGCACCTGCTGGATTTAGTTGAATCTGCATCCCGTGAGATAGCCGGGATGGCACACAGACCGGATTATGTAAAAGTTCAGATGAAAGAGCCTTCAAAAGAGGGGAAGCGGTATGGCACGGATGTTTGGTTTGGCATAGTTCCGAGTTTCGAAGAAACAAAACTCGGTTGTCTTATATCCGGTACTTCTGCCGGAAGCCCCGCCGAAAAAGCAGGCCTTAAAAAGGACGATGTGATTGTGGAGATTGATGGTACTTTAATTAAAAACTTGTACGATTTCATGTATAAAATCCGCGAACACAAACCGGGCGATGTCCTTAACGTGAAAGTACTGCACGGCCATAATTACCAAGCAGAAAGAATATTGAAGGTTACTCTTGTGGAAAGAGATTAAGGGAATAAACGGCGGTAGAGCTTGTGGCCGTTTTCTGCAAAAGCATCAAAGTAGCCTGTAAACCACTGGTTGAGTAAAATTCCGTTTTCGATGGAGGAGTCCAATTCCTCCCTTTTTTCTATACCACCGGTTCGGATGATATGAAATTCCCGGGTAATGTTTATTTTACTGACAATTTCAACAGCGTGAGATGATAAATTGAGCGATACCCGGCTTAAAGGTCTTCCGCTGATTCCACCACCATATTTAGAAACAAAAAATTCGAAATTTTGCCTGTCCTTGTCATCGATTTTGGCTATGTGCCTTTCATAATTGACAGAAGTATTACCAAAATTCACACCATTGAATCCAAGTTCTGCGGCAAGATTTATAAAAGCCTCGACCAAGGCAGGATCTGTATCATTGGATAATTTAATTATTACTGGTAGGTTTCTGCCCCTTTGCTTTAAGAATTTATCACTGATTGCTTCCAGCCTGTTTATCAAACCTTTCTCAAGCCCGGAACTGTCTGTTTCGCTATGTTCGTGGCTTACGTTCGGGCAGCTCTCGTTTAGTTCAATGAAATCAACATCTGCTTTGTCAAATAATTGAAATCCTTCGATCAGTCCTGAAACAACTTCATTGTCCGGCAATCCTGGATCTCCGCTCAGGCTGACTCCCACAGGGCAATAAGGCTTCTTTTCAATTTCTGATAATTGCTTAGCGAGCCAGCGATGGCCGTTGTTTGGCAGTCCCATCCAGTTGGATGCAGCCCCTGAATGTGGATACGGGCAGAAGGGGTGAGTAACCCCGTTTAATGAATTTCCGACACGAGGCGTGTAAGTAGAAGTTCCGGCAAGATATGCCCCGGCTCCCTGGCTTGCACAAAGCTCATACCCTTCGCCAAGTTTGAACATTCCCGCTGCATTGAAAAGCCCGCAGGCAAAGTCCAATCCCCAGAGCTTTAACCTGTATTCACTCAAAGGCAAGAATCGTTGGCCAGGGAGGTCTTTAACAAGGTACTTTAGAAAGGATTTCCTTCCAGATGAATAAAGCTTTATAAAAAATTTTGGGGGGAGGCCTGTAAGCATAGGCCTTAAAGTAGATTCGACTGAAGCAATTAAATCGGTCAAACGTTTATCCTGCGTATTATAACTCTTTTCTAAGCCTTGCAACCGGGATTTTCATTTGCTCCCGGTACTTGGCGACTGTCCTGCGAGCAACGTTATAGCCGTACTCCTTAAGCATAGCGGACAATTTATCATCGCTGTATGGCTTTTTCTTATTTTCCTCATCAATAATATCGCGCAGCTTCTGTTTTATCACCCGTGTTGCAACTTCTTCTCCATCCTCATTAGGAAGCGCTTCGCTAAAGAAGTATTTCAGCTCGTAAGTCCCGAAGTCAGTCATTACGTACTTATTATTAACAATACGGCAAACAGTTGATATATCCAAGCCGGTTTCCTCTGCAACATTTTTGTAAATAAGCGGTTTAAGCGCCTGGTCGCCTTCGTAGAAAAATTCTTCCTGCAGATGAGCTATCGCTGTCATTACCTTAAGCATTGTACTCTTGCGCTGGCGGATAGCCTGGATAAGAAACTTAGCATCTTCATACTTGTTTCTGATCCATTCTCTAGTGTCCTTGTTAAATTTTTTATACTGAGCCTCCTTTTTAAGCTTTTCATATGCTGAGTTCAGCTTTAGTACCGGGAGCATATTGTCGTTCAATGAAATGAGCAGTTCATCTGTTTCCTCATCTCGGCTAATAGTAAAATCCGGGATAACGGTGTTCATTTCGTTTTGGTAATCGCTTCCACCGGGGCGTGGATTCAGCTTGCGAATCACTTCTATAGCTTCGCGTATGTAGTCTTCACTAACTCCGAGCTGCCTCTTGATAACGTGATAATGTTTCTTTGCGAAAGCATCGTAGGCTTCTTCAAGAATCATCGTTGCAAGTTTTTGGGCAGCATTGGGTTTCACCACTGCTTTGCATTGTGCCAGCAGGCATTCACGGACATCCCGAGACCCAACACCCGGCGGGTCCAACTGTCTGATAAGGCTCAATACACGCTCGGCAGTATTCAGGTCAATCGGCATCATCTTATGAGTACCGTTTGTGCCGTTCCTGATTTTATTAGTTAAATCGAGGTAGTTTGAGTCTAGTGATGATGCTATTTCTGGATTTTTCTCGATAATTGTATCAAGAGCTGTCAGGCTGTCATTACCAAGTGAATATTTCTTTGCAGGATTACCTGAGCCGTTTTGGCTAATCCTTAATTCTTCCTGCTTTTGCTCAATGTCAAAATTGAATTCGGCAATCATGTTGTTTGTCTCATCGACTATTTCACCCAGGTCGCGGCGGAGATAGCCGTCATCATCAAGGTTACCGATTATTATTTCGCCAAGGAATAATTCCTCGCGGCTAAGGTAAAGCATACTAAGCTGCTGCATCAGGTCTTCAGAAAAAGAAGTATTATCCCTAATCTGGAAATATTCGCTGTCTTCATCATCGTTTTGACTGTATTTGTTAAGGCTGGTGTAATCCTTTGTTTCTTCCCAAATCATATTGTGGAATTCAAAGGGGTCGCCCTGATCGTCAATCAAGTCTCTCGGTTCGGGATTTTCTTTGGGTTCTTTGTTCTCAAAATCTCCACTTGGTTCTGAAGATTGGGGAGCAGGGTTGTATTCATCATCGTCGCTAATAATGCTGCTGAAAATTTCATCCGAGGCATTACCGTCATCAAGCATAGGGTTTTGTTCGATTTCCTGCATTACGTGTTGCTCAAGCTGCACGAGCGGCAGCTGCAACAGCTTCAGGTATTGAATTTGCTGAGGTGTTAACGTCTGCGTTAACGAGGTCCTCAGGTCAAGTGATAATTTCATTTACTCCCCCAAAAAGTAAAGACAGCAATTAATCCCCATTCGCATTTTTTTCTTTTGATTCGGCAAATACCACGAGTTTTTGATATCCTTCTAATCCGAGAAGACGTATCAGCGAGTCGTCAAGGAATCGAAGCATGGGCATGTCAATTGATTTTCCGAGCTTTACCCCCGGACGGCACTCGTCAATCTTCTCATAGTAGAGATATTTTCCACCGAGGTTACCCAATCTGACAGGGAAAAGATGACAGGACAGTGGCTTTCTGAATTCTGATTCACCGGCGAAGTATGCTTTTTCGAGGGCGCATTTTGCAATATCCCCATCATAATAAACAAATACGCAGTCTCGTTTATTGATGCATACCGTAGTGTACCTGCCTGCTCTCCCATCGTAGAATCCCTTTGATTCAAGTACTTCCAGCGACTTTTTGCTCAAGTATTTTTTAGCTTCTTTTGCCGCTTTGCTTATTATTTCAATCTCATCGTCCAAAAGCGGCGCCCCGTTCTCACCCGGGAAAGTGCAGCATGCCCCCTTGCATTTCTCAAGGTCGCATGTGAAATTTGTGTGTACTATTTCTTCATCGAGCAGTAAGTTGTCAATTGAGTACAAGCCATACCAAGAAATTATTGTGCCAAAATACTATTCTAAAGATAAGAATATAATTTAATTTAAAAAAGAAAAACAATAATTAATTTTAAGTAATCGGCGTAAGTAGTTGGTAATACAGGCGGATATATCATTGTTATCCTGATCTGATTGTTAATATTATATTTTTATTCTGTGAATTGTATATAAAGATTCGTAATTTCTGAAATATCAGGCAATATGTGTGCTTTCTTACACATTTATGTCGTTATTGCTTGTTAAATTCCACATGTTAATATTAATGAAATAATATTCATAAAAGGCTAAAAAATGAAACTCCCACTGATTTTTATTTTATCAACCTATTTTCTTTTAGGGACTGACGTAAGTAATGTCCATAAAGCTCACAAACGCTGGATGGAATTCGCTCACCCAACTCCAAAAGTGAGTGCTGTAAATTATGTTACGCTTCCTCTTGACTTTAGCACTGCACATCCGATCTTTCTAAATTCGAATACAATTATCATTGAAGAGGGAACTTTTCCTACTCAGAATGAATCTTCTATAGCTGTAAATCCCATGAACCCTGATAATCTGATTGCTTCCGCTGTTGATTACAGGAATGATTCCGAGGCAAAGGTGTATGTCTCGCATGACGGCGGATTAACCTGGGAAAATATATTCCTCGGCAGGCCATATGCAGAATGGCGTTCAAGCAACGACCCTTCTGTTGCTTTTGATAAAGACGGTACGGGATATTTGTGCTACGGAGCTTTTGAAGGTACAAACTCATACTTTAAAGGAAACGGGATCTATGTTGCCCGTTCTGAAGACGAAGGAAGAACCTGGACTCCACACTTAATGGTTATTGAGCATACCGGAGAGTTTCAACCCGATACTCCATTCGAGGACAAGTATTATATACACGTTGATAATGCTGAAGAATCACCATACCGCCATCATATCTATATCCCTTGGAAGCGAATGATGGTCAATGATTCTTCAACACAGATAATAATCTCAAAATCAACAGATAAAGGGAACAGCTGGAGCGAGCCCTCAATTGTTAGCGACAGGCTGCCTAACAGTGTTGAGGACACTACATTCGGCCAGAGTTTCCCGCTTGCCCGGACAGGCCCGGAAGGCGAAGTTTATGTAGTATGGAACCACGGTGTTGAGCATGGAGTAGGTTTCGCAAAATCACACGATGGTGCCGATTCATTCTCAAAACCTGAAATAATCCACAACTACGAAATATTCGGAGAAACAAGGGACATTTCCGGAACCGGGGAAGAGCCGGAATTCCGGCATACGGTAAAAGGCACTGTCCGAGCTGAAGCCTATCCTTCGATGGATGTTGACCTGAGCGGAGGACAGAACGGAGGTAATATTTATTTGTGCTGGGCCGCGGATAATCCGCCTGATATTTTCTTTTCGAAATCCACTGATAAGGGTGAAACATGGACTGAAACAAAAATCATACATGAGAATCCTGCAAATGACCAGTTCTGGCCCTGGCTGGCAGTGGACCAAACAACAGGGGATATAGCAATTATGTACCTGGACAGCAGGGAAGACCCTGATAATTACCTGGTTGAATGCTGGGTAAGCTTTTCATCAGATGCCGGGGAAACATGGATTGACAGGCGCGTTTCGGAAATACCCTTTGATTTGACACGAAATCCATTCGGAGGAGTCTTTTCCGGTGATTACAACGGAATTGCCTTTCACGATGGTATCATATACCCATCCTGGGTTGATATGCGAAATGCAGTGCAAAACATCTTCGACAATGATGTATTCACTGCCATAATTAATGTAAACGCACCACTTCCGGTTGAGAATTTCGAGTCTGAATTTTCATCTGATGAACCACAGAAACTGAGACTCGGTTGGGATGTTAATTTTGAGAGCAGCTTTGGTAAATCATTAAATATTAATGATTTCAACATAGTGATTTATCGAAATGGTGTATTAGTTGCTGAACTTCGCCCGGACGTAAACAGCTATAATGACGAAGGTTTGGTGCCATATTCAGAATATAAATATTCAATTGTAGCTGCAAGTTCGGGTGACACAAGCCTTGCAAGAGTACTCACATCTTACCCGGGCGGTTCAAAAAAGCCGGACTCACCTGAGCTTCTTGGCTGGCGCCCGATGGATAACAATGGAATAAAGTTATGGGTAAAACTACCGGAATACAGGGCTGATGGCAAGAACATGGTTGTAAACCTGGATAAACTATTTATTTATGCTGATGATGGCAGCAAAAAAGAGTTCCGGCTAACTGCTTCTGACGCCGGTAAAAATAAGGAGCTTATTTTTGAAATGCCGGAAAGGGGATATTATACTTTTGAGGCAAGTGTAATTGATAGTTTTTTTGAAGAGCAGGAATGGTCCGAAGAAAGTGAACGTTCCGAACCTATGGTCGCCTTTGCAGGATTTTTAAGCATTGCCGATGCTGACAATGGATTGTTTTTCGACTTTAATTCAGACTTTGGTAATCTGTTTCATGCAACCGGCCAGTTTGGAATTACAAACGAATTCTCTTTTTCGCTACCCGCTTCAATTACTGAATCACCCGGTGCGAATTACCCAAACTCTTATAACGCCGAGTTATGGTTGAATCCGATTGATATCAGGCATGAAAAAACCGTCGGGAATGAGCTTGAAAAAGCTGCACAGTCAATCAGTTTCATGCTGGCTGCAGACCTGAGCACAAGAGATTCTTGTTTTATAGAAGTATCCTATGACTTTGCTGATTCCTGGCAGCAATTATACCCACTACCAAGTGATGATTATCCGACATTTTGGCTTGACGGTGAGTTAAGCGTTGAAGACTGGACCCGTCAAAATCTCCTTGTACTTGGCAAAAACCGTGATGGAAACTTCTATTCAGGCGATACTGTTATAATCCGGTTCCGGTTCGCATCAAATGCGTTTGGCAACGCTGAAGGATGGTATATTGACGATTTTGAAACTGGAATGTTAATAACCGGAGTGGATGAAGACCCTGGAATATTCACAACTTTGTATCCCCAACCTGCCGGAGATTTTACCCGATTATCTATGCCTGCTTCTCTTGGAAGCTACTCCAAAACGATAAGTGTTTATTCAATCACAGGAATCGAAGTTGCGAGTAATGCAGGATTTATAGGTTCAACTTTTGATATCAATACATCCGAATTCCCTCCCGGATTGTATTTTGTAAGGATTAAAGCAGGAGAACACATAATAAATAAAACGCTTCTTGTTAACAGGAAATAAACTTACCGTCATTTTTTTTAGTATTAATTGCTTAATATTTTTAAATTTGTAGCTCTTTAAATTGAATAAAATGAACCAGTTGTAAAGGTGAAAATATGAAAAGGACTTATCAGCCAAGCAGGCGCAAAAGAAGCAATAAGCATGGATTCCGTGCGCGCATGGCTACAAAGAACGGCCGCAAGGTGATAAACAGACGTAGGGCAAAAGGTCGCCATAAAGTATCGGTAAGCGACGAATAAAGAAATCTTATTGCCGCGTTAGAATGGATGGGCAAGCGCCCGTCCTTCTTTTTTGAACTGAACCGGATTTTAATGCCCGGTATAATAAACATAGAGCCAATAAAAGGATACCGGAATTTTTCGGAGGCTTTTAAATACGGCAAGAAATTCAGCAGCGGCCCCTGCCTCGCATCTATCAGTTTCGCTGAATCCGACAAAAACCTTTTGTACGGGGTAAGCGTTGGCAGAAGGACATCAAAAAAAGCGGTAATCCGCAACAAAATAAAAAGATTGCTAAGGGAAAGCCTTAGAATATGGCTCTTAGAAAAAACGGAAACTTCTTTAAAAACTGTGATACTATCCTGGCGCGAAGCGCCGCAACATCCTGCCCTTATCAAGCTGGATGAAGTTAAACCGAAAGTTGATCAAATATTAAATAATGCAGTAGATTATTATACAAAAACGCCTGCAGTCAAAAGTGAAACAACTGGTAATTCTATTAATAAAAGCATATAAGAAACTCATCTCCCCGCTCCTGCCGGGTTCATGCAGGTTTTACCCAACTTGTTCGGAATATTCTATCGAAGCCATTCGGCTTTATGGTTTCTTCAGGGGCTGTTGGATGTCAGTTAAGAGAGTTGGCAGGTGCCATCCTTTACACCCGGGGGGATTCGATCCCGTGCCCGGAAGCAGGGAAGAAGAAGATCTGATAGAAAGTGGCCATATCAATTGTGTAACAAAAAAATAGCTTGTAATGGACAGGAATTCAATCATAGGATTAGTACTCATCACGCTTGTTATCATCGTCTGGATGCTTTTTACTTCTGTTAACCAGCAACCACCGGAACTCAATAAGGGAAATGATACAAGTAATGTCGCACAAATTGAAGATACTACCGTACCTGAGAAAGCAGGCGACTCCGAACTCGAAGAAGGAATCAACCAGACTGATTTACAGAAGAATACATTAAAAGATTCTCTGACTTCAATTCATAAATTCGGTGAAACTTTTGCTCCTTTCACAAAGGGCAAGCGAAAAGTAATTACAATAGAGAATGACCTACTTACAGCAAAATTCACTAACAAAGGCGGAGCGCTTATAAGGTGGAAGCTGAAAAATTACAACAAATGGGATGGTGAGCCCAGCCAGCTTATCTGGAATGACAAGGGCGAATTGTTCCTTACGTTTGTTACTATGGAAAACCGCTCTATTGATACCCGTAACCTTTATTTCGAGGTTGAAGACCTTGACAATAATTACAAGAGGGTTTCCGGCGACAATGTCCTGAAAATACGTTTCTATATTGAACCTGGGCCCGGCCAGAGGCTTGTTAAGACAATTAAAATCTATGGCAACAAGTATTACATGGATTCAGAGGTTACGCTTGAGAACATGGACAACATTATTCCCCGCCGCGGAATCAATTATAATTGGGAGGGTGGACTCCACTACCAGGAACACAACAGTGTGGATGAATCCACTGTTGCTGAAGCCATGGCACGCATAGACGGCGTTGATGAATACCTGAATGCTGAAGACGACCCGTTAGAGGCCACTTACACCGGATACCTTGATTTTGCTGCTGTAAAGACCAAATACTTTGTTGCGGCAATTATTCCCGAACCGGGCAAAAACTCCAAAGGTACTGTTGACCTCTATGGTGAAAAATTCCGTGCTCCGCGTGAAGGCATTGTTGAAAAATACGATATGTCTCTTCGAAGGGCTTATGAAGGTGGTACACAGGTAAATCAATTCCGTGTTTATATTGGCCCGCTGGAATACGACCACCTGAAGCCACTCGGCCTGGAACAGACAATATCATTCGGATGGGCATTTATCGGATGGATTGGCGAGTACTTCATATTGCCGCTGCTGATGTTCATACACGGATTTATCCCGAATTATGGCGTAACGATTATCATCTTTTCGATAATCATGAAAATTATTCTCTATCCATTCAGCATCCAGCAAATGAAATCGGCTCAGAAGATGAAACTGCTGGCGCCCGAAATGGAGAAACTGCGCGAGAAGCATAAAGACGACATGCAGAAGCAGCAGAAGGAGACGATGGCGCTATATTCGCAATACGGCGTTAATCCAATGGGCGGATGCCTGCCACTTATACTCCAGATGCCAATTCTTTATGCGCTCTTTACTATGTTCCGCAATTCGATTGAATTGCGGCATGCCGATTTCTTCTGGTATATTAATGACCTTTCTGTACCTGATACAATCGTTCATTTCGGCTTCTCGATCCTTGGGCTTAATTCACTCTCGGGCTTGGCACTGCTTATGGGCGTTACAATGTTCTTCCAGCAGAAAATGACGATAACCGACCCGCGCCAGAAAGGCATGGTTTATATGATGCCCGTCATGTTCACCCTGATGTTCTCTTATTTCCCGTCCGGCCTGAACCTCTATTACTTTATGTTCAACCTCCTGAGTATTGCCCACCAGTACTGGATGAACAATCTCTCCAAAAACAAACTTACTCTCGAGGATCTGAAAAAGGCGCCTAAGAAAGAAGGCTGGTTGCAAAAGAAGATGCGCGAGGCACAGGATATCGCTGAATCACAGGGACGTTCCATTCCAGGCAAAAAGGATGATTTGAATTTCAACCCGAACAAACGCAAGAAAAAACCAGGGCAAAGAAAGAAATAGACGGGTTGTCTTGATAGAGGGAATATAACGGGTGCACATTTTACGGTTCCGATTGCGACTTTGCGTAAAATTTCGAATGCCCTCAGCGATTCAGCTGTCAATTAACTCAATCACTACATCACCCCCATCACTACATACAAACTCGTAATTCGTAATTGAATATCAGTTTCCTGTCGGTTCTATCTCTGAAGTTTCCACCATTAGCATCACAGTTTTCTGCGGAGCGCGGGGGCGGTGCATCACGCCCTTGCTTATGGTTGTCCCCTGGCCGGGGTTCAGCTCAATAGTCCGCTCTTCGATATCAATAAGCAGACGCCCGGAGACGACGTAGAAGAACTCGTCGTCATCGTCGTGCTTGTGCCAATGGAATTCCCCTTCGATTATTCCGAGGCGGACAACGCTGCCGTTCACCTTTGTAAGCGTCCGGTTGAACCAGGGATGGGTATTCTCAGCCACGATTTGCGGGATGTCCACTACTTCCATGTGCCCGTATTTGATATCGAGGTTTATGTTGTAGTCGGGTTTTTCGGGCATGGGGATTTCCTTTAATTTGTAATCATTCGAGAACTCTCATCTGTTTTAATATTATCACTATCAACTGCAATTAAAGATATTTTCATTTTGGTACTTCTGCTAATATAACACAAGTAGCAATTCTACTGAGTAGGAGCGTATTGTGGTATAGCCATTCCTCTATAATGACACACCCCTCTCTCGGCTGTAAATACACCACAAAATTGATGTTTCCACAGCCCTTCACTATTCACAACGGAGAAATCACAAGCTGTAAATACACCACAAAATTGATGTTTCCACAGCCTTGATATTAAACACCTAAACATTTTTACACTGCTGTAAATACACCACAAAATTGATGTTTCCACAGCCCTTCACTATTCACAACGGAGAAATCACAAGCTGTAAATACACCACAAAATTGATGTTTCCACAGCGTAAGTAACGACACATTCACTAAATCGTAGCTGTAAATACACCACAAAATTGATGTTTCCACAGCGTTATGATAATTCTAAACAATTCACTATAGGCTGTAAATACACCACAAAATTGATGTTTCCACAGCGCATTGTTTAAAAATCCGCATGTAGAACATGGCTGTAAATACACCACAAAATTGATGTTTCCACAGCTTATTTAAGAGAGACTGGCAAGGGTTAGGCTGTAAATACACCACAAAATTGATGTTTCCACAGCCAAGATTGATTGGCAAGGCGTCTCATACGCGCTGTAAATACACCACAAAATTGATGTTTCCACAGCCTATATCTTCAAGACTAAGATATAGCCTGATTATTGGGTGTATTTATTAAAAATAAAATGGATTTTAATGAGTAGTTTATCCCTCAATACCTAATTTTTTTTTAAATGACTCCACATCTTCATCAAGTATTGAATATATTGATTTAGCAATTTCGGATATTTCAGGCAGTTCTTCTTTGCTTAAAATATCCTTTGGTTCATCCGGGTATTTGTTGTGAGCAAAATTATCCCTTATCGTTTTGATACGTTCTAAGGATTTTTGAAATTTTGGTAAGAGTCTTATAGAAGTTTTAATAAATTCATCAAAGGCAATGTAGCCGGTCTCTTTCCATTTAAGAGCACTCTCAGCCCTTTTGAAAACAGCTTTTTCAAAATCATGGATGATTTCAAATGCTTTTACTCTGTACCTTTCGTAATTATCCAGTTCGTTCTTAAGTTCCTCCAATGTTATCTCTATCTTTTGCTTAATCACCCACTTTACCATTTCTTTAATTCGTCTGTCGTGAAGCAGCCAGATAAAATCGCCGAATTTTTTTAACTTTATAGTGGCAGTAAACGTTTTGCCGTAATGTTTAAACTGATAATTTACTTCTTGGTTTAGGACATTTTTCTCTCCTTCTGATTTGAATTTGAGATCCTTCAATTTTACATTTTCAATACCCTGCAACCCATCGGGGAAATTGATTTTCAAAAGTTCCTTCCCGGTCAAAAACATCAGTATATCTTGAACTTTGTAAAGCCTTATTATTTTTTCATTTTGTGTGAACTTATTAAACATTCTTTTGAATTTTTCACGTGGATTGCCTCCATCACTGTCATGAGCCGGTTTTTCCCGGATTTTTGCCTTTATTTGTGTTATTTCACTTATAATTTCTTCAGTAGAATAATACAATTCATGCAAAGATTTAGATTTTTCATTATCGTTCCTATTGTCGAAAAGCTTATTTATAAACTGGTATGTACGATTAAAATCGTAAAACTTTTGATTTGAATCCTCAAGGACGATTTCAAAGTATTTCTGAATCAGGAACGAGGTATTGATTCTGCTGGTTTGTTTGGAAATTCTCCAATGAAAACCTTTGAAAGAATTATTGTTCTCTTCAAATAATTTCAGAAGAGGTTTGTGGAATAAACCACGAGGCAGATTAAGAGGTGTTTCAAAATAGCTTTCAATTAGCGCCTTATAGTATTCACCGTTTTTTTCTTTCCATTTTGACCTGCCGGGTTTCAGAAACGAATATTCATTATATGATTTAGATTCTCTACATTTCTCCAGGTAAGCGAGCCTTGCATCTAAATACATGCTGTAGAAATCTTTGTAATTTGTTTTTGAGGTGTCGCTTATTTCAAGAAGAAAGGGGTGAGGATACTCAGATTGGATTAAGCCGCAATTCTTAAAAATTCCCCGTAGTTCTGAGCGATTTGCAGCAAATTGAGCAAGCGCTGCCTGCAAGACCTGATAGTTCAGTGAAGTGACTTTGCCACCATCTTCGCTTTCAGCCGCAGGTTGGAAATATAGCATGTCTTTTGCGAGGAAATCCGCAAGGACACCTGATTTTATTTCCACATAACCTTTTTTACCGGGTTTATTCCCCTTGTCGCTCAATCTTTCTATTTTCTTTATAAATGATAGTTTCAGCTTTTTTGTTTCATCAATCAGAGAATCGAGTTTATTTTGAGCGTACTTATCAAAGTTCAGGCGTTCAATTCCAAGCAGATAATCACGGATTTGCCGGGGAATCGCATTTAATTTCAGGGAATATTCCTCCTGTAGCTGAGCCTTGAGTAAATCTCTTTTTTCTTTACCCCCTGTTTTATTTATTGGCCTGAGTTTTCCATCAGAAATATCTTTGAAAAACTTGGAAATTCTTTCTTTGAAATCGAGAAGTAATGTATCTCGGTACTCCATGATAATTTCTTCGGGAGATTTGCTTTTCTTGCCGTGCAAAGTATTTCTCAGATAGCAATAAAAAATCAAAGCCGGCAGTTCATAAACGCTTAATATAAAATCCGGTGCCTTAAGCGAAGTTTCTTTACCATTCAAATCAGGCAGGAACAACCCTTCTCCTTCACAAGATTTAAGCCCAATCGAATTATTTACAAAGTGATAATGCGGGTAAGTATCGCTTACATAAGGCTCCGTATTCGTATCGTCAATTTCAAAAGCCGATTTATTTCTGACAATGTCCTTCCATACTTTTTTCCTTTCATCGATAATCTCTTTAAGCCTGCCAAAACCTCTCAGGTTCTTGCTGATTACTCTGAGATTTTTTTCGCCATTTACAGTAACTTTTTCATAGAATCTAAACTTGTACACACCTAAATCAATATGAAAACGTAATTTCTCAAAAGCTTCGGTAAAATCAAGATAACAAAGTGCAAAAAATGGAAAGCGGTCTGATTTTCTTTTAAGAAGCGATTCACCGTTGTCGCTTATTTTTGTGTCCTTAATATTTTTATCATCGCGGTCGCTCTTAGCGCAAATTCTAAAAATTTCCCGGTCTTTTTCACATAAATGACTGAAAAGAGGCGCAGGGCATTTTGCCAGTTCATTAAGCATATCAAGCGATAAAGTAAAACTATCATGTTTCGTTTCGATTCTTTCATTTGGCACAAGAACCCTTCGTATTGTATAAGCCTCCAATGTTGCTTGCTCAGAGAGTGTTTCGCTACACTTGAACCCACGAAATTTTCTTAGAAATAAGTAGGCATATTCCTTTCTAAGAAAAAGGCAAATTAAAAACTCAAGTCCCTTATCAGTAATTTTCTCCCCCGATTTATCTAAGAAACTATAAATAAAATCCTTTTTTTTTCGACCACGGTTGTCCTTTCTTCTTAAATGTTCAACGGTATTGACTTTATGAGAGAATCGCTTTTTCACTTCGTTTACAGCAAAATCAAAAGTGATTTCCAGGTCTTTTATCAGGTCAATATTTTGCTTGATTTCCTTATGTTTCGTATGTGTATAGTAGTTACGGTATTTTTCCAACTGTTCGAAAATTCTCGTTAATTTTTCATAATATAAGGATGAAACATTCCCGTCAAATTTTGGATCCTTATTTTTTTTATAATCTGTCATATCAATCAGAAAGGGACAATGCTTTTCGAAAAGTTCCTGCAACTTTGAAATTTTTACCAAATTTTCGGAATTTTCGGATTTTAGGATTTTTAAGACTTCAGCTTCTGGCAACGATGATTCCAGGTTTGGAGGTTCAACATTTAGTTTTTGTGAAATATGCCTTACAATGATAAATGCATTGTGCATTGCCATATTCAAATAAGCAGCAAAGATGTAATATTGGTTATCATCCATTTTTATCATTCATAAATTTGTAGATGTAGCAATTATATCGAATAATTCTCTTAAATAAAAGTGCAGAACCAAAAGAGTTGGATTAATGATACTTTATTACCTAACATCAAAACAAGCCCCAGTTTACTTAATACAGGATTTGCAGTGCTGCTACCGGAATCTTGCCCGCCAAAGGCGGGGTCAGAATGACTGGATGGATGTTTTGACTATGCACAGCATTGTGCCAAGCAGGTTGTAAATTGGCTGTGTGTCACACCCGGACTCCGCTCAGTGTGACACACAAACATTTCTCTACTTATTCATTGCCCTAATCAGGTTGAGCGCGGAGCCAGCCCTGAACCAGGAGATTTGTGTCTCGTTGTAGCTGTGGTTCATTTTTACTTCGTCGCTGCTTCTGTCTGCATGGTGGAGTATCATCGTCAACTGCCTGTCAGGGGCAAATTCTTTCAGTCCGTGAATTTCAATCGTGTCGTCTTCCAGCACCTTGTCGTAATCAGCCGTGTCGGCAAATGTGCATGCAAGCATACCCTGCTTTTTCAGGTTTGTTTCGTGGATGCGTGCAAATGAACGCACAATTACCGCCTTAACACCGAGGTAGCGCGGCTCCATTGCGGCGTGCTCGCGTGATGAACCCTCTCCGTAGTTTTCATCGCCTACTACAACAGTGCCAATTCCCTCTGCCTTATAGTGTCGCTGCACTTCAGGCACAGAGCCATATTCACCTGTAAGCTGATTTTTTACTGAATCTGCCTTGTCGTTAGCAAAATTTATTGCGCCTGTAAGCATATTGTTTGAGATATTGTCAAGATGCCCCCTGTATCGTAACCACGGGCCAGCCATTGAAATGTGGTCGGTGGTGCATTTTCCCTTAGCTTTGATTAGCAGCTTCAAGCCTGTAAAATCATTACCGTCCCAGGGTTCAAAAGGTGTGAGTAGTTGCAGCCTTTCTGAATCGGATTTTACTACGACTT
>CAYVVD010000015.1:7121-40470 GCA_964454975.1 uncultured Hyphomicrobiales bacterium | reverse complement strand
CGGGAGCGAGGAAGCCTGGGTCTCCCACGTCAAATCCTGCAGAAGGAAGTTCCTCGCCATGCGGTTCTTCGAGCATCACTTCTTCACCGTTTTCGTTTATGAGCTTGTCCTTCAAAGGGTTGAAGAGCATAGAGCCGGAAATTGCCATTGCAGTAACAAGCTCGGGCGAAGCTACGAATCCATGTGTATTAGGATTGCCATCGTTGCGCTTGGCAAAATTCCTGTTGAAGGAAGTAATGATGGAGTTTTTCTCCTTCTTGTCAGCGCCATGCCTCGCCCACTGGCCTATGCATGGCCCGCAGGCATTTGCAAGCACTACGCCGCCGATATTCTCAAATACTTTTATAAAACCATCCCTGTCAATTGTATAGCGCACCTGCTCAGAGCCGGGTGTGATAGTGTACTCGGATTTTACTTTCAGATTCTTGTCAATTGCCTGCTGAGCAACAGATGCCGCTCGGGAAATATCCTCGTAGGAGGAGTTTGTGCATGAACCGATAAGCCCAACTTCCAGTTTTTCGGGCCAGTTATTTGCTTTTACTTTGTCGGCAAACTCGGAAATAGGCGTTGCCAGGTCGGGAGTGAACGGCCCGTTTACATGCGGTTCCAGCTCAGAAAGGTTTATTTCAATCACTTCATCGAAGTAATTTTCAGGGTTTTCCCATACTTCAGGGTCAGCTTTCAGATAATCTGAAAGCTCGTTTGCCAGGTCTGCTACTTCTTTTCTGCCGGTAGCGGCAAGGTAGTCGTACATTTTCCGGTCATAACCGAAAGTTGATGTAGTGGCTCCAATTTCAGCGCCCATATTGCATATCGTACCCTTGCCAGTGCAGGAGATGGATTCTGCGCCCGGGCCAAAGTATTCTACTATAGCTCCGGTGCCTCCTTTAACAGTGAGAATACCGGCCACCTTAAGAATAACATCCTTTGCAGCGGTCCAGCCGTTCATCCTGCCTGTAAGCTTAACACCGATAAGCTTAGGCCAGCGTAATTCCCAGGGCATGCCTGCCATTACATCAACGGCATCAGCGCCGCCAACTCCTATAGCCAGCATTCCAAGGCCGCCTGCATTAACAGTATGCGAGTCGGTTCCAATCATCATTCCGCCTGGGAATGCATAGTTCTCCAATATCACCTGGTGAATAATTCCTGCACCCGGCTTCCAGAAACCGATGCCATATTTATTTGATACTGATTCGAGAAAGCTGAAGACTTCGTTGTTCATGTTCAGTGAATCCTGCATATCCTTGTATGCGCCGACTTTGGCAAGAATAAGGTGGTCGCAGTGCACTGTAGAAGGAACTGCAGTTCGCGGTTTGCCGGCCATCATGAACTGTAACAGAGCCATCTGCGCTGTTGCGTCCTGCATTGCAACGCGGTCAAGTGCAAAATTTACATAATCTTTTGCACGAATAAATTCCTTAGAAACATCATACCATAGATGAGCATATAGAATCTTCTCGGCAAGCGTAAACGGCTTGCCTGCAACTTGTTTGGCTTTGTCAACTTTACCAGCAAACTCGGAATAGACTTTTTTAATCATGTCGAGGTCAAAAATCATGTCGCCACCTTAGATTAGTTCAATTTTAGCAATTCAACTTACTAAAAAATCACGAGACAGAGGAAGGGATATTGATGTGCTTTTGTGCAATTTTCCAAAAGTCATACTAAGCGTTGTGTCCCGTCCAATGGCGATGGAGCGAAGCATCCGTTATAATCAAACATCCCAGGCGATTCAAAAAAACAATAGCCTGAAAAACTATTGTTTTCGGTAGAGACGCACGATTTTGCGTCTCTATATTCCAGAATTATTATTTAAACAAAGCGCCTGATTACATACCACACTCCGCCTGAAACAATTAACGCTCGGAGCAAAATAGCAGCCCACTCCGTAAAAGATGGGATTATCAAAGGTAAATCTATTATCGTGATAAAACCATCCGAACCCCGGTTATGTGTTTCGTCATAAGCGCCGCCTGTTGTAGGGAAGGAAGGAGAACCAACTACGCTAGTACCAGTAACATAAAGCAGGATTGCAAGTAGAAATATCTTGTTCATCTAATCCTCAAATATATTGATTATTAGAGTGAAAGATTCCGTAGAGGCGATTAATAGATGCGTATCAGAAACAAAAACAGGCCCCGCAAATTGCAGGGCCGGCTTTTATAATTATGAAACTTTTCAGCTATTTACACTGAACCCACTTGCATCGATCCGGTGCATAGTAGCATTTTTCCCACTTTTCGTAATCGTCAAGGTATTTGTCGACACCGTTCAGCCAATCCTGGATAGCCTGTTTGCTGGCATCGGCTTCTTCTTTGTCTTTGGCGAGTGTACCTGCCTTCTGATTCTTGTTAATGCAATCTATGTAAGCCTTGCGCATGGCGTCCCATTTTTTGTATGCCTCCTGATTGGCTTTTGTCGCTTTGTCAAGTGCGAATTTGGCAGCAGCCAATGAGTTGATCCCATCCGGGAAGCCAATTGATTCAAGGAAGCTGTCCATCAGAGCATCCATAACACCTTCTGCTACCATCTCAGCTACAAATATGAGTGTTCCAACAGCAAATGAACTTCCCGGTATGGGAATTAGCAGTGAAGCCGCTTTCCCAATATCTTTTACAAGCTTTGCAGCACTCTTAAAGTTATACCACTTGCCAAGCTTTTCAACAGCAATTTGCAATGCCGCTTCGAGAGCCGCTTTTTTCTGATAATCGTTCCATGCATCGTCCCAACCCGGGTCTTTTTTACAGAGATTTTTTTCAGGGCCGGGGTAAGGCGGGTAGTTAGGTGGGGAACCACAGTCGTTACATACCCAGCACATTTCCACTTTTTTGTCTTTGGGTCTTGGGTTGGGTGCAAAGGTACCTCCCCTTGATTTTTCCCACTTTGAACCGGTATAGCGCCAGCCATCATGGGCAGCAAGTGCAAGAATAGCTTCGCCCACTGCAGCAAGATCCCTTAGCTGTTGTGTGGTGAATTCCTCTTCGCCATGATCTATAGCTGAGTTGATTCCTTTTGTACGATGAATTTTTGAAACATCACTTGCTTTTGCGCCGGTTATTTCCCAGGTTGTAAGGCCTGTTTTGCTGTCTGTCCCTTTTTTGGTTAACGTTGCGTCCGAAGGCAGGTTTTTTCTCAAATCAGCTTCGCTTGATTTTCCTACAACAGTAATTTTAGACCTGTCTTCTGCATGAGCAATTCCTGAAAGCATTATTAAAGTTGCAAAAATCATTGCGGCAATTCTTAAATGCATTGCATACCTCGTTAAAGATTGATAAAAGAGCTATTCGATTTCAGGAACAAGCAGCGAGTTGAGCAGGTCAATCTCACTGTTCACTTTTTCATGTGCCTGCTGCAAACGTGTATCAATCTCAGTTTCGGACTTTGTTATCTCGTTTTGCAGGTTAGTTTCAACATCCGAAAGCTTTGTGTTGGCATCATCAATTGCAGTTTGGATTGATATGTTGAGCCTGTCCTTTTCGGCATTTATTTCGCTGTCAATACCGGACCTAAGGTTCTCGAGCTTTGATTTATACTCATATTCGAGGCCGCGTTTGGAATCCTCGAATTGGTTCTCAATCCGTTGGATGTTTTGAGTGAATGTATTAAATGCGCTGTCGCGTTTACTTGTGAAGTCTGTTTTTATACCGGCAAGGGTTTCATCGATAGAAGATTTTACACGTGTTTTTGCATCATTCAATTCTGTTTTAACGTCCTGTTCAGAGTTTGTCAGTTCTTCCCTAACTGTTCGCCGTATTCGCTCAATCTGGCTTTCAAGCTCCATTTTTTCTTTTTTCAGCCGTTGTAGTTCGGAATTTAACTTGTCAACATCATCAATTGCTTTTTCAGGCTCATCAATTGTTTTAATCGCCTTTTTTGCTTTGTCGAAACTTGGGAATTGTGCTGCACAAATAACGGAGAAAAGAATAATTAATACTACAATACCATGAATTCTGTTCAAGCCGACCTCATTTTTAGGGAATGATACATTTGGAGTGATTAAATATAAAGAAAAAGGAATATAATTTCTAACATAATGAAAATTAATTAATCAATTAGGTAGAGTTCAAAAATCCATGTCATTATCATTATTATCATATTATTTAATTACCGTCCCGCTTTCCACATTTAATTTCCTGTATCACTATTTTAGGGATCCTTTAAAGGATGAACAAGGAATTCCCGTCAGGAAATTAAATACAGTAAGATAGATTTACTTAAAAAATATTAATCACATTGGTCCCATAGAAAAAAGTATTCCAAACATAAACACTAAAAAAATTAATATTTAATCATACTAAAATAAGGGGTTGCATTATTCGCCTTTTTTCCAATTATTCGTATTAACTGATTGACGACATTTTTTAATTTTGTAAGATAGATTAAGTTTAAGGAGCCTTTATTATGTCTCAACCGATGCACGTTACTGATGATAATTTTGACATTGAGGTAATCAAAGCAGACAACCCGGTGCTTATTGATTTCTGGGCGGCCTGGTGCGGACCCTGCAGAATGATTGCCCCGATAGTTGAAGAACTGGCAAATGAATACGACGGCAAAGCTAAAATTTGCAAGCTCGATGTTGATAACAACCAGCAGACAGCTATGCAATACGGTATACGTTCAATACCGACTATCCTTATTTTCAAGGGTGGAGAGGTAGTGGATACAATTATCGGCGCCGTGCCAAAACAACAAATCGTTGAAAAACTTGAATTACATGTTTCCTAATCTGTTTGTTTTGACTATTTTGCTTTAGTTATTTGAACATGTCCCGTAATAAATTTTTACGGGACTTTTTTTGTTGAATAATAAAGGAGATATATATGGCAAGGCCTCCTTTGCTTTCCGAAGATGAAACAATTAAAAAATTAGATAAATTCCCAACCTGGAACCGCGAAGGCAAGATTATAAGGCGTGAAATGGTTGCATCCAATTTTGCGGCTGCTTTGGGCATTGTAAATGCGATCGCAGTTCTCGCCGAAGCGATGGATCACCACCCCGATATTCTCATTTATGGCTGGAATAAGGTACGCATTTCGCTTTCGACTCACGACCAGGGCGGGCTTACTGAACTTGACTTCGAATTGGCACAAAAAATAGAAGACCTCAAATATTAACAATCTATTAAGGAATTAGGATGAGCTCACTTATTTTGGATGTACATGCAAGGGAAATACTTGATTCCCGCGGTAATCCCACTGTTGAAGTGGAAGTTGTTCTTGAGGATGGCTCTTTTGGCAGGGCTGCAGTTCCTTCGGGCGCCAGCACAGGTGAACACGAAGCACATGAACTTAGGGACGGCGATAAATCCCGTTACCTTGGAAGGGGTACCAGCAATGCTGTTGAAAATGTGAATGGCGAAATAGCAGATGCTTTGGAAGGCCTTGATGCAGCCGATCAATCCCAGGTTGACCGCGTTCTTCTCGAACTCGACGGCACTCCCAATAAATCCCGCCTGGGAGCAAATGCTATACTCGGCGTTTCACTTGCTTCTGCTAAAGCTGCAGCAGATTACCATTTTATGCCACTTTATAAATATCTGGGCGGTGTGCGCGGAAATACTCTGCCTACACCCATGATGAACATCCTCAACGGTGGCAAGCATGCGGATAATACAGTTGACATACAGGAATTTATGGTGATGCCTGTTGGCGCTCCAACTTTTTCAGAGGCCCTGAGAATGGGGGTTGAAGTATTTCACTATTTGAAAAAAGTATTAACATCAAAAAATTATAATACTGCAGTTGGCGACGAGGGTGGTTTTGCACCTTCACTAAGATCAAATGAAGAAGCTTTCGATGTGATTCTCGAAGCAGTCGAAAAGGCAGGTTACAAACCCGGAGATGACATACTCCTTGCGATTGATGTTGCTTCCAGCGAAATGATAGAAAATGGCATGTACAAGATGTTCAAATCAACCGATGAACTGCTTTCAACAGACCAGATGATTGACTGGTACGCTTCAATGTGCGATAAGTATCCTATAATATCAATCGAAGACGGGCTTGGAGAAAACGACTGGGAAGGATGGAAGAAAATGACTGACCGCCTCGGAAGCAAAATCCAAATTGTGGGTGATGACCTTTTTGTTACAAACCCGGAATTCCTTTCACGTGGAATTAACGAAGGAGTAGCAAATTCAATCCTTGTAAAAGTGAACCAGATTGGAACACTTACCGAAACCCTGCAAGCTGTCTCGATGGGCCAGTACAATATGTACAACCCGGTTATTTCACATCGCTCCGGCGAAACTGAAGATGTAACAATCTCTGATATAGCCGTAGCAACAAATGCAGGGCAGATAAAAACCGGCGCCCCAAGCCGAAGCGACAGGGTAGCAAAATATAACCAACTGCTTCGAATAGAAGAGGAGCTTGGTGAAGACGCTGTTTACGCAGGCAAGAGTGTTTTTAGCAGGTATGTTAAATAGGAGAAACTATGAGTATAATATTCGGAACTGACGGATGGCGCGGGCTGATTGCCAGGGACTTTACATTTGAAAATATCCGCTACGTAGCGCTTGCAACGGCAAGATTTATTAAAAATGAATTTAAAGATGAAGAGCAACCTTCGGTAGTTATTGGTTATGACACGCGATTCCTTTCGAGGGAATTTGCGGAGGAAACAGCATCTGTGCTCGCATCTGAAGGAATCCTTGTACATCTGACTGATTCTATATCATCAACACCACAGGTATCTTACCACACAAAGCAAAAAAACGCCAGCCTTGGTGTAATAATAACTGCAAGCCATAACCCCGCTAAATATAGCGGTTACAAGGTAAAGGCCAATTTCGGCGGTCCGGCGACTCCGGAACAGGTAAAAGAACTCGAAAAGTACCTTAACCGAATTCTTGGCAGGCCGCCTCAAATTAATTTAAAATCTGTGCAGGAGTATATTGACAGCAAAATGATTAAGCTGTTTGATGCTAAAGAACCCTTCGTCAGGCATATCAAAAAGAAAATTAATGTTGCTGCCATCAAGGAAGCCGGTTTTAAAGTTATTTATGATCCGATGCATGGTTCGGGCATTCAGACAATCAGTCATTTACTACCCGGTGCGGATGAAATCCATGGCGAGCATAACCCCGGCTTTGGGAATGTTGACCATCCCGAACCAATTGAAAATTGCCTGCCGGAGTTAATCAACAGAATAAAATCAGGCAAGTATGATGTAGGGTTAGCAACAGACGGGGATGCGGACAGGCTCGGTGTTGTAGATGGAGATGGAAATTTCGTGGATGCACACAAGGTATTCATGATGCTGCTGAAATACCTTTATGAGAATAAACACAAACGTGGCGCAGTTGTTAAAACAGTTTCCCTCACATCAATGGTTGATAAATACTGTACCAAAAACAAAATCAAGCTCTATGAAACACCTGTGGGATTTAAACACACGGCAAAATTGATGAACGAGGAAATAGTCCTCATCGGTGGTGAAGAATCAGGAGGGCTTGGAACAATCATACATATTCCTGAGCGCGATGGCTTGTTTAACGGGATGCTCCTGCTCGAAGCAATGGCTGTAAAGAAGATGTCGCTAAAAGAGTTATGCAAAGAACTTGATGATGAACTTGGCATGCATCGTTTCCGGCGCAGGGATGTTTACGTGACACCCAAACAGAAAGAGGACATCCTCGGAGCATCCGCAAAAGCTCCAAAAAGGCTGGGGCGTTTTGACGTTCAATCTATCAATACTAAGGACGGTTACAAGTTTATCATTGAAAACGGCTGGCTGTTGATTCGTGCATCCGGAACAGAGCCGTTAATCAGGTTTTATGCGGAAGCAGAGAATCTCAACATCGTAAATGAGCTCCTTGACGCAGGTATGAATCTTAAATAGCATTCTTACCTAAGAGATGTCTTCACAAGATGGGGCTGTCCCATAAGTCGAGATTTGTCATTCCTGCGAAAGCAGGAATCTAAAAACATTGATGAATACTGGATTCCTCCCGCAAATTGCAGGACGGGAATGACAAAAAACGAGAACCCTTACTTATAGGACAGCCCCATCTTGTTGACCGGGTTCACATGACATCAAAATTCCCTGATTATAATAGGTGGAATATTTGAACTACGATTTAGCTAGAAAGAGATAATTCAGATGAATGTCAAAAGATGTGAGTGCAAAAAAAAGGCGGGCAATTGCCCGCCTTTTGTCACGTTTGTTCACTAACCTATTTCACGAGAACTACTTCCCTTATGGCTGTGTTAACGCCTGCGGTTACTTTCACGAAGTAAACGCCTGCCGGCAGGTCATTTCCGCTGAGGGCCAGACGGTTGTTCCCCGCACCATAAATCATTCCGTTGGAGAGTGTTGCCACCCTTAGGCCTGCCTGGTTATAGACATCTGCGTAAACCGGTAATGATTCAGGAATTGTGAACTCGATTGTAGTTTCATAGTCAAACGGGTTAGGATATGGCATTTCAACAGAGAAGATATAATCTGATGTCTCTGATGATGTGCTACCGTCGATTGTGAATATTGGCGAACGGCTGTATTCCATATCCGGATCGTTGTTCCAGAGTGCGCGAAGCTGTGCTACTTCTGTGTATGGAACGTTAGGTACCGACCATGTGTAAGTTCCCTTCAGTGCGTTCAGGTCATTATCAACGTTGAGCCATGTCAAACCTCCATCAGGTGTAAACTCGAGGTCGAATTCTTTCACATTGTTGTTGTGAGTCCAGCGGACTGCTGTCTTCTCAGCAACTTCAAGAATTGAAGCTTCGCGTGGTGTTGTAAGTATCAGCTCGCCTGCAAGCACCTTGAATGGTTCGGAAACTGCGAGGAACTCGCCGCTCCTGACATCAATCATTGCAATTACAGCCTGCTTGGTGTTTACGTTAAGAGGCACTGTCCACTGTACCTGCCCGCTCTGTGAGTTCACCTCGCCGCTTACAGGTATCCAGCCGTCGGCGCCGTTTGGTGAGAATTCAAAGCGAACTGTTGTCGGCTCGTCTGAGCTCCACATAATCAGGTCAACGTTTCCGCCAGTATAAGCGGGATCTGAAGCAGAAGGACGAGTGATGAAATGGCTTGAAGGCAGTATCGAGAATACATTGTCTGAACGATCGATCTCGATGCCTGATGTCATATCAACTATTCGTACAAGACATTCAGTTGAGCTTACAACCGGTGTGCGCCAGTCGTACTCGCCTGCGAATATGCTTACAGGATCCTGGTTAATACCTTCCCATGTGATGCCGCCGTCAGCAGATAGTTCTATTCTGACAGGAACATCAAAACTCGGGATGGTCCATGTAATTGTATAAAGCCTGTTTACTCTCCAGATTTCACCGCCGTTAGGAACAGTGATTTCTGCTTCTTCAACAGAATTGAGTTTCTTGATTTTGTCGAATTTGCCTTCACCTGTAATGTCGAGACCGTCTGTACGGAGAACTACTGTTGACCTGTGCCAGTCGAATGCAATTTCCTTATCGAGGTTACGAACTTTAAACCTGAGAGTACCAATCAATGACCTTTCGTAAGGTACATTGTTGCCAAGTTTACGGGTGTAACCGTCGTAATCAATTTCTATTGTCCTTACGTCAGGTAGCGGATTAGGAGCATTCGATCCGGGTGCGGAGAATGATTTACCTATATAGCCCCTGTCCGGAATATTGCTCCAGATACTGCCTTCAATATTATTCAATGATTCATAAGTAAGAACACTCGGATCATATTTGATGCCGAATGTACAGTTACCTGGTGCAAATTCTTCGCCTACATTTTCAATGTAGATTGAAAGATTAACAAATGAATCTTCTTCAACAAGTTCGCCCTCAGCTGTAACTTTATAATCAAGCCCGGATGACTGTACTTTGCTACCGCTTGTCTTGAAGTAAGGTGAATCTTGCTCTTTACCGTTTTTATCGAACTCGAGAGCACTTTCATTCATCATCATAGCAAGAGTAGCATTGAATTCTGAAGTCACATTGTAAGGATTATAGTTGTTTTCAATTTCAGTAGTCGGAAAAATGTCTGCAATTGAAGATGTACGGTTGTTGTTTTTGTCAACGATGTCGCGGTCAACGCCGTTGATGATGCCGTCGCCTGTTACATCCGATTCGAATGAGTTGGCAGCGCCGGCATCTACTCGAACCTGTACTCGGTCGGCAGCGTTTATCTTACCGTCAGAAACAACATCTCCTGCAACCATCGCGGGTAATGCAAGGGCTGTTGGTGTTGTTGATGTCTGGCCATCGTTGTAAGCAAGGCCTGTAGCACCATATTCAGTCAGGCCGGCATCAGTTTGAGAGAAGCCGTAAGCTGTGTACTGTCCTGTGAGATTTACGTAATCGTCTGTCTCAGCGAGAACATTATCAGAATCGCCATCCCAACCGGCAAAGTCCCAGCCGGATTCAATTTCCCATGATGATTCGTCATCGCCGTTAAATTCAAACGGGGCTGCAAACCTGGACATAATTGGGAGGTGGTTCTGGTGGTCCACAACTACATAGTAGTCGCCATCATCAATTGTTGTAAAGATTAATGGTACGTTGGCAAACTCGGATCCGTCAACTTCGAGAGGTGTCGGGTTGAGCGGATCAACCTGGCTGTACCCCTGGAGCGATAGTCCGGTAGCCTGTTCAGTTCCCGGTTCCCCGTTGTTGTCATTGTAGAGAGTAACCATGATACCATTTGTTTCAAATGTTGTTCCAATTGTACCTGTGATTCCTGTTACGCCGCCTTCGTGGTAGCCTTCAAGAAGTACGCGTACTGTGAAGTTCGAAGGTGGTGTTATCGTAAACAGCGGGCCTTCGTCGCGCAATGTCCTGAATGAGCTGAATGTAAGCGGTGATGCAGAGTTAATTGTTGAACGGCCCTGGAAACGGAGCTTAGCATTCCTCAATGTCGCAGTGATTGGAACACCGTTTGGCGCTGTTGCGTCATTACCGTTTGCAATGCTTACGTCAAGGCTTCCGCCGAATGGTATAAGTGGCGGGTTAGTACCTTGGAACTTAAATTCTTCGGTAAGAGCCAAGTCGAATGAATTCGGATCAAATCCTTCGTACTCACTGGATGTTACGTTGAACGGAGTGAAGTCAATGTCGCCACCGCCCTTTGTTGAATATTCAAGGTCGGAAGGAACACCTTTGCCTGCGTCGCCGGTTGAAAAGCCGTCAGCGTCAAAGTCGAAGCCAACCCAGCGAACAAGCAGGTTTTCCGTTGTATTCGGTACGATTTGGTCAAATATGGGCTCAACCAGTTTTATATATGGTTTAACACCTGCGTATTCAATACCGTTGTTTACGATTATCTGTGCCTGGAGGCTGTCAGAACCGTTAAACGATGAGAATGAACTATAGTACGGGAAGTCCGTAGCGAAGAATCCGCCTCCATTCATATCAAATGATGCTACAAGATTCTCCTGGTAAGCAGTAAGCAGCCTGTCTGCCCTTACGGTAAGCTCGCCGCGGATAAAGTTTGTAAGGTCGGTCGGTTCGTTTCCGGAGAATGAGAATCCTCCCGGAGCGCCGTTCCAGAACCTGACACCTTTGACTTCTCCTATAAATGATTTTGAAGGTAGTGAAGTTTCTTCATCATCTTCATCGAGTATTGTTCCGCCCGGTTCATAAGCTATAAATACCGGGAATTCATTAGTACTGTTAACTGTAACATCCGAGCCAAGCTGTTCAGTAAATTCAGATTCTGATTGCGGGTTGCCATCAATATAGAATTTAACCAGGGATGTACCGCTTCCATTTGCAAGGTTCATGAATACACCCACATGAATCCATGCAGAGTCAAATTCATCAACATTTGGGGCGATAATCGGCTTGCTTGAATCGCTTGTTGCAGTAAGCACACCTCCTGTTGCTGTTGTCAGGTTGAACTGCAACTGTCCTGTTGGCAGTAGGTTAAGTGCATAGTGCCCTGTGTTGGCAGAGCTGTCTGTTTTATTAATGATCGGGAAGTATTCTTCATCTGTAGTCGGGAACCTGTAGGGGCGAATCCATGATTCTATGAAAGCAGCGCCGCCGGTAACGTTCATTGCAGAACTGCCGGGAACCACCACAATAGATTCACCTGTGTTCCTCATAGAGAAAAACGGAGCAACATTGAAGCTGTCGGTTGTATAGGTAATATCGTCCTGGTTGTTTGCTTCTGTTCCCCTGATTCTCATCGTTACACTCTTAGTATAAACAGCGCCGAGAGTCGGATCAACTGACTGAAGCTCGTTATAAGCTCCTACAACACCTGCATGCTTGTAAGGCTCCCAGTAAACTGTACCGTCGGGGTCTTCGATTTCAACGTCATCAAGAAGTCCGCCGGGTGTAGTGGAATCAATTGCAAGAGCCCAGTTTGTACCGTCTTTGCTAAATTCAAGTACAAGGTCAGAGCCTGATGTTGTGTAATCACCAACGCCATAAGCTGCCCAGCGAACCGGGAAGTTAATATCTTCCCTGTTGGAGACACCCGAACCTGTTGAAGGCGATGTCAGTCGGACGTGAGCGCGGTCAGGCCTGAAGGTGATTGTTGAAAGAGCTTCTGCAAGAATTGCCGGGTCATCAAAGCACCAGATTGGGTTTGTGCCGTTCTGTATTGCATCATTTGCAAGGTCTGATGATGTACCAACAAAATCGTAATAAAGCTCAAGTGATGACCTGATATCTTCGTCATCAGCATCTTCAGGATTGAGAACCCCTGCCATATTCTTGCGGATAGTATCCTGGCCGAGAGCTTTCCTCCAGACGCGTACTTCCTTTATTCCTGCGTGGAGATAGTCATCGCTGCCGATGCCACCGGTCGGATTAGCACCAACCCATACAGGATGCTCTTTTGTATCCATACGGATATTATTTGCCTGTGTGTTTGTTTCGCTTGCCATCAACTCGCCGTCAACATAAAGCTTAACAACATTGTTTCTAACTGTTGCAGCGATGTGATGCCAGTTTGTCGAGTGTTCATCGGAAATTGGCGAATCGTCACTTGTGATTGACAGCGCATCTGGAGACTGAACCTGGGCGATATATTCTGAACCGTCTTCACCCCTGCCTTCAATTTCGAGACAACGGAATGCCGGATATTTACCATCAGCAAGGTAGAGAATCCATGCGCCTTCTTCATTTACTTCAGCAGCTCCGGGGCCTGTTGCTACTATTCCCGGTTCTGTGCCGTCTGCGCCGTAGCTATTCAGGTTAACCCATGCTTCTACAGTAAGCTGAGTAGCATTGCTGTAAAAGTCACGTGTTTTAAGGTATTTTGAAGCTCCGTCGAGTTGCAGGAAGAATAGCCTTGATAATACAAAGGTATCGTCGCTGATTCCGCAAACCTCGTCGCCGATTTCATCCCTGTTGTCAATATCAGCGCTTCTGCTTGTTGTATCAAGCTGGCAAATGCGGAGCTTGGCTTCTTCCGAGCGTGGCGAGAAGAATGGGTCGTCATCCCAGATAATTCTAAGAACGCCACCATAATTTGAAGACTCAACCGGAAGCTGTGTTCCGTCTCCCTGGCTTACCAGGTATCCGGCTGATGTTCCTGTTGATGTTTCCAGTTCACCCGAATAGTGCCAGTCTTCTTCTGAAGCTGTAGTGAGCTCGCTTAATGTTTTGCGTGTTTCAGCAACCCTTATTACATCATCTGACCAGTTTGAACCGTTGTTAACAGAATAACTTATTGCATAAGCAAGTATATTAGAACCGTATGTTCCACCCGGATAGGGATTAACCATGCCGCTTCTTTCGAAGTAAACGGGGTAACCGGCAAAGCCGAGGAAATCATAGGTTTTGTTTCTGTTTACTGCTTCGTAAGGGCCGTCAGGATTTAATATTGTGATGCCACGTACTGCAAAGTCACCCGGTTGAGTCAGGTTTGTATTTGCTTCCATGTCATTACCGTCAATATCAAATATCCTCAGATCGCCTACAAGAGTGGATGTATTGATTTCAATACCAGTTAAAGTATTGTTATCAATATCATCATGGTTCCTGATATCAAACTGTAATCTGCCGATAAGGCTTCCCCTGCCATCTTCCGAAGGAACCATACCGTCGGTTGAACCGACCTGGATAGCAATATCAAGCTGATATGTGAAAACACTGCCGATATTTGCTGCCTGTGCCTTCAGTTCGCCATAACCGTTTGTATTGTCAAACGGTGAGGCTAAAGTTGTGTATGGGTCAGAGCCGGTAACGTCGTAGTTGACCGAGTCTGACGCTGCAAAGTCATATGTAGCTTTGTCAGTTGGTGATAAGTAGGTTGTGTCGTAAGTTACGGCAACCGAAGTATTACCAAGCTTCGGAGCGCCGCTGTTGAGGGATTTTATCCACACCTCAACGCCTATCTTATCGCCCATTCGGCGCTGATTCAGGGAGATTTCGTAATCCTGAGCAAAGACTTCTGCTGCAAGCATTACAAAAGCTGCCACCGCCACCAGGATCAGGCGCCCTCCCCGGTTGAGCTTTGCTTTGATGGATTCTTGGAAATTCATTTCTTACTTCCTTGATTTATTAACACTAAAATTTGATTTTCAATTCATCGGCCGGGACCGCCCTTGGGCAGCCCCTCGCGCCTGTTAATTTGTGTGCGACAGGAATTCGTCTCCAGAAACTTCTACCCTTAGTGTATAAGAGCTTGAGCTGAACTGGCTGCTGTCTGCGCCGTAAACTTTAATGTAGTAAGGCCCGCCTGCCGTTAAGTCGTTGATGATTATCGTTTCGCTTGTTGTTCCGGCAATAGCTGTTGTCCTTAGCAGATTCTGTGCAGAATCATAAAGGTCGAGGCTATAATTTGCCGGAAGGCCGGTAAGCCTTATCCTGATGTTTGTCTTGCCTGCCGGTACATTGAACCTGAAATAATCTTCCTGTCCGCTTACGTCTATTGCACCGCTCACGTTTGTATTTACAACAACGTTAGATGCTGTTGCAAATGTAGAGTGGCTGCCGAACGGGTCGGTTGTGTCAGGAGATGTTGTTGTTATTGATGCCAATGTAGTGGCTGTTGTGTTATAATTTATTGTTCCGCCTGAACCAGCATACTCAAATATCTCAACATAATACTTGGTTCCCGGTACGAGTCCGAGAACACTTACGTTTGATGTTCCAGAGCCTGCCGATACAACATAAGAACCCGGGTCTGTCTGCTGGTTTGCAGCAGTTGAGTTCGCCAGGTTATTCTGGCCTGAGTACGTTGTACCATCGGTCGGATCTGCCGGCGGTGTAATTGCTTTTACTACTATTAAGCGTCCTGCACCTGAGCCTGCCGAAATACCTGAAATCACAAATGTTGTAGCTGTTGCAGAACCGAGAGTAAGGCTTGGTGTGCCAATACCCGAAGCATCTGTCAGAATTGTGATGTTTGCGGTTGTATCGTTTGTAAGGCCTGTAGTGCTGGCATATATATTCTCAGTTGTTGTTCCTGCAGCATTTGTTAGTGTTGACGTAATGCTGATATAGTTGGAACCGTTAATTAATGTTCCGGTTGTTGTTCCGAGTGTGGTTGAACCACTTACATCGTTGATGGTAATTGTTTTGTTACCACCTGTGATGTTTGCCGGAATACCACTTGCATCCAAAGCCCTAACAGCAAAGCTGAGCGAACTTCCTGTTTCTACAACCAGTTCTGAAGGAATTATCTCGAGCTGGCTTGCAGCACCCGGAGCCTTAACTGTCATGATATTGCCGGTGTATGGGCCTGCATTCAGGAACTTGGCTGCAGGAGGAATCGAACCGTTTTTGAAGTATGATTTCTCTTTGATTTCAATCTGTATTGTACCGTCAACAGTTGCAGAGCTTGATACGTTTGTTGTAATCAGGAACTGCCTGTCGGCGCTGAATGACTGTGCTGTTGAAAGGCCAAATGTAAGGTTGCCTTGGCTTAGTGCAGTATTGTAGGTTCCCGATGATATCTGTTCGCCTGCGTCACCGAAGCCATTCAGGTTAGCATCGTACCATAGTTTGTAATTTGAAAAGTCTCCTGCTACTGCATCTCCGTCGAGCATTACTGTTGCAACAAGGCTGTCGAAAGTGAATGTTGTTCCGGATTCAGGTTCAACTACGAATGCGTAGATTGAACTGTTTCTTACCCCCTGTCCGAGATTTCCTGCCGGAACATCATTTGCGCCGTTATAATCAGCGATTGTTACACTTGCTTCGATAAAGTCATAAGTGAAGCTTGTAAGCACTGTTGCGTCGTTTCCGTCAATGTCGAGGAATCTAGGGCCTGCGCTTACAGCATCCATGGTTGAATGTAGAATTGTCGGTGTTATCGAAGCTGTCGAAGCAGTTACACCACCTTCAACATCTACTGTTATGTAGAAGTAGCCTGTGGTATTTAATGCCTGCTGGTCTGCACTGAAATCAAACTTGACTGTTGTTGTATTTAATGAATCAAGTGAAACTGTCACTTCAGTTTCGCTTCCTGCTGTATAAACGCCATCCGTAGAGCGGAAGAGCCTTAGAGTTGACCAGTCAACCTTACCGGTGAAAGCGCTTCCAAAGTCGAGTTCGAACATCTGGAAGTCTGTAATTGCGCTAGTTGAAGTTGCCTGGAAGCCAAATATCGGGGCATCATCCTGGCCAGCTGTAAGCGGGCTTTCATGAACGCCTGCAAATACTTCGCCGAATGAAAGTCCGGCTTCAAAGTAGTAAGCAGTTCCGGTATCGGCAACGCTTTCCATAACGCCGCCAGTAAGTGTTATATCATCCTGGTCAATCATACCCTGGATACTGTCGTTCGAAGTTGTTACTGTAGTTTTCACATAAGCGCCAACGAAGAGGTTTACCGGAATACCCGGTTCAATTACCACGCTTGAAGCGAAGCTTGTGAATGTAACAGAGTTTACGCCGTCGAGTGTAGTTTCTGCATCGAGATATGTATTATCAACTGATGTTGAGAAATCGTCGTCTTCTGAAAGCCAGAACCTTAAGCTGTCCAGCTGTGCGGTTGCTTCGAATTCTTCGAAAGCAATAGTCAGGTCAGTCAATGTAACTTCGCCACTCGTTGTAGTCAGCTGCAAGCCGTAAATACCCTGGTTCAGCGTACCTGCTGTGAGAGGTGAGCTTGCAAGTCCCTTGGTGAGTGAAGTTGCTGTTACTATTGATGGTACTCCTGCTGTCCAGAATTCATAAGCAGCAGTGAATTGATCAATGCCTGTCAGCCTCAGCAGATTGTTTGCGGCGTCCTTTGTTACGCCATCGTCTAATGTCCATGGGCCTGTTTCATCGTCAGCCCTGAGGAGTTCGAGTTCTGACTCTGTCAGGCTGTTTAACTCACTTTCATCATACAGGAATGTGAGTGTAGCATCAAGGCCTGAGCCTGAAGTAGTAATTGAGTAGTAACGGCTGATACCGTCATCACCACCGACTGTCCTTGGAATATGGTATCTCTTAACAGTTACGTTACCCGGGTCTGCGCTTGTAGTAAGTTTGGCTCCAAGGCCACCAACGTTTTCGTTAGTGATTGCTCCACCCGGTGCGTATGTTCTAACTGCTACATACCCGGTACTTGTTTCAGTTCCGCTATTAAGAACGGTATTACCGGGTGTTTCACTAAGCCTGGCAGTACCTGAATTGTCAATTGTCAGGATATTGTTGCCGTTGAGGTCTATATCGCCATCCTGCAACCTTAAGGTACCAGTAATGAGGAGTTCATCATCTGCTATGTCGCCGGCAAGTGATGCACCGTTGGAATTATTAAGAGTCAGGTCATATATTTCGATAGTACCTGTACTTGAAACTGTAATTGTTTGTTCGTCGGTTCCAAGCATAGTTACCTTGCCTGTACCCGCGTTTTCAATATCAAAGTCTCCGGTATTTGAATTTGTAAGGTCGCCATAAAGCTGGAAACTTTTGCCGGATGTAATGTTCATGTTGTTTGTTGAATTCGCGACAATACTGTAGAATTTAACAGATGAGGCCGATGTTGTAGAAAGTGCTATTACAGTTGTTGCCGCACTTGCATCTGTAAATGTGAATGTACCGCCACCGGAAGCATCCAGCGAGCTGGTTGCTGCTGAAAGAGTCAATACACCTTCAACTGTAATATCTGAGCTGGTTTCAAGTTTTGTATTTGCTCCTACAGTCAGGTTATTGAGAATCAGCGGCGAAGATACTGATATTTCCTGTGTTGTACCTGCATCTAAATTAAGAGTACCCAACTGGTTTGCATCGTATGAACCTGTAACATCGAAATCACCATTAATATCCCAAACATGGTCGCCTACATGAGTGATTGTACCTGTTACACTCAGGTCGTTAAATGCAAGATTGTTGTTTGCGGCAGTTGTCATATTTCCTGTTCCGCTGAGCTCAATCTCGCCTCCGGTTGCTGTAAATACCGAACCGGCAGCTCCCATCGTCCAGTTTGTTGCTACTTCAAAACCGGTTGCTGTTCCGGCACCGGTTGCCGAAGCATCAAATTCGATTGAACCAAATACAAGAGTACCGTTATTTGTGATTGTAGAAGCAGCACCGCTGAAATGAGCTTCAGAGGTTGCTGCAAATGTCATCGAGCCGGAAACGGTCAGGTCGCCATCGAACATAATCTCGTGAGCGCCTGCCTGAGTATAGGATCCGGTAACATCTACATCGAAGAATCCAAGACCCGCTGTACCTGTCGCGAAATCAGCAGCAGTTGTAATAGTTCCGGTTCCATCGCTTAGTGTAATTTCTCCTGCTGTGGCTTCAAGAAGGTCGCCTGCATTTGTAATTACAACATCGCCTGCAATTGTGAAGTCGGCTGTTGTAGTAACGTCTGCACCGTCAACTGTCAAATTATTAAATGTTAAGGTAGCTGAGTTTGCAATTGCTCCATCGCCCTCAAGGGTAACTGTTCCATCGCTGGCTGTGAATGAGCCGGCTGAAACATTTATCAGGTTACCACCTGTTGAAACATTATTTAGAATAAAGCTGCTGCTTGTTGAAATTGTTCCAGTGATTACAAGCTTATCGAATGATAATGTACCACTGTTTGTAATTGTTTTTCCGGTACCGGACATTGTTACAGTACAAGCTGTTCCTTCTGTATAATCAGCGGCTCCTGAAACAACAAGGTTCCCGGAGAATGTTAATACAGCGCCACCCATGTCTGTGAGACCGGTAGCATCTATTGTGATATCATCCGGATTTCCAAGACCTGTAACTGTTGCAACATCAAGGCCGGCATCCGTTACTGCCGCTCCGATGATAATGTCTGTTCCTGCGGTAACAGTTTCTGTCAATGTGGCAAAGTCGAGAACATCATCGAGGCCAACATCGGCACTTGTACCAAATTCAAGTGTTGAACCTGCCGCGGATGTAAATACACCAGTACCGTCAATAGTCGGCGAATCATTCATTATTGCTTTACCGCCTGCTGCTACCGTAACTGTTGCAGCACCTGTTGCAGTAATACCATTTCCTGTGAATGTTATTACAGCACCATTATCAATTGTTAGGTTACCGGTATTTAATGTAAGGTCAGTTACAGCAGTAGAAGTGTTTAATGTTCCCGCAGCACCGGTCATAGTGATAGTGCCACCAGTAGCTGTCCATGTACCGGTACCTGTTACTTCAAGGTCGTTTGCAACCGTCATGTTGACTGCTGAAGCGAGAGTTCCTGTTCCGGAGAATACCAGGTTGTAGAAAGTTTTTGTACCGGCACCGGCAATTGTACTACCGGTACCTGTATCGAGGAAGTCAACTGTCTGGCCTGTAGCTGCCGTAAATGTACCGGCTACGGTCATCGTACCGCCGTCAGCTACATCAAAGTCACCTACAAGTGATGTATTAAGGTCTATACCATTTACTGTTGATGTTAATCCGGCTGCTGAAGCATTCAAGGAATTACTTGCAGAAACAGTTACATCAAAGAATGTAACGTCGCCGGCATCATTAGTTTTGTATAATGTGCTTGCACCGTCGAATGTTACCGTGTTTGCACCTCCACTGAAGTCCAGAGTGCCCGCATCATCTTTCACAAGGTCGCCTGTAACTGAAATTGTAGTACCCGTTGTCGGCGCAATATTATTTGCACCTGTTACATTTAAGTCATTAAATGTGATGCTTGTACCCTGCGGAGAGTCCATGCTGGCGCCTGGGGTTAGTGTTACTATGTTATTAGTGTTGGTAAATGTACCGCCTGAGCGGACAAGAATACCAACAATTGAATAATCTGCTGAAGAAGTTACCGTGCCGCCTGCTATTGTTAAGTAGTTGAACGTCAGCGCCGGGTCAGTTGTAGAGTTAACTGCTATGGCACATGTTCCGTTGAATGCGAGCAGGTCATCGGTTGTTGAATATGGCAATATTAATGTTGCAGTACCATCTACAGTGAGGTCTCCCGAAAGGGTTCTTGTAATGGCGTTTGTAGTGCCTGTTGAAATTATATTACAGCTACCTCCAATTGTTACATCGGCAGCAGCATTGATATCTGTATTGCCAGACTGGCCTGCACCTGAAATATTAGCAAATGTCCAGCCCAAAGTAGTTGGTGCCGAGCCATAATATTCATAATTAATTGTAGCTGCAACAACCAGTTCAGTATTAGCATCCAGGTTTGTGAAGTTTCCTGCAACACCTGCTGCATCAGAAGTTTTAAATGTTCCTGCAGTAAGAGTCAGGCTTGGATCAGTTCCTGAAAGGTCAAAATCGTTATCAGCGGCGTCAATAAATGCGCTGGCTCCATTCAATGTAAGGTCACCGGTTGCACCGCCAACATCTGCGAATGTTAAATCAGAACCAAGAGTAAATTCACCGGTTATTGTCCACTGCGATGGTGTTAATGTACCATTGTTAGTAAGGGTTGATGTACCATCGAAGGTTATAGAGCATGTTGTGGCGCTTGCAGGCACGAATGAACCTGTACCTGTTGTTGTCAAATCACCCCCGATTGTAAATCCGGTAGCGCCGGTTTGTGTATATGAAGAACCAGTTGCAAAATCAATGCTGTTAAAATCGCATTGTGATGCAGTTGCTTCTGCGTTGTTAATACTTTTGCCACTTCCTGCGAAAGTAATTGTACCGGAAGCAGCAGTAAACTGGTTTGTTCCAGCTGTAACTGTAACAGTGAAATCACCGTTCACCTGGAAGGATTCGCTGGTGCTGAGGCTTGCACTGCCAGTGCCTGCGCCTATCACAAGATTCCCCACCTGGGTAATACTCAGCCCTGCAAAGCCGGTTGTGGATGTTCCTTCAAATGTATAATTAGTGTTATTGTTCAGGGAATTGCTTCCGGTTAGAAGAATTGCGCCTGCAACACCATTTGAATTTTCCAATATTAATGTTGAGCCTGAACCTGTTGTGATTGCACCCGTTCCGTTCAGGTCGTAAGTACTAAGGTCAAAAGTTTCGCCAGCGTTTACTGTAATTTGGCCGGATATACCATTAAGGTCGGTTGCAAGTTCGGTTGTGCCGTCAACAACCAATTCAGAGGATGAACCGATTGTGAAAGTTCCGTCAGATGTGATTGTACTTGTACCACCGTCTGTACCTATTGTTAATATACCCAGCGCTGTAGATACGTTCAATGCCGAACCGCTTTCAATGTTAAGGTCGTCGTTGACAGTAAGTTCAGCACTTGTGTTAACAGTTGAGTTATCTATAACATAGATACTCTCGAACACACATGAAGCAGCATTTGAAATTGTTTTTGCTGCCGAGTTGCTGAAATAGATTATAGAACCACCCTGTGATTCCCAATCGCCAAGACCGTTAACAGTCCAGTCTCCAAACACTGTAAACGAACCTTCATCACCGCTGTGTGATTTCATTGTTCCTGCTATAGTAACATCGTTGAACTGGCAGAGGTCAGCTTCTGCTTCTGTAGGTGTTACCATATTGTTGTTCCGGATAGTTTCGGTGCCGTCATTAGCAAAGAATGTCCAGTTCAGGCGCCCCGAACTGAAACTGTAATGGACTTCACCGCCCAAACTAACAAGGAGGTCGCCGTAAACTTCAATGTACCTGGTTCCTATATCGGGCCTGAGTACACCGCCAACGGTAAGGTTATCCACTTCGGCGGGGCTGCCCGAAGTATTTGTCACTACCACTGTGTCTCCCGCAGTGATAGTTACGTCATCTGCATCGGTTGGAATACCGGCAGGTGTCCATGTTGATGAATCATTCCAGTTACCCGAAGAACCTGAGAGATTTGAAGAGTAACTGACTGCCAGTGCGTCCAAATTGGCAAATACCAGCATCACAGCCAGTACTATTCCCAAGATGGAAATTCGATTTTTAGCATTCATGGCATATCCTGTTAAAATATTAAAAAACTATTATTTATGATGATTTCCTTATTTATTAACTACTTGCGCCTTATGGCTTTGCGTTTGAAATTGATTGTGGATTTCAATCCGGGGGAGCGAATGTCCGGGAAACAAAACATCAGCATAATTCCTCCATGTCATTGATAAATAAGCAACTTCCTTGTGCTTTTATATTCCTTCTCTCTTTTTTCAAGCTTTAACTCTGCTTTTTATTAAACTTCCATAGAGTTTTCTATAGCATTTTTATCGGTATCTCTCCGATAAACTTTAGCAAATCAAAAAAAATAGCAGCCCATATTTTTATCCGGATTCTAACTATTACAATGCAAAACAGAAGTCCATTGTGGCTATCTTTAGCCACAGCATTAGCTGATATTATTATTATCGGCTTATCTGCTTAACTTGTTTAGAACAATTCTATTTTTAATGAAATAAACCGGGTATCCTTGCAGCATTGGCTGTGCAGCCGGAACTACCCACAATACCGGGGGCATCGAAAAAGTTTTCAACAGGAAGTTTTTTAGGATGTTCAATCCGGAAGGTTCAATTTACGTGCCAATAAAAAAACGCAAGGGCAGTTAGTGAACCGCCCCTGCATTTTACAATGATTAATAATTAAAACATTTACCCGGGAATTTCCATTGCAATTATTCTGTTCATTTCAGGATATTTTACCTGGAAATGTATTGCGTCACCGGGTGATTTGCTGCTCAGAATTTTCTTTAAATCCTCAACAGAGTGTATTTTTTGCCTTGCAGCTTCGTGAATTACTCCGTTTGGAACCATACCTCGCTCTGCGGCATGGCTGTATTGTTTCACTTTTGCTATAATTACACCATGGTCCACATCAAGTTCTTTTCTCGCTTTATTGTCCAATGGCTTTACAGAAAAACCGAGTTTCTCAAATTCGTATAGTTCATCAGTATTTGGTACTTTTCTTTTGGTGCCTGACTCATCCACAAACGAAAGGTCATCACCGTCGCCTTTAGCTTTAAGTGTTACAGTTTTGTTTAATCTCTTTCCGTCTCGCCAAATTGTCAGCTTAACTTTGTCCCCTGCACTGCGATAAACAATTTCACTTTGCAATTCATGTGAAGTTGACAGCGGTTTTCCATCGAGTTCGATTATAACATCTTCAGATTGCAGACCGGCGGCAGCAGCAGCAGAACCTTCTATTACACTCTCAACCAGTACTCCTTCAATACTTTCAAGTCCGAGTGATTTTGCTTCAATTTCATCAATAGTTCTTATACGTACACCGATATAACCGCGGTTAATCTCACCATCATCAATCAGGTCCTTGGTGACTGATTCAACCATATTGACGGGAATAGCAAAACCATATCCAATGTATGCACCGGTTCCGGTTGCTATTGCAGTATTTATTCCAACGAGGCTGCCTTCGAGGTTGAACAATCCGCCGCCACTGTTGCCGGGATTGATAGCTGCATCTGTCTGGATAAAGTGTTCAACAGCATAGCTGCTACGTGTGCTGCTCCGGAGAAGACCAATGTTTCCCCTTCCTACAGCACTTATTATACCGCTTGTGACAGTTGAATTCAGCCCGAGTGGATTGCCCACTGCAAGGACCATTTCCCCAATTCGCACTTTATCCATGCTCCCAAAATGAACAGGTGTAAGGCCATCCGCATCAATTTTCAGTACAGCCAGGTCGGTCAGCGGATCCCTGCCGATTAATTCGGCTTCGTAAACCTTCCTGCTATTGGTTGTTACTTCTATCCCGCCTTCGATTGCATCTTCTATAACGTGATTATTTGTAACGATGTAGCCATCTTCCGATATTATCACTCCTGAGCCGGCACCGCGGGTACGGTAAGTCTCGTCTTCAGGCTCGCCAAAGAAACGGAAGAAGTCGTGGAATTCCTGTGAAAAACCGGAACTCTTTTCAACTTCTACAGAGATACTAACTACAGTTGGCAATACTGTTTCACTTGCGTTAACCAGTGTTTCATTAATAACTGAAGCCCGGTCTGTCATAGTTATAGGAGCTTTTTTTGCTCCAATATTCGAGTTGTCCTGTGCAAATATATCAGAAATAAAATCAGGGCTTATATTCGATACGAGGAATACACCCATTACAATACCGATAGTCATCGTCAGAACAGATGCAATCACTGTTTTTTTCATATTCTTTTTCCCTCCGGATTCATCAATTTCACTTAAAAATTAAACGAAATTCACTGTTGTTAAGTGTTTCATATCATTATTGCAATGCTAATAAAATGACTGGAATAATATGTTCCCAATAGTCTATTACTACCCAGGCAGGCAAAAAGTTTCAAATTTCTGCAATTAAAATCTTATTTATGAAAATACGTTAATTATTTATTGAATAAATACACGATGAAATTTACATTAATATTCATTAAGTACTTGTAAATAGGTACATTTACTGAAATAATACATGCAAAAAAAAGATAAATTAACCTGATTTTAACTATACGCTAACTGTAGACTATTATATTAGCCCGATTGAATAACAGCAGATTGAACTTTCAGGAAATATACCCGGCAGTCCCCAGAAATGATGATAGGCAGCAACGAACGGAAAACAGACGTTAAAATGCTTAACAATCTTAAAATTGTTGATTTATTCAGTATTCTCGACAATTCCAGGGATGCCTTTTTTATACTTAACTCCGCCGGTGTAATTATCTTCTGGTCAAAATCTGCCGAAAAGATTACCGGCCTTTCACCTGAGGACACCCTGGACAAAAGGCTTTCCTCTACTCTCCTTGATGAAAGCTACAGAGTTGAATTTGATGAAGCAATTGCAAGTTGGGCGGACAGTGGCGACAATTCACTTTTAAATCAAACCCTTGAGCTATTTGCATTAAGAAGCGACAAAACAAACTTTCCTGCCGAATTAAGTATCAGGGAAATTATTTCCGGGGGTGATAAATATCTCGCCTGCTATCTGAGAGACGTTTCCGAGAAAATCACTAATTATGACGAAATGAATAAGCTCATAGAAGAGCTCCACGTAACAAAAGACCTTACTGAACAGCAAGCGAGCGATTTTGTATATTTGAATGCCAGACTTACGGAATCGGAAGAAAAACTGCAAGAACTAAACGCCAGCAAGGACAGGTTTTTTTCCATAATTGCACACGACCTAAAAGGCCCGTTCCAGGGATTACTCGGCTATTCCGAACTGCTTTCCCGTGATATTGATATGCTTTCACAGGAGGACATTAAAGATTTTGCCGAAAGCCTTAACAACTCTGCAAAACAACTCTTCAAGCTACTCGAAAACCTTCTTCAATGGTCCAGGATTCAGCGAGGTGTGATAGAATACAACCCGAATGACTTTCAGATAAAAATGATTGCTGATATGAACTTGAGCCTTATCGAAGGCAGGGCAAGGCAAAAGGGTATTAAGCTGGAAAATGATATTTCGTCTGATGTATATTGTTATGCTGATGAGAATATGACAAATACTGTAATACGCAACCTTATGTCCAATGCCGTGAAATTCACGAGAAAAGGCCAGGCAATCGGAATCCGCTCCAGTGAAATTAATGATAATTTTGTTACTATTGAAGTTTATGACACCGGAATAGGAATGAGCAAAGAAGCACAGGAGAAGCTTTTCAGGATTGACCAGGCCTATACAACTCCGGGCACTGACAATGAACAGGGTACAGGCCTTGGATTGATTCTCTGCAAAGAACTAATAGAAAAAAACAAAGGTTCAATACGCGTTTCCAGTGAAGAAGGCAAAGGAACCAGTTTCTTCCTTCGTATCCCCAAAGGCAAACCAGACAATTATTAATAATTCTGAACCATTCACCCGGACAATTGTAAAAAAGCACAGTGGAATTGGGATAATATTCCATTGAGTTTGCATTTTTTCTTAAATTGATTGTTTACTTGGATTGCATATTGAAATAAATTTACAAGGTTAATTACATGGATTTCAAATACCTGCACCGCGCATTTGCGGCAATAAGCTTTGTTACCGCCCTGATTGTCTATCTTCTTACAGTCCAGCCGACAGTCCCTTTCTGGGATTGTGGTGAGTTTTCAGCTGCCTCAATCTGGCAACAGGTACCTCACCCACCTGGTGCACCGCTTTTCCTTATGATTGGCAAACTATTCCACTTATTAATTCCATTTGGGGATCCCGGATGGAGATTAAATCTCGCCTCGGTTATGTCCAGCGCATTTGTTGTGCTTCTTACCTATTTAATTATAGTTATGATTCTCAACAACCTTCGGAAGGAAAAAATTGCCGACATTGGCGAAGCAATAGCGGTATATGGTTCCGGGCTTGTAGGTGCATTGGCGCTTATATTTAGCGACACCTTCTGGTTCAATGCGGTGGAATCGGAAGTTTACTCCATGTCAACCTTGTTTGTTGCAATCCTTATTTACCTGATGATGAGATGGAATGAAGTTGCCGAACAACCCGGCAATGAACGTTACCTTCTTTTGATGGCATATTTAATTGGCCTTTCTACCGGTGTACACCTTCTTGCTATTCTTATGATATTCGGCATTGTATTCATAGTTTATTTCAGGAAATACCAATTCAATTTCAATACTTTCCTTGCGACATCATTTGTTTCTGTTGTTATTTTCTTTATTGTGTATCCCGGAATTGTAAAATACCTTCCCGCTTTGCTTGCAGGTCATACTCCATTCAGGAATGAAGCCAAGGACTATATAATTGAAGACTCGATGTTCCTTACTATCCTGGCTATTGGCGCTATTCTTGTAGCAATGTACCTGCTTTGGGACGGCTTGAAGAAAAAGAATCATATCTTGAATCTGATGATGGCATCCTTCCTGTTGATGGTGCTTGGCTATACCACTTACACCCAGATATTGCTAAGGTCGAATGCAAATCCACCGATGAACGAAAATGAACCGAAAAACTTTGTCACACTTACATCTTACCTAGGACGTGAGCAATATGGCGACGACCCTTTGTGGCCCCGCAGGATAAAAACCGATACTTATTATAGCACACACTACCACGAATACGGTCAATGGAATCCTCCGGAAAGGAAAACTGTTCGCACAAAAGACGGAACCGGAATAACAGTGCCGGTTTGGGACAACGTAAATGTGGGAGGCGAGCTTAACTACCTTTGGAGCTACCAGGTTGGACATATGTATATGCGGTATTTTGGATGGAACTTCATCGGAAGGACCAGCGATGTTCAGGATGCAGGGGTAGCCTGGTTTGGACAGGAGAAAGAAGCAGAAAAATTAAACTATGATTCCGGGTATAAAAGTGAATTTCCAATAAGGTTCTGGGCGTTACCTTTATTGCTTGGCTTGTTTGGTTTATTTTTCCATGCAAGCAGAGATTCTAAAATGTTTTTCATCTATTTAATCACATTCCTGCTTACCGGAGTTCTTGCTGCAATTGCCCAGCAGCAACAACATCCGCAACCGCGTGAAAGGGATTATTTCTATTCCGGCTCGTTTATGATTTGGTGCATGTGGATTGGTGTGGGAATTTACGGCCTGATGGATTTCTTTAACAGGAAAAAACTGGGCACTCCCATTATTGCATCAATTGTATTAGCATCAACAATTGCAATCCCGGTCAATATGGCATTCGGCGGCTGGAAAATACACAGCCGTGCCGGCAATTACCTGCCGTTCGACTATTCATACAACATACTCCAGAGCACCGAAGAGAACGCTATCGTATTTACAAACGGCGACAATGACACCTTTCCGGTGTGGTACCTCCAGGATGTTTCCGGTGTCAGGCGTGATGTAAGAATTGTAAACCTCTCACTCGGAAACACACTCTGGTACGTTGACCAGCTCAAAAACCGCCAACCCTGGGGTTCAGATATAATTCCACTTAGCTTCTCAGATGACAGCCTCAAGGTAAGCGAACTTGACCCGAAAGCTCTGTCTTATGATTTTGGTGAAGCACTGAATGTGTCTATACCTGTTGACAAGGAAATTCTCAGCAAATATACAGACGACCCCAATTTGATAGACAATGGAACATTTGACTTTACCTTCGTTGGTAAAGAATACCAGAAGATGGATGACAAACTGATTTATATCTTCCGTGTTCAGGACAAACTTGTACTCGATATTTTAAGGAATGTCCGTTTTGAGCGGCCGGTTTATTACTCAATCACTGTCGGACAGGATGCATTTTGCGGCCTGGAGCCATACTTCCGCTATGAAGGTATGGCTATGAGGATATGCCCGGTAAGGCAAAAGACAGGCCCGTATGAGAATATGGATATTGAAATTATGTCCAAATGCCTGCTGAACATTGATAACTCTGATAATTTCTCAAAAACACCGAAATATGGCTTTAAGATGCGCAACCTCAATAACATGAATGTTTATTACGATGAGGTTCACCGCAGGCTGATGCTTACGTATAGGCACTTATATACTTCATTTGCCCAGTATATGAATTCTGTTGAGAACAATCCCGAAAAAGCAATTGAAATTCTTGATGTAATGAACAAGTATATTTCAACTGAACAATTCCCACTTTCATTTGAAACTGAGTGGCGACTCGCTAACCTTTACAAAGAATGTAATGCAGAAGAGCGGGCATCTGAGTTTTATGAGATGTCCCTTAAATCTTGCATGGAATTGATAAACAATCCCGAATTCCAGGAAGATGTGCTATATTATGAAGTTGCCGGCAGGTACATCGGCCCTCACAGGATTGCTTCTCAGATTTTCGAACAGAAAGAGGACTTTGTTGCATCAAGAGATGTGCTTCAAAAGCTTTTGACAAGAACTCAGCAAATGGCAGTAAGCATGCAGGGACAAGAGAATCAGACGCTCGGCGGAAATATAGGGAATCTGATGCTTTCAATTGAGGAATCAAAAATAAAAGAACTTGAAGCCCAGGGCGAGCCGGAAGAAGCGCTTGCAAAAGCAAGGGAGATTTACAACGAGTACGCTAATTCCAATGACCAGATGTCGCAGGCATTGAGTAATTACCTGCTTAGAATCGTTAAGGAACTGGAAGCAAAGCTTAATCCTCAAGATACAGCCGGGATGTAAGAAGAGAATATGTATTCAAAATGTAGAGCCGCATGGCCGCGCGGCTCTGGAAATATTCTTTATCCTTAAAATTTGGAACAGCAATCATACATATACGGCAGGAATGCAGTAATAGAATCGCTGGCTGGTGAAAATCCTCCGGTTAAGATATTTGTATCCTTTTCAGCGCAAGGTGCATCTATCAACCGCATTTACAAAGATGCCAAAAAGCAGAGCATCCCGATAGTAAAGTACGACAAAAAGAAATTCAACGAGCTCGAAAAAAAGGTAGTAAAAGGGGATTCGCCATCACAGGGTGTAATCGCATTAGCTGAGATGGTAGAAACAGTTGACATTCGCGAGCTGGCCAGGGATGCACTTAGCAAATCTTCATCACCTGTTCTGGTTGCGCTTGATGGAATAAACGACCCGCATAACCTTGGCGCTATAGCCCGTAGCGCTGAATGCAGCGGCGCTTATGGAATTATACTGCCAAAGCGGGGAGCTGCACCTGTTACTCCTGTTGCAATTAAAGTTTCTGCCGGAGCGCTTGAACATATCACAGTAGCATCAGTCAACAATCTCCTAAATGCTCTCGAAGCTTGCAAAGAAGAAGGCTACTGGATTGTCGGTGCTGAAGTTGGGGCTGATCAAACCCTCTACAACAGCAATTTCAACCTGCCCGTTGTTTTAGTCATTGGCAGCGAAGGAAAGGGTATTAAAAGCTCTATTGTCAAGCATTGCGATTTCACATTCAGAATACCGATGTATGGGAAAATCGAGTCGCTGAACGCCTCTGTAAGCGCCGGTATAATATTGTTCGAAATTGCGCGCCAGAAGCATCAAAACATTACTTAACTAAAATGAAGAAGCTGGCATTTTATATACTTTTCTCAATCAGCATTGCTATTCGCGATGCAGAAGCCTCGCACACATATAAAAATCCGCCCCCTATAGTTTTCAGGCTGGATTACACACCTGAATTCAACAGGAAGCGGAAACTTAAAAAACCTTCTCTTTTCGAATTACCTTACTACGGCTAACTTAGCGGCTCTGGTAATTGAACCGTTGGAGCTGATTCGGTAGAAATAAGTACCGGGTACAAAACCTGAAACATCAAGTACTACCGATTCCATGCCGGAATCCACTTTTCTTTGGGTAATGACATTTCCAAGAGCATCTGTTACAGTGAGGATACCTTCGCTTTTAAGCGTTCCGCCAAAATCAATATTTGTGTATCCTGAAGCAGGATTAGGAGAAGAAATCAGCCTTACTTCTACATCAGTAGTGGTTTCAACGCCCGTTGATACCACAATGAATGTAACATCATAATCGACAGATGCAAGAGGGTTGCCTACCTCGTCAATCCTTACATTCACTTTTGTAACTCCTTCAGCGCCATTAGGGTAGAGCCCGACATAAAACCCTTTTTCATCGACACCGGCATTCCTTATAAACTCTTCGCTCATTATATCGAAAGTGGTACCTTCAATTTTTGTCTCAGAGCCGCCATAGCAAAACACCGGGTCGCAAAAGAAAAATTGGTGCCCTTCTGCGAGTTCCATTTTTTCTACAGTAATAAATGAAGTAATTGTAGAACCTGATACATTCTTAACCAAGGCATAGGCCTTTATTTCAGTGGCGTCAGGTTTGCCAGTTTGTTCGTTATGATTTTCGACTATTTCGAATACCTGGGCATTGAGGTTTAATGTAATCCCAAAAAAAGCTATCAATAAAATTGGTAATAGATTCTTCATAAGCTGTATTCCCTTTAAACATTTCTGAATAAATAACGTTATATTAGTAAACTAACAAAATAATGAAATATTTAGTTACAATTCAATTTTGGTATAGTTATGAAGCAAGCTTTGAGAATGTTATTATTATTGATTGTATTCACATTTACGATGCAGGCAGCACTCCCCGGAGCAAAGGTCAAGGATTTGAAAGGAAAAACAGTTAACTCAGCAAAGATAAACAACGACAACAAGCCGATGATTCTCTCTTTCTGGGCAACCTGGTGCAAACCGTGTATCCTCGAGCTGAACAACATCAGCGAAGTTTATGAGGAGTGGGTTGCTGAAACCGGCGTTAAACTTGTTGCAATATCTATTGATGACTCAAGGAATAGTCGCAAAGTTGCTCCGTTTGTAAAAGGAAGAGGCTGGGAATACGAAGTTTACCTCGATGAAAACAGCGACTTCAAACGAGCTATGAACGTAAACAATCCGCCACACACGTTCTTGCTTAATGGAAAGGGCGAAATTGTTTATGAGCACAATGGCTATGCACCGGGCGATGAGAAGAAGCTGTACAAAAAGCTGAAATCTTTGAAATAGTAATGGATTAACTATACAGCATAACTCTGACAGGGTTTTCCCAAAGTGATGAAAATGCCATCAACCCTGTCAGAGTTTGTGTTTTTAAGGCAAATAAATATCTATCAACGGCAAGCCCTTTATGCCTGAAAAAAGAGAAAAACTAAACTCAAATGCATTCCGGCTTTGGTGGCGGATAAAAGATTTCGTAAAACCATTTGCCGGTTTGTTGCTTGTATCCATTTTTCTCAATTTCCTCTTTTCTTCGCTTACGGCAATATCAATAGCCCTAATTAAGCCTGTAATGGTAATAATTATTCCCGGCTCGCAACTTGAGGAAAGCGCTGCCGGGACTGTTGACCCTGGCTTATCCCTTGGTGCATTTAAAGACAGTTTTTACAGTTATATTAATTCCCTGATTATTTCCCCTCAGGGAGTAGAGGCAACCCTGCTGAACCTGAGTATGCTGATTGTCTCGATTTTTGTTCTTAAAAATGCGGTGAAATACCTGGCAGCAATTGCATCAGTCAAGTTTGAACAGGGAATAGTAAAATCAATGCGAGACCAGGTTTTCAGAAAGCTGACATCTCTATCTATTGACTTTTACACAAGGAGCCGTACCGGCACAATCATTTCACTTATAGCAAATGATGTTGCAGTCGTAAATTCTTCTTCTATTGCTTCGCTTAATAATTCTATACGGGAGGCAATACAGGCACTGATTATGCTCTTTCTGCTCATAGCTGTATCACCGAAGCTCACCCTGATAGCATTCAGCACTTCGGTGCTGAGCTTTGTTGTGATTTATCTTGCTGTGAAGTTTATCCGCCGCTATGCTTCCCGTATGCAGAGTGCAATGGCTGATTACACATCAACATTGCAGGAGATGGTTTCCGGGATACGAATAATAAAGGCATACACAGCCGAAGAAAGGTCGAACAGCAATTTCGAAAATGTTACAGGTTCTTATGTTCGCTCGGCAGTAAAGCACAAAAAAATTGTAACACTGATACCGGCAATCAATGAGATTATTGCAATACTGGCTTTATGTGTTGTTCTTTTTGTAGGCGGAGCAGATGTTTTAAGCGGGGTGCTCGGTCCTGATGATTTTTTCCTTTTCCTTTTTTCTCTCTTTTCTATAATGTCGCCAATATCCCATGTCATCAATGCCTTTTCAGGTTTTCAGCACGGAATTGTTGCAGCAGAGCGTGTTTTTAAAGTATTGGATACAAAACCTTCAATCACAACGGGCAAAAGAAAGTATACCGGTTTTGGCGATACCATCGAGTTCAAGAATGTTGGATTTGCTTACAAAAAGACTCCTACTCTTCATGATATCAGCTTTAAACTGCGAAGAGGCAGGAAAATTGCGCTTGTCGGCCCTTCCGGAAGCGGTAAATCAACAATTCTCGATTTGCTTATCAGATTTTACGACCCTAAGTCGGGAACTATTTATGCAGGTGGGGAGGATATTCGCGAATTTGATATTCCGTCTTACAGGAAAACATTCGGCCTTGTATCCCAGGAAACAATATTATTCAATGACACCGTTGCCAACAATATTTCCTATGGGACCGATTCCTCAAGAGAAAATATAATAAGAGCTGCAGAAATTGCCAACGCGTATAATTTTATCAAATCGCTGCCCAATGGGCTCGATACCTATGTCGGCGACAGGGGAATTACCCTCTCAGGCGGCGAAAGGCAGCGAGTGGCTATTGCGAGGGCAATCCTACACAACCCGGATATTCTCATTTTTGACGAAGCAACTTCAGCGCTCGATGCCGAAGCTGAGAAAGTTGTACAGGAAGCTATAAATGAATCTCTC
>CAYVVD010000015.1:0-7111 GCA_964454975.1 uncultured Hyphomicrobiales bacterium | reverse complement strand
GAATCTCTCAGGGACAAAACAGCCATCCTTGGAGCTCATCGCCTTTCCACTATTTCTAATTGCGATGAGATTCTGGTATTGGATAAAGGCAGGATTGTTGAACGTGGCAACCATGAATCACTCCTCGGGAAAGAGGGCCTCTACAAAAAATTGTACGAACTTCAGCTTACAGCAAAAAAGGATTGATTATTCAAGATTTTTCATTCTGATTCGTTGTGTAATGTTCTTATCATTTGAACGGATTAGGAATGAATTACGAATTTATCAATTATGAAATCAAAGATTCGGTGGCAAAAATCACCTTCAACCGCCCCGATGTTTTAAACAGTTTCAACCGGCAAATGGCTGACGAATTCCTCGATGCATTAAAAACTGCTGACGAAGATAAAAACGTTCGCTGTGTTTATATTACAGGTTCGGGCAAAGCCTTTTGCGCAGGTCAGGACCTCGGGGAGGCAATCAAAGCAAAAGAATTGGGTGAAATTGTCAATAAACAATACAACCCTGTAATCAGGTCATTGCGTAATCTCGAAAAACCAATTGTCTGCGTTGTTAATGGTGTAGCAGCGGGCGCAGGAGCCAATATTGCGCTGGCCTGTGATATTGTGTACGCTGCCGATAATGCATATTTCATCCAGTCATTCTCATCAATCGGGCTCATACCGGACAGCGGCGGCACATTTTTCCTGCCAAGGCTGGTTGGCTTGCCGCGCGCAACTGCGTTAATGATGCTGGGTGATAAAATATCTGCTAATAAAGCAAAAAAAATGGGAATGATTTACCAGTCCCTTGAGCCGGGGCTGCTCGGAGAGGAGGCAATGAACACCGCAAGGAAACTCGCAAATATGCCCACACGCGGGCTTGCATTAACAAAAAAAGCATTAAATAAATCTCTCGGAAACGACTTGGAATTACAGCTCGACCTTGAAGAGCAACTACAGAACGAAGCCGGAAAGACAAAGGATTATGCAGAGGGAGTGAAAGCATTTCTTGAGAAACGCAAACCGGAATTTAAAGGAGAATAATGTCATTTAGCAAGGAAAGCAAAATTGGAGTTATCGGAGCCGGAGCCATGGGAACGGGAATTTCCCAGGTGGCGGCTGCCGCAGGACACAAAGTAATAGTAACAGATACAACCCCCGAGACCCTCGAAAAATCGCGGGCTTCAATTTCTAAAGTAATGGACCGCCTTGTTGAAAAAGATAAAATGAGCAGGAAATCGGCTGACGGTCTTCAGGAGAGAATTGAATACTCAACAGGACTCGCAGATTTCTCAGAATGTTCACTTGTTATCGAAGCAATTATAGAAGATGTTGGTATCAAGAAAAATGTATTTACTAAGCTCGAATCAATCCTTTTCGGGGAAGCAGTAATCGCAACAAATACATCCTCTCTATCAATAGCATCCTTATCATCGGCATTCGAGAAACCCGAACGCTTCCTTGGTATTCATTTTTTCAATCCGCCTCCTTTGATGCCTTTAGTAGAAATCATCCCCTCCTTCATAACAAATAAAGATATCATAGATGCATCAAGGGAATTGATTAATTCATGGGGCAAAACAACAGTAACCGCCAAAGACACTCCCGGCTTCATTGTAAACCGGGTGGCAAGACCATTCTATGGCGAAGCTATGAGAATCTACGAGGAGGGCATTGCAAATATCCCGACAATCGACTGGGCAATGAGGGAAACAGGCGGATTCAGAATGGGTCCCTTTGAGCTGACTGATTATATCGGCCATGATGTTAACTATACAGTATCAGAAACAGTATTTACTCAGTTCTACTTTGATCCCCGGTTCAGACCCTCCTTAATCCAGAAGAGGCTGCTTGAAGCCGGATTTCTCGGCAGGAAATCAGGCAGGGGCTTCTATGATTACCGCGATGGAGCTGTAAATCCTGAACCGTTAAAGGACGAAAACCTTGGAAAGCAAATTTTCGACCGTATCCTGCTGATGCTAATAAACGAGGCAGCTGATGCAGTGTTCATGAATATCGCGTCTCCAGAGGATGTTGAGACTGCTATGACCAAAGGTGTTAATTACCCGAAAGGACTGCTTAAATGGGGCGATGAAATTGCTTGGGATAAGGTACTCGCGGGGTTAGAAAATCTCCAGTCAACCTACGGTGAGGACAGGTACCGTCCGAACCCGCTTGTTAGAAAAATGGCATCCGAAGGAAAGAAGTTTTTTGAGTAAGAACCATGAACAGATTATTGCCGAGGATGCCGTACACAATATGTACGACAATGACAGCTTCAGCAAGTGGCTGGGAATTGAAATAATTGAAGTTGGAGTTGGGCATTGCAAATTAAAAATGAGTGTCCGTGCAGAAATGCTGAACGGATTTAAAATTGCTCATGGTAGTATCACTTTTGCTCTTGCAGACAGTGCTCTCGCGTTTGCAGCAAATTCCCACGGCAGGATTAGTGTTTCGCTTGATGTTACGGTCTCATACTTGTCCCCGGCAATGGAGGGAGATATCCTTACAGCAGTAGCAGAGGAAATTCACTTAGCGAACAACACTGCGCAATACGATATAACAATTACAAACCAACACAATCGCAAAATCGCCGTATTCCGGGGCACAGTTTACCGAACCGCAAAAATACATAAGAGTGATTAATCTACATGCCTGCATATTCGTCTTTATTTCCGGAGAATGTTATGGGAAAGTATAAAGTAAATTTCAAGGGAAGCCTTGAATCAGATCTTAGCGGTGTACTTGATAAACCGGATAGCGGTGAAATTCTTGCTTATGCTATTTTTGCGCATTGCTTTACCTGCAACAAAGATTATCGTGCTGTACGGAATATTTCAAAAGCCCTTAATGAAGAAGGTATAGCTGTATTGAGGTTTGATTTTGCCGGGCTTGGAGACAGTGCTGGCGACTTCTCTGAGACAAATTTCAGCTCTAACATGCAGGATTTATACTCTGCAGCCGAATTCCTTGAAGGTGTGCATGCAGCACCAAATATTCTAATCGGCCATTCAATGGGTGGAGCAGCAGTATTAAAAGCAGCAGCGAACATAACATCCGTAAAGGTAGTTGCAACCATCGCAACTCCTTACAATCCACTTGATTTGAAAGAAAAATTCAGTTATAAGATGGAAGAACTGGAAACAAGCGGTGAGATGAAAATTCAAATCGGGCCAGGCACATACAGACTTAAAAAGCAGTTCTTCGATGACTTGCGCGAGAATAGCGACGTAAACTATATCTCCGGGATGAACAAACCCCTGTTAATTTTCCACTCCCCACTGGACAATATTGTTGACATCAGCAATGCCGAAAAGATATTCTTTGCCGCTTCTCACCCAAAAAGCTTCATTGCATTAGACACAGCAGATCACCTTCTGAACGATGAGTCAGACTCACTCTACGTAGGCGGAGTAATAGCCGCCTGGGCCAGGAAATACCTTTAATTAATAATAAATTAGAAATAGAGTATAGAGAATAACGAATTGAGCGAAGAGATTTCTATGTACCCTCTGTGGTTATATTTCCATACTTAATGATATTGCTCAGGTTGACAGGTAGCCGGGCCTCCCCGTCTCATCCTACTTATTGCTTAGCCCAACTCCAGCATTTTGCAGGGACACGGCCAATATGCGGAGAGGCACCCTCCTTTGCAAGGGGGGATTTAAACAGATGATGAAATCCTGAAATATTCTATCCCTTTTTCGAGGCAGAACATTTCTTTGTTTGTTGGCGGGTAGCTCCAGTCTTCGTTCATGCTTAGCTCCCGGCAGACAAAATCTTGCCGCTTTGACAACAGCCACAGATGGTATTGATGTACATCCGGTACGTCGGTCTGGATAAGCATCTCGCCGCCGGGCTTTAATATCCTTCGCACTTCATCCAAGAATTCATTGCCCAGCACACGGCGCTTGTGGTGTCGCCGCTTATACCAAGGGTCGGGGAAAAAGTAAAAGATTTTTTCGATGCTCCCGCTTTCTATAAAACCCAGCCCGTTGGCTACGCTGTACCACAAAGCAGCGGCGTTCGGCAGTCCCTCGCTTGAAATCACTCCTATCAGCCACTCGGCAATAACCTTCCTCACCTCAATACCCAGAATATTCAATTCAGGGCGTTGCAATGCATACTCCAGCATAAATACACCCTTGCCGCAGCCGATGTCTAAGCAATCGGGATACCTGCCGTTCGCAAAAATTCCGCTCCAGTCGAGGCTGACATATAGCGGTGGGTAGCCTCGTGGTATCCGGCTTAGTTCCCTTTTTGGCAGGTAAACCTGGGGATTGGCGTGGTGGCGGATTTTCTTCGGGAATGGGTATTTATCAAAATCAATGCTCATGGTGATGAGTAATTATCTTGTTTATTGCCTGTCGCTTATATTTAATCAATTAATAGTTATTTTAGTTTTTTATCAATCGCAAAGATACGCATTTATGAGTAGAACGCTTGTTACATCAGCCCTTCCTTACGCTAACGGCTATATCCACCTCGGCCACTGCGCCGGTGCTTACCTCCCCGCGGACATTTATGTGCGCCTCCAGCGCCTTAGCGGCACCAAAGTGCTCTATGTCTGTGGCTCTGACGAGCATGGTGTGGCTATAACAATCGCAGCCGAAAAGGAAGGTATTAAGCCAAAGAATATCATTGATAAATACCATGAAGACAACAAAGAGGCATTCCGCAAGTTTGGAATTAGCTTTGATATATACTCCCGAACTTCAATCGAAGAACACCACAAAACGGCGAAGGAATTTTTTACTGATTTCCTACAAAAGGGCATCTTAATCGAGAAGGAGGAGGAACAGTTCTACGACACTAAGGCGAAGATGTTCCTGCCGGACAGGTACGTTGAAGGGACTTGCCCCAACTGCGAATATGATAAAGCACGGGGCGACCAGTGCGACAACTGTGGCGCATACTACAACCAACTCGAGTTGAAGAATCCCAGAAGCCTCATCTCCAACGAAACGCCTCAGGTAAAAAAGACCATTCACTGGTATTTCCGTTTCCAGGAGTACCAGGAATTCCTTGAGAATTACATTGAAGGGCACAGCAAGGACTGGAAGGAAAACGTTCTGCAGCAAACGCGAAGCTGGCTGAAGCAAGGGCTAACTGAGAGAGCGATTACACGGGATATGACATGGGGCGTCAGCATTAGCGACATCCGTGGAATTGACAAGGACAAAGCCGGTGGCAAAGTTCTTTATGTATGGTTTGACGCAGTGCTGGGATATATTTCAGCCACAAAGGAATATTATAAAGACCGCGAAACGCGCGACAGCTGGAAGAAGTGGTGGCAAAGCAAGGATACACGTTACCTGGCATTCATCGGAAAGGACAACATCGTGTTCCATACGCTGATCTTCCCGGCGTTGCTCCATGCACGAGACGATGGCTATATCCTGCCGGACAATGTTCCTGCTAATGAGTTCCTGAATCTGGAAGGACAGAAATTCTCAAAATCGCGCAACTGGAGCATTGACCTCCGCGACTTCCTGCGGGACTTCCCCGAGGAGCATAATATTGATGCCCTGCGTTACACACTTGCTATGAACTTCCCGGAATCAAAGGATGCGGATTTTACATGGAAGGATTTCCAGGCACGCACAAATAATGAACTATCGGCAATACTCGGGAATTTTGTGAATCGTGTGCTGCTTTTTATAAACAAAAATTTCGGCGGGAAAATCCCGCAGCTAAGTGATAATTATAAGCAAATCATTTCAAATTGGAACAATCTTGCGGACTACCTAAGCTCACGGACAGATGTTAAACCGGAAATTGCAATCGCTGAAATTCCGGATAAGTTGAAAGAGGGTTTTGCAACAAATGAGCTTAACGTGATTACATCTCTCTGGAAGGGCGTCACACAATCTCGCTTACTCTATGACCGCTTCCGTTTCAGAGATGCAATCAGCGAGACAATGAACGTGTGCCGCGCCGCAAACAAGTTCTTCAACGATGAAGAACCCTGGCATTCATTCAAAAGCGATGCAAATGCCTGTGCCAAGACACTTTACATCTGCTGCCAGCTTGTACATTCGCTGGCAGTACTCTTTGCGCCGGTTCTTCCCTACACCGCGCAACGCATGCACCGCCTGCTGAACCTCGCCCCGCTGAACGGCAATAAGGGCATCAGCTATGACAACAATTTCTGGGAGCTGGCTGCCTATCCTTCGCTGGAACCGGGTCATAAGCTCTACAAACCCTTCCTTCTTTTTAGCCGCATAGAGGACGAAGTAATCAAAATGCAGATGGAACGGCTCGGCGACAAGGGAAAACCGCAGGAAGAACCGGACGGCCTAATCACGATTGACGAGTTCGCAAATGCGAAGCTCAGGACGGCAGTTATCAAGGAGGCGGAAAAAGTAAAAAAATCCAAGAAACTATTACGTCTCGTGGTAGATACTGGCAGTGGCGAGCGGCAAATCGTCGCAGGGATTGCACAGCATTACACACCCGAGGAGCTTGTTGGCAAGACGGTGGTTATCGTCGCAAACCTGAAACCCGCAAAGCTCATGGGAATAGAATCGCAGGGTATGCTTCTCGCTGCTAATTCTCCTGATGGTTCGCTCTGCCTTGTTACTCCAGAAAAGGACACAGAACCCGGAGAGGAGGTCCGATAATGGCTAATATCTTTGAATTCGACGGCTACAAGCCGGTCATCCACAAGAGCGCTTTTATTCATCCCAACGCAACCGTCACCGGCAATGTTATAATCGGGTGTGATGTTTATATAGGCCCGGGTGCAGCTATCCGCGGAGACTGGGGCAAAATAATCATTGCTGACGGCTGCAATGTGCAGGAAAACTGTACCATACACATGTTTCCCGGCGTTACTGTGCACCTGAAGGAAGCGGCTCACATTGGCCACGGCGCAATCATACACGGCGGCGAAATCGGCGAGAATACGCTCGTGGGCATGAACGCTGTCGTGATGGACTATGCAGTTATCGGCAAGGAGTGCATCATTGGTGTATTGTGCTTTGTGCCGGCGGAGATGGTTATCCCTGCACGGAAGATAGTAGTGGGCAACCCGGCCAAAATCGTTAAGGATGTTAGTGACGAAATGCTCGCTTGGAAGACCGAAGGCACCCGCCTCTACCAACAGCTCCCCGCACAATGCTACGCCT
>CAYVVD010000014.1:0-91103 GCA_964454975.1 uncultured Hyphomicrobiales bacterium | reverse complement strand
GTCACAAATTTCATGAGCTTTTTCAACCATTCCCTTTTTAATCACAACAAGCATTCTTTCCTGGGATTCCGAAAGCATAATCTCGTAAGCGCTCATGTCATGTTCGCGCAGAGGAACTTTGTCCAGATCAATGTCCATTCCAACACCGGTTTTTGCGCTCATCTCTGATGTTGAGCAGGATATTCCTGCAGCTCCCATATCCTGAATTCCGGCAACAACTCCGGCTTCAATCAGCTCAAGCGTTGCTTCGAGAAGTAATTTTTCTGCAAACGGGTCGCCAACCTGGACTGTCGGGCGCATATCATTGGTCTTTTCGTCGAACTCACGTGATGCGAGAAGCGAAGCCCCATGGATCCCGTCCCTTCCTGTACTGCTGCCAACAATAAACACCGGGTTGCCAATACCTTGTGCAGCGGCAGAAGCAGTTTTATCTATATGGACTATTCCAACTGCCATAGCATTAATGAGAGGATTATCCTGGTAACAGGATTGGAAATATACTTCGCCACCAACTGTCGGCACTCCAAATGAATTGCCATAGTGGCCGATACCCTCTACAACACCTTTGAGCAGGTACTTTGTTCTGTGATGGTCTAATTCACCAAATCGAAGGGAATTTAAAGCAGCAATTGGCCTTGCACCCATTGTGAATATATCCCTTAAGATCCCCCCAACTCCAGTTGCTGCTCCCTGGAAAGGTTCAATAGCTGAGGGATGGTTATGACTCTCTATTTTGAATGCAATAGCGTAACCATCGCCAATATCCACTAGTCCGGCGTTCTCTTCACCTGCTTCAACCAGCAGCTTCCCCCCGGAACGGGGCAATGTTTTCAATTGTTTGATAGAATTTTTATAAGAGCAGTGCTCGCTCCACATAACAGCATAAACGCCAAGTTCAGTGTATGTTGGTTTCCTGCCGAGAATCTCAAGGACTTGATTGTACTCATCTTCCGTTAGCCCAAGTTCCTTGCCTGTTTCTATACTAACTTCAAATTCGGTGTATAAATTACTCATTTTATTTGCTTCTTGATTAATACAGCAATCATTAAGCAAAAATAAACGTTTTAAGAGATTAATCCCCTTGTTGGAATATTTTTTTTTCAGTTTTAGAATATTTCCTTTGTCTTTTGAATGCGAACCATTAATTTCGCACTCGGAAACTTTATCAGTTTTATGAGTACCGATGGAATTAAGTATTAGAGACAAGATTATAAATGCTGCCTCAGACGATTTTGCACGTTATGGCTATAGAAGCGTAAGGACGGATGACCTTGCCAGGAAAATCGGAGTTAGCAAAAGAACACTTTACGAAAATTTTTCCTCCAAAGAGAAACTTTTTCTCTCGGTAATCGAAAATACAATGGATAAAATTAAAAAAAGGGCAGATGAAATTGTCCTTAAGTTTTTTAATGGGGATGATGTTGATTTCTGGGAGTCAATGCTTGAAATGATGAGGCTGAACTTAGAAACTTCCCGTGTTTTCACCAGGGAATTCTTTATGGATATACAGTCTTCTGTTCCTCTCGCATGGGAAAAGATAAAAAACTTCCGCGAATGTGAGATGAGAGATTACTTTATTCAAATTTACGAATATGGAGTTAAAAAGGGAGTATTTAAAAAGGACTTCAATCAGGAACTGCTCTACCTTATTCATTACCATGTTTTTAACAGGCTTCTCTCACCGGAACTTATCTCAGAATTGCCGTTGACTACAAGCGATGTTATAATTAGTATTTATGATGTCCTGTTCACAGGCATTCTGACAGAACAATCAAACGAACATTATATGAATCAAATAAGAAACAAACTACTCACAACAGGTTAAGATTATGAATATCAAAAAGTGGCTTTTTCTCATTTTTCTTGCAATGGTTCTCGGGTATTCAGGCCTTCATGCGCAGCAAAAAGTTCTGACTCTCGATGATGCAATTAAAATTGCTCTTGCAAATAATCCTGAAATTAAGATTGCCAGGATAGAGGTCGAAAAATCAAAAGCCAGGGTTGACGAAGCATTTGGATATGCCTTGCCAAGCGTTGATGTTAGCGGAATGTACTATCATTTCCTTGAAAAGCCAAAGATGGCTTTTCCGGACTTCGTTGCCTTGCTTAATAATTCTACATATCAGGTTCTGTTTGATGAAAACATCATTCCCGAAGATAATTCAAAGTACCTGCCAATCGAAAATGTCCTTCAGTCTTTTGTACTAAGCAATAATTACGAAGCAAAGGCTGAGTTAACACAGATAATTTTCAGCTCTGCTGTTTTCGAGGGGATCGGAGCTTCAAAGATTTACGAGCAAACATCTGAGGAAGCAATGAGAGGCAAAATTGCCTACACAGTGCTCGGTGTTAAACAAGCATTTTATGGAGTGCTTTATCTCAGAGAAAGGCTTGACATATTAAACGACAGGCTTAAGAATGCTGAAGAAAACCTCAATAGTGTCAAAGCTATGAAGTCTGAAGGATTAATTTCAGAATTTACTGAACTACAGGCAGAAGTACAAGTTGAAAACCTAAAACCAGTTATAATTCAATTGGAAAATTCACTAAAGGCAGCAATGGATGGCCTGAAGATGACGATTGGCATAAGTCCCCTTGATGAAATCGAGATCGCTGGCGAACTCCAATATGATGAGTTTTCAGGAGCAAACAAAGATGAACTTGTCAACCACGCACTTGAGAAGAACTTTGACATCAAAACATTGGAACTAAAAAAAGAAGTTGACAAAGCAATAATTGAACTGGATGTATCTGAATACTGGCCCACGATTGCAGGTTTCGCTAACTATACCTTAGGTGGAACTGCTGATGATTTTAATTTTCAGAATTACAATTCAGCCATGATTGGCTTAAATTTCACTATTAACTTATTTAGTGGTGGAAGAACATCCAACAAAGTGCAACAATCCACACTTGTCTATCAGCAAACAGAAGAACAACTCAGGCAGTTGAAAGATGCTATCAAGATGCAAATTAAAGAAAAGCTTCTGGAACTTGAGCGTGTCAGCGTTACACTCGACGCTCAATCCCGAAATGTACAACTTGCAGAAAGAGCATATAAACTTGCAACCATCAGGTATGATGAAGGTACGGGAACACAGCTTGAAATAAAAAACGCGGATATTGATTTACAGGAAGCTCGTACAAACAGGCTGGAATCCATTTACAGCTATATGGTTACCGTAGCTCAGCTTGAGCAGCTCCTTGGAAATGTGAAAGGCGAGTATCTCAACTTTAAACAGGAAAATTAATCATTTAAAAGGGATAAATTCTAATGTTATTAAAAGCAGTTAAAATCAAACCATTTGTAATTCTACTGGTGTTGGCACTATTTATTTCTTCGTGTATGAAAGAAGAGGAAGAACCAAAGAAAACTATGGAATCAATCAGGAACGAAGAAGGTGTGCCGGTAAAAGTAAAAGAAATTAAAACTAAGCGTTTTGAAAAGAAACTAACTTTCTTTGCGAAGCTGGAAGGCCACAAAGAGTCTGTAAGGGGCTCCAGTATTGGCGATAAAGTATTGAAAATCAACAATCGTGTTGGTGATTTTGTAAAAGCCGGCAAGGTAGTAGTTGAATTTCCGCTTGATATTCCAAGCATGCAGTACGAACAGGCAAAAGCAGCATTCGAAATTTCACAAAAGAATTACAATCGGATGAAGAACCTGCTTGAAGCAGGCGAAATTTCACAAATGCAATATGACGGCGTGGAAACGGAGTATCTTGTAAACAAAAGGAACTTCGAATCAATTAAACAGGCTCTTTTTGTCGAATCTCCAATCAGCGGTACTATTGTCGAGATATATGTACGTGAAGGCGATATGATTGTGAGCAATATGCCCGGTCAGCCTGTGCCCCTTTTCAAAGTATCGCAACTTGAAAGAATGATTGCTAAAGTATGGGTATCCGGAGATGAAATCCAGTATATCAAAAAAGGCATGAAGGCAATTGGCAGGTGGAACGGCGGCACATATTCCGGAACAATAAGCGATATTGCACTTGCTATGGATGAAAAAAGAAACGCCTTCCAGGTTGAAATATCTTTCCCAAATCCCAAGAGGGAATTGAAAAGCGGTACAACCATAGACCTTGATGTTATAATATATTCCAATGATTCGGCTATTGTTGTTCCCCAGAATCTTATAGTCACTGAAGCAGGGAAAAGTTATATCTATGTAGCTGAGAATGACAAGGCAGTTAAAAAGTTGATTTCTACAGGCAATGTTAGCGGGATTTCATTCGAAGTACGTGAAGGTTTGCGTTCCGGTGAGATGCTTATAACTGAAGGCTCAACGCTTTTGAATAACGGCACAAAGGTCAAAATCTTAAACACAGGAGGGAAATAATGCTTCTTGCGAAGTTATCAATTAACCGCCCTGTGTTAACAACCATGACAATTATGGTCTTTATCATATTTGGCATGATTGCCTTCAACGGGTTGTTCGGATTAATCCCGGGAAAGGGATTAAACCTGAATGACATGCCCGAAGTGGAGATTCCCTATGTTACAATTTCTACAATTTATCCCGGTGCAGGGCCTAAGGAAATCGAAACACAGGTTACCAAAAAGATAGAGGACATTGTTGCTACGGTTAGCGAAATCAGAAGTATGCAGTCTTTTTCGCTAGATGGCGTATCTATCATTATGATGGAGTTTAAATTATCAAAGGATGTGAATGTCGCCTTTCAGGAAGTAAAAGCAAAGGTTGACCAAATTGTAAACCAACTTCCCGACGATGCTGAACTGCCGCTCGTTGATAAGGTTGATCTCCAGGCATTCCCGGTAATTGACATTATCCTGAGCGGTGACAAAACACCAATCGAACTTTTCGAATTAGCTGATAAGCGTCTAAAAGACAGGTTCGCTCAAGTTAAGGGTGTAGGCCTCGTAAAGGTTGTTGGCGGCCAGGAAAGGGAAATACACATTAATCTTAGCAACAAAATAGTTTACGAAAATAATATATCTCTCCCCCAATTACTCCAGATTCTTAATGCCAATAATATGGATTTGCCTGGCGGCTACCTGAAAGTAAGCGATCAGGAGCTTACAGTGCGCTTGCAAGGCAAGTATAAATCTCTTGATGAGCTTAGGGAAATTGAAGTGCCCGTTTCAGGAGAAACTAAAAAGTTAAGGCAGATTGCCACTATCGACGATGCCGGTAAGAATATCCGGGAGAGGGCTATTTTCTTTGATAATAAAACAAAAAGCCTGGACGAGAATGTAGTAAGGCTAAGTATAATTAAAAGCTCTGATGGTAATGCCGTAAACATTTCAAAAGATGTACAGGTAATCATCGAAGAACTTGAACAAAATCTGCCTGAGGGTGTCAACCTGGACGTCGTTAATGATACCTCCTATTGGACTGAGAGTATTGTTAGCGATACAATAGGCAATATCACACTTGGAATATTATTTACATCAATTATTCTCCTGCTGTTCATTGGTGACCTTCGCTCGACACTAATTGTTGTACTTTCTATGCCAACATCAATTGTGTCCACATTCCTTGCAATGCAGATTGTTGATATGACTATGAATACTATGTCGCTGATGGGAATCTCTGTCTCGGTGGGTGTGCTTGTATCGAACTCGGTTGTTGTGCTGGAAAATATTTTTCGCCACAAAAACATGGGCAAATCTAATAACTATGCTGCATATGACGGTACTCGCGAAGTTGTAGTTGCTGTGGTTGCTGCCACCCTGACAAACGTAGCAGTGTTCCTGCCGCTTGCAAATATGTCCTCGATGGTAGGCTTGTTTATACGCGACCTTGCTCTTACTGCAACTTTTTCAACATTGTTCTCGCTCTTCATGTCATTTTCACTTACACCTCTTTTAGCTTCTATTCTCCTGCCTGCTCAGGCTAAGTCGGGCCCAATAACAAGATTTGTAAATGGAATTGAACGTTTCTGGGCAGGGCTTTATCAGAAATCGCTTGAATATACTTTGAAATTCTGGGTAGTCAGCATTTTGATAGTTCTTCTTTCATTCGTGGTATTGTTCTGGTCAGCCGCAACATTTGCCTCACAGCTCGGATTCGAATTTATCCCGACACCTGACAACGGGCAGATAAAAGTGGAAGTAGAACTGCCTATCGGTTATAACCTTGATGAAACGAGCTATATACTCTCTGAAATACAAGAACGGATAGCAAAGTATGAAGAAGTTACCCACATGGTTGCAAACGTTGGCAAGTTAAACGACCTTGACCTTGGTACAAATCTCTCTTTGCTTGAAGTTCACATGGTGGACAGGGAAAAACGCTCGCGTGGTTTGTATGAGATGATTCAGGTTCTGACAGAAGACCTTGCGTCAGTGCCAAACGCAAAAATCAAGGTTGACCCTCTCGACGGAGGTGGCCCCCAGGGCGCTCCAATTGAATTCTTTTTAGTTGGCCAGGAACTCGAAAAACTTGAGGAACTAAAAGTAAATCTTATGGCTCAGTTCAGGGGGATTGAAGGTATTGCCAATCTTGACAACAGCTCAAAATCAGGCAAGCCTGAAATTACAATTTACCCCGACAGGAACAAACTCGCCGAAGCAGGGCTTACAGTAATGGACCTGGCGTTTACTCTCCGTTCTTCAATCGAAGGCATGGTTTCTTCACAGTACAGCGAGTTTGGTAATGATTACGATATAAAAGTAACATTGGATGATAAGTCTGTAGATACTCCTGAGAAAGTAGGCAATATCACAATTTCAGGCAAGAACAACTCATACAGGCTCTCAGAGTTAGCGGACATTGACTTCTCCATGGGTTTCACGAAGATTTTACACTATGATAAATTCCTGAGTATAAAATTCAGTGCCTCGAGTGCTCCTGGAATACCTCCAGGCGATGTGATTGAAGAAGTAAACAGAATTATTGCTGAAACCGATTTACCTGAAGGATACGGTATCCGGTGGAGCGGTATGGCACAATTACAGCAAGAGATGGCTATTGACTTTATGACGGCTATTTTCCTCGCTTTTATACTTACTTACATGCTCCTTGCTGCAATACTTGAGAGCTTCATACAACCATTAATCATTCTTCAAACATTCTTCCTGGCGCTTATCGGGGTGTTTATTTTAATGTACTACACCGGCACAAATTGGGGCATTACTTCATTTATGGGAATTATCATGCTCATCGGTATAGTAGTGAATAACGCGATACTGCTTCTCGACTATGCTAACAAGTTAATCCGAGAGGAAGGATGGGACGTAAGAAAAGCACTTATTGAAGCAGGCGGTGTGAAGTTAAAGCCCATTATCATGGCAACTCTCGCCATTATACTTGGTATGCTGCCAATGGCGCTCGGAATCGGAGATGCAGGATTTGAAATACGTCAGCCGCTTGGTATCGTAAGTATCGGCGGGCTAATAGTATCAACTGTGCTTACAATGTGGGTAATCCCCAGTGCTTACCATATATACGTGCTCGTACTTGATGTGATGAAGAAACTCTTAAGCAAGTTCTTCAAAATCGAATTCAAGAAAGCAGAGTTGATTAAGTAAATTAGTCATATATTTAATGTCATTACCGTTTTGAACCGGAACCTGACAAAATAAAAATATCCCCGGCTGCATAAGTTGAGGATATTTTTTATTAATAAAGAATCTACACAAGCTTTTTTTCCAAAAATTTAATGTCCGGATTTCTTTTTCTAAGATTATTTTTGATTTGTTAGCAGGGGTTGAGAAAACAACGACTTAAAATAAATTCTCGATCATTTACCCCCAAAAAATGGCAACCAATAAAAAATTAGAATTAAATTAATAATAGAGGCGGAATAATTCAATAATATCATTCTTCCAAAATTTTAAGCAGTTTAGTATTGATAAAGTAAAAACTCCTGCCAAATTTGCTTTTCTCAAGGAGATTCAGTTTATATAATTCATTCAAATATGCTGAAGCTGTTTGTCTGTGTATGCCCAAATCTTCTTTCAGGAACGCAATCTTTGTGTAAGGATGTTTGAAAAGCGTATTAATCAAATCAGTACTGTAGAAACTTGTATTTCCTGAAATAATCTCTGAAAACTCTGAAATAAGATTCTTAATTGAATTAATTAATCCGCTTGTAGTTTTAGCTGTCTCAATGACGGCATTCAGCATATAAAGAATCCACTTTTCCCATGTCGAAGTCAATTCTCCTGTGTCGGATTCACGTACATTTTGAAGATGGAAGTAATAGTCAGCTTTATTCTGAATAATATAACTGCTGAGATATAATATTGGCAAATCCAATAAGCCTTCATTCACAAGATAGAGTAAGTTCACTATTCTGCCTGTTCTGCCATTACCGTCATAGAATGGGTGGATGCTTTCAAACTGAAAATGAATTATACTCATCTTAATCAGTGGGTCAATATTCTGAATCTCTTTATCATTCAGATATATTTCCAGATTATTCATAAGCTGAACAATTTCATTATGATCCTGTGGAGGTTCATAGACGGTTTCACCCTGAGAATTCCTCAAGACAGTTCCCGGCACTTTCCTGAATCCCGCTTTATTCTTTTCAAGCTTTTCCTGAATACCAATAATGATGTTATTAGATATAATCCCTGATTCTTTTACTCTGGTATATCCGTATTTAAGAGCGGTGATATAATTTTGAATTTCCTTAGCAGCCAGATCTTCAACTTTAAGATCAATGCCGGCCTTGAATATTTCATCGTGAGTAGTGACGATATTTTCTACAGCAGAACTATCCTTAGCTTCCTGAAGGACGAGAGTATTAATCAGTATCTCTTCATTCGGAATAGTTTTAGCCTGCCCTTTCACTTCGACAAGTAAACGGCTGGCTTTTACCAGTGTTCTCATTACCGGTTTTGTTTCAAAATCTATATCAAATGGAAGCATTTTCAGCTTATTTTGCATATCCAACTCAGTATATGTCGATATATATTAATTATTTCATCATATAAACACAATATGACGAATATATATTGAATATTCAACATATAAATTAAATATATCGAAAATATTCCCATTTTTCAGCATATCAATAATTCATGCCGAATATTCCACTCACTACCGATACATTTATTGATTTCACTCAAAGTCGGTAAATAGTAGAAATAAATAAAATCAGCAAAATTCGAATCAGTTTAAATGACAGGTGTTCAGTGCTTTAGATTTATCATTGAAGTAGTCCCCCGGTTCTGTTCGTCTAATTCTGACATCAACTCCGTTCAGGATGTTGCTCAGCAGGATGGTTAATAGTAAGCAAAGCTAAAAAAACTACTCATACCTGAGCGCATCTATCGGGTCGAGATTGGCAGCCTTCCAGGCAGGGAACAGGCCGAATATAAGGCCGATTACTGTGCAGATAATAATGCTGACGACTATCCAGAAAACGGGTATTGATAAAGTAAAGCCTGCCATTGAACCGAGAACATTCCCGCCAAGTGTCCCAAATATTATACCGATTAAGCCCCCAATCTGGCAAAGAGTAATTGTTTCGATGATGAATTGCATGAGTATCCAGCTTTTTTTTGCTCCAACAGCTTTGCGTATTCCTATTTCCCGTGTCCTTTCTTTAACAGCTACAAGCATGATGTTCATAATACCAACTCCTGCTGCAATGAGAGCTATAATACCGCATATCATACCAAAGATAGAAATGAATCCGGTAAAATCAGCGAACTGGTCACGAAGTGATTCGTTTGTTTCCAGTTCGAAGTCATTGTCTTCCCAGGGTTTCACTTCCCGTATTGAACGCATAATGCCGATAGCTTCATCAATCGTTGGCATTAGTGCATCGCGACTGTTTGCACGAACATTTATCTGAAGAGATTCCTCCCACCACGATGCATAGTATTTAAGAAAGAAGGTAAGTGGTATAATTACCTGATTATCCTGACTCTGGCCGAGTATAGCCCCTTGCTCTTCGAGAATGCCAATAACTTCAAATTTTTGGTTTTTTATCTTAATTTCTTTTCCAACAGGGTCGGTGGTATTCGGGAATAATTCTACTACCAGGTCATTTCCAACAATTGCCACGTTCTTGTTAAAGCGGATATCTGAATTTGTAAAAGCTCTTCCCTTAATAACGTTTTTATTATTAATCAGGAAGTAGGTTTCGTCTGTTCCTATAAGGACAATATCAGGATCTGTCTCGTTTGTGCCGTATTTAACAGTATGGTCTCCTGAAGCGCTATAAGAATTAACAAGGTTTGTAAGGGTTACTCTTTCTTTGAACGTTTTATATTGGGAATATGTAATAGGTTCACGTTTGCGGTATTTACGCCATGTTTTCGGTCCCATCTGAATTTTGGGCATCCTGTATATGCCAAATGAATTCTCCCCCATTTCTGCAAGTTCACCCGATACGGTTTCATTTAATGAATTTACAAGAGAACCTGAGATTATGATAGCAAAAACGCCTATGGAGATGCTTAGCAGTGTAAGCAGTGCACGGAGCTTGTTGACTATCACCGAGTCTATCGCAAGTTTCATACTCTCTATAATATTCACTATTCATACCTCAGCGAATCAACAGGGTCGAGATTTGCAGCCCGGACAGCAGGAATAAGCCCGGCAAGGACACCTACAATTATGGAAACTAAAGTTGCTACAAATAATAGCTGATAAGGCAGGAACTGCGATAAAAATGATGTTTCAGGTACAAATTCCGGGAGCACAGTTGCTACGAGGTAAACAAGTACTGAGCAAAAAACAAAAGCTATTAGCGCACCTATCAGGCACAATGAAGCGGATTCAATAATAAATTGTATCAGGATTGAGCTTTTTTTAGCTCCTACTGCTTTTCTAATACCTATTTCTTTAGTTCGCTCAGCAACGGATACAAACATAATGTTCATAATACCGATTATACCAACAATAAATGACAGAATAGTGAATCCTATGCCAATTGAACCAACAACAAGCCTGAGCGTTTCTACATTATTCTGAAAAGCTTTTGTTTCATTTATGGAGAAATCGTCATCTTCTCCCGGGCGAATATTTCTAATCTGACGCATTAATCCGCGAGTTTCATCCCGCACCTGGTCAAGCCATTCATCACTTCCGGCTTTAACACCAATTAACATAGTCCTGCCATGGCCGCCAAAAATACCAAGGAAAGCCTTTAAAGGAATAAATGATTGATTATCAACCATATCAAACCACATTGTTCCCTGTTTTTTAATTACTCCGATAACTTCAAATTTGTGACCGTCTATTTTGATAATCTCTCCAATTGGATTCTTGTCAGGGAAAACTGTTTCGGCAACTTTATGTCCCAGCACGATTACTTTTGAGCCTACTTGTGACTCAAACATTGTAAAGTGTCTGCCTTCTTCAATCGTCCCGGCAGGAGTTAACGAATGTTCGTAAGTAGTTCCGACAACACTGGTTCCTGCGAAGTATTCATTGCCATATTTAATTTGCGTCCCCCAGTTTCGAGCGCTAATAAAAGTCAATTCGGCTGTTTTGATTCTGTCCCGGAACTCGTTAACTTGTTGTAATGACAAGTATTTGCGCTGCCTTACCTTTTTCCAGTTCTTGCCGCCTGCCCAATCGTACTTATCAACATAAAGCATATCTGTGCCTATCATGTTGAAAGTATCCATCAGGGATTTATCAAGCCCGCTTAGCACCCAACCCATAATAATTACAAAAGCGATTCCTATTACAACGCCAAGCGATGCGAGGAACGAGCGTAGTTTGTTTGCTTTGAGCGAATCAAAGGCAATTTGGAATGATTCGAATATTTCTGCACGTTTCATTAATAATAAACCGGGTTCGGATTATTCTCATCTGATTCAACAAGTCCGTCTCTAAGCCTGATTATCCTGTGTGCATGCCTGGCGATTTCCTCTTCATGAGTTACGACAATAATTGTGTTTCCAAGTTTCCATAATTCGCTGAAAAGGTTCATAATTTCTACTCCGGTCTTGGTATCCAGGTTTCCAGTCGGCTCGTCAGCGAGGATTATTGATGGATTGGTAACAAGCGCCCTCGCAATAGCTACACGCTGCCTCTGCCCTCCTGAAAGCTCGTTTGGCTTATGCGTCATTCTGTCGCCAAGCCCTACGTCAACAAGCGTTTGCTCAGAACGGTCAATCCTGGCATTTTTCCCCATCCCTGCATAAACAAGAGGTAATTCAACGTTTTTTTGCGCAGTTGCCCTTGGTAATAAGTTAAATGTCTGGAAAACAAAACCAATTTTTTTGTTCCTGATACCAGCTAGTTCATTATCATCCATTTCATGCACATCATTTCCTTCGAAGAAATAAGTGCCGGAAGTTGGAGTGTCAAGACACCCGAGAATATTCATGAGCGTTGACTTTCCAGATCCTGAAGGCCCCATTATAGCTACATATTCATTTTTGAAGAGCTTAAGAGATACATCCCTTAGTGCATAAACAGTTTCAGCGCCCATCTCATATACTCTGGAGATATTGGCGATATCAATTATTAATTCATTTTTTTCCAACATCTTGTTTTCCTATTTTGAGCCGAACTTTCGTTTGGTCATGTTAGTGTCAACTTTAATCTCAGATTTATCCTTCAACTGCCTACTGAGTGCTCTGAAGGGGCCGCTAATAATTTCATCGCCATGGCTAAGCCCTTCCGTAATCTCGATGAATCCATTATCACTGATTCCAACTTCAACTTCACGCAGCATGGCCTTATTATTCTCTTTGATAAATACAACAGATTGTGGCCTATCCTTTTTCTTTAGTTCATCTTCTTCCTCTTCTTTCCTTGGGCCACCTTCAGTTTCAGTAAGGTCAGGTGACGAATCGAGGGTTGTGTCTCTTACAGTAACAGCATTAATAGGTACCGCAAGGACATTATATTTAGTTTCGGTTTCAATTTCCACGTTGCAGGACATACCCGGCCTTAGCCTGTCGTCATTTTCTATTAGTCTGATTTTTACCTCGAAATTTGTAACCTGGTCCTGGGAACCAAGAGCATTCACTTTTGCCGAATGGCCGATTTCCGTAACTAACCCCTTGTAAACAACATCCGGAATAGCGTCAATTTCTATTTCAGTAGTATCTCCTTTCTTTACGAGAACAATGTCGTTTTCATCAACTTCTACGACAGCATTCATTTCATTCAGGTCGGAAACCACCATCATCTCTGTACCCTGAAATTGTGATGTACCAACAACTTTCTCACCTATTTCAACATCGAGTTTTGTAACAATACCGTCAATAGGAGAATAAATAGATGTCCTTTCAGCATTACGCCTTATTTGCTTCAGACCCGCAAGAGCCTGTTCGTAGCGTGCTAGTGATGCATTATAGTTAGAATTAGCCTGCTCGTAAGAGGTTTTGACACGGTCAAAATCCTGCTGAGAGATAAAATCCTTTTTATAAAGGTCGGTGTTTCGTTTTAATTCTGACTCTACCCGGGTAAGTTCAGCCTTTCGAACTTCAATTTCCATTTTTGATGCTCTTGCAGCTGCCTCATACTGCTCAAGCTGCGTTTCAATAATATCAGGCTTGATTTTAATCAGCATATCACCACTTTTTACAGTGTCCCCTTCCCTGAAAGCCAACTCAATAATTTCACCGGATACTTCTGATGAAATCGCTACCTTTGTCTCGGGTTCGATTTTTCCAATAGCCTTAACCGTTTGAGTAATTGTACGCCTGTCCACTTTTGTAGTAGTAACCTTTATAACTTCCTCGGTTTTGTTAAGTAAGAAAGTTGAAACAATTGCACCAATGATCACAATTAAGAAAATGATTATTATAAGGCCGGATTTGGATTTTTTTCTCGCCATTTTAATGCCTGTATGAGGTTATTAATTTAATTCGCCTATGCTGTAAAGTAAATTCTTTTGTGCCCTGAAATAGGAATAGATTGCATTAATCCTGTTAATCTGGACTGATACTAACTGATTATTGGCATAATTTAACTCTGTAATTGAAGCAGCTCCCGCCTTGAAGCGTTCAGATGCGCTTTCGTAATTCTTTTTAGCGGATCTAAGCGCTCTTGCTGTGATTTCAATCTGCTTTTCAGATGCCTCGAGATTCAGGAATGAAGTTTTGACATCATTTCTTACCTGTTGCTCAGCTTGGTCATTTTCAACAATACGCTGCTCAAGTTGCAATTTGGATGATTGAATCCTGCTATTTGTGGAGAAGTTTTCAAATATGGGAACTCGCATATCAAGTCTCAGAAATGATTGTCCACTTTCGTTAAAACTATCGAATGTTGAGTTATTCCAGCTCCACCCACCTGAAGCGCTTATACTTGGGTAGTAGCCGGAGCGGCTAAAATCCAGAGTAGATTCTGCAGCTTTGACAGACGACTGGCTGGCACGGTAATCCAATCTTTTATTGAGTCCTTTTTTTAAGGCAGCCCTAAAACTACCCACATTTTCGCGGAAACCGTTTATCTCATCTTCTGTTACTGTGTTTGGAAGACTGCTTTCGAGGAACTCAACATCCAATTCAGGATTCATGCCCATTAACTTTAAAATCTCTGATTTTGCTAATTTTAGATTATTCTCGGCATTTACCAATTCAAGTTCCCTTTGCCCAAGGTCGGCTTCCTGTGCATAGACAGTTGCTACGGGTTCTATACCAGCATTATACAAGGCGTTAATTCTTTCAAGCTCTTTTTTACCAAGCTCAAGGTTTTCCTTGTAGGTCTTCACAAACTGCATATTGCGAATAATATCAACATAAAGCTGGTAAATTCTCAACTTGACTGATTTAACCGTTTGTTTCCCCGATAACATTGCAGTTTCCAGGTTGTGCTGTGCTGTGCTGTATGTAGCTTCACGGGAAAAACCATCAAAAATAGGCATCGAGGCTATTGCACTCATACTGTAGGAGTTAGGTTCCACATCGCCAAACGTGAAACTCTGCCCGCCAATATTTACAGTTGTTCCGTCTTTTATATTCAACTGCCTGTAATACCCCATGTTGAAACTAACTGAAGGGAGATAGCTTCCAAAAGCATTTGTAAGGCCTGCTTCAGCTGATTTTATCCTGTAATCAGTCAACTGGATATCAAAGTTTTGAGTTAGTGCGGAATTCATACAATCCTCAAGCGACATTACCTGGGTATTACCGGTGCTTTGTGATAGGACTGTTCCGATAGAAAATATTAAAAATAAAAATGTAGCCGTTTTGTTCATTTCAAAAACCTGTCAATTCAATAATCCATATACGGTAAAAACATATTATTGTTGCGATATTTACTCCATGCTGAAACTTCAGGGATAAACAAAATCTTCTGACTTGAATCCTCTTTCGTCCACTAGCCTTATTCGCATTTTCAGTTTGGAATTTTTCTTAGGATAGATGTAAAATGTCTGATAATAAATACCCTTGTCGGAATCAATGTATTGGTCACCATATAATTCTCTGTATGACACACTGCCATCTATTATTTCGATCTTTTTTACAAAATTATTCTTGCCATAGATATAACCCTGTGAAATTGTCCTTAATTCTAAAGTATCGCCCCTGATTTCATAATTTCTGATTCTTGGTTCAGGGTAGTTTGCTACCTTGAATACATATTTCTGGCCTATTAGAATATCATCAATAAAGCGTTCAATAAAAAATGTTTTCCCTGTGTCTGAAATCGCAGGAGTAAATGTAATTATTTCTCCCTGGTTACTCAACATTCTTATCTTGTCACCTTCAACCAGCCTGGCTTCCTGGTTGCGGGATCTTAGTGGCAAATTTGGATTTATTCTGTATGATTTTTCAGGATACATCACTTTTTCAAAATCGGGTTTTTCTATAGGAACAGTCTTTACAATAAAATCAGTTGTTGCTATCTCTGAATCATTTGCACGTTCAATGCTGATTGAAACTTTTTCAGACCCATCGAGAGGTGCAGAACCCTCGATTATTATCCCGTTTTCAAGATAATCAGCAACCCGAATATCATTTCTCACACTCCCATTAACAATGATACCAGGTATTGAAGAAAGTCCTGTTCGGGGATTTACGTTGAAAACATTAATTCTGTTACGCCATTTTTCAAATGGATAAACTTCAAGAATTTTTACCTGGGGGTCAATAATTAATTCGCCATAATTAAGAGTTTGCCTGTCGCCGATAAGCATAGCAAGAGAATCAATAATTGTTATTTCGGAAGTGTTATTTATCCTGATTCCCTGTGCAATATCCATTTTTTCGAAAACAGTCATATTAACAGCAAATTGTGCCTTACCGATATACGAAAGCAACTGGCCATTTTCCTTATAGGTTCCTGAAGCATCAATTTTTACTATGTAACTTTTATTTTCAGGAGGATAAAGCTTGGGACGCCAATGAAACAATGCACTTTTTTCTTCATTATTCCATTCTATGCTAAATAATTTGGTTTGTTCCAATGAATCAGGCGAAAGAACCAGACTACGGTCGGAATATTTTTCTTCAATAATAAAATCGAGTTTTACATTTTCAGGATTGCCTTTTATGAATATCCTGTTTGTAGTATCTATAGAAACAACTCTATAACCCAGGCTGTCTTTGACTATCCTGCAGTTAAGGCTGTTTTTATCAGTTAGTACCGTAAAAGGAGCGTCCTTTTCAACAAGTTCCTCTCCGGTTTTTTCATTTTTGCTGTTAGGGAGAAGCAGCATCAATGCTGCAAGGTATAGTATAAAGTAAATTTCTACCCCTCTGTGCTTCCCGCTTGTTTTCATTTTGAATCTAATCGCCTTGCAAGAAAATTCTCAAGTTCCTCTCTTATTGAAGCTTTAAGTGTTTCATCTTTTATTTTTTTGAGAGATTCATTAAGGTTTTCAACTGAATTTGAAAATTCTTTAAGAGTTTCAGCTGCAGCTTTCATCTGGTTCAGCAATTCAGGATTAGGTGTTACTGCGGCTGAAACAGCATCAGAAATTTTACCAATTTTATTAGAAAGTTCATGTTGACTTTTATTCAGTTCTTTTATATGGTGATTCAAATTCTCCAGCTGAACTACACCTGCAGCAAACTCCCTGCTGATTTCGCCCACTTCATCAACAATTTCCTCAAGTTCCGATACCTCCTCTCTTTCTTCTTCGATAGCAATTTCATTGCTGGGTGTAAATAACATTACAATAAAAATGAACAGGAGCATAAGAGCTTCAAAAGCAACACCTGCAATTACCATCGTATCAGAAACTTTGTCGCTAAAATTCCTGATGCCAATGAGGGCAAGTAAAATCGCAGCCCCGAAATAAACAAAGGAATTAATTGTTGAGAAATAATGTCTGTTTATTATCTCCTCCATCCACAATGAAGTACCCTTGAAGAAACCAAGTGGATGGGTTACTGTTATTTCATCTTTTACGTATTTTTGAAGTTCTGTTTCGAACATACAGATTCTCCAGCAATTAATAATTGTTGTGATACTGGAGTATTGCTTCTCATACCTCAATTCCTTGAAAATCCTGTAAAGGGTTTTTCTCCCTTCAATTGATGTAAGTGTATCAAGCCTTTTCATATATCAGGTCTTAGTTTTAATAATTACAACTATACCTATCAAAAGGAATACCATATTAGCCAGCCAACCTGAAATTACCGGATCGAAGTCTGATGAATAACCGATAGTCTGCCCTATTTTAGTGAAAATCAAGTAGAAGAAGGAAATAATCATTGCCGCTCCAATTTGAATAGCCATTCCGCCTTTTTTCCTAATTGATGCAAAAGGCACTCCGAAAATTATGACAACAATGTTGGCAAAAGGGAACGCATATTGTCCATAGTAATCAGTCATTTGTTGCCTGACATCCTTACCGCCCTGGCCCATTAGCTGGATGTATGTATATAATTCATCGAATGTCATCTCTTCTGTTCTTTTTTTCAGGTTGACTACTTTATCATGAGTCAGTTTCAACTCAATTGAAAGAGAATCAAATGTAGAAGTATGAATATTGAAGCCATTGAATTTTCTATCTATCACTTTTAACATCAACCACTTCCCTGAATTTGTATCCCAGACTATTTTCTGAGCTTCGATCCTCCTGATGAGCCTTGGATTATTTTCAGAATTGAACCATTCTACAGCTGCATTGTTACCTGAATAAATATTAGCATTATAAAATTTCATTGATAAGTTTCTTGTGGGACTCTCACGAAAATAAAGGTTGAAAATAGCGTTTCGTTTACCGGTCTTTTTCAAGTATTCGCTTTCTATATCAATAACTTTTGAATTGCTCTTTGGAACTATCCATCCATTAAAATATAAATGAGAGACACTAATAACAACACTAAAAAGCAAAAGGGGGAACATCATCCTATACAAACTAAGTCCTCCTGACTTCATGGCAGTAATCTCATTATTTCCGGATAATTTACCTATGGAAAAAAGTGTCGCAAGCAGCATTGCAACGGGAGTCATCAGCTTGAATATACCCGGCAGGGAATATAAATAATACTGGCCTATTATTTCCAATTCTGCATTATTGTCAAGGAAATCCTCGAGGTTTTCCATTACATTAACCACAAGGAAAATCACGTATAAGGCTATCAGGCTAAATACCAGCGTAAAAACAAATTGCCTTAGTATATAAAAATCAACAAGCTTCATTTCTTTATTGTCTCTTTAACAAAGTGCCAAGAATCAGTTATAGAGCGAAATACCTGGCTGACAGGAAAACCTAATTCCTGTTTTATATGCCTATAGCATAAAACACCTAAGCACAAATTAAAAATAATCAAACCAAATGGTACAGTATATTCGTTTCCGGACCAGATAGAAAATGTGTACATCAGAGCTGCAACCAAAATAGAATAAATGATATATTTCAAGTAGCTCATAACCTTTCCGGATGCGACAATAATCAAACTCAACAAATAGAATGGAATAAACAAGGCCGCAATTGAAAGAACTTTGAAGAATGAAATCGCCGGAAAGAATTTTTCCGGTAAAAACCATGAGACAAGTGAATCATTAAGTAATAATTGAATAAGTATAACAATAACAAGAATCGTTACAAACAGGAAAGAAGTAGCTTTGGTCATAAGCGATGAAAGTGCTACATTGTCTCCCCGATTCAATAATTTTACTGCCGGCGGGTAAATTAAGCCATGTGCGGCACTTGTAATCTCCTCGAAAACCCTGTAGAGTGTTTTGGCCAGGTAATAAATTCCTGCCGATGAAGCTCCTCCTACTAATTGAATTACATAAATATCAAGGTGTCTTGGAATTGCATATAAGCCTGCTATCAAAGTCATAGGCATTGAAAATTTAAGGAAACTTCTAAAGTAAAACTCACCCTTGATGGCAAATGAAAGCATAGACATAGAAAGCAAAACGGTAACCAACATTCCCAGGAATGCACCTGATATGTATATGTTGGCCATTTCATTAAAATTCAGGCCATTCCCAATCAATACAAATGTCATAATACCCATCATACCGAAATAAGCTAAATTTGATAGGAAGACCCTGAAGAATTTATGATCCCTATATAGCAGTTTCAAGCTAAAAACACGGGGGATATTCAATGCTATTAATAATGGAAGGTATATCGAAACAAGTTGAAACCGCTCTTCATTAAATAATTCTGTTATTAGCCCGCCAAATGCAAATACCAGGAAAGACACACCAAACCCGACTACCATTAGTAAGACTAACGATATAAAATTTACTTTAGGTCTCAGGGATTTGTCTGCGCCAAATTGGATTAGTCCCTGGAGTGCAAAAGAATCGCTGAATACAAGTATCCAGTTAACCACGCTTATCATTAGAGCATATATGCCAAACTCATCAGTGTCAATGGCATTTACCTGGTAAATCGTGAGAATCCCATAAAGAAAAAACAGGCCTTTATCAAGTAAAGACCACGAGATTTTTCCAATATGTTCCTGTACTTTCAATAGATTTTTATCGACCACTTAATCTCGTGGGACGAGAAAGGTTTAATAATCCTTTGCGCCTTAAGTTTTTTACCGTAACGCGGGGAATAGTAATATTCGTCAATATAAACACCAGGACCCGGAAATGTAATTTCGAGATTGCCGAAATTACCATTCAACATACATTTGTTATCAACAACAGTTACCTCTACACCGGGGAGGAAATGCAATGCAATCTCTTTTTGTCCGCTAAATTCACATTTATCGGTTATGAAAATATTGTTCCATTCAAATTTAATTGATCTAAAATGTGGCTTGGGATATGCAAAGTGTACCCCCTCAAAAAGATTTTCCTCAGACTTTATAATTTGAGCATTTGAATTAAATTCAGTCAGCCAGAACAGCTCATCTAAATCGCCTTCCTCCCAACAATCCTGTTCATGGCCTTTTACAATCAATGTATTATGAAGTTTAACAGAACGGTACTCATTTCTAATTCCGGGTATTGCTGTATAAGTTAATGTTCCCGGATCGCAAATAACTTCCCTGCCATTGACAAAAAGTGTGATTGATAATTGGTCATTATGTGCATGGCCTGCTTTATTCCATGGTTGTGGTTTTCCGCACCTTACAAATAACTTGTAATTATCTTGTCTGTGAATATATAAACCAAAATCTTTAAAATGAAGATGATTCAATACACTGTTTTTTTGACGGAATAAGTCAATCGGCTCAAACATGACAGGTTCACCGGATGTTTTATCAAAACTACAGACCAGCCTTAACTTTTGGATAATATCGTATGTATTTAAATTATTTCTCCTGTTAAAAAGGTCAATAAATACTGCGCTGTCATTATCTCCGATCTGAGGGATAGAATTAATACCTTCGGCAATCCTGTGTGTGAAACGCACAATAGAATCAATCTCTCGAATTACATTATCCGGGAAATACTCTTCCGGAGTTGATGCTTTTCCGGGCACCGTCTGTTTGTAATATGAGGTTAACAAATAGAATGTAAATACTACTATTTCGGTTGTGAAAACATGATATGGCAGTGAGGATTCAAAATTACCGCCGTCACTATTAAACTGGACAAAAATTTCATTATAAAATTTAACTATAGAGTTATTTAGATTAGCTGAAACCTCCGGCAGAGTACTGAGATAGACTGCCAGGAACAATTGACCGGCAATTCCTGCAAGATAATGATTCCCTCTCATCCCACCGGAGAACTCCGGAAATTTCCTGATATGAAAATAATGGTCATAGAGGCTTGAATATATTATATCTTCAACTTCGCTAGAAAAATTAAAACCGTTATCAAATAGCAAATCAATAGCAATTAAAAAATTTACTGCCCTTATTGCTACTTCCATTGTTACAGACCAATTGACACCAAATCTTGGTGGATTAAACGCAATGAAATCCAAGACCTGGTTCTGCACCTCCCGTGCATATTTTGCATCGTTACTTATGGAATATGCAAGAGCTAAAACCGGTAAATGCTGCATCCTGCCAAGTTCCCATGGCACTTTAATATCAGCTCCCGGTTTTGGATAAGGTTTAGTATCATTGAACCGGCGTAATGAATCCCATTTGTAACCACATTTGAAATCAGAATGCCAGTCAATCGGCTCGTAATCATCAGGAAGCAGACTTGCAATCAACAAGGATTTTTTTGTGTTTGGCTTGTTAATAGAATTGATAATTAAATCTTTAATAGAGTTATATTCAGTTGGTGAAGTATAACTGTATCCTTCCCATCCATTATATTTAGTTTTGTGCGAAATCTTAATTTTGCCTGAACCAAGCATATCAAATTCGTGCCTGTATACACTTTCAGCTGATTCAATAATCGAATGTTTTAATTCTTCATTTAGGTCATGGGCGCTGATTTTAAAAAGCCCGGTTTTAAGAGCCGGAATTGTTTTTTCGGAATACGAACTTTGTGAATTATCCTTTATCGAGTATTTTGCATACTTAAAAGCAAACTTAATTTTCTCAATAGTTTTATTAACAAGGAATTTAAATCCGGTATTTTTGACCTTTTTTATTTTTGACCTTAACTTCAAGCACCAACCTTTTTAGAAGTATTATTATTCAATTAAATTTACAAAACACAAAATTTTTTGGGGAAATGATAGTCATTACAAAATAACGTATTTAACTGACTTAGAGGCAAATTTAATGGAAATGACTAAACCAACAAGTACAAACATGCAGGACTATGAAATTTTGATTAGAAGGCGTGGCGAAAATGAGTATGCATCATACTGCCCTCAGCTTAACCTGATGTTAACCGGCACAGAACACGAAGAAGTTGCTCTTAAAATGGAAAAGCACGTACAGGAATACATTGAAAAATTAAATAAAGGCAATTAAAAATTTGCTAAATCCACATCCTCTCGCCCGGTGATTCATTTATTGTTTCCCGGGCATTTTTATCTTTGAATTGAGTTTTTAAACACAAATGAAAAAGTATCTGATCATAATATTTGTTAGTATCGCTGCATTGGTTCCGGCTGACAGGCTAAATGCACAGATTTCTATACTTAGGTCTGATGCTGACAGCCTCGTACTTCTTGGTACAAATTATATATACAATGTACAGTTCGAAAAAGCAGAAGAAACTTTCCGGGAATTGATTAACAGGTATCCCAAACATCCTGCAGGTTACTTCCTAGATGCTATGGTCGAATGGTGGAGAATGACAATCTACCTTAGTAGCACTAATTATGACGCAATATTCCTAAAAAAGATAGACCGTGTGGTAGATGTCTGTGATGCTATTCTTGATACAAATTCCAAGGATATCAATGCTTTATTTTTTAAAGGAGGTGCTCTTGGATACAGAGGCAGGTATTATGCCGTCAAAAAGGAGTGGTTCCCTGCGCTGTCAGATGGAAAAGAGGCATTTGAGATTTTACAACTATGTCATTTATTAGCTCCCGGCAATCATGATATTATGCTTGGAACAGGTATTTACAATTATTTTGCAGTTGCAATTCCTGAAGAGTACCCGATTGTTAAACCACTCATGACCTTTCTTCCGCCGGGGAGTAAAAAAGTAGGACTGCTACAACTCAAAGCCGCAGCCCAACACGCGAGATATGCTCCTATAGAAGCAAAAGTTGCACTGCTTACTACTTATTACCAATTCGAGCATGATTTCAAGGAAGCACTAAGATACGCCGAAGAATTGAACATATCATTTCCGAATAATTCATATTTTCACAGGTATCTTGCAAGATGCTATGTAAGGCTCGGCAGGATGTCTGACTGGGAAGAAGAGTGGCGTGAAATACTGAAACGAAGGTTAGCTGAAAAACCAGGATATGATAACACTACTGCACGTGAAGCGCTTTATTATATTGGCCTTGCGTTAAAGAGAAAGGGCGATTACAATACCGCATTGAAATACTTTAATAAGTGCGACGAAGCTTGCCGGAGCCTCGATAAAGAACCGTCGGGATTTATGATTGAAACAAATATTCACATAGGTGAAATTTATTTGAAGCAGGGTAAGAAAGACCTTGCACGCAAGCAATTCAATAAAATACTGGACTGGGATGATTATAAAAACTCACACTCAAAGGCATCCGGCCTTATCAAAAAGCTTTAATTACTTTCTTGTTATTTTTTTTATTGTAATTTACTCAACACAGTCTCAAAATCCGAGAATCAAACTGGGTATTGATGTACTTTCAGAATCAGGTTTTGAAATTCTAAAAGCCAAAAAGGTTGCTCTACTGAGCAACTTTTCCGGCAGAAATTCGAATGGCGAACTAACTGCAAAGATACTCGCCGATTCCGATTCTCTAAGTTTAACTGCTATCGTTGCTCCTGAACACGGATTTAACACAACGGTTCCCGCCGGTGAAGCCGTCGGTGATGATGAAATGTTTGGTGTACCTGTTCTCTCACTTTATAATATTTCCAGAAAGCCCACCAAAAGCCAGATGGATAAATTCGACGTCCTGGTAGTGGACATACAGGATATTGGTATTCGTTCCTACACATACATCAGTACAGTTTTTTACCTCATGCAAAGCTGTGCTAAGTTTAACAAGCCTGTAATTATCCTTGACCGCCCCAACCCCCTGGGCGGTATGATAGTTGACGGTGGCACAGTAAAAAAAGGTAAGGAGTCTTTTGTATCTATTATACCTGTCAGTTACCTGCATGGCTGCACAATTGGCGAACTTGCAGAAATGATAAATAACGAGGGTTGGTTGTCCAATGATGCTAAACTTAAATGTGACCTGACTGTAATCAAAATGAGCAGCTGGGAAAGATGGATGCACTGGGAAGACACCGGCCTGAAATGGTATCCAACCTCGCCGCACATTCCTACAGTGAATGCTGTCCGGGGTGCAGCGGCAATGGGGTTATTCGGTGAACTTGGTATAATGAGTATTGGAATAGGCACTACTTTACCCTTCCAATATATCGGAAGCCCCGATTTCAATTCCCCGCCTGAATCAGTAATAGAGAGGGTTTCCAATTTAGGTATTGAACTTAGAAAAATAGTTTACAGGCCGTTTTACGGGATGTATTCCGGTAAAAACTGCAATGGTTATTTTCTTGACTTCAAGATAAATAATAATGCGCGTTATTATAGTGCCGGGATAACGCTGTTTGAAGAGCTTGGGAAAATAAACCCGCTTCTATTCGGGGTTGAGTTAAAACCCAATTCCATCCAGATGTTTGAAAAAGTTAGCGGTGGTATTGGTTTACTTGATTATTTCAGAAATAAAAAAGATAAACCCCCTTTTGAAAAAGCTAATGAAGGAAGAACAGAATTCATCAAGCTGCGCCAAAATTACCTTATTTACTGACGATTAATAATACAAATAACAGAATTTACCTTACGCATTATTTCAGGATTTTCAGGATAGAGAATGTTTTCTCTGCCTACAAGCATTTGTGTTGAGCCCCCACCATCCAAATTCATGGCATCATAACAACCAAGTTCTTTCATCAAATTGCTCAATAAACCCAGATTAGCTCCTCGGAACCCTGACTTACCCGGTTCAACTACTACAAGAAACAAGTATTCTTTTTTCTTGTCAAAACCGATGGCTGTCCTGGGTAGGTGAGAATATATAAATCGATTCCCGGTTACTCCTTCGTTAACAGCCTCATGCTTAGCGTTGCCATTCCTAACAAGGCGCGGTGTAGCAGATACACAGTCAGCAATTTTCTTCCCTCTGTGAATGTTAGATTCAGTTAATACTCTAAGTGTATCACCAATTTCGATGAAACCGGCGGGAAATGCTCCGCCCATTGAAATTGCCGCATTCCCGGGTGCCAACTCTATGATTCCACTGTCAATCCTTGTAACGACTGCAAATAATGTATCGTTGATAAAAGGGCGATTCAAATATGTCAGGTGGATATGAGGTATTTTCTCCTCATAGATATAGTACTTAGCACTGCTTTTAAGGTCGTCTGCCAAGTCGTCAATGTTACTCCCAAAGTCTGTAATATCCCTAAACTCAGCATTATCACCAGCATTACCAATATAATCTTCAAACATCTTATCAAAATCAGGTGCTTTGTTTCCGAAATAGCGATTATAAAATACAATTGAGCTTGAATCACGGCGCCTGTTCAGGTAATCTATGTTTATCTGTGCTCCTTTCTCTGTTATTACTTTCATTGTCAAAGTCAGTGTATCAATAAAAGGTACGCTTTTATCATTAAAAAATATACTGCTCCAAGATTTATAGCGGTTTAGAGAAACCGGTATTCCGTTTATCACAAGAGGACCAATTGGATAGTTGTCGCTCGCCCTCCAAAAACCAGCATTTACACCGCAAAGGCAATTCCCATTCAGTTTTTCAATTGTATGTTTATCAATGCTGTCAACAATATTAATCAGTTTTTCCAGGCCTGGTGAATGTGAGCCAGATTTAATAATCTGAAACTTTAAGTCTTTACTGTCCAATTTCATCTTTATCAAGTGAGCTTTTAGCTTAACTCCTGCATCCTTGTATTCGAATTCATAATAGTGGAGATCATTGTGTAGTGAAGAATCCCTTACCAGATCCAATGCACCGGCATCAAGAGTGGTATAGGCAATAATTAATATGGATATTATTACTGAAATCAAAATCAAAACCCTTATAATTTTCATCTCAATTGATTATTTTCAAAAAATGAAAATGCAATTTACCGCAATAATAATTCTCAACAATAATCAAATCAACAGGTGATTTATGAATTACGAAACATTACTCTATGAAGAAAAAGACGATTATGGCGTTATAACCTTAAACAGACCGGACAAACTGAATGCATTAAACACCTTGCTTTTCAACGAGTTGGGAGATGCTGTTGACATTCTCGAGAAAGAAAACAAAATCAAAGCTCTTATTATTACAGGTACAGGTGAGAAAGCTTTTGCTGCAGGCGCTGATATAAAGGAATTGCACGAAAGTGATGGTAACTCAGGAAAACATTTTTCAATGCATGGCTCTAAGGTATTCCGAAAACTCGAACAAATGAAAATACCTGTGATTGCAGCTATCAATGGTTTTGCTCTTGGCGGAGGCTGCGAGCTTGCATTGGCATGCCACATGCGATTTGCTTCTGAGAACGCTAAACTTGGCCAACCTGAAGTTAACCTCGGGATAATCCCGGGTTATGGAGGTACGCAAAGGTTGACAAAACTTATCGGAAGGGCCAAAGCGATGGAACTGATATTAACCGGAAATATGGTCGATGCTGCTGAAGCAAAGAGATTAGGACTTGTAAATGATGTTTATCCATTGACAGATCTGATGCCCAAAGTTGAGGATTTTGCAAAACTGATTCTCTCGAAAGGCCAGATAGCTGTTTCGGCTGCTGTTGATTGTATACTGATGTCAGACAAACTATCTCCTGCTGAAGGACTCGATTTTGAATCAAAAATATTTGGCTGGGTATGTGGAACAAACGATTTCAAAGAAGGTACCGCAGCATTCCTCGAAAAACGTAAAGCTGAATTCAAAGGAAACTGAATTGTTCCGCTATAATATTATGACTTTAGTTGGATTGAAGAATATTTGAGCCGGATTGAGTTAATATACAACCGGCTCATTATTCCTACTCTGAGGATGGCTATTAAAGCAAGCTCAGTTTTTAATCCAAAACTGAGGAAGAGGGAAAACGTTTCTCTTCTACAGTTAGAAGAGCCGTTCAACGCACCTCCGGGTAGGCGAATCTGGTTTCATTCAGCTTCTATGGGTGAATTTGAACAAGCTAAGCCAGTAATTGAATATCTAAAAATAAACTATAAAGACCTTGTTATCATTGTAAGCTTCTTCTCACCATCCGGATATGAAAACCAGAAAGGCTACGCATATGCCGATGAAATTATTTACCTGCCCTTTGACAAAAAATCATTTGTGAAGGCATTTCTTGCGAAGTATAATCCAGAAATCGCAGTCTTTATTCGCTACGAAATCTGGTTGAATTATTTGCTGGAATTAGAGCACCAAAATGTTCCCAGGCTATTGATATGTGCCTCCTTCCCTGGAGGTGGCATCAGTAATCTGTTTAAAGCAGCATATTATAAACGATCATTTAACCTGTTTGATGAGATTTATACAATTGATTCCAGGCATCAAAATCTGTTTAAGGATTTTATCAAAGATACACCCGTTTACAAATCAGCCGATACTCGATTTGACAGGATAATTGAACGTGTGGAAAAGGCTTCTGAAATTGATCTGTTACCGAAGGCGATTTGCAGCAAAAAAGAATTTATTATTGTTGCCGGTTCTACATGGGAACCTGATGAAAAGCTACTTATAGCAGCTTTTAACAAACTTAAACAACATACAGATAAATCGCTTTTGTTAATTATTGTGCCGCATGAACCTAATGAAAAGAATATTGACAGGCTTAGAAAACAAGTACCAGGTTCAATTTTATTGAGTAGAATTGAAAATTCCACAGATGAAGTCGAGACAATTATTGTTGATTCAATCGGGAAGCTACTGTCTTTATATTCTTATGCACATATAGCATATTTAGGGGGAGCTTTTGGCGCTGGAGTTCATAGCGTTACCGAGCCGGCGGGATTTGCATTGCCTGTGATATGCGGGCCTAAATATACGAATTCACCTGATGCTTTAAATTTAGCTGAAAAAAATGCCTTGTCCGGCATTAAAACTGATGAGGAACTGTTCAATGAATTAAAATTGCTTTTAACAAAAGATGAGATTATGAGTTCGAGGGCAAATACCGCAAAGGAATACGTGTTATCGAAAAAAGGGGAAAGCATGAGGATAGCAGAGAGAATAGCTGGATTAATTGGACTCGCCGAGAATTATATTCAGGAAGGATGAAGACATCTTGTAATCTTCTTCCAGTTCGAAAGTAAACCGTTCTACATCAAGTTGTAGCAATTCCGGGAATGAATCACAAAGTACATGCCAGCCTGATTCATCCTTAAGGAACAACTCAGTTATTCCTTCATAAAAACCGGCACCCCAAACTTCGCATAGCAAGTCTGCAAGCCTTACCATAGAAATCAACTCTTTATGTTCAAAAGCATCTTCAATTCTGTCATGGAAAGTTATTACACTTCTCAATTCGGCAGGTAACTTCCATAACCTTGATATTTCGGCCCCAACTTCAGCATGTGTGACACCAAAAATCTGATTTTCGGCGTCGTTATCATTCATATTCTCTTCAATGACAAGGCGAATAACTTCAAGATACTTTATGGAATCATATTGTATCATTGCAAGCTTGCCTATGTCGTGAAGCAGGCCGCCTATAAACTCAGTTTCTTTGAAATACTTATTTATCTTCTTGGAAAATGATTTTGCCACCATTCCTGCACAGGAAGAATGCCACCAGAATTTTTCCATCAATTCTTTGGCGGACTTCTGTGAACTGACAAGAAACTTCGAAAATATAGAAACGCCAAGCACTATATTTGTCAAGCGGTTAAGGCCTAATGTAATTATTGCCTGGTGTATTGATTTTACTTCGTTTCTTGTGGCATAAAGTGGTGAATTTGCTACTCTTAATAGTTTGATCGTAAGAGGTGCGTCAGCCTCAACAACCCTTGAAATTTCCCGTATATCCGTATCGTCATTTTCCAACATCTCGAGTACTTTTGCAGCTACAGGAGGCAAAGTTGCAAATTCCTGGGTATCAAGGAGTGTATTTATTACTGACATTGCCATTCTTAATAACTACCCTTATAAAGGAAATTGAATATAATTAATATCAGTGATATTTCAATTAGGAAATAATACTAAGTCTTAGTTTTGACTATTTTTTAGCGATTCAAAGTACCTGAGGATTAATAGCTCATAATCCTTTTGATATCCGAGTTTCAATGATTTAATCATATCACGGAATGATTCCTCGATATTTTCATATTCCGGTAAATTATCAGGGCTGGTCAATTGGTATTCTTTTCCTGAAGCAGATTCACGTTTTTTCTCATAATCCCTGTCATGGATTGATTTTGTAGCATCCAGCAAACGCGAAAGTATCCTGTCCTGCTTTTTCAATGTTTCATCATCTATGTTGCCAGATTGCATATCGTTAAGTACTTCCTGCATCTCTTTCTTAATCTTTTCAAGGTCGCCCAGAGTTTTGCGCTCTTCTCCTCCGAATTCCTTTTGTTCTTTAGAAAGTTCATCAAGCGACTTACTTGCCTTACCTTGTTTATCAGTCAGCCTGCCTATTTCTGCCCGTTGTTCCATAGACATGCTTCCTTGCCCTTGCTGCATCATTTGCTGCATGGATTGATTTATCATTTGTTGCTGTGCTGCAAGCTGTTGCATGCGCTGACTGAAGCTTGCTCCACCGCTTCCCTGCTGACCACTTCCGGCACCACCGGGATTGGGGCATGAACCTCCACCCTGCATTGCGGACAGCATATTTTGCATTTGCATAGCAGCGTTGTTCATTGATGACATAGCCGCAGACTGCTCTTTGGAAGCCTGCATTGGGTTTCGGTTTTCATAATTTTGCTGTGCTTTCTGCATTTCCCGAAGAGCGTCCCCTATTTCCTTTGCCATTTCCGGAGTAACAGCAAGTGATTTATCAGAAAGTTCCATCAACGAGTTGGCAACATTCATTAGAGCCTCTTGTATGTCAGCCTGATCACGGGACAAATTAGGAATTTGCTGTGAATTATAATCAGCACTTTGAGACATTTGTTTCAGATATTCCTGGTTTTTCGACAAGTTGAGTAAATCAGAAACAGCTTTTTGCATCTTCCGAATTGCTTCCTCTGTGATTTCCTGCTGCATCTGTTCCCGCATTTGCTGCATTTTTTGCGAGAACTTTTTCATATTTTCTCCGGCTTTCTTCTGATTTTTTGAAGCTTTGCTTTTTTGTCCTTGCTGCATCTGCTGAGAAGCATTTTTCATTGCTTCAGAAGTTTCTTGTTTATTAAGTTCGCTTTTAGCCTGTTCCATCATATCCATCGGCATATTATCACCAATCTCTTCCATCAGGTTTTCAAGTTCATCCGTTTGTTTTGAAAGATTTTCAAAATCCTTGTTGAGTTTATCCTGCTTCTTTGCAAGATCCTCCAATGCCTTTTTGTCAGACGGATTTGTATTGTTCAGTTCTTTGTTAAGTTCTTCCTGCTTCTGAGCCATTTCTTCTGACTGCTTTGTAAGGGCATCAGCCATCTGCTCAGCTTTCATCCTCTTCAGGACTTTCATAGTCCTTTCAATGCTTCGCCTGAACTGTTCATCGTTAAATTCAAACTGCTCCATTGCCTGTTTCATTTGTTCAGGAGTCATATTTTTCATTGCTTCTGACATTCTTTCCTGCATCTGTTTCAGCAATGGGCTGTCTAATTGCCGGAGCATCTGCTGCAATTCAAGGTATTTCTGCATTGTTTCCGGTGAAAGTAAATTGTTTTCCTGCATCTTCTGAGTTGTTTTCTGTAGGTTTTCACTTATTTCAGATACTTTGTTTCCAATCTCTTCCTGTTTTTTAAAAATGTCCTGGGCACGTTTTTTCTCTTCCCAATTCAATTCTTTTTTGTCAAAGTTCTTACGCAGATCGTTTTTTAAGTCTTCTATTTCCTTCTTTAACTCCTGTGCTTCATTAAGTACTTCTTTTAAATCTTTTTCAATTTTCTTTTGCTCATTATCCAATTGTGAGTACATTTCGGATAATGAAGGCAACCTTAGATTGACAATTCCGGTACGTGCGGTTTTTGGTCCGGAAATAATATCATTGTCGGCAATTTCGAGGAAAAATTCGTAACGGTCTTCGGGAGAAATGTTAATTGTGGACAAATCCCAAACATAAGGTACTGCCCTCGCGAGGTCTTCACCAACAAGCGGAATATTTACTTGCTTGTAATCAAGGTCGGGCTTGCTGTATGGTGAATAGGTAAGCTTATAGTACAATTTAAGGCTCTTAAAACCGAAATCATCAGATATTTCAACTTTAATTGGAAGGATTGCATCCTCGCCAAGCTGAACGTCTGTTTGAGGTTGAATCAGTTTAATCGAGGGAAAATTATCATTTAATGCAACAACTGAGTATTCTATCGGGTTGCTGTTTTCATTTCCGGATTTATCAAATATCCTGAGATAATATTTTCCTGATTCACTTATTGTAAATTTCCCCTCAGCATTACTTCCATTTGTATTAAGAGGTATATATTTTGTTTCGGGTTCTTCAATTATACTTAGTGTATCTGAAATTGAATACGGTGAGCGTTTAACGGGAATGAATAAAACTTGTGCAGAATCAAGAGTTACATTTGAGTTTAAGCTGAGTTTTGCAATAGTACCCCTAAGTGCAGAAATATCCGCTGACTGCTCATTAAAAATTCGGGGTCTTAATCCTGTGTAACGCGGGTAATGTAACTCACCTGACAAAGAGCGAATTATAGGTTTTACGGTAACATTAATCAATCCGATTTCAGTGGTTATTGTAGTACTTAACCAGTCTGCTTCTCCAAAGAACTGTAAATCTTTTTTAACTGAAGGGATTTTATAATTATAATATCCTTTGTCATCAGGATAAAGTTTAATTTCATCATACTTCTCCTGCTGAATTTCTTTTATTTTCAGCCTGATAAATTCCGGATAATCTCCTGTTGAAACTATTTTTACAACTACGGGCTCACCTTTAATCACAGTTTGTTTCATTGGTTCAACTGTAAGTGTATAAGGCACAGGAGGTAAAAATGATGTATTGAAATTTAGCAGCCTGTCAAATGCCGGCATTAATTTGAAGGAATACAAACTAAATGACAGGACAAACAAGACAAGCGCAACTAAAAATCTTAAAAATGCATTTTTAAGTTTTTTTCTGTTAACAATGACATCAAAACGCCTTTCAATAACTTCATTTGATATTTCTTCAAAAGCTGCATCAGCCAATGTACCTGAATAGCTTTTCTTGCTATTTATAACTGGATAAAGCTGTAATGCGTTGCTCAATTTATCTTTTATATCATTATATTTTTCGCCGATTCGGAGAGCTGTTTTTTCAATGCTGTCAGTACTGAATAGTCCTATAATCTGGGCAAAAGGTGCAAATGATGTCAGGCCAAAAAAAGTAATTGTCCCGATAAATATCATACCCGCAAACACTGTTCTGATTGCTGTATCTCCATTAAGCAAACTTTCAGCGAATGATGCCAACAAAACAGAAACCATCAGGAATATAAATGTGTGTAATAATCCGACCCCAAACTCATAACTTAGTTCTTTTCTGCGTGCGGAATTAATCTTGCTGATGAGTGTTTTGTATATAAATTCAGGTGATTTCATGTCTATATATAATTTAATTTGTTAGTGCCCATACAATAATATTTGTGCCGAACTTAAGCGCTTCCTCCCTTTTTTCAGGAGGATTTCTGTGAACCCGTTCATCAGCCCAGCCATCACTCGGGTTGCTCTCAAAAGTGTAATAAACACAAAGCCTGCCTTCGTGAAAAATACCAAAGCCCTGTGGTTTTCTGTCATCATGCTCATGAACCTTCGGAGGTCCATATTTGAATTTGAAATGGCAATTGTAAATACCGTGATTAAAAGGAAGTTCTACAAATTCATTGTTTGGAAATACTTTCTTCATCTCTTTGCGAATATATTCATTCAAACCATAATCATCGTCAATATACAGGAAGCCGCCATTTTCAAGGTAAGAGCGAAGTCTGGTTGCTTCGGCATTTGTGAATTTCAGGTTACCGTGCCCTGTAAGAAAGAGAATCGGGTAGAGGAATATGTTGTCGGAAGCAAGGTCAACAAACTCATAGACAGGGTTTACGTTTATGTTTGTGCTGTTTTGAACATAATTCAGAAGGTTTACTTCGGCAGAAGGATCGTTATACCAGTCGCCGCCACCGGAATACTTTACACGCCCGATTCTGACAGCATCCTCGCTTGTCTGTGCAAATGCAGGGAGAACGAGCAGAATGCTAAAAACTGCAAATAAGAAGCTTTTTATTTTCTTTTTCAAACCAGTCAATACCGAATAATTTAATCTGAATCTCTTCAACGTTTACCTTGTAAATTTCCTTTGCTTCGCTTATTTCATCATCAAGATTACCGCCTTTATATACGACGTATTTCCCGCCTTGTTTTAGCAAATCTTTCGACCAGCCAAGCAATCGCTCCAGTTTGGTAACAGCCCGTGCAAAAATAACATCGTATTTCTGCTTGTGCTCTGCCTTCGATGCAAGCTCCTCAATCCTGGAATCAATTACCCTGATGTTCTGCAATCCGGTATGTTTTGCAAGCATCTCCGTTACTTTTACCTTCTTCGCAATCGAATCAACAAGCGTAAACTTCGCCCCCGGAACCATTATCGCCAGCGGAATTCCCGGCAACCCTCCCCCCGTTCCAACATCAAGGCATTTATAAGACGGTTTTACGTCAACATACTTAAGCGACGAAAGAGAGTGCAAAATATGGCGAATGTAAATATTCTCCTCATCCTTACGCGATACCAGGTTTACTTTTTTGTTCCAATGCAGCAATTCGCCTGAAAAGCGCTCAATACGTTTTCGCTCAGGTTCGTCGAGGATAATCCCGTTTGTGCTGCAAATTGTCCAAAACTCAACAATGTTCATCAATTATTCCCGTTCTGAGCCATTATTTCTTAAATTACTTTCTATGTTAAAAATATATCCGGATAAAATTCCCTTTTTCTCCGTTATTATGCTTTCTTATAACAGGAGATATATTATCGAAAGAGCAATCAATTCCCTACTTTCTCAAAGCGAACAGGACTGGGAACTGATTGTTGTTGATGACGGCAGCAGCGACAATACATTTCAATTAATCAACTCGTACATAAAAAAGTATCCCCGTATCAGGTATATGCACCACGAGAACCGCGGCGTTGGGCTTTCGCGCAATGCAGGAATTGAGGCTTCCTGCGGGATGTATATCACGTTCCTCGATTCGGATGACGAGTATAAGCCCAACCACCTCGAAGTACGCAAACGCCTTATACTTCAGCACCCTGGGGTGGACCTGATACATGGTGGTATTGAAATTTTGGGCGACCCTTTTGTACCTGACGCTGCAAACACAGGCTGTTTAATACATCTCGACAATTGTGTAACCGGAGGAACCTTCATTTTTAAGAAAGAGCTTGCAAAGAGTGTAGGTGGATTTGTAAATGTGGAAATAGGCGACGACCTTGAATTCTTCCGGAATGTTGAGAAAGCAGGATATGTAACCGGCAAAACCAGCGAACCGACTTACATCTATCACCGTGACTCGGATGATTCGATATGTAACCGGCTTATGAATGAATTATGATATATTAGTTATTATTTATGAGTCACCGTGAAATGTTCATTGTTCATTATCCTATGTGTTCTATATGCCTATATGGTAAGAAGAAATCTATCCATATGCAGTGAACACCTAAAGTGAAAAATAAAAATAGTGACCCTTAATTAATTCAGGACAATTCTTAATATTTGATGGAATTTCTATGCCGATTCGCATTTCAGCAAAGCAAAAACAGAGGATGGCGGAGATACTCCACATCCTTGCGGAAGAATACACCGGAGTAAAGATACAACTTGATTTCAGAACACCCCACCAATTGCTTGTAGCGACCATCCTTTCGGCGCAATGCACCGATGCGCGTGTAAATACTGTTACAAAAGAGTTGTTCCAAAAATACCGTAAACCGGTGGATTTCCTTCTTGTCCCCGTAGAAGAGCTTGAGCAGGACATTTACTCAACCGGTTTCTACAAGGCAAAGGCAAAGAATATACGCGGGGCAACACAGATGATAAATGATGAATTTGGGGGCGTGGTCCCGGGAAATATGCTGGATTTGCTGAGGCTGCCGGGTGTGGGCAGGAAAACGGCAAATGTACTGCTAGGCCATTGTTTCAACACCCCCGGTATCGTTGTTGATACACATGTCATAAGAATATCCAACAGGCTCGATTTTGTTGATACAAAGGATGCTGTCAAAATAGAATTTGCCCTCATGAAACTAATCCCCGAAGAGCAATGGGTTACTTTTACCCACTTCCTGATAAACCACGGCAGGAAAATTTGCACGGCTCGCAAGCCAAAATGCATAGAATGCCAGGTGCATGAATTGTGTCCGAGGGTTGGGGTTGAGTGATTAAAATAAACTTTGATTTAGAGATAAGTCTGCGTTTTCAACAAGTGTCCATTGATAACACCCACTACAAGGTATCAACTTTTCCTCTCTCCATTTCTTGTCATAATTATAATGGGATGAGTACTTACCATATATTGTTGCATATCCAAAAGCCTTACCATATGGTAATTTCTCACATTCTACCTTTTCAACAAATGTATAATATTCATCCGACCAGTTGTCACGTTTAACAGCAAACGGCACTTTTCTTCCAATTGAATCCCAAATTTGAAATATATTTTGACTCGTTACTTACCCTTTGACTATTTTTTAAAAATAAATAATGTTAAACATATACACTTTGAGTAACTAAGAATCCAGCTAATATCAACTAACTGGATTCTTCATAAAACTACGCAACAATTATTAAACCTACTTAAGTCAACAAAATTTACTCTTAATCATAAATCCGTACTGAAACAGCCGCCTCTTGCAAGCCGCTTAAATCTAATGATTTTAGTGTTTGCGTCATCTTCCAGTCATTGATTACTTCCCCGGTTGTTGAATTCTCAGTATAAAAATCATACTCACTATTAATATTCAAAGTCATTCCGGTAACTATATCACCAAGTGTCTTGAACATGTAATATACATTCTTTCCGTTAGGATGGTCCTGGAACCATTCAAGCGGAATTTCTTTAAACAAAAATTCCTTTGTTGAAGTACCACCAAATACAGATTCTTCATCGCCTTCGTAGTCTTCCCATTCGTACTCTACCACTTCAACCACTCTTATTGAGTCAAACTTTTTGCCCTTCTCACCTGCAGTCCCCGTTATAGTGTATGTGTAATAAGTAAAATCATGATATTCTTCAGAATATTCTTTATCTTCCCATGAAACGGAAAAACTATTGCCATTCCATTTAATCGCCGACCCGTTACCGTAATCGTAGTGGGACCATCCGAAATAAATCCCCTGCCAGGTTTCGTCTTTCTTCTCGTCAATCTTTACAAGATTTCTTAATCCTTTTCGGTGAACCTCGTAGGTTAGAACAGCATTCTGGGGATTGTCAGTAATTAAGCTAATAGCTACCCATTTCATCATTTTTAGGATTGGGAGCAGGTCAATTTCTTCGGTCTCTACAACAAATTGATTTAAGTCAACAGACTTGTTTGTTTCCTGTTTCCAGTCAACAGTAATATGAAAGTCGCTCGAATCCTTGTAAGCGCCCTCCTGGAAATTATAGAATATTCTTAGAATCGTCGAACCTGGGAATATTCTTTTTAATGTGAATTTCCCTTTGTCATCAGTAAAAGTCTCCTGGGTTGAATACTCTTTTCCCCCAGCCTGGCATATATTTTTAACCTTGCAGGCCGGCACCGGCTGGCCTTCCTGATCAACAACATTACCTGAACCATTATACGACCAACCGAGAGGTTCAAACATCGCAGGCAATTTGTAATAATCATCCTGGCTTGTACTGAGAAGGTGAGAACTTATTTTGTCAAACAATTCAGTGATATCCATTGGCCCCTTCTGCAGGAAATGCTGAATAATTATCGAATGGTGCATTCCGATTGATGGTACATTTGTCTGAGTTTTTCCATCAAATATATAAATTTTATCAGATGCTGCATCTCTCATCAGGCTTGCAAGCAGAAAAACCCCAAATCCTTCGTGGCTTGGGTAATCCTTTGCCGACGGATCCTTAGGATTATCAAAGGCAAGGGAAAAGTTAAGATTACGGTTTGTATTGTATAAATCCCAATAGTCCAATGTACCTGTAGCGAGAAATTGTGAAAAATAAGCATATTCTTCAAGGAGGATATTCCTGCCAGGAAAATGCTGACCGTATACATGCTCAACACTACCTCCAAGCCCCCAGTATTCTTTGGGCATCCTGCCATAAATCTCCATAAACCGGTTGTAGCCGCTCATCAGGTGGTTCATATAGTGACCTGTCTCGTGGGAAACAGCCTCAAGTGTGGCATTCGGCTTGAGATAAATAATTGCATTCTTCCCCCACAGATAATTGTCGAATGCCTGGTAATGGTTTGAATTCGCAAGCCTGACTTCGTACCTCATATCACCCGTTATCTGAGCACGCTATTGATTTGCCATTTCCTGGGGGAACACATCAATCCACAAATTTGCAACTTCTCGTACACTATGAAATAAGGCAATCTGCTTATTCCAATTACTGGAGTTTTCCTTGATTGTTACAAGTGAGAAATATTTTGACGCAGGTGGCTTATATTCGAGAATAATTTCATTTTTGATCGATAAATCTGAAGAAGGATTAATCTCAAAGACAAGCTTGCCATCAACAGTGTCCTTCTCAAGCGCCGACCACCATCCTTTGTTTCCGTCATTTCTGTGCAGTGCGGCCTCATCAATTGTACCGTAGTACATCAGATAGTTAAGGTCATTTCCGGTCATTGGTAAATGCACTTCGACAACTTCGTTGCCATCTTATTCAACATAAAAATTTACCCCACCCAGGGCATTTTCCGGGCCGGATTTGATTTCCGCCACATTTAACTTTCCATTGCCGCCGGTTGGAAACACAAATGTGCAGCCTGAGATTTTATCATCAAATTCTACTTTTGAATTACCTGAAACTGTATATTCTTTTTTTTCGCCAAGAGTAAAGTCGCCATCAGTGTTGTTTGGTCCGGTTGTTTCTTCCTCGGGGCATCCCGATAGAAGAGCCATCATGAATGTAATTAAGCATAAGAAAGATAATTTTGCAAATAAGGGCCTTAGAGTTTTCATAGAACCCGCCTTTATATGTTACCGAATATGGATATATTGCGGATTAAACAGTATAATCTATGAAAAATCAGCAATTAACAATAGTGAATATTTATTAATTACTTTTTTCAATCAAAGCTATAAATAATACTCTCCCGGCAAATTAACAGAGGCGGGATAATATAAATACTCTGCCCCGTTTTCGCCGACAAACAAGGCGAAGCCAATGCTCAGGTTTATATTATCGCTAATTGATCGGGTGGCCTTCAGAGTGCCAAACAAGCTTCCATCATTCAGATTTGTAATACTGGTTGCATTTATAGTTACGAGTGGATGGACAAAGTAATAAATGCTCGCAGATATATAATTCCTGTTCAGATTCTCAATTTCTCCCCTAATTAATCGCTCAAGATCATAAGTAGCAGTGTCTGATGTACCCTCTCCATTGTAGTGGTATTCAAGGAGTGTATAAATCTCAGGCGTTATCTGGTAATCAATTCCGATTATTCCGTTTATATTCATTTCACTGCCGGCATCATCCGGGAACGCAAATAGCACTTCCGCCCTTAATCCTGCATTCAATAAATTGCCGGCTAAATCTCCAACAAATACATTCTTATTGTCAAAATATCCACTCATAAATGAAAAGTTATATGTTCCAATATTTGAACGAAATCTTGCTCCATAATGAGTGTTGGATAATTTCTCTGTGAAGTTCGCAACAAACTCAATATTTGTGAAGTTTCGCTGATAGTACTAAAATGAGGCTCCTTCAGCGCTGTTTTTCTCGAATTTTGATATTTTTGACAGATTTATTGGATTGAACAAATCCGTTGGTTGCCATATTCGCCAAACACCCGAGGAGATCCTCTGCCTGCCTGTTGTTTTTTTACCGGTAATTGAAGGTTGAATGCAGTGCTGCCAAGAAACACATCCGCCTCATAGTGAATTGTTAGCCTTGAATTTTCACTAAAATAAATCCCCTGCCTGAGTCTTAGCCTTGTTTCATCTGTCAGATAAATACCTTCTCCGGTGAAGCTGAGCTTTTCGGCAGCTATCGGCAGGAACTACGCCGATGATTGGTTTTAAATATACCCTTTATAATCAAAGTCTGCGGATTGTAAGCAGATTTCCTCACCCAATAGTAAATCCTTCCTCAATAAACAGTAGTTCCCGATTTGGGTGTTATTTATATTTTCCAGCAATTTTCACCATCAATTATTTCCTCGAACATCAACCTGAGCTCATAATCTTCAATGAGCTTGCTTTCCCTGATAAGATCATCGTTGGTGAGGTCCGAACCATTCCAGGAACTTAGCATCATCGAAGGTGGAATTTTAATTGTTGTTTCAGCGATTATGATGTAATCCTAAATTTAGTTATATAATTTATTCTTATCCATATTCTTATCGTTAATAAAGTAAATAACGATAATTATATGTGTAATGTTGTGAATATTACAAAATAATTTCTTTAAACTGCATTCGTTATTATTGCATCTAATTGGAGCACGAGATGATTAAGGCTGTAACGATTGATTTTTGGAACACGTTATTTGACTCATCGAACGGAAAAGCCAGAAACGACATGAGAATGAAGACCCTCCTGGAACAAATCGATAAGCATGGTATCTGGATAAAACAGGATGAATTTGATAAGGCAATGAAAGCCAGCTGGGGATTTTTCAATGAAATCTGGCGAAGCCAGATGCGTACACCTTCCGCTTTGGAAACAGTTCAGTTTTTTTGGAAATATCTTGATTTGCCACATGATGAAAACGGAATTTCAATTGTAGCCGAATCCTTCTCATCAAGCCTGTTAGAGCATCCCCCTGCACCCATCGAAGGTGCAAAAGATATAGTTGGACAACTTGCGGACAAATACAAGCTTGGAATGATTTCTGATACAGGATTTTCACCGGGAACCGTTCTCAGGCAGATTCTTAATAATAATGGAATTCTTAAATTTTTCGAGGTTTTCAGCTTTTCGGATGAAACCGGGGTAGCCAAGCCAAATGAAAGAGCTTTTAGCACAGCTGTTTACGGATTAAGAACCAAACCTGATGAAACAGTTCACATTGGCGATATCGAAGATACAGATGTGAAGGGAGCAAAATATTTTGGAATGAAGGCAATCAGGTTTAGTGGGGATAAAACGGGTGTTTTTGTCAAAGAGAATCCCAAACTTACTATGGCAGATGCTGAGGTTTACTCCTGGGATGAAGTACCAGAAATTCTCGAGGGTTGGAATTTAACTTAATTGCCTGCCATATATTCTTTAAGCTTTTCTAATTGCGAATGAACGCCAATTGCAACTAGTTTGCCCCCCCACCCAAAAATATTTAAGTTCAAAATCGCCTCCAGGGTTCAGTTGTAGCTGCCTGTCACGAATAATAACCATAATGCCGGCTCCGCTCTTTCTACTTATATCTAATTCCTTTAAACTACAACCTATCCATTTGCTTCCTTTATTAATCATATTTTTTTTACATTGTTAAAGGGTTTACGCCTGTAGTCAGGAATCACTCGAGGAAATCAATCAGGTGACTGTTCAGAACTAAATCTGCAAGTCGTTTACCGCAGATAGCATACGGGTCAACAATTCCATTAGCACCTGCTTTTTCCAATTTACTTATTACTGAGTCCTCATCTGAACGAGCGACTATGTATATATTGGGGTACAGAACACACGCACTTAAAACCACATAAACAGTTGTCGCGTAATTTGCTGTTGAAATTATTAACTTTGCAGCCCTTTCAACACCTGCAAGTTTGAGAATACAATCGTCAGTGGCATCACTTTCCACAGCAAGGGATCCTCTGTCTTGTGCAATTGCACCTTTGTCCTCAAAATTTTCATTAATTACAACAAATTCTACCTCTTTCTCTAAAAGCATGAATTGTAAGCCGTCCAACCCTGGCATACACTATTACTACAACATGGCCGGAAATTTCACTCAGCCTTTTTTAATGTTTCTTTTCTCTGTTTTATCTAAAAACCGGAAGAAGAACAGGTTATCCTAATTATTCCAAGAATAAAAAGTAATGAACCTATCCCAACAAGACTGATTATTATAGTAAAAATACGCCCCGCGGAATCAAGTAGGAACGCTTCGTTATAACCGATGGTAGTGATTGCAATAAAAGTCATGTACAAGGCATCGCCAAAAGTAGATATATCCTTGCTCCAAAGTATATCATTCCCGATAGTTCATACTACCAGTAAGAAAAATAGGAAAAGCAAAGGAATCACAGGCTTTTTAATTGTAAATTCCCGGTTTATTTTTGATGAAAGTAATATTCGGATATCTCTTTTTCGGCATTATTTAAAATTAATCAATTATAGTATTATTTTTGAATAGAATTAATTTCGGGCAAATAATGAAAATCAGCGTAGTTATAATAACATTCAACAGAAAAGATGACTTAAGAAACACTATCAATTCTTATCAATCACAAACTTACCATGATAAAGAAATAATTGTTATCGACAATGCATCGCAGGATGGTACCTGGGAAATGTTAAATGAAGAATTTCCAGAATTGAAAAAATTTCATCTCCCGGATAATATTGACATAAAAGCATTAAATATCGGAATTCAAATGGCTGAAGGAGAAATCATCTGGAGAACTGATGACGACTCCTACCCTGAAAATAAAGAGACTTTCGAAAATATTGCAGATATATTTAAGAAACATAATGGTATTGACATAATTGCTACTGAGAACATCGATGTAAGGCGTAATTACAAGTCCTATGACTGGTATCCCTTCAAAATTGACCGTGGAAATGTCCCGGAAACAGGGTTTAAATCATACACGTTTCAGGGAACTGGTGCAGGCATACGAAAGAAGGTATTTGATAAGGTTGGTGGATTTTGGGAGTTTGGTTTCGAGGAGCTTGAGTTCTGCACAAGGGCAATTCTATCCGGTTTTAATGTCAGGTATTACCCCAATATTAGAACACTTCATTTTGCGGCACCTGGTGGAAGGTTAAACACTACGCGCTGGATATCCTATTTAAAGCAGTTACTTCGATACCAATGGAAGTATTTCCCTTGGCCAATGGCGCTTGGAAGGACTTTTACAATTGTATTAATGCAGTATTTCATTGCTATTGCCCAAAAGATCAAGTTTATGGGAATGGTGGAAGGTTTGTTCTCGATGGTAGAGGTCATTCTTCGTACAATTCGCACTGAAAGAAGAGTAATTCAAAAGGAGAAAATCAAAGACGTGACACTGGGTGTGAATTTCACAAGGCAGCAATTAATTTATATTAAAGCTTTATTTAAATCTAAATTTTCAAAAAGGGTGGAAAACTGAGATTACTGCAGTTATCACCACAATTTCCTTTTCCTCTTGATGAAGGCGGAAAAATTGGAATTGCCAATATTTTCAGGCAATTTTCCGAACAGGGGTTCGATGTAGATTTTTTCTGTTTTGTTCCAGCTTTGCCTAATAAAATATTCATGGATAAAGCTATTGATTTCGGTAAAATCATCACTTATATTCACAATACTTCGAATACAAAATTAAGAATCATCAAATCAGCTTTGCTTAATCAATCTCTCTATATCTCAAAATATTCTGATTCTGCTATTTTAAATTTTTTGGATGAGTTATGTATAAAGAATCATTACGAAGTAATTCATGCAGACCATACATGTATGGCTCAACATGCATTAAGGCAAAGTAAGAAGTTTGGGGCAGTATCAGGATTACGCCTGCATAATATCGAACACAGGATTTGGCAGAAATATGCTGATAGTTTTCCTCCTTACCATCCAAATCGCTGGTACCTTAAACAACAAGCTAAATTGTTAAAGACTAAAGAATCAGATTATATATCAAAATGCGATGCTGTATTTCCAATTACATCCGATGACTCCCAAATTGCCGAATTGCTTGCTCCGGGAGCAAACCTTCATGTCGCTGGAGCAGGGGTCGATTTTAATGAATGGAGATTATATCCGGATGAAAACAGAAATCCGTTTGAGTTAATTCATGCTACAGTTTACAGCTGGGTTCATAACATAGATGCGATAGAATGGTTTATTGAGCGGGTAATGCCGGGGATTATAAGAGAGGTTCCAGAGGCGAAGCTTACTCTATTAGGTAAAAACATGCCCGAAAAACTTAAATCAATGAGATCAACCAGTTTAAACCCTGTTGGTTATGTTGAGGAGGTTAAATCCTGGTATAACAAAGCCTCAGTTTATGTCGCTCCTCTTTTCGTTGGCAGCGGAGTCCGAATAAAAATTCTTGAGGCTATGGCAATGGAACTTCCTGTTGTTGCTTCTCCTGTTGCTGCAGAAGGAATAAAAGCAACTGAGCTTGACGGTCTCCTTATCGCAAATGATGAAAGCCAGTTTATAAAGCATATAGTCAGTTTATTAAAAGACAATAAATCACGAACGGGCTTGGGTAAAAAAGCAAGAGAATATATCTATGCAAATTTTACATGGGAAAAGAGCGTAAAAGTAATGGTCGAAGAATACCAACGCCTTGTGATGGCAAAGGAAAAGGCTAAAAGCTTTCCTTAATTATTCCTCCACCCACAACATCTCCATTATCATAAATTACAACTGACTGCCCCGGTGTAACTGCTTTTTGCTTATTAACAAATTCCACCTTTAATTCACCATTCTCATGAATCTTGCAGTAAGCTGGTACTGCATTTGAATTGTATCTAATCTGTGCGCTCAATAGTCTTGGAAATGAGTTGAGTTTAAATTTAATAAAATTAAGGTCTTTTGCGATTAAACCCTTCGAGCTAATATCATTTACTTCTGCAACTTCGATAACGTTCAATTGTGCATTAATACTTTTAACATAAAGCGGGTTTTCATGAGTAACTCCGATTCCCTTTCGCTGACCGACAGTGTAATCAACAAATCCTGAATGCTCTCCAACAACCCGGTTTTGATAAAATACTTCACCCCGGCCGACTTTTTTATCAAAATCCTTAATTCTTTTCCTCATGAAATGTCTGTAGTCATTTTTGGGAATAAAGCAAATCTCCTGGGATTCTTCCTTATCAAATACAGGCAGATTAAATTTTCGGGCGAGTTTCCTCGTTTCAGGCTTTTCATATTCACCGACAGGCAGCAGGGTTCTCTCAAGCTGCTCCTGTGTCAAACCCCAGAGCACATAGGACTGGTCCTTCTTTTTATCGAAGCCGCGTGAAATCACATAATTCCTGCTTGTATCATCCCGGCGTATTTTAGCATAATGCCCCGTTGCGATCCAATGAGCGCCTAACTCATTTGCCTTATCCATAAACATACCCCACTTTACGAGGTTGTTACATTGTACACAAGGGTTTGGCGTCCTGCCACTCATGTATTCATCAATAAAATTACTGATTATAGTTTTTTCAAATTCTTTAGTCAGGTCAACAATCTTATGTTCAATACCCAAAACCCGGCATACTTCATATGCATCCACCATGTTCTGGTAAGTGCAGCATCCATGAGTCATATCCGAAGGTTTACAATCATCATCCACTTTGTGGGTGGAAATAGTAACAGCCACTACATTATACCCTTTTTCAAGCAGAAGGGCTGCTGTAACGGAAGAATCAACACCGCCTGACATTGCAACAAGTACTTTATTTTTATCGAGTTTCATCTGTTAAATTTATTGACGGGTTCAAGACAACGTATTTTCACTAATATTGCATTAGTTTATGAATATAAAAACAGTTTGAAAATTCAAAATAATAAGCGTATATTTACTTTCTTTATTTGAAACAGGTTCATTTAGAGGTTCAAAATGTCGAGAAGATGCCAGCTAACAGGTACAGGGCCAATGTCAGGAAACAATGTTTCCCATGCCCACAATAAAACAAGAAGGAGATTTCTTCCAAATCTTCAGAAAAAGCGTATCTGGATTCCTGAAGAAAAGAAATTTATTACTGTGCTTGCCACTGCCAAAGCTCTCAAAACTCTTGATAAGAAGGGCTACAAAGCTATGATGAAAGAACTCGCCGAAAAAGGCTGATTTAATAAAATATTCGATTTATAACCCTGCCTTTGGCAGGTTTTTTTAATTTTATACCCTCCCAGTGAATAGCAACCTAAATAATTAAAAATATTTTATCTTAATTTTAAACGTTTTCACGTTTTATGTGTCTTTCTAAAGAACATCAACACTTTATGGTGCTAATTATGAACTTTGATGATTTCAGTAAGTTGGTTGAAAAATCTGCTGATAGTATAAATCACACCAATCTAAATCAAACTAATAAAAAGGTCCGCAATTCTCTGACCCAAAGCTTAAATTTCCCGAGGGTTTCTGACAAAGGCCTCAATGAATACCAGGGCAATTGGGACTTTGCTGCTGCAAGGCATCTGCTGTCCAGGGCTATGTTTGGACCCCAAAAGTCTGAGATTGAGCATTCAGTTCAACTGGGATTAAATGGTATAGTTGACAGGCTTCTTGAAGATTCCTCTGAACCCGAACCACCTTTAAATATCAATGTAAACGATACAGAAATCCCGATGGGCGAAACATGGGTAAACGGACGTTACAACCCATTGAATGAACCATTCAGGGTTGCCTCACTCAGGGCATGGTGGGCCGGATTAATCATCAACCAGGATATTAATCTCAGGGAAAAAATGACTCTTTTCTGGCACAATCATTTTGTCACCGAGATATTAATTTCCAAGGATTCCAGGTACTCATATAAATATTCAGCCTTCCTCAGAAAAAATTCTCTTGGAAATTTTCGTGATCTGGCTGAAGGTATATGTATCCAGCCTGCAATGATTGAATATTTAAATGGTAATACAAACCAGGTTGGCAAGCCAAACGAAAATTTTGCCAGGGAATTATTTGAATTATTTACAATTGGCAAAGGCCCCCAAAGAGGCCCGGGTGATTATACAAATTACAATGAAGATGATGTAATAGAAGCTGCAAGAGTTTTAACAGGCTGGCAGGATAATAAGATTGATGGCACTTCCTATTTTCGCTCTGCAAGGCATGACCGTGGAAGTAAGAATTTTTCTGAAAACCTTGAAAAAAGGGTAATTCACAACAACAATGACCTTGAATACAAAGACCTGATTACCATGATCCTTGACCAGGATGAGACTGCCAGGTTTATTTGCAGAAACCTCTACCGGTGGTTTGTTTATTATGAAATTGATGATTTTGTAGAAGAAAATATAATTGTTCCTCTCGGAAAAATGTTAAAAATTCAGAATTACGAATTACGGCCTGTATTGAGAACTCTATTTAAGAGTGAACATTTCAATGATGTTTCGACAAGAGGCGCTGTTATTAAAAACCCTCTCGAGTTTATCGCAGGAGTTTATCGCCAGTTTGAGGTAAAATTTCCGGAAAACGATTTTCTCAAGCAATATATAATGTGGTATGCATTCGGCTGGTATGAAGGATACAAACAAGAAATGGCATTAGGCGACCCTCCCGGTGTTGCCGGGTGGTCGGCATATTACCAGGAACCGCTTTTCTACAGAATTTGGATTAACTCTGTAACTATGCCGAGCAGAACTCAATTTAGCGATTTACTTGCAAGCAGAATCGGACTGAGATATGAGAAAGAGATCCTTTTCATTAATCCCATTGAGTTTTTAATTAACAATATTAGTCAACCTGAAGACCCGAATATGTTGATAAAAGAACTTTCAGATATCCTGATTCCAATTGAATTGACAGAAAACCAGAAGAATTTTCTGAAAGACACTCTGATTCCAGGCCTTCCGGATTACGAATGGGCAGAAGAGTGGAATGAATTCATGAAAGACCCGGACAACCAGGTTAAACTACTAAGTATTCTTGACAAACTGCATGTAATGATGCGTGAATTGCTTTCAATGGCTGAATACCATCTAAACTGAGGGAAAAAATGGAAAGAAGAAACTTCTTAATAAATTCCACAATAGCTTCAATACCTTTAATGATGAGTGGCTTCCCACTCCGAACTTTTGCATCTCCCATACATGATAAAATGGCAAAAATTGCATCAAACAGCGACAGAGTGTTGGTTCTAATCCAGTTAAATGGTGGTAATGACGGCTTAAATACGTTAATACCTCTGGATCAATACGAGTCTTTAGTGAATGCGCGAGAAAACATACTTATACCTGAGAAAAGTGTCTTAAAGCTGAATGATGTTTCGGGATTTCATCCTGTTATGAACGGCATAAAAGAATTGTATGAAGATGGCAAAGCAGGCGTTGTTCAGGGAGTTGGCTATCCAGACCCTAATTTATCCCATTTTCGCTCTACGGATATATGGACTTCTGCCTCTGATTCAGACAAAGTAATAAGCTCAGGATGGCTTGGCAGATATCTTTATGACGACCACCCGGACTACCCGGAAGGATACCCGAATGATTCGTATCCCGATCCATTGTCAATTACTATTGGCCCTGTTATATCCCACACCTGCCAGGGCCTTGTAAGCAACATGGGAATGGCATTAAATAGTTCATCAACATTTTATGAGATTGGCGGCGGTTATGAAGACAAGGTTCCTGAAAGCCCGGCAGGAGATGAACTTGCTTATATCCGTCAGATTATAAAGCAAACTGAACTTTATACTGATGTAATAATTGATGCCGCAGGAAAGGTAACTCTTAAAAGTGATAAATTTCCTGCTGATGGAACAAACAGTCTTGCAGACCAGCTAAAGATTGTCTCAATTTTAATTGCAGGCGGACTGCAAACAAAGGTTTATGTTGTCAGCCTTGGCGGGTTTGACACTCATTCATTGCAAATAACCGGGGAGCCTGGTTCCGGCATACATGCTGACTTGCTCTCGAAAGTATCTGAAGCAGTATATGCATTCCAGGATGAACTAAAGCTGCAGGGAGCAGAGGACAAAGTCCTGACTATGACATTTTCCGAATTTGGTAGGCGTATTTTATCTAACTTTAGTTTTGGTACCGATCACGGTACTTCAGCCCCATTATTTATTTTCGGATCTAATGTAAATCCTGTAATCCACGGTTCCAATCCGGTCATCCCAATAGACGTTTCGCCCTATGACAACCTGCCCATGCAATATGATTTCCGCTCTGTATATTATTCTATCCTCAAAGGATGGTTCGAAGTTGAAACTGATGATGCTATTGATATTATGCAAAAAGAATTCCAATATATTCCTATTGTAAGAGGTCCGAACTCTGTAGAGAATTATCCGGCGTTGAATGGAAACATTTCCTGTTATCCTAATCCGGCAATTTCCGAGACAAATATTAAATTCGGTGAGGTTTTTGGCCATATCACCATCAACATATTTGACAACACCGGAAAACGTATTTCACGAATCTATCGCGGGGCAGTCAATCCACAAAGTGAAATGAGAATAGAACTGAATAACTACAATTCGGGGAAATACTTTATCCAAGTGCAGAATGAAACTTCATCGAAAATTATCCCTCTTGTAATCAGGAGATAAAGTCGAGATATCGGATGAACTATAAAGAAACATTAATAACCCCGGGGGAATAATGATAATTAAAATATTATTTGCTTTTTTTGCTTTTGTGTTTACTGCAAATTCAGAAACTATTCTTGGTCTGAGAGCAGCCACAGAGGAAACACAGGTCAAGTACTATAAAGACCTGAATGCTAAGGTTGGCAGACAAATCAGAAAAGATTATGAAATGAGTGAACAGAATCTGATTTTGCTCAGACAATCTGTTCAGCTTTTCAAAGAAAACGGGATTAGCACTATTATTTGCCTGAGGTTTCCAACTGATGAAACCGATTCCCGGAATGCTGACAGAATTCCATTGCATAATCCCAATGATTTGAAAAATTCACTTGCATTAGTTGAAAATTTTCTTGATGAAATGAATGGCCATCTCGATTATGTCCAACTTCAAAACGAGCCTTTAGCCGGACCCGGCAAATTTATAGATCCTGAAAAAATGTTTCATTGGGGATTTTACGCACTTAAATGGCTCGATACACTTGGTGCTCATATAAGAAATTACATTGAACGGAATAATTATGATATAGGGTTCATTTCGCCTGCTTTTCATAATGTTGAATTAGCTATTACAGATACACCCGAAAAAAACCAGATACCTTATATAAGAAAGCCCGGGGATACTGTAAAGGCAGGAGAAGTGACAGATGAACCTATTCAACGCTTTTGGTATAAAGGACTGATGGAAATAAGTAAAAAGTACTGTGATATTATTGATGTTCACCTCAATGTTGAAAATGTGGCTGAAATTCAAGAGTATATATTAAACCTCAACCAATTGCAAGGAATTATCTTGCCTCAAAGGATATTGCCACTAACAACTTGTGAGTGGTCGCCGGCCAAGGAAAAAAAGGAATTCATACAATCTAATCCCGGAGTTTCAGAATTTCTTATTGATGCATTTACTAACAAAGTAGATACAAGCTTATGGTACGAATTTATGAGAATGCTTGATTATGATGAGAATTTTATCCAGGAATCATTCTGTCTTCTGAATGATTATGGTTTAATACATGCCTGTTATGCCGGATTACATCAGTATGGCAATGGATTAGAGGATTATATTTTCAGCACATGTGCATTGCTTACAAATAGGTCTTGTGAAAGAATTTATCCAAATGAACCAATATACTCTCGCTTTAAAAACTTAATACCTTGTGGCAAAACCAGCGTTGATTTTGTTAAGCACAATAAGGAAATAGATTTATTTCCAAACCCTGCTTTTGATAAACTTTACATCAATTCCAATATTCAGGGCATTTTTGATTCAGTTGAGATTTTTGATTCCAGAGGAGTGAAAATCCTGTCAAAAAATGAAAATAAACAAACTGGAGAATTTGAGGTACAACTTGTCAATTTATCACCCGGTATTTATTTCCTTAAAATAAAATCAGGAATTGAGTCACACTATTCCAAATTTATTATTTCAAAATAAGCCTTTGCCAACGTAGTAATTTGATCGATTTAAATGTTATTATTAGTATATTTATACGGTGAACCGTTTTATACTAAAATGCAAATAATGTACTTCCATATTTCTATTCTGCTTATCTTTACATCATTAATCTGCTATTCACAGGAATTTCAATTAGACAATGGAGATGAGGGAATTTTTGATGAGCGAGTTAGCTTTACAGACAGAGGCAAAAGAGGATATGCCGAGTATATTAACCTGGATCTGAATATACCTGGAACGGAAACTTATTTCTCACCTAATTTTGGAACAATCCTGCATGAAAGAACTGACCTTTGTATAAATGATATATCCTTCCCTGTCAGAATCGCATTTACATACAACAGCCTCTCCTCTGCCCAAACCCGCTTCGGCAAAAATTGGCAGATGAACTATAATTTCAGGTATACAACAAACAATAAGAATGGAAACATTATAATTGTTTACCCGGATGGAAAAACTGAGCTTTTTTTGTGGAATGCTGGAGAATTTCAATCCACTTATGGTTGCAATGACAAACTTGTGGCAACCGGAAACGGCCTTAAACTAATAATGTATCACGATGTATTCAACAATAAAGGTGATTACTCAGAGTATTTATTCGAGTCCCCTATCCACAACTATGTAACAAAAATCATCGATAAAAATGGCCTCGAAATTATCATTGTTTATGAAGATAAAAAACTTTCCAGGGTTGATTGGCCATCCGGCAGAAAAGCAGATTTTGTTTATGATAACAACTTTTTGGAATCAATTAAGTATGCTGATTGGGAAATTAATTTCGAGTATGATGAATCCGGGAATCTGATTTCAAGCGATAATAATTTTGAAGGACAGATTAAGTATTCCTATGATGAATGCAGCCTGTTGAAATCAATTACAACATCAGCAACAGGTTACTTTTTTGAATATGGAGATGATTACTCATTTCGAAAGGTATCCGGGCCTGATAATATTGCTATTTTAGATGCTTTTTATAATAATGAAGATAAAACATGCCGGGTTGACATCTTTGGTGAATCTTATCTGAATATTGAATGGGATGAGTTGTTCAGAACCAGGGTAATTATCAAAGATGGCAATAGGGCGGAATACAGATGGGACGATTCATTTAATTTAATCCAATTCAAAGGATTTGAAGGACGAGAATATTCCTATGAATATGACGAAAATGGATTCCCGGTTGCCGAAAGAAATCCGTCGGGCAATATTACGAAGTATAAATATGACAATACCGGCAGATTAAAATTTATTCAATCGCCTGAAAACAATACTACTGAATATGAATATGACGAAAACGGCAACCTGCATAGAGTGAAATATAATAACAATGAAATTGCCGGATTCGAAGTAGAATTAACCGGCTTATTGAGTAAATTCATCGTTTCAGGTAATGAATATTATTACAGCTTTGATGAATTCGGAAACATCGTGAAAATCGATGCCCCCCTTAGAAGCTTGCATTTTACATACAATGAATTCGGCAATACAGTTAGTTTTAAAAACTCAGATAATCCTGAGTACTTCCTGAGTTACGTGAATAATAAAATTTCCTCTATTATTTATCAAAACGGTTTTAGAAAATCATATCATTATTCCGGAGGTTTATTAACCGGAATAAAATCCCGTAATTCATGGGAAATTAGTTACGATAAATATGCTAATCCTACTGAAATACTGTTGAATGAACAAATATTTGCAGAAATAAATAATGAGCACACCAGGATTACTAACATTACGCATAGTGGCAGGGATTATAAGTTTGATTATTCTTCTGATGAACTGAGAGAATATACAAATCCGTACGGAGGAAAATTTCTCTTGGAATATACTCCTTCTGGTAAGGCTGGAAAGGTTGATCTAAATGGTAATACAATTAAATCCTACATTTATAACAAAAACGGAGAAACGGCTGAGGTTCTTCATGGAAACTCTGCGAGTGAAAATTTTATTTATAATAGGGATGGAAAAGTTGTAGAGTATATAGATTTGAGGGATAATTCATACACATTCAAATATAATGACCTGGGTAATTTCTATTCTATCGTTGATCCATACGGAAATGAACTGAAATATGAAAAAAATCTGCATGCCAAAATTAGTTTATTAACTGATAGAAATCGAGTAGAAAACACTCAGTATTATAATGAAAATCACCAAATAAGTGATCTGGCGGGGCCTCTGACCGGAGCACACAAGTTGCTGTATTTCAATAACGGGAAATTGAATGGAATAAATTTCCCTGGAACAAAACAAGAGGAATATGAGTATGATGAATTCGGAAATTTAGTAAAAAGAGTAAATAACGTCAATGAAGAAATTTATTCATGGGATAATAATGGAAATTTAATCAGCTACATAAATATATTTGGCTCTGTATTTTCATTTAATTACGATACAAATAACTTATTAAACAGTATTTATGGACCTGAAGGATTTCTTACTGAAGTTAAATACAACCAAAGATTTAATCCCATTTCAATAAAACAGCATAATGACTTACTTAAATTCAACTATTCACCGGAAGGATTCTTATCCTCATTAATTTTTAATTCCGATACTAATTATTTTGGTTATAATGATGTTGGAATGTTCAATGAATTCAGGAACAGGTTCGGTAACAATATCAGGCTGCTTTATGGTGAATCCGGCAACATATTAAATATTATTGGCCCACTGAATACAGGTATCAATATTGAATATGATAACCAAACTGTTCCTATATCAATCAATGATGAATCAGGTAATTCTGTCATTCTCCTATATGACAAACAAAACAGGTTAAAGGAGTTAAGACAACCGGGAAGAAACGAAATTATTTATAGCTATGATAATAATGGCAATCTGGCAAAGGAGTTCAGGGCTAATGAAGTTTACTCGGAATATATTTATAATCAATCATCTGACCTTGAGACTATCAAAGATGCTAATGGAAACTCACTAAATCTGAAGTATAATTCATCAGGGATATTTGATGGTTTTTCATCCTACGAAGGAAAGGATTTCACTTTTAATAAAGGTGCAGGTAATAAGTTATCATCAATTGTAAATGGCAATAGTACAAATATCAAATACTATTATTCCGGAGATTTGATAAACAAGGTTATTGATGAAACTGAAAATCAAATTTTGTTCGCTTATGATTCTCTTGCCAGGTTAATATCTATAAACAATGGTGAAGTAATAACATCAATTGATTACGAGGGAAACAATATCTCAACTATCGATTTATCCGGCTTCAGGATAGATATTGACAATACCGGCCGCAAATCAAATTACTCGTCAGGGAATATCCAGGGAATACAAATTGAAGGGAATTTCCCATATATTGATTCATACAAAAGTAATGGACTTGAAATAGACTTTGACTATGATGATGCCGGACGATTAAGGCAATTAGGCTACCCTGAAAATAAATCAGTATTATTTAACTACTATGATAATTCTCTCATTTCTGATATTAAGTTGAAAAACAACGCTACTCGTAAATTTCAATACGACGATTCAGGCATGTTGACTGAATTATATTTTAGACAAAATGAATCCATTTATTACTTATATGACTTAAATGGTAATATGATACAAAAAAAACTTGAAAACGGCAATAGTTATTATTTCAGCTACGATAAAACCGATAAGATGGTAAGAATCAACAGCTCACCGGGTAGAGGTTCCGGCTTTGAATACGATAAAGACGGCAGGTTGATATCAACGACAAGTGAAAGAAGCCACAGTTTAGATTTTTTTTATGACGAACGAGGATTACTTAGAAATATCGCCGACGGTATGAACAATGATATTTTAATTAATTATAATCCTGCCGGTAATATATTGGATTTCTATCAGAAGAATAAAGATCAAATTTCAATCGAATATGATAACCAATATCTACCAAAAAGTATTAAAAGTGAAATAAACGGGAAAATCAGTCTGAGTTTTGACGGTTTTTTCTTGAAGGAAATTAAAGACAATACCGGAAGTATTTTAGCCAGTTTCAATTATAATGAAGGATTATTGAGTAACTATAATGACTGCTGCTCAGCCTTGAATTTCAAGCAACTGCCTGACAAATTAGAAATTACACATGCAAATGGATTAGAATATTCAATTTTATTTGATGCAAATGGTTTTCCTGTTTCGTACATATTTAATGGTAACACTACATCATTAAGTCGATCTGAAGAATTAGTAACCTCAATTACTTCTAATGAAGGAGATAATTACGCATACTCCTATAATAATCGAAGCCGGGTTCGGACAATTCAAACTCCATCGGCTAATAATTATTCATATAATTTTGATCCTCTGGGCAATTTAATATGGCGATTTGATCCTGGAATTGGTGAATTCACTTACATGCATAATTTCAATAGCAGGCTTTCATCTGTCTTTTACCCCGAACAGGATGACTTCCTCCAGTTGAGTTATTACCAGGGCGGGGGATTATTTGAAGCTTCCCAGAGCTTTGGGTTGAGGCATTCAGTAATTTATTACAGGAATAAAGCCGGAAATATCGACTCACTCCGATTTTTATATGATAATATCTTGAACAGCAAGTTTATATTCAGACAATTAAATGGATTTAAGCAATCAATATCTGGCCCGGTCAATTCTGAAATTGCTTTTAACCAGGCATTTCTAACAGGTGAAATTACAGTAAATGACGGTAGTTTTAAATTCAGCTATCCCGGAGAGGGTTTTGCAGATATTGATTTTCCTGATGATTTAGAGTTAAAAAGGGAAAATTCCCTTACCGGATACAATTATTATATCCTTAGCAGAACCGGAGACACTATCAGAATAATAAGACAGGTATTAAGTAAATGTCTTACTGACAGCATTATTAACGGGCAGATTGTTTTTAATTCAGATTATGATAACTTAGGACGGCTCTCATCATATGTTTATGATGAAAATTCTGTAAGCTATCAATATGACAATTTTGGTAACATCACAAGTAGAACTGTGGATGGCAACTCCACTTCATTCGAATATAGCCCGGAAAACCGTTTGATATTAGCCGATAATGACACGATATCATACGACATGAACGGCAACCTTGTGTCAATAAAAAAGGAAAACACTGTTTACGAATATAGGTATAATTATAACAATCAGTTAGTTGAAGCTCTAAAAAATGACACCATTATTTGCAGACTTGATTATTCTTTCGATGGGAAACTGGTTTTTATTAAAGACAATTCGGGATACCACTACCTTACTTATTCTGAAGCAAGTATGAATACTGACAATGCAAAACCAACAGGTTATTGGGTGACCGTTTTTGACAGTACAGCTACACCTGTTGAGTCGTATCTTTTCAACCCGGATATCGATAATTATCTTAATCCATTGTGTTCTTACAATCATGATGAGAGTCAAAACAGGTATTACGTGAACTTGCCATTTGGTTTTTCGTTTCAAATTGATGAGAATGGAGAAATAACAGATTCTTTGATAGCAGGCCATTACTTGAATGAAATCTTGAAATCAGATGGCTACTCAGGCTTATTCAGGTTTGGGAAGTTGTTTATCGAAGAAGCCGGCCTTTATTATGACGGCAATAGAATGTATCATCCCCAATACCATATTTTTATGCAGCAGGCTGACGTTATCGCGGATGAATCATTAAACCTTTATAAATTTAAACTACCGAAAAAATTCCATTGCAATGTCAATTTACCTGTGCTTCCACAGGTTAAACTTGAATTACCTTTTTTCCCGATTACCAGAATTCCTGAATTACTCGATTTTAAGTACAGGCAAAAAGAAATTCAATCTGAAATATTACTTCAGGATATTAATAGTGTATTCAACTCAGATTACTTCGGCGCCAAGCCAATTGTCAGATTTAATTCAAATTTTATTTCGAATAGTCAGTTTGGAAAAGAATTTCAAGATTTTTATGATGAAATAGAAGATATTGAAAAGCTAACCTCAACCGAAATTCTGTCTGATTTTGAAAATATACCAAAAATTAGTTTTATTCCTAAGTTGCCGGAGATTCAATTTGCTGGCATGATTTTTAACCAGGAATTTGAGTACTCCCTTGAAGATTTTCTGTTTGAGAAATATTCAACAGAATTTACTACTCCTCACTTCACCTTAACCAAAACTGATTGTGGCTATAAAATATATAACAAGGAGCTACTGTTAATAAATGCTATTCAGCCTGAAATTCCAAAACCAAAACGCGTTATGATTAACCCATTTGGAGATAAGATTATTCCTCAGAAAAAACTAGGGATCATTGACTTGCATCCGCAAACCGGTATTGGAGATTTATACCGGATGAATTATCCCGGTTTTGAAAATAATAGTATTATCCCGGAACCGGCCTACTATCATTCACCACAACTAAGCACAAAACTAAAATCAATAATGGATATACTTGAAATATGCAGTGGTAATTTTCCTGATAGACTGGAACGGGATATACTTGGAAAAAGTAACATCCCAAATGAGGAAGTTATTATATGGGAGCCAGGAATCTCAGAGGATAATTTTCTAAACGGATATGAATCCAAATTTAATAATGTGAATATATTTAATAATCTTAATATTCGTGAATATATTGAACGTATTTTCAAATTAATGCCTGAAAACGCAACACCTGGACTCACAAACTACCGACCGGTAGAAATTATTGATAAAATAATTTCTGAAACCGAATACTTCCCTCCACAAAAAATTAAATCCAGGAAAAAACCGGCTATTAATCTTTTTAATACACGTTAATTAAGGGATGCGTCCCAAATCGTTATTGAAGATTCATAATTATTTGTTAACTTCTTAATCGTTTTAATCATTGATTGAGTAAGGATTGCCTGAATATAGACATATTATTTTCCTATTTCTTTTTGCACTGTTAATCAACTCGTGCAGCACATATAATTCAGGGAATAAATATGATTTTGAAAGTCTTTCAGACAGAACAACAAGCAATTCAGAATCCCTTGATCCGGAATTGGTGGACTATAAATCGCGTTCCTACTTTATTTCCGGTTCTTCTCTGCAACAGCAGAATAAACATGCAGAGGCAATCCTTGATTTTCAACAAGCCCTAAAATATGATTCTAACGCTATTATTCATTATTCTATAGCAAAGTCATATAAAGCTCTTGGCAGAACAGAACAGGGAATCGAATCATCATTTAAGTGTATTGAAATTAATCCGGATTTTGTTAATGCTTACGACCTCCTTGCTGAATTATTCCTGGATGAATACAACCTGGATGATGCAAAAACAACAATGAAAAAAGCGATAGATATAGAACCTGTCTGGGAGCGAAAATTACGACTTGCTAAATTGTATGAAATAAATGAACCTCTAAAAGCAATCAAAATATACGAGGAGTATATTGAAAATGACGACCGCTTATCTCTGCTAAACAGGTTGTCAGCTCTTTATCAGGCAACAGGACAGGAGGAAAAACAGCTTGAAGTGTTGAAGAAAGCTTATGGAAAAATGCCAACAAATCCCGTTATTGCTACAGATATTATCAACAGTTATGCCAATGATGGTAATTACGAAGCGCTTGATAAATTTATCTTGGAAATAGACAACAATCTGCTAAATGAAGCCCTTGTGCTGTGCTATTCAACTGCCCTTAATGCACTATTCAATGATACAACGGGAAAAGCTGAACAATATATTGATAACCTTCTCGATAAAATAGACCATCGCTTTTACTTTGAATGGCGTCTAAACTTATTGGCAGGCTATCTTGCCCTTAAAAAGCTTGATACAATCAAGGCAGGCAAATATTTTGAAACGTCATTGGTATCTTATGATCAAACGCCTGATATCCCCCTTGAAATAGGAACTTTTTTTTTCCTGATAAACCAAAGCAAGAAAGGTGTCGAGATTTTCAACGAGCATGGCAGGAAATTCCCCGAAGATTTTAGGTTTCCTTACTTTTCAGGAATTGGATATATCGAACTTGGGATGATAGATTCGGCGTATGAGGCAACTAAACTAGCCTTCAGTATCGACAGTAATCAAACTGAAGTACTGATCCAACTTGCCTACCTTGAAGATTACATGGGAAATCATGAAAAAGCTTTTCAGCATTATGAATCTGTACTTGAAATTGAACCCGGAAATTTAATGGCATTGAATAATTTTGCTTATGCACTTGCCATAAACGGTGGTAGTTTAGAAAGATCTCTCGAAATGAGCAGAAAAGTGATTGAAACTGATAATAATACATCCGCTTTTCTTGATACTTATGGATGGATTTTGCACCTGATGGGGAAATCAGTCGAAGCTCTGCCATATCTGGAAAGAGCTGCAGATTTAGACAATGAAAATGCTGAAGTTTTTGAGCATTTGGGCGATATTTACTTAATAGAAGGACAAAGAATGAAAGCGTCAGAAGCTTGGGAAAAGTCGCTCGAATTAGATCCTTCAAATGAAGCTCTCAGACAAAAGTACGAAGAAATTATCAAGTAACCGGGAACTGGAAGATGTTTGTAATTATAGGCACTGTGGTAGTTTTTGTTTGCATTATTGTAGGATATGTAATGCACCATGGCGACCTGATGGTTTTAATACAAATTAACGAGTTTATTATTATAGGGGGCGCTGCTATTGGCTCCATGCTTATAGCTAACCCTCTGGATACCATAAAAAAAATTATTTCAGGAGCACTTGGTACATTAAAAGGTACGAAAATCAATAAAGGAGCCTACATTGATTTGATGAAACTCCTCTACGAAACTTTCCAGTTTGCCAAAAGAGAAGGCCTGATAGCGCTTGAACCCCATGTCGAAGACCCTGAAAATAGCTCTATTTTCTCAAAATATCCTACTTTTATAGAAAATCACCATGCTGTAAACTTTCTTTGCGACACACTTAAAGTAGTACTCTCCGGCGGTGTTCCTGCGCATGACTTGGAAGAATTAATGGATATAGACCTCGAGGCTCTTCACCAGGAAGAACTAAGGCCTCCTGCAGCCCTTAATACTGTTTCAGATGCTTTGCCCGGCCTGGGAATTGTTGCTGCTGTTCTTGGCGTTATTATCACAATGCAATCAATTAGCGAGGGAGCCGAAACTGTAGGTGCAAACGTTGCTGCAGCTCTTGTTGGTACATTCCTGGGTGTGCTTTTGTCATATGGTTTTGTAGGCCCTGTAGCAAAGAACATGGAACTCATTGTATTGAAAGAGGCCAAATACCTTGAATCAATAAAAGCTGCTTTGTTATCCTTTGCAAAAGGCGCACCGGCAGCTGTTGCTATTGAATACGGACGAAGGGCAGTTGACCCTGAAAGCAGGCCATCATTTAAAGAAACTGAAGAAGCTGTTAAAGGAGCTTAATTGAAGCAGAAACACAATGGCTAATAACGATAAAAAACAGCAAAAAGAACAACCTATTATAGTCAAAAAGAAGAAGGGGCACGGTGGGCACGGTCATCACGGTGGTGCGTGGAAGGTTGCTTATGCTGATTTCGTTACTGCAATGATGGCTTTCTTTATTGTTATGTGGATTCTTGCATCCAGTGAAGAAACAAAAATGCTCATTACAGCCTATTTCGACGACCCCGGCGCCTTTAATTTTGTTACTGGGGAAGCGAAAGTTCCAATTGACCTAAATTTAATGATGAAGCAAAATAAGGGGAAAGGGAAATCAAATATGATGTTTGATTTCTCTGATGAGCTTAGGGATTCGGTAGTCAGCAAACTCAGGGAAAAAGCCATAAAGGACAGTATTGATGCTGCCGAAAGAGTACAGGGAATTGCCAACAAATTCGGGAAGTACTGGGAGGAGCTGAAATTAGAAAAACCTGATATTAAAGAATTGCTTAATTCAATAAAAATCGAGATGACTCAGGAAGGACTTCGAATAGAACTTATCGAAAGTTCTGAGGACCTGTTTTTTGAAGTCGGCAGCGCAAATTTGAAAAACAATGCTGTAATGATACTCGAAACAATCGCACAGGAAATAGGCAAGTTGCCAAACCCAGTTGAAGTTGAGGGCCATACGGATAGCCGGGGATACAGCTCAAGCTCCGGTTATACAAACTGGGACCTATCCGCTGACAGGGCTCTTTCTGCAAGGCGGATTTTGACAAAAGATAGTTATTTATGGGATGGGCAAGTTTCCAAGGTGACGGGTTTTGCTGACAGAAAGCTAAGCAACCCCGAAAATCCATTCGATGTTAGCAACAGACGGGTTAGTATATTGATTAAACACCTGGATACAAAAGAATTCATGGCAAACTTTGAACAATGAGCCCAAAAAGAAAAATATTATTAGTTGATGATGAGCAGTCAGTCCTGACTACTGTCTCAAGAATGATAGAACAATTCTATAGAGATGTATCAGTATTTACTTGTACAGACGGAAATGAAGCGTGGGAATACATTCAGGACAGGCATCCTTCTATTGTGATTCTCGACATTTCCATGCCCAAAATGGATGGCAGGCAATTAACAGTTAAGATAAGAGCCAACAAGGAATATGATGATATTTATATTTTAATCCTGTCTGCTGATACTGAGTACAGCACACGGCTCGAAATGCTTGAAAAAGGCGCTGATGATTACCTGACAAAACCGGTTAACTCAGTTGAAATGCAGGCAAGGCTTAAATCAGCATTCAGGATTTGCGACCTGAAAGCAAGAATGAAGGAAGAAAACCAATTACTTCTTCAACTTGCTGATGAATTGGAACGCGATATTCAGGATATGTTGAATCTTGCAGTTAAATTTCTACAGGCAAGAATACCACTTTCTTTCGACATACTCAGGTTAACAGCCCAGTCAAGTGTGTGGATGGCGAAACAGCTTGAAGACTTTGATGAAGAGCAGCTTAGAGACATAGAAATTGCAGCATACCTTTCACATGCAGGAAGGATATTTTTGCCTGACGACATGCTTAAACTATCGGTTATGACAGATGGTAAACCTACCAATGATATGATGTACCAGATTCCTGTATCAGGTTTCGAGATTGTATCTTCAGTAAAAAGATTTGAAGATGCAGCAGGAATTATCCGCCATGTCTATGAAAATATGGATGGCAGCGGTATTCCTGACCGGAAAAAATCATGGCAAATTCCACTTGGCTCAAGAATTATCCGGGTTGCTCTCGACTTTTACGAGAAACGTTTTTTAACTGACACAGCTCCAATGAAAATTATTTCCGGGATACACAAAGAAGAGAACCATATCTACGACCAGCGTGCTGTGATATTATTTGACCAGTGGGTACGCAACCATGATAAAGACCTATACGACCCAAACGAAAGAGCAATTAAGATTTCAGAACTGGAACCCGGTTTTATGATTGCGCGGGATATAGTTACTTATTCAGGGCTTAAACTTGCTCCGCTGGGAACTGTACTGACACAGCGAAACATCAGGATGATAATCTCCCACAACACAAGTGACCCCATACTCGGGAATATCTATATCAAATCGAGATAGCTTAATAATCAAGCCCAAGAGAAATCAAATACCTTGGCTCTGACCAGACACTGCCTTCGTTCCTCCATGCAATATCGAGCTTCCAGGGCAATCCAAGCAACACCGCCCTGACACCGATACCACTGCTAATAAGCAAATCATATTGCTTAGTACCGTTAACATACTCGAAATGGTCAAGATGGCCGTCCCAGACTCCACCTGCATCAAGAAATACTGAACCCATCACACCTTGCAATAATATTGGCAAAGGTCCGGCAAGAATCGCCTGGAAAAGTGGAAAACGGAACTCAAGATTTGTTATAAAGTATTTATCTCCTGCAATTTCATTTATATCCCATCCCCTGAGCGGATAAACAAACTGCATGAATGCAAAATCTTCCGGATTTTCGAAAGGGAGCTGATCGTTACTAAAGGAACGGTTTAGCCAATTGTCAGTACCACCAAGGAAAAAACCTTGTGGATCTGCACCAAAACTACTTCCCCCCGCAATCCTTACTGCAAAATTCATGTAATCATTAAGAGGAAGGTAAGTTCTGAAATCTGTTGTTGCAGTTAAAAATTCAAGTCCGCTATCACCAATTTTCGGCGAACCTTTTAGTCCGATGTAATATCTCGTACCGGTGTGCGGTGCAAGGTACCCCCAAAGAACATCATCATGGACAAACCTGGCTTCAGGTACAAGCAGTGAACGTGTAAGGCTCGATTCCTGGGGCCTGTCAATATTAGTTTTGTCCAAATTCATCCATGTCATGCCAAATTCAAGCCTGTTAAACAGGTTAAACGGGTATGACGCTACGGCTCCCAGGCCAAAATTCCTAAATCTGTATAAATCCTGAAAACCATTTGCGTCAGTACTATAGATATAAGCAGGGTTATGGAATGCCTGGAATGAAAAATCAACAATATCCGGCAGGTAATTATACGCCACCATGAAGGTACTGTTTCTTATATCAAACAACAAGTTTGCCTGGGCATATATCTGGTGGTCACCGAGAATATCGCTGAATAGCATCTGGGTTACACCCTGGAAGCCAAAAAATGTGCTATATCCGGGATTTCCGAATATTAAATCAGGTGTGAACTTGATTTTATAATCCTTTGGTGTAAAGTTTGTATCAATGTTTATCGAAGAAGTGGATGGCGAGCCTTCTTTCCGTGCATCTTTATTTGGTTTAACAACCTTTTGGAAAGCAAAGTCAACTCCGTAATCACCATAACCGACAATATTGTTATCTACATCGGTATATTCTTCATCATCGCTTACGATTTCCTCGATTGATGTTTCAAGGTTCATAGAGTTTTGTTTGAAACTTGTTAAAGGCAATTCATCCATTTCGAGAGTAACTTCGAAAGGGTAGCGAAACATGAAAATATCATAGCCACCTTCAACCTGTGAAGCAAAAAGCAATTTGCTATTATCTGCAGATAACGATATCTGAGTAATACCGGTGATTGAATTTGTAAGCGGCCTGCTTTGTCCTGATGTCAAGTTAAGTTCATAGAGATTGCCAATTCCGTTTTTGTCGGATACATATAATAATTGATCCCCTCCGGAAGAAACAGCAATTGAAGTAACCCCGTTATCCGGACTGTTAGTTAATCTTTCAATTCCTCTGCTCTCAATGTTTACTTTGTAAATATCAGTGGAGTTATAGGAAAAATTGTACATTTTGAATCCATCCGGAATTGCTCCGGTATATTCCCCCCTGTCCGAAACAAAATATACTTCTTTAGAATCCGGCCCCCATGCAGGAAACATGTCAGAAAAGATATCGTTTGTTACATTGTTAAGCGTTTCAGTTTGAATTGTGTAAACATATATATCGCTTTGGTTTCCTTTGCTGGCAACAAAAGCAAGCTGTTTCCCATCTGGCGACCAAACAACAGAAGTAATTGACTTCAGCCCAAATGTCATTTTTTTGTAATCGCCATCTTCTTCATTTACCAGGAAAATAGCATCCTCGGCACCGGCCTTTGCAGAGATAGCGAGATGAGTGCCGGAAGGATTCCATGATATACCAGGGGCAAGCATATTAAGATCTTCAAAATCCTGCTGGCGGAAACTACTAATAAGTTGTCGAATTGACTCCATTTTTCCTATTTCCATTACGGATATTCCAAGCACACCCCCATCCTCGGAAATAAATGCCATCTTCTGCCCATCCGGTGAAATGGATGGAGAAGAATTATAAAAATTTCCGATTTTTTCCCTGTCTGTAACAGGCACTGCATAATCTTCTGGGGCATTAAAAATATCTAAATCAGGCCAGTAATATTTTTTCATGTCCTTTTCCCATTTCTCGGAGAATTCTTTAATGGACATATTAAAAGAACTCTTGAAGGCTGCCTCTACATTTTTCTGAATTCTGAGCCTGTTTATAAGGTCTCCTACTTTTTGTTTTCCATACTTTTCAGCAACATACCAATAGAATGACTGGCCGGCACGATATGAAAGATATCCTGAAATTCTGTTCAACTGGGGTAGTTTCTCACCAATTGTTATATCACGCATGAACATATCAGTTTCAGAATCCATCCCACCCAGGCTTTCATATTCAGCAAATCCTTCATTCATCCATATTGGAATAAAAAAACCGCCGGATGAAATAGAGCTTTGAATGGTGCCACCATGAAACATATCATTAAGAACACCATGAACAAGTTCATGATGAATTACATGTCTGAATTGTGAATAATTCCCTTGAAAAGGTATAGCAATCCTGTTTTTGAAGAGCTCAGTAACCCCACCAACGGCTTCAGACATAAAAGTCTGAATGATATTGGTCTGCTGATATTGGTTATGTGAATTATAAACAACAATTGTAATCCGTGAAGAAAGCTTATAGTTGAGAGTTTTTTCAATTGATTTCAAGGCCTTTTCTGATTCAACGGCACAAAATTCAGCCAGTTCCTGCTCACCGTCGTGAAAAAAGACATCAAAATGTGTTGACTCAATGTACTGCCATTCAAAATTTTCGTATTGTACTTTATTTTTCCCAAATTGGGCTTGTATTTCACTTCCGGCTAATATTATCAATGCTAAAAATATTATTCCTGAATACTTCATCCTTTCTCCGGTTTAAAATCGAGATTATTATTTTTGACGAAAATTTCTAAATGAAAGTTTAATTTTAAAGACGTTTTGTAAGGTATATAGTTACAGATGTGTTAAAAACCTTAGGGGCGATTCGTGAATCGCCCCGTGAGAAATTATTTTACCCAAGTACTTCCTGCATAAACTACCACTTAATATTTAGATTCCTTGCAGCGAGTGCATCATCCAGGCGGCGTAGTTTTGTACTTGTTGGGGCAGACTTTACAAGATCCGGGTTCTCTTCAGCTTCAATTGCAATTGAAAGCATTGCCTCTGCAAAAGCATCTATATCTTCAACGCTCTCTGTTTCAGTCGGCTCAATTAGCATTGCTTCATGAACAGTAAGGGGAAAGTACACAGTTGGAGCATGATAGCCGTAATCAAGCAGCCTTTTGGCAATATCTTTTGTGCTGACGCCCAATTCTTTTTGTTTATCGCCGCTCAAAATAAGTTCGTGCATGCAGTGTTCATCGAATGGAACAGCAAATTTACCCTTTAACTTGCTGAACAGGTAATTGGCATTGATTATAGCGTTTTCACTGATTTTACGGAGTCCGTCAGCTCCATGGATACGTATATAGGTATAAGCTCTTACATGAACACCAAAATTTCCAAAGAATGAATGCACTTTACCGATGGAATGCGGTTTGTCCATGTTTAATACATAAGTATCGCCATGTTTTTCAATTTGGGGGACAGGCAAATAATCAGTGAGTTTTTCACTAACGCAGACAGGCCCGGCACCTGGTCCGCCACCACCGTGAGGTGTGGAAAAGGTTTTGTGCAGATTAATATGAACACAGTCGAATTTCATGTTCCCGGGACGTGCAATACCAAGCAGGGCATTCAGATTGGCACCGTCCATGTACATTAGACCACCACATCCATGCACAAGTTCTTCAATTTTCCTAATATTATATTCGAACAGCCCGGTAGTATTGGGATTTGTAAGCATCAGGCCGGCAACATCATCACCACATTTGGATGCAAGGTCTTCCAGGTCAACTCTGCCGTCATCATAAGATTTCAGATGAACAACATCAAAACCTCCGATAGCTGCCGATGCGGGATTTGTGCCATGGGCAGAGTCCGGGATAAGTATTTTGGTTCTTTGTGTCTCTCCCCTTTCCTCAAAATACTTCTTAAACATAAGTATTCCGGTTAGTTCACCCTGGGATCCTGCTGCTGGTTGCAATGAAACACCAGGCAGCCCTGTAACTTCCTTGAGACATTCCCTGAGCTCATACATCAATTGTATTGCACCCTGTGCCATATACTCTTCAGAACAAGGGTGAAGCTCCGAAAATCCAGGAATAGATGCTGTTTTCTCATTAACCTTAGGGTTATACTTCATTGTGCAGGAACCAAGGGGGTAAAAACCCTGTTCAATGTTATAGTTTAAATGAGAGAGCCTGAGAAAATGCCTCGCAATTTCAAGTTCGCTTATTTCAGGCAGATCAGCGGAATTATTTCTTAAATATTTGTTTCCAATTTCTTGTTCAATTGAGTATTCGGGAATATCAAAATCGGGCAATGTATATCCTTTTCTGCCTGCTCTGCTTTTCTCAAAAATTAATTTCTCCATTTAAATCCTCTTTTATTTTTGCTTCAATTTTTTCCAGTGCAATTTTAGCGGCCATTTGTTCAGCAAGCTTTTTACTCTTGCCCCTGCCTTGGCCAATCAATTCTTCCTCAACAAAAACCCCGACCAAAAATTCTTTATCATGATCGGGCCCGTATTCTTCTATCACGTTATAAACAGGTGTATGTTGCCCTTTGGATTGCAATTCTTCAAGCAATATGCTCTTGAAGTTCTTATCAACCATTACCCTGTATTCCATTAGTATAGGAAGTAATGTGTTTTTAATAAAACGCCTTGCCTGTTCGAGTCCGTTGTCAATGTACACAGCTGCAATAAGCGCCTCCATAGCATCAGCCAAAATCGAATCGCTTCCGCTCTTTAATGCTCGCTCTGCACTAAAACTCATCATAATAAAATCCTGCAGATTCATTTTTTTTGCACACAAAGCGAGTGAATTCTTATTTACGAGCCAGGAACGCATTTTGGTTAATTCACCTTCGTCAACCTTTGTGTGCATAGAAAATAAATAATCTGTAACAACAAGATTCAAAACAGAATCGCCTAAAAATTCTAAACGTTCGTTGGAGTATATTTTTTCGCCGTCGAGTACCTGGAGGTAAGAACGGTGAATGAGCGCTTGCTCGTAAACTTCTGTTCTGCTAATTGGGAAACCGATAATATTTTCTAATCTTACCTTTTTCTCAAATAATAAAAATCCAACCATTGGGAATTTATCCTGCCGGCCGGATTTTGTTTTAAGTAGGTTTTTCAACGGGCTGAATCTTAACAGCCCATTGTAAATATTTTGAAAGATGTCCTTCACATTATATCAAATGCAGCCTATTCTTCAAATGCCTTCAAACAAATTGTAGCATTATGCCCACCGAACCCGAATGTATTGCTTAATGCGGCTTTTACTTCTCTCTTTTCAGGTTTGTTTGGAACAAAGTTCAAATCACAGTCCGGATCAGGAGTGAAATGATTTATCGTTGGAGGCAACATTCCATGTTTTATTGCAAGGGTTGTCGCAATTGCCTCAATAGCACCTGCAGAGCCCAATAAATGCCCTGTCATAGATTTTGTAGAGCTAACAGCAAGCTTGTATGCGTGATCGCCAAAGCTTGTTTTTATAGCCATTGTTTCATTTCTGTCATTGAAAGGAGTTGATGTACCATGTGCATTGATATAATCAATGTCTTCGTGTACAAGTCCCGCATCTTTTATTGCAAGATCCATGGATCTTACTGCGCCTTCACCGCCCGGAGCAGGTTGGGTAATATGGAATGCATCATCAGTCAACCCTATACCGGCAAGCTCAGCATAAATTTTTGCACCGCGATTCATGGCGTGTTCATAGGTTTCAAGAATTAGCACTCCACCGCCTTCACCCATTACAAAACCATCCCTGTCCTTATCAAATGGCCTGCTTGCTGTTGCAGGGTCATCATTTCTTACGGACAAAGCTTTCATAGCATTAAATCCACCAACGCCCATCGGGCAAATAACAGCTTCGCTGCCACCAACAACCATAACATCTGCGTCCCCTCGTTGCATAAGCATAAGAGAGTCTGCAATTGAATGTGATGAAGTTGCACAAGCTGAAACAGTGGCATAATTGGGTCCTTTAAGACCCCACTTGATTGCTATGTATCCTGCAGCTATGTCTGAGATTAGCATCGGGACAAAAAACGGGGAAATTCGGTCCGGTTTTCCATCTCTATCGTATAATTGCTGTTGTTGATGATGGTATGTCCACATTCCACCAATACCCGAGCCAATTATGACTCCAATCCGATCCTTATTGGTTTTTTCGAAGTCAATACCCGCATCCTCCACTGCCATAGTCGCAGCAGACATTGCAAACTGGGTAAACAGATCCATCCGCTGAACCTGTTTCTTGTCAAGATGCAGTAGTGGGTCATAATTCTTCACTTCGCAAGCGAATGTAGTTTTAAACTCGCTTGCATCAAAACGAGTGATTGGCGCTGAACCACTTTTACCTTCTAAAACGCCATTCCAAAAATCCTCCGTTGTATTACCGATAGGGGAAACAACTCCCAAACCGGTAATAACAATCTTCGGGTAATCATATTTTGGCATTCAAATCCTCTTTTTCTTATCAGAATTATTGGCCGAGTTTTTCGTTCAAATAGGAGACGACCTGGCCTACAGTCTGTATCTTCTCTGCATCGCTATCTTCAATCGTAAGATCGAACTCCTTCTCGAATTCCATAATTAGCTCAACAGTGTCAAGAGAATCAGCACCCAGATCCTTTGTGAATGATGCTTCATCCGTTATCTGCGATTCTTCTACGCCAAGCTTGTTTACGATTATTTCTGTTACCTTTGCTTTTAGGTCTGCCATTATTACCTCTGCTGATTAATGTTATACATATTTTGTTACATTAGCATTCCACCGTTAACGTGCAATACCTGCCCGGTTATGTAAGCAGCGTCATTCGAAGCTAAAAAAGCGGCCGCAGCGGCTATATCTTCAGGCTCTGCTTTCCTTTTGAGCGGTATTACATCTAAAAACTTCTCTCTTTGCTCATCTGTCAGTTCATCTGTCATTGCTGTATTGACAAATCCGGGGGCAATCAAATTAACCAGGATATTCCTGGATGCAAGCTCCCTTGCTGAAGACTTTGTAAATCCGATTAAGCCTGCTTTGGATGCTGAATAATTCGCTTGCCCGGCATTGCCCATAGTACCAACTACCGATCCGATGTTGATAATCCTGCCACTTCTTTGGGACATCATTATTCTGCTTACTGCTTTTGTACATAAAAATGCACCTTTCAGATTAGTATTTAGCACAGCGTCCCAATCATCGGATTTCATGCGAAGCATCAGATTGTCTCTTGTTATGCCAGCATTATTAACAAAAATATCAATAGAGTCTCTTTGCTTTTTTACATTATTTATCAGGTTATTGACAGATTCTTCACTTGTTACATCACACTGAATACAAATAATTCCAGAATTTAATTCCTCACTTTCAAATACTTTCCCGGGGTTTTCAGGAAGCACATAATCAGCGGCAAAAACATAAGCGCCATCTTTGATAAAGCGCTCACAAATTGCCTTGCCAATTCCCCTGCATCCGCCTGTTACAATTGCTGTCTGTCCTGCCAAACTACCCTTCATCACTTTGCTGTTTGAATTAATCAAAAGTTCAATTTACGAATAAATTTTAATTTGAGAGAATCTTTTCTAAGTCTTTTAAATTGTCAACTCCTGAAAATTCAACATCATTTAGTGTTCTTTTAACAAGTCCCTGTAATACGTTTCCTGCTCCTATTTCAATAAAATTGTTTATTCCGTTTGCCTTCATATTGTTAAGGGTTTGAGTCCAAAGTACCGGAGCTGTTAATTGTTCAATAAGTGAATTTTTTAGAGAATCTCCATTAGATTCGGGATTTGCAGAAAAATTCGGATAAACCGAAACCTCGGCGTTTTTAAAGTGTATCTTTTCAATTGCAATTCGCAATTCAGTTTTAGCAGGTTTCATCAAGGGCGAATGAAATGCGCCGCTAACAGCGAGTTCTTTGACCATTCTGGCACCTGCTTCCTTAAATGCCTCAGCATTTTTCCGAAGATAATCTCTGTTCCCTGAGACAACAACTTGCCCAGTTGTATTGAAATTTGCAGCTACTACAACATTACCGTTTCCGTTTGCTGTCAGCTCTTTGGAAACACGGCTAACATCCTCGTCGGGCATGTTAATTACTGCGAACATAGTTCCGGGCTCTTTTTCTCCGGCTTCAAACATGAGTTTGCCTCTAAGGGCTACCAGTTTAAGCGCTTCCTCGAATGTAATACATCCTGCAGCATATAATGCAGCAATCTCACCAACAGAGTGGCCTGCTACTGCGTTGAACTCAAGTTTTTCTTTTAATAGATTAAAAACGACCGCACTATGAAGAAATAATGCCGGTTGTGTGTAACGAGTTTCCTTCAGGGTCTCCAAAGGCCCGTTAAAACAGATATTGCTCAATTCAAAACCGAGTATGTCATCTGCACTATCAATTAATTCTTTTGCTGAGGGATGTTTATCATATATATCCTTCATCATCCCCACATATTGCGAACCCTGGCCAGAAAACAATAACGCTGAATGCATCAATTACCCTCGTTCATATTCCATTTTAAATAAACAGCTCCCCAGGTGTACCCCGCACCAAAACTTGAAAGGACGATATTGTCGCCTTTTTTTATCCGGCCTCTTTCATGCCATTCAGAAAGACACAGTGGTATGGTTGCGGCAGTTGTATTACCATATTTATCAATATTAATCATTACCTTTTCCGGATCAAGGTTCATTCTTTTTGCTGTGGCTACAATAATCCTGTGATTAGCCTGGTGAGGCACAAGCCAGGCAACATCATCAGAAGTCATGTTGTTTTTCTTCATTATATCGAGTGAAACATCAGCCATGCCTTTAACAGCTGCTTTAAAAACTGCCTGACCATCCTGATAGATAAAATGCTCTTTATTATCAACGGTTTCATGTGACGCGGGCTTGAAGCTTCCACCTGCAACCTGGTGCAGGTATTGACCACCTTCTCCGTCAATAAATAACAATTGGTCAAGAATACCGTAATTGGGGTCATCACTTTTCTCAATAAGGCAAACTCCTGCTCCGTCGCCAAACAAAATAGCCTGAGCCCTGTCCTGAAGATTCAGAATTGAAGTCATTTTATCAGCGCCGCAAAGCAGAACTCTATTAGCAGCACCACCTTCGACAAGTTTTGCAGCCGTTACTATCGCAAAAACAAACCCTGAACAAGCTGCGGAAAGATCGAACCCCCAGGCTTTCTTTAGCCCAAGCTTATGTTGCACGACTGCTGCCGTTGCAGGAAACATATGGTCGGGCGTAACAGTTGGAACAATCACACAATCAATTTCATCTTTGCTTATACCTCGTTTTCTTATACATTCTTCGGCAGCAGGGATGATCAAGTCAGAAGTTGCGCCTTCCTTTAAAAAACGACGCTCTTTTATGCCGGTTCGGGTTACTATCCATTCGTCATTCGTATCAAGGTAATTTTCAAAATAAGTATTAGGATATACATCAGGTGGTACGTAGTGAGCTATTGAAGTAATTGTTGCTGTCATTTAAATTCCTTAATTCAATGCTGTTTCAATTTTTTTATTAACTCCGGATTCCACTGCTTCAATCGCCCTCAAAAGCATATTTTTAATAGCAAGAGGCGAGGATTTTCCATGCCCGATAATCACAGTTCCGTTCACACCCAGAAGCGGAACACCACCATATTGCTGGTAGTCCAGCTCAGTGGCTATTGCTGTAAGCGCCGGTACAGTCAAAGCAACTTTGAATTTATTGATTATATTTTTATCTGCAAAGTTTTTGAATTTTCTTTTCATAAATCCAAGGAAGCTTTCGGCAAATTTCAGGATAACATTTCCGGTAAAACCGTCACATACTATTATATGTGCATTCGCCATAAAAATATCGCTACCCTGAACATTCCCGATAAAATTAAGGGATGATTCGGATAAAAGTTTATTCGCTTCTTTATAATCTTCCGTACCCTTGCTACTTTCTTCGCCAACATTAAGAAGTCCTATCCTGGGATTTGGTTCCCCGAGGACATTTTTGTAGTAAATGTTTCCCATGACTGCATATTCATAAAGAAATCGTGGGCGGCTGTCAACGGTAACCCCTACATCAAGCAGAAGAGTAGGATATGATGCTACAGTTGGAAAAAAAGACCCGATTGTTGGCCTGGAAACACCCCTGATTCTGCCGAGAATGATAGTTGCGGCGCTCATCATTGCTCCGGTGTTCCCTGCTGATATTATTGCATCAGCTCGACCTTCATTAACAAGTTCATTACCAATGAACAAAGAAGAGTTTCTTTTTTCTTTTATTGCAGATGTTGCCTTGTCTTCCATAGTGATTACCTCGTCGGCATTCACTATTTCATAAGGAAGTTTAATTGATTTTCCCAAGATTGTTTTTTCGATTAATTCCTGCTTGCCAACAAAAATAAGCTCAGCATTTTGAGCAGTTTTCTCTGAACCCAGAAGTTCTGCGCCACGAACTTCGTTTTCTGGAGCAAAGTCACTGCCCATTGCATCAATCGCAATCCTGTATTTTTTATTAGACATTCGACCCTTGGTATTAAACAAATACCCCGGATTTAACCCGGGGTATTAATTTAAATATTCAAATCAAATTATATTGACTCTACTACTTTACGTCCGTTGTAGTAACCGCACTCAGGGCAGGCTGCATGTGAAATCTTCTGTGCGCCGCAATTAGGGCATTTTGAAGTAGTAAGCGCAGTTGCTTTATAATGCGTTCTGCGTTTGTCCCTTCTGGTCTTAGATATTTTTCGCTTTGGATGCGCCATTCTGGTAAATCCTATATCAAATGAATTAATTTAATTTCAAGTTTTTGAGTCCTTCCCACCTGTCGTCTATTTTATTGCTCTTGCTATTAACTTCAGGGTAAATATCATCCAGTTCTTTTTTCCTGAACTCCGGAGCAATTTTTTTCATTGGTATCATTACTGCTAACTGCTGGGCAATCTCTTCAGTCAGGTTCAGATGTTTTTCGTCTTCATGAATGATGTTTTCATCTCGTGATTCATCTCCACGTTCCTTCGCAATACGGTAAAGTTCAGTATCCTTAATAAACGCGATTTTTATTTCAGATGAAATTTCCTCAGTGAATTCTTTCAGAGAGCGGTCGCAGACAAGTTTAGCTTTGCTTGATACAGTTCCATGAAATGAAAATCTGTTTTTAAATTTTCTTAATTCACCCTCTAACCTGACTATTCCAAAGAACTCCGGGAATATGCCCTCAACGTCATCGACATTTTTTTCGATATGAATAGTACTGACACCATCCGGCATTCCCTGGATATTTATTAAAACCATATTAAATATCCGGTTTAAAAAACTTACAAATTTACGAAACGTAACAGTATTTTCAAAAATAATAGAAATTGAAATACAGAGGCTTTTTTAAAAACTCGCCCCTATATTTTAAATGTCTCTAAATAATAAATATTATTCTGTGCAATGCTGTTTGATTAGATCAATTGCATTTTTGTTATCGGGATCCAGGCCCCTTACTTTTCTCAGATTTGTGCAAGCGCTGTCCTTGTCCTGCAACCTGAAATAAGCATAAGCCTTCCATAGGTAAGGATATGGTAAATCCGGAAGTGTCTTTGCCCACAAATCAGCTGTTTTTACTACCTTCGAATCGTTGTTAGCCTCGTAATACAGCTGGCAGAGTTTATTAAATGCATTGATAAGGTCATTTTTATTTGATGCTGTATCAGGCGCTCCCATTTCGATTACCTTTTCAAACAGGTTCATGCCCTTTTCTATACCCCCCAATGCTACATGCACATCAGCCAGATTGAGCCATGCGCTGAGATAAGTAGAATCCAACTCTACCGACTTTTGCAGGTAAGGCAACGCCGAATCTGGCCTTTCAGACTGGAAGTGGCTTACACCAATGAAATAATTGGTTCTTGGTACAGTAGAGTCAATACAAGCTTCTGTTTCAAGTCTTTTCTTCAGAATTTCAATAGCATCATCATACTTCTTCAGGAATATAAGCAAGCGGCCGAACCTGTCCATCAAGCCGCAGGCCTGATCCGGGAAGGAGAACACAGTTTCTTTGTTAATAGCGATAGCATTTACCGTATCCCCTACAAGCCATGCTGAATTACCATATCTCTGCATATCAATAAAATCAAGTGTGGTATCTGCTTTGATCTGTGCAAACACAGCTTGTGATTTATCATATTCCTTATTATCATAATAACATCGTGCCAGCAACAGTTTTGATTTAACCTTTACCGAATCAATGTTTTTAGAAACATATTCAAGGTGCGGCGCTGCAGAGTCGCATTTTCCAACTTCATAAAGCGACTGTGCAAGGTACCATCGCCCGAGTTTACCGTCGGGTTTCAATTTTGCATATTCATATAATGCAAGAGCTGCATCCTTATATAGGCGTGCAAAGAAATTAATTTTTCCAACCCAGAAATAAGCATTCGAATTTGTGGGGTCTTTTTGTGTGACAACTTTCCACTCTTTTAGTGACTTCGCAAACAGTTCATTAGATAAATCAGCATCCGATTCCCTTACAGCAAGCCAGTAATACGCAGTGGCAAGTTTAATTCGTGCTAATAAAAGATCTTCGTCAATGCTTAGCGCTTTTTCGTAGTTCTGTTTAGAGAGTTCATAAACCCTGCGTGCAAAATTCAGGTCGCCAAGAGCGATATATGATTTCGGATTATCCGGCGCCATTGTTTTGACTCGTGTAATAATAAGCTCGGCTCTTGCTATAGAGTCAGCATTGATCAATGCTTCGCCAAGTGCAAGCTGAACATTGATGTCTTCTTTTTCATCATTTGCAAGCTCATTCAACAAATTAAGTGCTTCTTGGTGCATTCCGAGTTGTGATTTTGTAACTCCTATTCTCCACTCTGCCGGAGGCTCGCTGCCATCAATTTCATCCGCCATCATATAATACTTCAATGCCTGTTCAAATTCTGTCAGGCTGTAGTATATATCTCCTGCAAGAAGAGCCAGGTTAAAGTCGTCTGGGTTTTTGTTCATGGTTTCAGCAGCATATTCTGCAGCCTTAGAATAATTCTGTTCCTCGTAGTATTTTATCATGTTGTCCTTTGCCGACTGGGACAACAAATTGATTGTGAACAAGATTAAGAGTGTTGATAATAAGAATCCGTTTTTCATTTTTTAATCCTCTGGTGTTAATTTTATTCTCGCAAATGCTGGTACTAAGTTTTGCTTTAAAAAATATTGTTGGGCTTCTTTTTCTGTTGAAAGAAATTTGCCGAACCAATATGGCAGATTTCTTCTTTTCTCGAGAAGATATACGTAATAAGGCACTTTGTAAGGGTATTTATCCTGAACAACGTAACCCGGGTGAACAGTGGCAGGTTTAATATACTTTCCTGTAGAGTCAGTAAATCCAATCCGTAACAATTTTACATCTTCCCGGTTAAACACCTTTGATAAAAACTCTATTCCGAGTGTGTTTTCATTCTGTATTACAGATTCAATGATATTTTCAGTTTTTTCAGCCATTTTGAATTTCGTTTTGATTTCGCCATTATCGCTAATTAACTGAAGTATATTCGCAAATTGCGAAGTATTCTGGTTTTTAAAAACAAACACCGGTTCTTCTATTAATACGGGGAATTCATTCTTTAGGTTGCCTTTTCCGGTCAAGGCTGCTTTTAATTGCTCATGGTTAAGAGTATCAAGTGGAAAATTCTTATTTGCAACAATTGCCAAGGCATCAAATGCTATTTCAAAACGTTCGTGTGGCTCTACTTCGTATTCTTTCATTAGCGAGTCTTCATCATCAAGGTAATCCCTTGCAACAATTATAATTCTTGCGTTTCCGGATAGTAAATTTGACATTAAATTACGCGAATTTGAGTATTCCACATCAAGGGTTACTTCCTTATAATACCTTCCATACATGCTGAATGCAGAATCAAATACAGGTTTTAGCTCATCTTCGCAATAAACCGCAAGATTTCCAGTTGTCCATGATTCAACTTCAGGATCGCTTGAACGGATATCTTCACGGGGGCAACCTAGGAATAGCGGAGTTATTAATATTATTACTAAAAAAAACTTAATCTTCATCATCGCCTCCATAATACCTGCTTCTCTTGGCTTTGTAAGTAATAATCCTGTATATGCCGAATAGCAAAAATAATGCACCCATAACGCGGTACATGGTGTCATCCATGCCTTCCGGTGACAGCACACCGCTTACGAGCAAAATGCCAAGAACTACAATCAATCCGCGTATAAGGTAATTTATTATGGTTAGAATCATCAGAACCCGGTAATCAGAGGCTAAGTTCAACATAATAACAAAAAAACAGGCCAGCTCATATCAGGGTCTATTAATGAAAGCAATGAAATTGAAATAACAAAGTGTCACATTTCGACTCCGCTCAATGTGACACTTTGAAAATTCATCTTTAGAGTGTGTCATACTGAGCGAATTCAATGTATGGCACATTTGCTCCATTTCTTTCAAATTAAATCATAATCCTAATATGGGACAGCCCCATCATATTTATCTATTATTACCTGAGCTTGAAATTCACAGGTATTGTTACCCAACATTGTACCGGCTGATTGTTCTGAATTGCCGGAGTATATGTAGCCTTCATAATTGCATTAACTGCTGCATCATTCAAAAGGTCGTTGTCAGAATATTCCACTCTGGTCCTTTTGGGCGAACCGTCCTTGTCAACAAGAACCCGGACAAGAACCTTTCCTTCTACGTTTGCACGCCTTGCGAGGTCAGGATATACCACAAGCTTCTGCAGCTGGGCTATATCAACCTGAGGCTCCTGTTCAACAGGAATAAACTCATCCGGATCAGGCTCAGCTTCTTTAGTTTCTACCTTAATGTCCTTCTGATCCCAATCAATATTGGAGGCAAATGTACCAAGGTCAATACCATCACCGCCTTCAGCAGACGCCCTGGACATAACATCAACAGTTGCGAATTCCTTCATATCAGGTTTTAATTCAGCGTCAGGCACGGGGACAGGTTTACCGGCGCGAGCTGCAGGGCCTGTATTTATGATTGTTTCCGGTGGTGGAGGTGGTGCTGCCTCTGCTTCATCAGACGGAGGCGGAGGCAAATCTTCGAGCTTTAGCTTAACAATAGGCGCCATTTTAGGCACTGCCGAACTTTCGGCAGCACTCATTAAAAACCAGTAGATAAGTAGAAATAATGCAACGAGAATCATTGTTGCAATAAAACCCCTGAGAGTGTATTTCCTGATTACCTCTTTTAATTCAATAGCGCCGTAGGTGGACTTCTGTATATTAATCACTGCTGTCGTCATTCAGAAAGCCTCCTTCGATTAATTTTTCTTTTTCTCTTTTATCCATTTTGGCAATAGTAAATCTCCTCTCTCTTTTCTTTGGATTGCCATCTTCCCCTTTCATGCCTTCCATTTTATCAATAATACCAACCTCTGCAAGGTTTAGTTCATCGAGAATGCTGACAATTAAGCCATAATCAGCCTCAGTTGAAACTTTTAGAGCTGTGATTATATTATTTGGTTCATCGCTATTAATGTGCTCTTTGTATATTATTGCACTAATATTTTTTAACTCTAATTCTTCAAGAGGATCATCACAAGGATACCAATAGATGTTATTATCATCATCAACAAGTATTGTCCTTAACTGAGAACATCTAACCTCAACATCCGTTTCAACTTCACTGGGTATGGACATCTCCATTATTTGTGGAGTCGCCATAGTTGTAGTAAACATAAAGAAAGTTAAAAGAAGGAAAGTAATATCCACCAAGGGAGTCATATCCATATGGAAACCCACCCTTTTTTTCTTTTTCCTCTTGGAGGCTTTTCCCCTTTTAGTACTTTCATGAGATAATGCGCCACCGCCACCAGCCATTTATTACTCCGAGATTGGTTATTTCAATTTTATAATTATTGGCCTTTCTTTTCAGTTACATAGTTGAATACTGTGGCCCTGTTTCGTCGTAGTATATCCATTGCATTCCAGACCCAATTAAATCTCAGGTCTTTATCAGCATCAATGGCAAACTTTGTATCAGTGTTAACTATCCTGGTATTCCTTACCAAGTTGTCAAGTGTTGCCGAGTCTACCTTGAGCAAGGCTTTGTCATGCATTTCCATTGGTAGTTCTGCATTAGCCCAGATCTGTTTCCTGTCCTCCTCATTTACGACCTCGTAGTAGTAAGTCGTGTCGGTAGTGATCGGGTTAGTAGTTGAGTCTATTTCAATCGCAACTTTGATTATCGCAAGATTTTGCTCAGGCAATTTAGAAGTATCAGCTGTTGCTTTCGGCCTTTCTATAAAGAACTTCTGTTCGCTTTCTGCTTCGGTTTTGAATTTAGCAGTAAACATAAAGAATGTTAACAGCAGGAATGTGATATCCACCAAGGGTGTCATATCAATAACAAAACCGACTCTTTTTTTCTTAACTTTTGGCACAGAAGACTCCTTCTGTTAATATTCAATAATTATTTATTCTTTGTACGTGCTGTGAAAATCTGTGTCACGTTCAGGATACCCTCGTCAATAATATACACGAAGTTATCAACGATTGTTGTAAAGTAGTTATAAAACAAAATTGCTATAATAGCACCCATCAGGCCGCCGGCAGTATTGTAAAGCGCTTCGGAAATACCAATTGACAGCTGTGTTGCTGAAACTGTACCGCTGAGAGCCAGAGCCTGAAACGCGCGAATCATACCGATTGTTGTACCCAATAGGCCTACCAACACTGAGATTGATGCGATTGTCGAAAGAATAACCAGGTTCTTCTCAAGAAGAGGGGTTTCGAGGTTCATCGCTTCATCAATTGCGCGCTGAACTTCAGTGATTTTCTTTTCGGAAGTAAATTCGGGGTCGTCCTCAATTTCCTTATACCTTGTTATCGCCGCACGCATCACGTTAGCAATGCTTCCGCGCTGTTTGTCGCATTTTTCAAGAGCTTCTTCAAGGTTTCCAGCAGCAAGGTCGTTAGTGAGGTTTTTAAGAAATACCTGCGGGTTGCCTTTGCCCTTGGCTTTATTAATTGACAGATACCTTTCAATAACAAATGTAATGGCAATGATAATGAATGACATCAGCAAGCCGACAAGCGGCCCGCCGGTATAAATAGTTGCCAGTATATTGCCCGGTTTAGGTTCGTGTTTTTCAGCATCGAGGAATCCGCTCGGGTCGCCCATAATAACAAAGTATATAAAATAAGCTGCCGCCAGCGAGAGGACAATTACGATGATGTTGAATATGTTTTTCATAAAAAACCCTGTTTTAGTTGAACTAATTATTAACAAAATGTGTTGCTTTTTCAATGTTATCGCAGACTGGAAACACCTGCGTGAGCTTTGTCATTTCGAAAATTTTCAATAGCGAGTCGCCAAGGTTACAAAGAACAAATTTACCATTTCTTTTAGCATAACCGGCATGAGCAGATATCATTACTCCAAGTGCCGTAGAATTCATGTAAGTAGTCTTTTCAAGATTGATAATTAGCTTTTGGTTCCCGTCTTTAGCTAACTTAGTCAGGGTGTCCCTCAATGCGTCTGTTTCAGTATCCCCGATAAATTGCCCTTCGAGGCTAATCAACTTAGTTTCGCCAATATCTTCTATCTCTATCCGGGACATTTCCGGTTAACACCCTTTTTTCAAATGAACGGATTCAAATTTAATAAAAAACAGGAAACCAAAACAAAATTAATTCCCGGTTCATCATTTTTTAAGTCTATGTTTATTAAGTAATTTAAGCTTTCTTCACTATGATGGCCGCAAATTAACATCAACTTAACTTTCTGAACTCTCCTTGCATATATCTCTCCTTATCAGACCAATCTTTTGCGAATATAGTTACAAATTCGAACTTGTTGAAAACTTTTTCCAGAGCTTCTTTTTGGTTTTCCCCAATCTCGAAAAAGAACTCTCCACCGGGATTCATAATATATGGCAAAATCCCGGCAAATCTCCTGTAGAACAATAGTCCATCCTCTCCGGCAACAAGTGCAATTTTTGGTTCTTTATGAACTTCCGGTTCTAATTCCCGGTATTCATTTTCAGGAATATATGGCGGATTAGAAACTATAAGGTCGAACCTGTGTTTCCGAGGTATTTTTTTTAGAATATCAAAAATTAGAAATTCTATATTTTGCACATCGTTTGATTCAGCATTGGATTTTGCAATATTGATTGCATCATGAGAAATATCAATACCGAAAACCTTTGATTCCGGCAATTCTTTAGCAAGTGTTATTGCTATACAACCTGAACCCGTTCCAATATCGAGGATTGTCACATGAGATTTCGATTTACGCTGTTTTAATACTAAATCAACAAGCTGTTCAGTTTCGGGGCGGGGAATCAGAATACTCTCATTTAAATCAAATTTTAACCCATAAAACTGAGTGTATCCGATGATGTATTGCAGGGGAACCCGTTTTGCCCTTTTGATAACAAGTTCCCTTATTTGCGTAAGCTCTTCTTTCGTAAGAGGTTTATCAAATTGAGTGTAAATTTCAACTCGTGAAAGATTAAGCGCATGGCAGAGAAGCAATTCAATATTTAATCGTGGAGATTCAATTCCCTTTTCATAGAAATATTCAGAACCCCATGCTACAATATCGAGGAGGCTCCATTCCTTTTCTGCGGATTTAGCTGACATTCCTTGTCAGAATTGAAAGAAGTGCCATCCTGATAAATACACCGTGTGTTACCTGATTTTCAATAAGGCAATTGGGATATGAACTTATTTCATATTCAAGCTCAATCCCATAATTAACCGGCCCGGGATGCATCAACATGAGTTCAGGTTTCTTGCTAAAATGTGTAAATGATACACCGTAGTAATTTGAAAACTCCCGGATTGATGGAATTATTCCTGATTGCATCCTTTCACTTTGCAACCTTAATACTAACAGAACATCGGACCATTCCACTGCATCATTGATAGTATCAACATAATCAACATCCCAAATGTTGATGTGACGTGGCAGTAAAGTACCGGGACTGCAAAGTTTAACTTTCGCACCCAGTGTTTTAAGCAATTTAATATTTGAGCGTGCAACACGGCTATGCAGAATATCACCCACAATTGTTACTTTCAGGCCATCAATATTTCCGAAATGGCGTAATAAAGTAAAAGAATCAAGCAGAGCCTGTGTTGGGTGTTCGTGTTTTCCATCCCCTGCATTGATTACTACACCGTTTGTATTTGCCTGGAGAAATTTCGGGACACCAGAGTTCATGTGCCTGATTACATAAACCTGCACACCCATCGCCTCTATTGTGCGGAGAGTATCAATCAGTGATTCACCCTTTTTAAGGCTTGATGATGAAGATGAGAAGCTAAAAGTATCAGCTGAAAGTCGTTTTGCTGCAAGTTCAAATGATAATTTTGTCCTGGTGGAAGGTTCGAAAAATGCCATTGCAACTGTATAGCCTTTCAAATTGTCAAATTTTACACCGCGTTTGTAATTATCCATAAAGTACTGTGCTTCATCAAAAATAAGCTTAATATCATCCTTTGTAAGGTCTGCGGCGTCAAGTAGATATGGCTTTGATAATGTTTTCGTTTCCATCAGGACAAAGAGCGTTTTATGTCACATTGGATACAAAACTAAAAAAAAAAGCCGCTCATGCGAACGGCTTTTTATCAACAATTCCTTTTGTTGAATCATTATTTTTTCTTTTTCTTGCCTTTCGCTTTTTTAGAAACGTCAACGTTTTCGGCAAGAGCTTTACCTGGTTTGAATTTGGCTACTTTTTTCGACGGAATCTTTATTGATTCGCCAGTACGAGGATTTTTGCCCGTACGTGCAGCTCTTTCAAACACAGAAAATGTTCCAAAGCCGATAAGAGTTACATTTCCGCCTGACGAAAGTTCGCCGGAAATGGAATCGAATGTGGCTTTGATTGCTTTTTCGCTGTCAACCTTGGTCATATTGGTTTGGGCTGCAACAGCGTTGATCAGGTCTGTTTTGTTCATACCCATAAGCTACTCCCCTTTGTGAGATAGGTTAAAAGAATTGTTTACGATTGCAAGATAGTAGATTTATTCAAGCTTTGCAAGAATTATTTCGTGAAAAGCCGCATAAACAGGGAATATTTGTTTATTTACATCAGAAAGGGACTATTAATTAATGAATTTTAATTGTATTTTCCAAATATTCTAACCTATTGTGGAATAATAAGTAAGGAACATCCTGAAAATTACTTTCCTGAAATTCGATTTATCAGTTCCATGTTATTGATGAAATATTCAATTAATGTCCACAAACTTAATAGTGTTAGTAAGAGCATGATAAAATAAATCACGTCTCCTCCTGTTAGCAATCTCTCCCATTTATAGGAAGAAATGCCGAATAATTCAGACTCATTTCCAACTAAAAGCAGAAGTACATAACTTATAAATAACATTTGCAGAAATGTTTTCACTTTTGCAGGGTAGGATGTCTTCATCTGAATCTCAAATTTGTCTGCAAAGACACGCATAACAGTTGTCATGAAATCGCGGAATATCACAATGATAACCATCCAAAATGGTATCAGCTCCATAATTGAAAAAGCAAGAAATGCGGAGGTCGTTAGAAATTTATCTGCAAGAGGGTCAACAAACTTACCAAGTGGTGTTGCTACATTATACTTCCGTGCATACCAGCCGTCAACATAATCTGTTAAAGCACCTATAACGAATAATATAAATGCAATTAATATGTAAAATCCGCCATATGTTATCAGGTACAAAAACACAGGAGCAATTAATACCCTAAGTAGGCTGAGTATATTAGGAAATGTCAATTTCCAAGCGCCCTGACAGCGGAATTATAAATTTCAATAAAACTATCGGGTTTCAACGAAGCTCCGCCTATTAATCCTCCGGAAACATGCTTCAGTGACAGCAGTTCCTCGGCATTGGATGGCTTCATGCTTCCGCCGTAGAGTATTTTTATTTCACTGGATTTCCCAGGGTACTTACTTTCCAGGTAATCAGCAATCCAGCTATGTGCCTCATCAACTTGTGAAACTTCAGCAGCTATGCCTGTACCGATTGCCCACACAGGTTCATAGGCGATTACAAAATCAACACTATCAATTTCATTTAGGCAATTATCCAGCTGTAATTTCAGCACATCAAAGGTAGTACCGGATTGTCGTTCTTCGAGAGTTTCGCCTATGCATACAATAGGAATTAGCTTTTCCCGGATAATAGACTTGGCCTTCATACAAATAAATTCATCAGATTCTCCAAATAAAGTTCTGCGCTCCGAGTGGCCAATAATTACATATTTGCACCCGGCTTCTTTAAGCATGGCAACAGATACTTCACCGGTAAATGCACCTTCCGGTTCAGGATGGCAATTCTGAGCCCCCAGGCTAATCATGCTATTATTTATGACTTCACTTACGGCGCTGAGATTTGTGAATGGAGGGCAAACCAACATTCCTACGTTTTCATTCAATCCCTGAATATTTGAAAGGCTCGCTACCAGTGACCTTGCACTGCCTGGAGTTGTATTCATTTTCCAATTTCCGGCTATTAAGTATTGCTTCATTTTTGAATCCCACTTACTCTTAAAATTTTATAATTAGTCAGGTTTGGATCTGATTCAAATCCAAAACCTCGGATTGTTTCTTCAGGCGTTGTGATTGTTACGAATTCAGTTGAGTATAACTTTTGTGTATTATTATCCCACTCCAGGAGTGTAGTTTCAAGTTTTGTACCCGAGCTGTCAGAAATTACTATTACTTCACCCTTAGCAAGCATATTTTTGGTACGGTCGTCAATCCTGGCGCTGTCGGCAGTAAGATGACTGATTCTTTTGCCCGAATTTTTCGAAAGAAAGTCAATGGTTAGGCCGCTGTCAATAAGGGTTTCCATCCTGTCATTATAAACTCGCCCTACTTTTCCTCTAAGAACAGCCTTTGTGAATGATGAATCAACAAAAGCAACAGTGAAATCCCTGCTTACCTGGTCCGGTTTTATTTCGTTAGAATTATGTTGTTCCTGCACTTTTTTCATTATCTCTTTATTTTCGCAGGAGATTAAAAACAGAATTAATATCAGCAGGTTTAGTAGTTTCATTGATTGTAATTAGAAGTAATCGTATTTATTTCAAGGATTCTTCTGATAAATTCATCAGCGTTGTCAAGCCTCAATTGAGTTGCAGAATCACTCAGGGCTTTTGATGGTTCCGGATGCACCTCAAAGAAAATTCCATCCACACCAACTGCTGCAGCGGCCCGTGCAAGATGTGGGGCCATTTCGGGTGTACCTCCGGATTGCTCTCCTATGGATGGCTGTTGGAGCGAATGTGTTGCATCGTAAATAACCTTGTATTTTGATTTGCGTAATTCTACAAGCGAACGGAAATCAACTACAAGATTGTTATAACCGAAGAATGTCCCACGTTCAGTAAGCCATATCTTATCGTTACCTGTGGATTTCACTTTTTCAGCAGCCCTGATTACATCAGCCGGAGCCATGAATTGAGCTTTTTTAATGTTCACAGTCTTTCCTGTCTCTCCTGCAGCAATTAACAAGGGGGTTTGCCTTGAAAGATATGCAGGTACCTGGAGAATATCTACGTATTCGCCGGCAAGATTGGCTTCTTCTACAGAATGAAAATCGCTTGTCAATAAAAACCCGAATTCATCCTTGATATCAGACATAAATTCGAGTGCCTTTTTATCGCCAATTCCGGTGAAAGAATTGATGCTTGTCCTGTTAGCTTTTTTGTAAGAAGACTTGAAAATAATTTCAACACCGTATTTAGTTGAAATCTCTTTTAGACACCCGGCGATTTCAATTAGAAGCTCGCGTGATTCTACAACACAAGGACCTGCAATAAAAAACAAAATAATACCATCGTTTGATTGAGATAAACGTCTTTCAAAAATAATCAAATAGAAATAAAAAGCTACTTTTTTACCGGATTCAGTCATGTTGTTATTTAGTGTTAATGTTCTTATATTTGGCTGACAATTACCTGTTGCAGCATAAATTGTCAATCAGAACAAACTTAAACCAGGCATAGTAAGCAATGATAATTGATGCGTATTTTACGCCTTTGTTTCCTGAAACCGAAAAACAGTTTCAGAATTCAGCTGTTATTATGATAGATGTATTGCGTGCAAGCACATCTATCTGTGCTGCATTATATAATGGAGCAAAAGAGGTTATTCCATGTGATTCGTTGGAAAAGGCTGTTTCGATCTATAACAACCTTAGTCGGGAAAGCAGGTTTATTGGTGGCGAAAGGGACCTTGCAAAACCTGCAGGATTTGACGCGGGTAATTCTCCATTCGAATACACTTCTGAAGCAGTCAAAGGAAAAACCGTGATTATAAGTACATCTAACGGGACTAAAACTTTTAACAAAGCGCGGCAGGCAACAGTAAGGTTGATAGGTTCTTTTTCGAATTACTCAGCCATTCTTGAACATCTTGAAGAAGAGTATCTTCTGAACAATGAACTTAATATTGAAAAAATTGTGGTGCTTTGTTCAGGAACAAACGGCCGGTTTTCCTACGAAGATTCGTTATGCGCCGGAATATTTATTAACGAAATTGCCGTTAGTACTCCAAAGGCTGAACTTTCCGATACTGCATATGCTGCAAAAGCACTTTATGAACTGCATTCTGATAATCTCGAAGATTTTCTGTTTACAAGAGACCACTCAAAAAAGCTAATTGAAGCGAATCATAAAAAAGACGTGGAGCTTTGCCTTAAATATAATTCTTATCCTGTTGTACCCGTATATGAAGGCAATAGTATTAAAAGAGTTAATATTTAGGCATATTTTGGGGGGAAATGCCTGTAGAAAGAGAAAATATTGAAATACGGCGAAAGAAAAGTAAAAAGTCTTCTGCAAAATCTTCGTTTACTCCTGCTGAACAGGCAAAAACAGGATTCGGCACAAACAAGGTAATTGCCATTACCTTGTTTATTATATCCATACTTGTCTTTTTATCCCTGGTTTCCTATTCCCCGAAAGATGAAGCAAACACGCAAGTTACATTTATTGAGTTTGTCGGAATATTTACTGGCGACGAAGCAGTTCATGCCAGGATGGAAACTACTTACAATTGGCTGGGTTTGCTCGGTGCAATTATTTCTGATTACCTTATAAATTCAACATTTGGTTATTTAATTCTGGCGTTTCCGGTAGCATCTATATGGTGGTTGAAATTTATTTACTTGTTGCAAAAGCCTTCCACAAATGCAATTAAATATACTGCATATTACCTAACTATTTCATTGATGCTCGCGTCACTTATGGCATCATTCAGGGACATGCGCTGGCTACCTGAAATTCCCAAGGAAATGAGCGGTGCTATCGGGGATTTTATCTTCTCCGTCATTTCAGCAATTATCGGAACACTTGGTTCCATATTCGTATTAATAGCATCAATAACAGTTACAACAATAATGACATTTAAAATTAGGATGGATTTTGTTGAGGAAAAGATTGATGGATTATTAAAACGGAATAAGGAAGATTCAGAGACAGAATCAATACAGGATCCTGAAACTATAACCGAGTCTGAAAAACAAGTTACTTTAGTTGATTACGATGAAAACCCCGCAAAAGTAATAAAATCAAATTTTGATTATAAGAACAAATCAAGTGATGAGATATTAAAATCAAACAATCCGGAAATTGAGATTAAGGGGAAATATACTAACCCGCAAAGCGAGATAAAAAAAGACAATCCCTTCAAAGGGCTTTCCTATAAGGATATGGAGCAGAAAAATGATGAAATAGAAATCAAGTCGGAACCACATCAAAGTAAACCAAATACGGGAAAACCGGAATTAGAGAAGGACAATATCAGAGAGGAATATCCGGAAATCGAAAATGATCCGATTGGAAGCGAAGATGAATCTCCCGTTTTTGACGAAGAAAAATTTGATTCAAAAAGCTCATATGGCGTGGAAACCGCGGACGATACATTAGACAGTGAAGAAAATGATAATGAATATGATTATTTAACTGATGATATCGGAGAAGAAAAGAAGTTAATAGTTACAGTAAATGAACTTGAAGAAGAAGAACCAGACTTTAATTCTCCTCTTTCCACAGCAATTCACGACGAAAAAATCAGCTACACTCCTCCCACCTTGGAAATATTAGTTGAGGGTGATGGATTAAATGCAGTTGAAGATGATGAGCTTCGCGAAAATGCACGTATCTTGCAGGAGAAGCTCGAAACATTCAAAATTAATATTGAAAACTTAACCGTCACTCCCGGCCCGGTGGTTACGCAATATGAATTTGTTCCCGCAGCAGGTATAAAAATCAGCAAAATTGAAAGCCTGGTAGATGACCTGGCGATGGCGCTCAAGGCTCGCGGCATACGTATAATTGCCCCTATTCCCGGCAAAGGCACTGTAGGAATTGAAATCCCTAACAGCAACCCATCACTTGTTACATTTAAAAGCCTCGTTTTATCAAAACAGTTCAAAGAGGACAAATATAAACTACCTGTAGCCCTTGGAAAGACAATATCAGGTGAAGTTATGATGGCTGACCTGACCCGAATGCCACACCTACTTATGGCAGGCTCTACAGGATCAGGTAAATCGGTCGGAATCAACACAATAATAGCCTCGCTTTTATATAAAAAGCACCCAAGCGAATTGAAGTTTATTATCATTGACCCTAAGAAAGTAGAATTACAACACTATAAATCGCTTAAAAATCATTTCCTTGCTGCTTCTCATGATATAAAAGACACGATTATTACTGACCCCGGAGATGCTGTTTTAGTTTTAAAATCAGCAGTTGCAGAAATGGAACAGAGATACGATATTCTCTCCAAAGTCGGGCAGCGAAATATTAGTGATTATAATCACAAGATCCGTTCCGGCACAATGAAAGACAAAAGCATGGACCACCGCCCGATGCCATACATTGTTGTAATTGTGGATGAGTTAGCAGACCTGATGATTACAGCATCAAAGGAGATTGAGGAACCGATTATCCGCCTGGCGCAAATGGCACGTGCTGTTGGCATCCATCTGATTCTTGCCACACAACGCCCTTCGGTTGATGTAATTACAGGAATCATTAAAGCTAACTTCCCTGCAAGAATATCTTATCTTGTTGCATCGCGAATTGATTCAAGGACTATACTTGATGTTCAGGGCGCTGAAAAGCTCCTTGGATATGGAGATATGCTGTTTCTCCCCCCCGGTATGCCAAAACCACTCAGGCTTCAGAACTCATTTATTAGTACAGATGAAGTTGACAGTATATGCGAGGCAATTGGAAAGCAGAGAGGCTATTCCCAGCCTTATTTCCTTCCCAGCCTTGTAGAAAAGGGCGAAAAAGGCAACATTGCTGCTGGAGACCGAGACCCACTTTTCGAGGAAGCGGCACGATTGATTGTAAATACTCAACAAGGCTCTGTATCTCTTATTCAACGCAGGCTCAAAGTAGGATATGCCCGTGCAGGAAGGATTATTGATGAACTCGAAGATGCCGGGGTCGTAGGACCGTTCGATGGTAGCAAGGCACGTGTTGTATTAATGGAAAGCGAATCGGAACTTGAAAGGATTTTGTAATGAAAATCATACTCGTGTCTTTAATATGCCTTGCAATCACAAGCTTGAAATCCCAGATTTTTGTCTTTAAAAATGTATCCCCTATTCCAAACAAGGGTGCGAGCCTTGTTGACAGACTTGCAGGTAATACAGCTTTCGGTGCTGAATTTGGCCGAGGTATCGGTTCTGCGGGTGACAACAGAGCTTGGGAATTAAAAATAAACGGTATGGTGGAAGCTTACAGGTTTGGCCCTGAATCAGGCATTGTTATGTTATTTGGCAACTCTTTAAATGCAAATGATAATAACGACCTTGGGCTGAATCCGCGTGGATCTATATGGGAGGAAGCAATTGCATATTTCTGGCGCAGCGGTGTAAATGACTATTACATCAGCTACTTTCACCGATGCAAGCACGACCTTGATAACACAGACCACCCAGATGGTGATTTAAACCAAGGGCATCCTGTACAAAAGCGAAATATTGTTCTGTCAGGTTTGCAGTTTGCCTTTTCTTCCGGTACTGTGTTTACACCTTATAAATCTTCAATGCAATACGGAATCCGTACAGAAGTTTACCTTATTAGCGGAGACTACAGAGACCCCAAAAGGCCTGAACCCGCTTCATGGGACAGGATGCACGGGGGTGTCCACCCGGAGATTAAGTACGAGTATTTCTTTTTCGATGTATTAAAGATGTATCTGAAGGGACGGCTTTCGGCTATGATTAAATCAGCATCTCCGCTCTATAATGAAAAAGCAGGCATTGAAACAAATTACAGGATTGAGACAGGACTAAATTTCATAGGCAGGGCATCTTACGTGGATTTATTTCTGGGCTATGAAAGACTATTCGACGACGTTACTTATATTATTCCAACAGAAACTGACTATTTCCACCTTGGTATGAGGTTCAGGGGCTTCGGCCTCGAGTGATGCTCCGCTCGCTGCATATAGAGAATTTCAAGCTATTCAGAGATACAACCCTGGACTTTCATCCCGGACTGAATATCGTTACAGGCGAAACAGGCTCCGGCAAATCAATGCTAATTAAGGCAATTTCGCTCCTCAGCGGCGACAGGGCTTCTACTGATTCAGTTAGACACGGAGAAAACAAGGCAATTGTGGAGGGCAATTTTCATATTTCAACAGAATCTGAAATTAACAATGTTTTAAACAATGGAGGATATGAATCGTTCGGCCCGGAATTGCTTATCAGGCGAGAAATAAGCTCAAAGGGAAACTCTCGAGCATTCATTAATGATTCCCCGGCCAATGCGGGTTTGCTTAAGAAAATTGCATTTTACCTTGTCGATTTTCATGGCCAACACGGGCACCAGTCACTTTTGAGGCCTGAGCTTCACCTGAGTATGCTGGACAGCACTGGTGATTATGCTAAGTTATTGGGTCAATATCGAAAATCATACAATCAATTTACTGAAGCGGCTGAAGCAATTATAAGCTCTAAGAAAGAGATGAAACTACTCAACGAAAAGAAGGATTATCTTGAGTTTCAACTCAAACAGTTAGTAGAAATAAGCCCAAAGCAAGATGAAGACATTGAACTGGAGCGGGATTTAAAAATCCTTGAAAATTCCGAGGAGTTGCTTCAGAATTCCGGCGAAGTATATTCCTTGCTTTATGACGGAGAGATTAATGTTCGGGATCTGCTTGCACAAACCCAAAAAAATCTCCAAAAACTTGAGAAGATAGACGATAAATTTGCAGAGTTCAGAGAAGAACTGGAAAAGGTAATAATATCTGTTTCTGAAGTTTCTGATTTCCTAAATAACTATATCAATGGTATTGACCTCGACACGCTTAAAGCAGAATCTATGCGCAAGCGGCTTTTCAGCCTGAAAGACCTTTCCAAAAAGTACGGCTCTTTGAACCAGGCAATTGAAGCATCTAAAAAAATCAGAGAAGAACTGGAAAAAATCGAAAATTCTGATAATGAAATCGGTGAATTGGATAGGCAACTGAATTCAATGCGCGACAATATCACAGGGATTGCTCTTGAATTAAGCTCTAAACGCAAATCCTGGGCTGAAAAGCTTAGTTCCGGAATAATTAACAACCTAAAGGAACTTGGAATTGAAAACGCTTCTTTTGAATGCAAATTCACACAGTCTGAATCTAAAAGTAGCGAATATTTTATTAATGATGATAAGAAAAGCTCAATAAATGAAACCGGCATTGATAAGCTCGAATTTTATATTTCCACGAATACAGGTGAAAAGCTGCGTCCTCTGCATGAAGTTGCATCAGGCGGTGAGGTATCGAGAATAATGCTGGCTATAAAATCAATAATAGCCGCTACATCTGGCATCCCAATCCTTGTATTTGATGAGATTGATACCGGAATTAGCGGGAAAATCGCTCAGAAGGCCGGAGCAAGGATGAAAAGATTATCGAAAGAATGCCAGATTATTGCTATTTCCCACCTGCCCCAGATTGCTGCATTCGGAGACCTGAACCTACTCGTCGAAAAGTCTGAAACCGCTGGCAGGACTATCTCTGATATCAGGCTATTGGATAATGAAGCTAAAACCCTGGAAATTGCAAAGTTACTGAGTGGACATAATATCAGCGAGACCTCGCTTAACTCTGCAAATGAACTTATTCGTGCTGCCCAAAATTAATTTTTCTTATTTTCGTATCTTCTTATATAAACAGTTTTGGGTGGTATCTTAGCTGAATGGAGCCTCTTTCAAAATTTGAACTTGAATCCTATCTAAAAGGCAAGATTAATTCTCTTGAGTTTAACAAGGTGATGGGCGCATTGGAAATGGCAGAAAATGCCTACCAAGGTAAAAAACTTGACAGCGGGGAGGATTACTATCTTCATATCTCACGTGTCA
>CAYVVD010000013.1:0-94054 GCA_964454975.1 uncultured Hyphomicrobiales bacterium | reverse complement strand
CAGACCATTCAGTACACATCCACATCCCCAAAATAGGCGACAAGCGGAAAATGGTAGAAATGGCTTCTGCCAATGCTCATTTTGAGCTGCGAGAACACCTTTACGCATTAGAAAAAAGAGAGCAAGCAGTACCGCGAGGGATTCAGGCGCTTCAGAGAGACTTAAGGCTCAAAAATCCTCCAAGGAATATCGAGTGTTTTGATAATTCTCACATCCAGGGGAGCGAACTTGTCTCCTCGATGGTAGTATTTGAAGACGGGAAGCCCAAAAAATCAGATTATCGCAAGTACCGAAACAAAAATGTCCACAAAAATGACGATTTTGCTGCAATGCGGGAAGCTGTAGAAAGGAGATATTCTCGTCTTCTTCGGGAAGACAAGCCTTTGCCTGACCTGATAGTAATTGACGGAGGGAGGGGGCAGTTGTCATCGGCGAGCAGTGTTCTTGAGCAACTTGGTATTAACGATAAAGTTATGGTTATTGGCCTTGCCAAAAGGCTTGAAGAGATTTACATCCCTGGAGAACCTGAGCCGGTTTCGCTTCCGAGGACTTCGAGCAGCCTTAGATTACTACAGCAGTTGCGTGATGAAGCGCATCGCTTTGCGATTACATTTCATCGCCAGTTACGGGATAAGCGTACATTAAAAACCGAATTAACCGACATTAAGGGAATTGGAAGCAAGACCGCACTAAAGCTTTTGCAGGAGGCAGGCTCCGTTGAAAAAATAAAAAATTTGAAAATCGAAGAACTTAGAAATTTTATTAACATCAAGGCAGCAACACTTATTTATGAGCATTACCACAAAAAAGACCACTCAGAATCTTGAATTGATTCTAAAATCATTAAAGAATATAGAAAATAGTCAAAATTATATAGTGCCCGGTATCTGGGCAGGAAAGTCTGATGGAAACAGCAAAGGTGTTAATCCCGGAAAGTTTTATAAGGGCAGGATTAAGGAAATTATAAAGCTTGCAAAAAAAAGGGAGAATAAACAATTCTCTCACAATAATGCAGTTATTTATAACATGTTTGTTCGTTATTTCTGTACCTATGACCACGACGGCAACGGGAAAATAATTACAGAACCTCTTGCAAATGGCCTGCGTGAAACTGGTACTTTTTTAAAGGCTATAGCGTTATTGCCTTATATACATTGGCTGGGGGCTGATATAATCTATTTATTACCTGTTACACCTGTTGGTTTAGACGGCAGAAAAGGAAACCTCGGTTCGCCATATGCTGCGAGAAATCCAATTCAAATTGATGAAAATCTTGGTGAACCTGCACTTGGTTTGACTGTTGATGTACAGTTTGCAGCGTTTATCGAAGCTGCTCACCTGCTTGGCAAGAAGGTCATTCATGAATTTGTGCTCAGGACAGGCAGCATAGACAGCACCCTTGCACTGGAGCACCCGGAGTGGTTCTACTGGATAGATGCAATAATTCCTGACAGGAAGGATGGTTCTGACGGATACGGCTCGCCTGATTTTGAAGAGGATGTGCTAAAATCAATCAAAGAAAAGGTTCAAAATGATGATTTTGAAACTCTGCCCGAACCGCCTGAAAAATACAGGGCAATGTTTCTGGAGCCACCTGAAAAAATCGAAATTGTAAACAATAAAATCCTTGGAGCCTATAGCGATGGAAAGCAGGCAAGGATACCCGGAGCATTTGCAGACTGGCCTCCTGACGATAACCAGCCTGTCTGGAGCGATGTTAGCTACCTGAAAATGTACACAAATCCTGAATTTAATTACATTGCTTACAACACAATTAGAATGTATGATAAGAAGCTACTGGAGAATGGAGAGAAAAATCAAGGGCTGTGGGATTTCATCGTATCAATAATTCCTTATTGGCAGGTACAATTTGGTATTGATGGAGTGATGATAGACATGGGGCATGCATTGCCTGAGGAACTTCGCACTGAAATTATTTCTAAAGCAAGAAATATAAATCCTGATTTTATATTCTGGGAAGAGAATTTTATTCTTGCAGAAACAGCAGTTGAGGAAGGCTACAATGCATCACTGGGATATATGTGCTTTGACCAGCATGATGTTTTTAAGCTTAGTGGTTTGCTGTCTGATATTGAGAACAATAAGCTTCCGATTTATTTTTTCGCAACACCCGAAACCCACAACACCAGGCGTGCAGCTTCGAGGGAAGGAGGAATTGAATTTTCGAAATCTGCATATCTGCTTAACTCTCTTCTGCCTGAGTTGACATTTATCTGTAATGGATTTGACATTGGGGAGAAGAATTCAATAAATACAGGGTTGGGATTTACGAATGAAGAAATTCAACACTTCCCACCCGAAAAGCTTCCATTATTCTCTTCGCTTTCTCCCGGCTGGGGAAATGGGAATGGTATTAGTGAGTTTATTTCCTATTGCTCAACTATCCGGACAAAACATATTGATAATCAATTTGAGAGTAGGTTAATTAATCTGAGCAGGCCGGATGATGCCCTGATTGCCTTAATGCGCGAAACAAAAGAAGGGAAAATCCTTCTTTTTGCTTGCAATTATGACAAAAATATAAAAAATTTTGAATTGAGGCTGCCTTTTGCAATAGAAAATCACAAATCAAAAATAGGGGAATACATACTTGATAGTAATTCACTCAGGTTTAACCTGCGCTCATTTGACAGATTATTAATTTTGCTGGAATCGGGCGATGAAAACTAAACAAAGACTGTTTTTAATTATTCTTTTCGGGTTAATCACAATAGTGTTATGGCAGTTTGAGCTAGGCAGGCTGATACTCTATCCGTTTACAATTCTTGGAACCTGGTTCCATGAAATGGGTCATGGCCTTGCTGCCATTATGTTGGGAGGAACTTTCCACGAGCTGGAAATCCAGGCAAATGGTTCTGGTGTCGCGCGTTACAGCGGATCGCTCTTATTCGGGGGAATTGGAAATGGAATTGTAGCAGCTGCCGGTCCGCTTGGACCTACAATTGCAGGAACTGTATTTATGGGATTTTCGCAGAATAATAAATCTGTTAAGTTTATACTTGCATTTATTTCGATTGTAATGCTGATTTCTGTAGTTATATGGCTGCGTTCTTTTGTCGGTATAGCTATAGTTGGGGCAATTGGTGTTGGTATTTTGTATGCTTCAATTAGAGCAACGCCAAATTTCCAACAGGCTCTATTGCAATTCCTTGCGGTGCAGGCGTTCGCAAGTATTTATCTGAGCATGGATTATTTGTTTTCACCAGGTGGTTCTACAGGGATGTACAGCTATATTTCAGATACAGGTCAGATGGAGAACTATCTCTTTCTTCCATATTGGTTCTGGGGAGGCCTTATTGTTTTAATATCATTGTTATTGTTCTATTCCAGTGTACGTGGAATAATCAAGGGGCGTTAATTCTTCTTTGTCAGGCACTTAGTTTTAATTATCTTATAAAGCTGTTTAACATTAATATCGGTCGTTGAAATGAACATTATGCTAAGGCATGTGATACTATCTTTAATATTTTTGTTCCTCACTGGTAATACTTTTTCGCAAAAAAAGCCTTTTACTTTCCAGGACATTCTCAAATTCGATGATATTTCATCAGCCTCGCTCTCAAAAAATGGCAAGTGGGTGTTTTATACTACAGTACCGGACCGGGGCGATGGAATGGGATACGCTGTAAATACTGAAAATAGGAAACAATTCGAAATTCCCCGTGGTGTAAAACCTTCATTTTCAGATAATGGAGCTTGGGCAGTTTTTGGGGTAGCCCCAAGAGCAATTGAGCTTGAGACAGCAGAGGATAAAAACAAGCCAAAGCCGGGAATTGCAATTTTGAATACGAATCTGGGAAGCATAACAGAATTAGAAAATGTAAGTTATTACGAGATTTCAAATAACGGGAATTGGCTTGCTTACAGACCTGTTGAAGAAGAAAAAGATGACGACAAAAAGAATAAAAAGAAAAAAGGCGACGAACTTGTTTTACGGCATCTCGAAACAGGTACTGAGATTGATATAGATGATGTAACGGAATACTATATTGATAGTACAAGTACTTACTTATTTTACTCAATCTCTTCTCCAAACGGGAAACACGATGGTGTTTATTACAGGGATCTGAATATTCAGTATATACCTGAAAATGTAATTGATGCCGATACTTCAACAAATTACTCAAATATTGCCTGGAACAAGAACCTTAAGCATTTGGCATTCCTTAAATCCGGCCTCGAGGAAAACGGCAAACCTAAAGATTGTGAACTGATGATTTGGAATTTCCGGGAAAATGAAACTTTTGTTGCCTTTGAAGATTCAGCAAAAACCGGCTGGTATATACCTGATAAAAATGATCTCAAATGGACAAAAGATGGTTCAAGGCTTTATTTTGGATTAAAGCCTGTGGGTGAAAGGTATAATACTGAAGATGAGAAGTTCAAGTATTCGGAAGAAAATTACTTTAATATTGATACAATTATGGCACAGGCTGATTTGCTGGTCTGGCACTGGGACGACCCGCGTATATCAACTCACCAGCTAAAGTGGTGGGAGAATAATAAGGACAGAGTTTACCTTTCATTATATATTCTTCCTGAGAAGAAATTTGTGACGCTTGCTGACAGCACTGTTCCCGATGTAAAATTCTCTGAGAATCAACACTTTTCATATGGCTATAACGCAGAGCCATATCAGAAGGAAATTACATGGGATGGCTGGTACTTCGACTTATGGCTTGTTGACCTTAATTCAGGGGAGAAAAAATTAATCCAGGAGAGGCTTGACGAACCGGCGCATCTATCTCCCGGCGGCGCCTTCCTTGCCTACTTCTATGACAAAACATGGTGGGCTTATGACACTTTCCTCGGAAAGAAACAAAATGTAACTGAAAATATTCAAAATCCGTTTTACGATATAGAACACGATGCTCCAAGCGAGCCAAACAGCTATGGATTTGGAGGTTGGTACAAAGAAAACAAAGGTATTTTTATATATGACCAGTATGATATCTGGATGGCAGACCTTGAAGACGGCGTAGGAAGGTATAACATCACCATAGCCGACGGCAGGCTTTCTAAGATTACATTCAGGATTGCAACCCATTTATACAAGGAAAGAGATTATTTCAATGAAAGGGATTCGATGCTTCTCCTTGGCTATAACAATGTTAATAAAAACTGGGGACTGTACCTTAATGACCTCGGTGCTCTCGGAACTATTACAAGCCTTGTAGAGGATAAGTACTTCAAACCGCTTGATATGGCTGAATCTGCAGGTAAGCTGATTTATTCACGTGAGAGCTTTGATGAATTCCCTGATTTGTGGGTTAGCAATCTAAACTTCACAGAAAAGCAAAAAATTACTGATGTCAACCCCCAAATGAAGGATTATAAATGGGGGACAACTGAAGTTGTCCGTTGGGTAAGTTCACGGGGCGACAGCCTGGACGGATTTATCATCAAACCTGATGGATTCGACCCTAATAAAAAGTACCCAATGCTTATTTATTTCTATGAAAAATTTTCGAACAGGGCTTTTATGTTCGTGCAGCCTGAGATGAACCATCGCCCTTGTTTCCCGGTTTACCTGGCAGATGACTATTTAATCCTCCTGCCTGATATAAAATACCATGACGGCTACCCCGGGGAATCAGCCCTGGATGCATTGCTTAGCGGCGCCAAGATGCTGGTTGAGAAAGGATTTGTAGATTCAACAAGAATTGCCTTACAAGGGCACTCCTGGGGAGGATATGAAACAGCCTACATTGCAACGCAGACCGACTATTTTGCTGCAGCCTGTGCAGGCGCTCCGGTAGGCAACATGACAAGCGCTTATAGCGGTATCAGGCTGGGAACCGGCCTTGCGCGCCAGTTCCAGTATGAAAAGACTCAGAGCAGGATTGGGGGCACATTGTGGGATTCACTTGATAATTACCTTAATAACTCTCCTGTGTTTAATGCACCACAAGCGAACACACCTCTACTTATCATGCATGGCGACATTGACGAAGCAGTCCCCTGGGAGCAAAGTATAGAGCTTTACCTTGCAATGCGCAGGCTTGGGAAGGAATGCATCTTCCTGCAATACAAGGATGAACCGCATCACCCAAAGAAATATCCGAACAAATTGGATTTTGCCGTAAAGATGAAGGAATTCTTCGACCATTACCTTCTCAAAACCAAAAAGCCAAAGTGGATGGAAGAAGGAATTATTTACCGGGGGGAATAAATCAATAAAGTTATTGTTTTAATATTGGGGTGCCACACTGAGCGAAATCAAAGTATGACACCCAAATTCATTCACATCTATACATCATTCCACTTCATATCTTGCCACTTTTTCGGACAACATATATAGGACCGGCACAATTATCAAAGTCATGAATGTAGATACAACAAGGCCTCCAATGATAGTCCAGCCCATTGGCGCCCACATCGAACCACCTGTTAAAGTAAGTGGCAAAAGGCCGCCGACAGTAGTTGCCGTTGTTAGTGCAATTGGCATAAACCTGGTTTCCCCTGCTTCTTTAATGGCATCAAGTAACCCTCTGCCATCTCTTCTTAGCTGATTGGTATAATCAACCAGCAAAATTGAGTTGTTAATCACAATACCGATAAGCGATGTCAATCCGACAAATGCAGTGAATGAAAAGCTATATCCGGTAATGAACAAGGCTATCATTGAGCCTATCAGTGCAAGGGGAATAGTTACAAGGATTATTGCAGGTTGAATATATGACCTGAACTGTAGAACAAGGACTGCGAGGATACCAATCATTGCTATCAGAACAGCCTGTATCATCCCGCCGAATGACTCGCTCCTGCTTTCCTGTTCTCCACCGACATAATATCGGAATCCTTTCGGCAAGTCATAATTATCAAGCTGTCTGATTATTTGATTTGTTACGCTATTTACATTGTAACCATCGCTTAATACATCAGCAGTAACTGTTACACTCCTTTCCATGTTGAAATGGCTGATTAAAAATGGAGATGAGCTGAATTCAATGCGTGCAATCTGGCTCAGTGGGACACTTGGCCCTGCTGCTGAGGGGATGTTTAGTTTTTCTATATCTTCCACTGTGACTTTACCTTTGAATGGAAGCCTTACAACGATGTCATATTCCTTACCTTCATTGTCGCGGAATTTTGTAATTGGCAAGCCTGCGATTCCAGCACGGACAACCCTGTCAATATCAAGTAGCGATACTCCATATAGAGCTGCTTTATCCCTGTTGATGTTGATTTTCAGGTCGGACTTGCTGGAACTTAACGGATTTACGATGTTTAATGTACCGGGAGTATTTTCGATTATACTCTCTACATCTTTAGAAATACGCCTTAATTCATCAAGGTTTTCACCTATAATTTTGATAGCAACCGGAGCTTCGATAGGCGGCCCCTGTTCAAGCTCCTTCACTTCAATTTTAGCTCCCGGGTATTCAATGAATTTTTCCCGTATATCCTCCAACAAAGCTGTAAATTCATTTAAATTTGGATCCTTTGTTTCAACAAATAGCATCGCGTAAGAAGGATTATCATTTTCTTCCATTACATTGTAATAAATCCTCGGGTTACCGTGGCCTATGTTTGTAGCAAAATGACTCACTTCATACCTCTTGCTTAGAAATTCTTCCACCTCATAAGTGACTTCTGAGGTACGGTCTATATTTGTCCCTATGGGGGCTTTTACATTTATGATAAATTGAGGCTTATCAGCTTTTGGGAAGAAACTGATACCGATCAACGGAAATATCGACATTGCTCCTGTCCATAGTATAAACGCTGCAAACAAAGTCAGAACCGGTCTTTTGAGGGCAAAATCAAGTAACTTCCTGTAGGTTGTTTCAACAAAGCTGTCTGCAGTTTTGCGGAATAAGTTCTTATTTTCTATTGCATTCTCCGTAATATACTTCTTAAGAACTTTGCTCAACAGAAGTGGAGTCAGGGTGAGCGATACCAGCAATGATGCACTCAGCGTGTAAACAACTGTCATGGGCATGCTGCGTATGAAATCACCTGTTACATCGCCAATCATCATCATAGGGATAAACGCCAGCACAGTTGTAACAGTTGAGCTTACAACGGCCCAGCCGATTTGTGATGTTCCGAGAGCTGCAGCTTCTTTCCTGCTATAACCCTGCTTTATGAACCTGCTTACGTTTTCTGTAACTACAATCGCATTGTCCACAAGCAAACCGAGCGCGATAACCAGCCCGGCTATTGTCATTTGCTGCAAACCGTAGCCGCTCAGGTCAATAAGGCCGATTCCGATAAATATTGATATTGGGATAGCGAGAATAACTACTATTGAAGCTTTAAAACCAAAAGATAGAAGAACGACAATACCAACCAGAGCCAAACCCTGGAGCAGGTTCATAAAAAAGCCTGAAACTCGTTTATCCACACTTTTGGATTGGTCAAATACATATTCAAGATTTATACCTGCGGATAGGTCTTTTTCAAATTCGGAGACTCGTGCTTTTAATTCATCGCTGACATCAAATATATTTGTTCCTTCTTTTTGTGTGGCAGTAACCCAAACAGCCCTCTTTCCGTTGAACCGAGCATAATACTTTTGGTCTTCGTAATCATGCTCTACACTGGCAATGTCTTTCAAATAGACAGGATACCCGTCGAAAGTTGAAACAACTGTATTCCGGATTTCTTCAATCGAGTCATAAGTACCGCTGGTTATTACATTAAGCTGCTTGTTCCCGATTTTAATGCTTCCACCGGGTATATTTGCCCCTGATTCGGCAAGTGCTTTGAACACAAGAGTGACAGGTATATTGTTCACCATCATTTTATCAATGTTAAGCGATACCCTGATTTCCTGCTCCGGCGCTGCATGAATTTTGACTTTTCTAACACCACTTGTCTTTTCGAGCTCACTTTTTAATCTTTCAGCATCCTTTTCAAGTATTCGATAGCTTACACTATCAGAAACCAGTGCAATCTGGAGGATACTTACGTCAGAGACTTCCCATTTAATTGTCTCGAGTTTGATGATTTCATCCGGCAGGCTTGGTTCTAAAGCACCAACCTTCTGGACAATCTCACGGTATTTTTCATCAACATCTGCGCTGGTATTGTATTCTATCTGAAGCAGTCCAAGGCCATCAGTAGAAGATGAATATATCCGCTTTAGTTCATCCAGCTCATTGATAGATTCTTCAATAGGGTCAATTAGCAGTTCTTCAATATCAGCGGGAGTGGCTCCCGGCAGAACTGCCAGCACAGTTGTGCCCGGGGCAGAGACAGCAGGATCCTCAGAGCGTGGCATAGTCAGGAATGACACGATCCCGAGCATCACAAGGAGGAAGAAAAATATGATTGTGAACTTGTGACTGTCTATTGCCAGTTTTGGCAGTCTCATTCTATTTCCCTCCGTTTTCGGAAATTATTTTCACATGTGATTCTTCACGTAAATATTCCGAACCCTGGCGGATTACTTTGTTTATTCCGTATAAACTGTTACGGATATAGGCAAGGTCACCGTTGATATACATTATGTTTACTTCGCGCTTTTTCACTCGCTTGTTAGTGTCCGGAATAAAAACGTATGCTGTAGTTCCATCGGCCTCTACCAAGGCATCTGTAGGAATAACATAAGCGTTGTTTTTCCCGGACGGGAATAATGTCACACTTGCCACAAAACCTGATTTCATCTCTGCAAGCGAAGGCTTCATGGTTAGTTCTACTTCGTATGTACCATTGACTGGATTTGCAAACTCTGCTATTTCAGAAACAAATGCCCTGAATGTTGCATTTGGGTATGGGTCAAATTTGACTTCTGCCGGGTCGTTTTTTTTCAAATTAATAACATCCTTATCGCTGACACCAACGCGGATTATCCACCCTTTGCCGGTAGTCCCGAATAGATAAACAGGCATTCCCTGTCCGGTTAGTTCATTTTCCTCGGCAAATCGCTTCAGGATGCGGCCGTTTTCAGGTGCATAGATATAAGAGTGCTTAAGATTGTATTCGGCAATATCAAGATTTGCTTTGTCAACGGCTAACTTAGTCTCTAAATCCTGTTTGTTTTCGAGAGTGGCAACTTTATCATTATAAAGATTAATTACCCGACTCAGGTCTCGCCGGGTTTTCTCAACAGTTTGCTTAGCTTGTTCGTTTCTTGCCTCGATTTCGTCGAGCTTAAGTTTGGCCAGTAGTTGATTTTTACTTACATATTGCCCTTCTTCAGCTCTTAATTCATCAATAATACCTCCGGTGAGGAAGGATAATTTGATTTCCTCGGTGCTTGCAAGCTTACCGCTTGTGTGAATAGGTTTTGCAGCGAGCTCTTTTTTAACCACAACTGTCTTTACCGGAACAGCTTTTTCAGCAGGATTGTTCTGCTTTGCCTCGCTTTGGCCGCATGAGACAAGTATATATGCCATCATAGCACCCAGCACAAGTATAATTACATGCTTCATTCAATTGCTCCCTGTTAATATTTATATTCGAATTGACTTAAATCGATTAGTGCTGCTGATTTCTCCAATGTAGCGAGTTTTGTCATATAGTCGTTTTCAGCCATTAGCAGGCTGAATTGTGACTGTGTAAGGTTGTTTCTGGCATCCAGGTACTCTATTTGGCGTGACATGCCCTGTTCAAACTTCTTGCTTAATATTTCAAAAGATTTCCCCGAACTTTCCACACGCTTTCGGGCATACTCGATTTTCTCAAAAGCTACTTTCAGCATTTCATAAGAATCGCGAACTTCGAGCATTATCTGCTTTTCAACTTCGCTCCTTTGTGTGCTAAGAATATTCCTTTCGATTTCTGTTTGCTGGATTCTTGCATCATCCTGCCCGCCGTTAAACAGGTTCCACTGCAACACAAGCGAACCCATCCAGAAATCATCCTCATCTGAAAACCTGTACTTATCTCCCTGGAATCCATAATCAAAAGCAAATACCAGGTTGGGCAGATATGTGCTTTGTGATATATCAACAGCTTTTTCCCGGGCTTTTATACCATAATCAAGTTGTTTCAGCTCATCTCTGCCGGAGATTGCGGAATTCTCAAGTGCACTGAAATCGTATGATTTTAATTCAGGCAAGGCTTCATCTATAATTATTTCAACATTAAGTTCCCTGTTAAGCAGGAAATTGAAGTAGGACCTGGCAAGTCTTCTCTGCTTTTCTGCTTCCGCCTTTTCGCTCGACAATTTGCTTAATTCAGCTTCTGCTCGGTAAACTACATCGTCCGTTGCCTTATCATTAGCCACGAGTCTTTTACTTACTCGGAGGTTCTCCATCAACAATACCTCAGTGCTGTCATATAGATTTACGAGTTCAACTGTGGTCAGGTAATTGTAATAAGCGCTTTTTATTTCCGCGACGAGCTCACGTGCATAGGTATCTCTGCCTGATTTTTCAGACAGGGATAAATTTTTATGCAGAGCGTTGTTGTGCCATATCTTAGCTACAAAAATCGGTTGGACAAGCGTCAGCTTAGTTTCGTGCTCCTCTTCCCTGAAAAAGGGAAATTCTTCGTTTGGCAGATCAGTCGGAAAGGAATTAGATTGTGTCAGTAAATTCAAAGTTGTGTAAACCGGGTTCATCAGGTCGCCGATTGGAACCTCGAATGTCCTGCCGCCTCCGGCACGAGTGTACCTTGCATTCACCGACAAACTCGGCAGGAACATTCCTCGCGCTTCGTCGAGTGATGCCAGGCTCTTTTCATAGGAGAATTGCTTTTGCTTAAGAGCAAGGTTATTTTCCAATCCCTGCTTTACATAATCATCAAGCGTACCCTGTGCTGATGTGAACAAAATAGTCCAGGGTATCAGTACAAGTAATTTCAGTAAGAACATAAAACAACCTCTTGATAGGTAACTATAAAATGACTATAAGTCAGTATTAATGTAAAATTTTTTACCCGCCAGGTTTTAATGCATGATAAACTACTTCCACAAACCTATCGTAGAATTCATCCAGGCTGAGCCCGGCCATTTCCCCAAGTTTGTGTTTCATTACGGATGCCATTTTGAAAACACCCGAACTCATACCGCTGAGTAGGAATGCAGTCACCATCGGGTCTAATTCCTTGCGGATAGAGCCATCCTTTACACCGTTTGTTACTGCTGTCTTAACGGCGTTTAAAGTCTGGAACCCAATCATCTGGCATTCTGCCATCAGTTGGTTCTCAGGCTCCAGGTTCAGGCTTACGTTTTGAAAATGCATAGAGGCATTGAAGTAATCCTCATATTCGCTCATGTACTTGTAGTGAGCAAAACCTATGTTAAATACCTGTTCCATGCCGTTTTTGCCTTTGCTAATCGCATCAAGGAACATTCCAAGCAACAGTTTCTGGGCGCGGTTGAATATACCCATGTATAGCTCATCCTTGCTCTGGAAGTAGAGGTAGAGCGTGCCTTTGCTTAGCTCTGCTTCCTCGGCAACCTGGTCCATTGTTGCAGTCTCAAACCCTTTCGAAAAGAACACTTTCTCAGCGGAATCAAGAATTTCATTTCTTCGTTGCTCTCGTTCCCTTTGTTTTCGTTCTGCTATTCCCATTTTATATCCATCGTGATCTTTGATGCATAAGCTGACTGAAGGTCAGTATCTTGATACGAATATAATCTTTTGAAGTTTCCTGAGCAAGGGAAAAATTAATTTTTTTGTAACTAATTGCTTTTTATCTTTGTCAGTACAGTTAAAGGTGCGATGGCATAAAAGGGAAGCAGGTGAAACTCCTGCACGGTTGCGCCGCTGTAAGGGAAGACGAATTTTCCTGGGTTAAAAGCCGGCCACTGCGGAAGCGGGAAGGTGGAAAAGGAGGTAGAAGCCCGAGTCAGAAGACCTGCCATTAACTGCTCATTAGCCCCGGAATTGCGGGGCAACATTCGCGCAAACGAATGAATGGGGGAATATGCACTCCGACCCCGGCCGCTCTACATATTTCCTCTGTTGGATAGATAAAAACATCTATTTTTTCATATTCAGGAGGCAATATGTATCGTTTATTTACTATTCTAGCGCTGTTAGGCGTGACGCTGAGCGCTTTTTCAAATGAGTGGAAACTAAATATTTATGAGGTGGCGCCTCAACCAATGGCATTTCTTTATGAGAAAGGACTATATGACTATGTCCACGAGCCAATTTTTATCTTGTGTGGCGATGTTGATGTAGATTTTGATGGATTATATGAACCGGATGATGGTGATATGCCTGCCTCGCTTTGGATTTATGAAAAAACATTTCTTACCGGGCCAAATAATGAAAATTCAATAACTTTGGGCGAAGTCTTTAAAATTTTTGATTTAGATTGGGGTTTTGTTGGATTCCCGACACGTCCGACATTAGAAAGAGGGAAGAAAAAAGACTATAAAATGTATGTGCCTGTTTCCGGGTCTCTTTTTAGTTATGAATTTAATAAGTATTCTGATAATTCACCAATAATTGAAAATCTTGAGATACCGGTAAATGCTGGAGTAGAGGTTACGGAGGACTATATTATTGTTTCAAACAGGCTCGACGAGGGGGATGAAATACACATTTATAGCAAGGAATCTCTTGAATTTATTGAATCTATAAATACAGGTCCTTTAGTTCAAATGATGGAAGTTGAAAATGAACATTTATATGTATTGAATGAGGGTGATTTCGGAGGTGATAATTCAACATTCCAGGTATTTGATATTAGTACTACTGAATTGATTAATGAAATAGCTCTTGGCAGCCTTGGTAATCACTTTTCAATTTCCCCTAAAGACGGACTTGATAGAATCATTGTTACTGTTCATGGCAGTTCCAAGATACTAATATTATCAAAGGTTGACCTAAATATTGAAAATGAGATTCAATTACAAGTTTCAGATTCATTCAATGGTCCGCGTGAGACTGTCTATAGTGGCGGTTACTTATATACATCCTCTTATGACGGTGTGCTATTCAAAACAAACCCAAATAACGGCGAAGTAGTTGGCACACTTGAACCAAACGGTAAAGGAGAGGGTATGTTTGGGGATCCTGGAGGCTTCTTTATCCTCCATTGCGATATTTATAAAAAAGGTAGTTATGAGCGGAACAATACGATTACCGAATGGAGTTACCCACCAGTCAGCGTTGAAGAACCCTACTTTGGTAACCCGGAGATTTACCCGAATCCTGCAGGCAATGTTATCACGATTAAAGGCGATTTCGAAAACAGCCTGGCAAGTACAACTGATATCTGGCTCTGTGACCTGAACGGCAGGAAGCTCGTAAAGGAAAGCCTGCGGCTTGACCCCGGGGCACCTTTCACACACTCGTTCAACCTTGAGGCGCTCAGTATTTCACCCGGAACTTATTATCTTTACCTTCAAAACGGAACATATGTAAAAGGTATCCCTTTTGTTTATTCGGGGAATTAGTTCATTAAGCATATTGATGTTGATACCGCTTCCGGCTTTGGCTGAGTCTGACACAACGCACCTGATGCCCGAAGTCCGTGTTGAAGCTGGAAGGCTCTACAGCGAAAAAGCTCTCGAATTTGCACCTGTCTCTGTGATTGATGCAGGTGAAATTAGCGAGAGCGGTGAGGAAAACCTTGCAGAGATTATCAAGTACTCGCCGGGAGTGAGCATAAAGGATTATGGCGGAATGGGCGGACTAAAAACTGTATCTGTGCGTGGGACATCTGCCAACCAGACCGCTGTGCTCTGGAATGGCATGCGGCTTAACAGCACCAGCACCGGTTTATTTGATCTTGGCGGATTCCCGTTATCTTTGATTAGCAATATAGAAATTGTGCGGGGCGGGCAATCAGTGCTATATGGCTCCAATGCAATGGGGGGGGCTGTCAACCTGAATACAGGCGGCAGTGAATTAAAACATGAGATTTTTGCTTCAGGCAGCAGTATCCTGGATTTCCGGTTGCATACCAACCAGGCTTTAGATAAGGAACATAATTCGGGATTGTACCTGGGCACTGATTATTCTCATGGAGCATACTCATTCCCGGTGAATAACTTCGGTGAAGCAAGCGAATACGAACGCGAGAATAACACTCATCTGCGTAGCTACCTGCTTGCAACATTTGATGAAGTAATTGCCGGCTACGATTTGAACGTGCTTCTAAATGTAAGCAAAACAAGCGTCCCCGGCCCGGTAGTTACCGGCAATCCGGAAAACTCTACAGCCAATCTCCTCAACGGCAAGCTGCTAATTAATGCTTTGAATCTGTATGAATTGGGAGAAAACGAGAGCATAGAATCTAATTTCCTCCTCAACCTGTCTTATATTAAATTCGAGGATGAACGTGCAATTGCATTTGGCCCGGCAGGACTTAATAACAAGTTCATGAACTACGATATTCTTACCAAACACAGATATATCGCTGATTTTGGGTTTATTAACCCGAGCCTGTCTGCTGAGATAAACTATTCAAGCTTAAATGGGGATATGCTTGACGCCTCGGTTAATTCAATTGTGGAGCGGTTCAACCCGGCAATCAGCGTGAACAGCGATACTGATGAACTCGGAATTGTTATCGGCGGAATATCATTCCTACTCGGTTTGCGTGGCGATTATTTCTCCGATGCAGGGAGTGCGCTTTCCGGTGTTGGTGGATTTAGCTTAAAACTTAATTATCTGCCGGCAGTATTTAGAGCAAACGTTTCTCACAATTTCCGGCCTCCGGGGTTCCACGAATTATACTACCTGAACTATGGCAATTCAGAGCTTAAGCCGGAAAAATCACTTTCTTTTAATGCCGGGACAGACTGGTATTTTGAGAACATCTCCATTGGAGCAGACGCATTTCTGCTCGAAACACTTGACCAGATAATTGCAGTCCCGCGTAGCCCGGTCAGCTGGAGCGCAAGGAATATAGGCAAGACACAGAGCAAAGGTATTGAACTATATCTGAAAGCTCACATTTGGAGTTGCCTCGATGTTCTTGCAAATTACACACTCCAGGAAACAAAGGATATATCGGAAAGCTCGCTTACCTATGACAAACTTGTGCCCTACATACCGCAGGAAATAATATTTGCCAAAATAGCCTCGCAGGTGGGAGGCTTAAGGCTTGGTGCGGGTATGGAATACTCAAGCTTCAGGTATTCACTGCCAGACAACACAATTGCCTCTGTTATTCCGGAATATTTACTTTTTGACTTTGAGGCATCTTATAAAATCAACAGAATCTTTTATGGTGAATCTAATATAGAAATTAAATTGCAGGCGTTAAATGTATTCAACGAGAGATATGAAGTTATACGAAATTATCCGATGCCGGGGAGGTACTTCCGGCTTAGCATATATTACAGGCTTGAAAAGTCTGCTTTTGATGTCATTGATACTTCTTCTCCAGACCCTATCTAAAGGGCAGGGAATAGACACTGTTTACTCGTTCACACCCGGGACAGGTCAAAACGCAGGCCAGGGGACTGAATATTTCCCGATGAATATATTTGGCTTCCCCTCAACCATTGCCAACAATAAAACACCTGCGAACAGCCCTGACGAAGTGCTCTCACTCGGGCTCGGCGGGGAGATTGTTGTAGGATTCAAGAACAGAGTACTCATTGACCGCCCCGGGGCGGACTTTACAGTCTTTGAGAATGTTTTTATAAACCCTATCAATCAAAAACTATTTGTGGAACCTGCAAAAGTTGCCGTAAGCGATGATGGCATTAATTTCAAAGTGTTTCCATATGACCCCGAGACGCTCGCTGGTTGTGCCGGGCTAACACCAACTTATGGCTCAGCTGATCCTTTAAATCCGGTAGAAAGCGGAGGTGACAAGTTCGATATTGAAGATTTGGGTTTCGATTTTATCACTTATATCAAAATTACTGATATAACTCAGGAGCTCCTCGACAATCCTGAACATGAATATTACGATCCGATTCTCAGCGGCTTCGACCTGGATGCTGTTGTGGGCCTGACATTTGAAATGCAGACCGGAGTTGAAGTTGAACAAAATGGAATATTGATTTCAGGAAATACATTATTACTGCCTGAAAGCCATGAGTTTATTCGAGCGCTTGTCTATGACGCTACCGGAAGGCAGGTAAAGGATTATGATTTAGAGAATTGCAATCAAGTAAACTGCGATGGATTAATAAATGGAATATACTTTTTAGTTTTACAGTCCGAAACAGAATTTCAAACTTTAACAGTGCTGATTAATGATTAAAGGTATTATAATAGCGCTGTATTGTTATTGTTTAATTTCCTGCATTGAAACACCACAATCCCCTGAGGAGTCAAAAAAATGGACCGGGGATGGTTTGCTTGTACTCTGCGAGGGTGTCTGGGGACAGGATAACTCTTCACTAAACGCTGTTGACCTGCAATCAGGAACTGCAATCAGGGATATTTTTATGAATAGCAATCAAACTGCGCTTGGCGACATTGCTACAGATATTCTCAGGTTTGGCGATTATGTATTGATTTCGCTTACTGGCAGCAGTGCAATACTAAAGATCAACCTGAAAACGGGGAAACTTGCCGGTAAAATCCAGTTTGGTGAAGAAGTTGCCCCCCGACATATTGCTATTAAAAATGAGCATGAGGCCTTTGTTAGCGACCTTTACAATAATGGGTTAAGTGTTTTTAATCCAACAACAATGTCCTTATACCGAACAAGAATAATAACAGGCCCCGCCCCTGAGGAAATAGTTATTGCCGGTGACTACCTGTTTGTCGCAAACTCTGCATATGGCGACTACCTTGCAGAAGACTCGCTGGCGGGTACAATTGCTGTAGTTGATTTAAACAGCAACAGAGTATTTAAACACCTTCGATGCGGACCGAATGTGCTATGGCTCGAAGCTGATACTGTGAATATGCGGCTCTTCGCTGCTTACAGGCATCTCCCAAAGCACATGGATTCGCTGGGCGGTATAGTGGAGTATGACATAAATACACTTGAAGAGTTAAGACACTTGCGTGTGAAGCGGGACAATCTGCAAATAGCGATGGGCCAAAAGCTCTGGTTTATCAATGACGAAGGGCTGAATGTACTCGAAAATGGGGTGCCCCGATTAAAAATCCGGAGGGAAACCGAAGATGAATTCTGGTATTCACTTAATATTATTGAAGATAAAGGGGTGATTGTTGTCGGGAATGCCCGAAACTTTACAATTGACGGCAGGCTGTTGATTTTTACTCTTGAGGAAAACCCGCAATTGCTTTATGAGGTTGAAACAGGCATTAATCCAACCGGGTATATGATAGTGAAGGAATGAAGAGTCATGTGCCACACCTCGACTCCGTTAAGTGTGACACTCGTATAATCCACACAATTTGTAATCCATAACTCAGGGCTCCGTTATGCCGGTGTTTGTCGAATCCGGTGCTATTATTCTTTAATTATTGAATAATTTAAACTTAAAACTGACATGCGACAATATATTATTCCCAATTCTGTTATATTCGCTTTAATATTAAAAGCAGTGAAATGAATCTCGTAGCAATAGTTGGCAGGCCAAATGTCGGAAAATCGACTCTTTTCAACCGCCTTGTGGGGAGGAGAGAGGCTATTGTCGAATCGGAGCCGGGTGTAACGCGCGACAGGCTCTACGGACAGTGCGATTGGAACGGAAAATCATTCACAGTTGTTGATACCGGAGGCTTTATCCCAGGTACAGAAAACGTGATGGAGCGTGCTATACGCGAGCAGGCAATTATTGCGATCCAGGAAGCTGATTCAGTGATTTTTGTCGTTGACGGCAAGGATGGCATCACACGTTTCGACGAAGATATTGCTATTATACTTCGTTCCTCGAGCAAGCCTATAACACTTGTTGTAAATAAATGCGACGATGTCCGCCACGATGTAAATGCCTTTGAATTCTACAAGCTTGGGTTAGGCGAACCTTTCCCTATTTCTGCCGTTTCAGGCAGACAGACAGGGGATTTTCTCGACCATGCGGTTGAACCTTTAGAGACCGACGATACAGATGAAGAAGATACCAGGCTGAAGTTGGCTATTGTTGGGAGACCCAATGCCGGAAAATCCAGCCTGACAAATGCACTGCTCGGGTACGACAGGATGATTGTGACCGACATACCAGGAACAACACGCGATGCTATAGACAGTTTTGTTAAACATTATGGCGAAGAGATTGTCCTGATTGACACCGCAGGCCTGCGAAAAAGAAGCCAGGTCAGGGAGAATATCGAACTATACAGTATTATTCGCACAGGCAGGGCTATTGAGCGTTGCGATGTTGCTATTGTAATGGTTGATGCCGAGCGTGGCCTGGAAGACCAGGACAAAAAGATAATAAACCAGGTGGATGAAAACCGCAAAGGTATAATCGTTGCCGTTAACAAATGGGATTTGATTGAAAAGGACACAAATACAGCAGGGGAATTCAGACAGAAGTTTTATGAATCTATGAAGACATTTGATTATGTCCCGTTGATTTTTATTTCTGCGCTTACAAAGCAGCGCATAACCAAAGTACTTGAACTCGCCAAGGATGTTGCTGAAAAGCGCAGGTTCAGGGTATCAACAGGCGAGCTTAACCAAACCCTTATAGCTGAACTTGAGAAAACACCCCCGCCATCAGTAAAAGGAAAAGACCTGAAAATCAATTACATCACTCAAACCGGGACAGAACCGCCGCTATTTGTGCTGTTCTCCAATCATCCACAACTAATACCTTCTTCATATAAAAGGTTCATCGAGCGAGTATTACGAAAGAACTATGATTATACAGGTACTCCAATTTCCTTGCTGTTCAGGAGGAAGAACGAGAAGAGGTAGTTATTCTTTGAATGGCTCTATATGTGCCGTTGCTCTTATTTTCAGCCTGATATAAATTTCTTTCTCAACAATCGTGGCTATGTCGTGTGCTTTTTTTACGCTCATATCATTGGGCAGTCGCATATCGAACGAGATTTCCTTGTGCTCACCATAAGCATGAAGTTTAATGTTGTGTATGTCTGTAACAACCGGATGGGTTGCATCGGCAACCTCGATTATCTGGTTATAAAACTCAGGGGATGCTTTTTTCCCGAGGAGTGAACTGACTGAAGAACGGAGGATACTTACCGATGCCCATGCCAGAAGTACGGATATAAATATTCCCAGGGCACCGTCCAGCCAAACAAAATTTCCACCGATAAAAATTCCTGCTAATATTGCGGCGGATGATATAGAATCACTTCGGTGATGCCATCCGTCTGCTTTGAGTGATTCCAAATCATGAATTTTGCCTTCGCGAATTGAAATAATTGCCAGTACTTCTTTTGAGATGATACTGATAATCAATACACCAATAGCTCCGGGGCCATATTCAACAGAAATTCCTGAATTTAATCTTTCGATAGAATTTAGAGAAATTTCAAAGGCTATGACACACAGAATAGTTGCCACTAATATTGCGGCGATTAACTCTGACCTCCCATGGCCAAAGGGGTGCTCAATGTCCGGCGGACGGGAGGCTAACCACAAGCCCAGGATTATCACAGCTGATGTTATAGTATCGGAAAGCGAATGCCAGGCATCAGCAATTAAAGCTATAGAATCGTTTTGAATACCAGCATAATACTTAATGCCAAAAAGCAGAAAATTTATCGCTATTGAGGCAAGTGTTATTCTGAATCCTATTTGAGTTCTTACTGACATCCTGCAAAAATAAAAAAAACCCCACTATAAGCGGGGTTTAACTACATTGCGTAGTGTATAATAAGTACTTTTTATCTTCCTTCACTGTCATCAGTGTTGTCATCTTCACCAAAGCACGGGCCCTCGAGCGATGCGATATAGCGCTGCCAGATTGCAAGCTGTTCTTCATCAAGAATTGAAGCAATGTTGCGGAAGAGTTCCCAGATGCATTTACAACGGAGTTCCCAATCAACTGAATTGTGTAGAGCTTCGCGGATATGCAGTTTTAAAGCTTCCATTTTTTCGCGAGCTTCTACCGGAGTTATCTCGCCGTTGCGGAGAGCCGTGATAATCTCCATCCTTGCTGCACGAGCACGTTTGAAGATTTCTTCTCTTGCCTGCTTTGAAGCTTCCATTACCCTGCGCATACAGTCGTGATGTTGCTTGAAAAATTCACGAATCTGGGTAAGCTGGTCTTCAGTAAGATCCATAGAATGTAGTACGCGACCAAGCAAGAAGCCGTGCTTGCGGTCATGTTTCCTGCGGTCATTCATATCCGGGCGGTTTTTCCTGCCGTCATGCGGTGGACGCCTGTCAGGTGTGAACTGAATACCTTCGTCTAGTGATAGTCCGCTGAGGTCGAATTCTTCATCAACTGTTGGAATGTAAAATTCTGATTCGTCGAAGCTTGCTGTGAGTTGTACAGGATTATTAGTGCTAATAACCTGCTCGTCCTTCTGGCACTGGCTGCTCATCAGAACCATGCCAATCATAAGTGCAAAAATTGCAAATACTGTTTTCTTCATAATATACTCCTTGTTAATCTGATTACTTAAAATTACAAATTTTCTTCTTTATTAAAAATACACCTGAATGCATTTTTTGTTAGGCGCCTTTATTTCTTGCTCTTGGTACGATATACACAAGTCGGAATGTTTTGTTAGATAATTTATTAAAAATTAAAATCTGATGTGTATTGGAATCCGCCTGAGTGAATTAACTAACTAACATACAAATGCTTTATGTGTATATTAATAGTATAGGCATGAATTATTGATGAAAAATAAGCTGGCAAAATATAGCGACCAGGAATTAGTTAAAATGCTAAAAAGCAGAAATAAGGATGCTGAATTAGCATTTACAGAGCTATATGACAGATACAGCATCAGGATTAACGCATATTGTATTTCGATATTAAATAACCCGGATCAGGCAGCTGATATTTTCCAGGAAGTATTTATGAGATTTTACCAGAATGTGAAATCGGATAAATTCCAGGGAAGTGTCATTGGATTCCTTATTACTATTGCACGTAATTTATGCCTGAATGCAAAGCGTGATGCTAAAACCACAGTCCCTATTGAGGATTTCGAGATATATTACAGTGGCTCGAACCAAAACTATGAGGATAAAGAACTTAGCGAATTGGTTGTAATGGCAATGGAACTGCTTGAGCCTGTCCAAAAGGAAGCGATGGTACTCCGACTGTTCAATGATATGAAATATGACGAAATCGGTGATGTCCTTGATTGCACTGCTGCACGCGCACGTTACCTCGTATTTAACGGCAGGCAGAGAATAAAGGATATTCTCAAGCCTTATATCAAAGAAATTAACAAAATAATATAGTAAAGGTGGATTATGAATAATTCAGAACAAATTAACGAATTCCTCGAGGGTAACCTCGACAACGGTTCCGAGCAAAGCTTGTTTGCAGAATTATCCGCAAATGAAGAATTGAGGACAGAATTCAAGGAAAGCATTTTTATTGATAAAGCATTTAATAAAAAATTGAGTGCATTTGTACCGTCCGCTGCAACTACGATGGGATTATTTAATAAGATCGGTGTGGTTGCACCCGCTGCAATTACAGGGGCTGCAATTTCCGGCAACTTTTTTTCAGTGTTTTTCAGGAAATTTGGGCAGGGCCTTCTCGGGCTTGGTATAGGCCTTATTCTTGCTACAGCTTATTTCATTGGTTCCGGCGGTTCAAAAACGAATGAGGAGGCTGCTTTTGCTGAATTTGACCGACAGCCTCCTGCAACAAAATCTGAAGTATTCGTAACTTCACTAAAAAACAATGATTTTGAAAAACCTGTGCGATCACAAACGGCGCCTCTTGTTTCGTCAGTCGGGAAGAGCCGGCCTGAGAAATCAAATGACTTAAACGAATTCGATATGGCTCAAAAAGAAAGCTTTCCGGACAGGAACATTGCATTGCTGGTAAGCCCTGTAGATAAGATTTCTAACTCAAGTGTTTCATCAATCTACACCGGGAGCAATTTCTATCCGTATAAAGTAGAACAAGTGCCGCTACAGGAATCCGAATTTTCTGAACCTGCAGGGATTGAAATTGAGTTACGCGGCAGCCAATACTGGAACTTCAATGATCATGGTATGACTCCAAGCGATATTCCGGAGTTTAATAATATGGGGATTGCTTTTTACTACAGGTTCAGCGATGCCCTGGCGCTAGGTCTGGATTTCCGGCAGGAAAATTTCTACCAGGAATTCGAAGGGAGCGAATTTGGTACAGAGTATCAATACAGAATGTACCCCAATTACCTGACTGTTGCTGCAACACTGCGTGGTACACTTCTTAGATTCAATAACTTGAGTATGTTTGGACAATTTTCTGCAGGAGCTACTTATACCGGTGGTATCGGAAGGACTATGATTGGGCTGGAATACGCGCCTTCTGATGCATATTCGTTCTTACTCGGACTGGAAGGAAGCGGCTTGATTTATCAATACGGTGATGAATACTATATTTCACCAAAACTCGGACTTAATTATTCAGTTTTATTCAGGTTTTAAACCGGCAGATCAAAATGAAAAAGTTTATTCCGATATTATTACTTTTGATTTTCGCTGCATGCGAGAATTCTTTGGATTATACAGAAGACATAGATAAAATTCCCAAAAACACAGGGGAGCAGGTTGACGATACTCTTGGTAGCAGGCCTGCAACAGATTTTATACCTGATTCTGTTTATTGGGAAATTTCAGAAACCCATAAATTGCCGGATAAAAGGGAGCAGGTAAGAACCCGTTGGCCACATAATATTATGCACCAAAGGATAATCCTTGACACAGCAACCCAATACACAAAGCTGCTCCTTGATTTGCATTTCACCGGTAAAAACGCCAATCATAATGGACCGCCAAGGAGAGACCGTTTCTTAGGGTTTATTGTGAATTTTGCGGGTATGCTGGATGAACGAGTAATAAGTATAAACAAAGGCGAAGATGCAAGAAAATGGGTAAAAGCGATTGTTGCTGACCATTTTGAACGCAGGAAAGAAGAATTTGACGGTACAAGAATACCTATAAACCTATTTATAATCAGTGACGAAAGACAAGAGGGATACCTCGAAGGTTCAATACTTATTGATTTAAGCAAGGTAAGCAAATATCAAACTGTCAAGCTTCAGGCTGATTTTAAGATATTCTATAAAAAGCACTAATTTATAATTGACTCTGCGGCTTTGAGTAATTCCCCCGGGGCAATCCTTTGCTTGTAATTTGAGTTGAAATACTCAAATTTAATCTTATTATCTGTCCCTACTATAAATACAGATGGAACAGAGAGAAATTCATCCTTTCCGCTATTGCTTTCTGATGCTCTCTTTTTGATATATGCAATACCGAGCTTTTTAGCGATATTTAAATCGGGGTCGCTGAGTAATAAATAATCCAGTTCGTGCCTTTTGGTTGTTTCAGCTAAATTCTTTGGTAAGTCAGGGCTAATTGCATATAATCCAAATCCAAGACGTTTTAAGTCCAGGACTACATCTTGCAGTTGTCCAAAATGCAGATTGCAATAAAAGCACCATCCTCCCCGGTAATAAATGATTATCGAAGGTTTAGAAGCAATAACCTCTGAAAGATTAAACTCCTCGCTGAACTGGTCTTTGAGCATTATCTCCGGGAAAATATCGCCAACCTTTAGTGGATTTACATTTTCCGGTTTATCGGGTATTCCACTTTTTTGTACTTTTGGTGTTGGTACTTCGTTAGAACATGAAAATAAAGCAAAAGCCAGAAAAATGATAAGCAATCTTTTCATATTTTTCTCCAAAATCATACCAGGAAGACGAATTTTTGCAACGGTTTTGGTTGCATTTTTTATTTTTATTTCTCATCTGGAATTATATTCCCGGGACACCCTTTCGGTTATTACAATTCCTGAGAAAATCGAAGCAGCATTGGACTGGAATGATACTCTTACCGTAGTTTTTTTTGTTCGTGATACTCTGAACCGTCCAAGAAACTCCGAACTGATAATATACGATAGTATGAAAGATGAAACAATAGAAACTGAAACAAATGACTTTGGATTTTTTGAATATCTTTTAAAAATACCATTTGGAATAACAAATGGCGAGTATGAGATAGCAATTACTCCCAAAAGAAATACTTTTGAGTCGAAAACTCACATTATGCCGGTCACCGTTTTCCATGAGTATCTAAAACTTTCTATCGTAGTTTCGCCAATGGCTGAATTTTTTCTTAGCAAAGGGGAGTCTGTTAAATATGAAATAATGATTCAAGATACGACAGGGGCTCTTGTTGAAACTCCGGAGATTGTTATCAATTCCTCGAAATTGGATATTGATGAAATTTTAATTCCTGATTCAACCGGTAAATCTGAGTTTATATTCAACGTTGAGGAAAATTCAATACCGGGGGAGGCTGAAATATTTTTCCATACCCAAAAATTCGGATATACAAATAGTGATACCCTGATAAGAAAAATTACAATTATGGAAGATACATGGGTTTCAGGGGGAAATGAGCAAATAATGATCGTAAATAATAGTGGGTTTATTGAAATCAAATCTCCGCCCGGAAAGATACAACTTTTCGACTTGAATGGCAGGGAAATAATAATTGATGAAGAAGGCGGTTATCTTGTTACTTCGCAAATCCCCGCAGGTGCGTACTTCCTCATTATAAGCTTAATTGACAGGAAAATAGGCTATCCTGTGTTGATTTTAAATTAAATTGTCGGCACTTATTAATTTATTATTTTAGCTATGTTAAGATGGAATCCTACAATGACAGAAAGTTTAAAAAATAAAAAAGTTCTACTTGGTGTAACCGGTTCGATTGCAGCGTATAAGTCTCCGAATTTAGTCAGGGAGCTTGTCAAAGCCGGAGCTGAGGTAAGAGTCGTAATGACTGATTCAGCAAAAGAGTTTGTATCGCCTCTTGTAATGTCCAATCTCAGCCGAAATGATGTTGTTAGCAACATGTTCGATTCAGAGAATCAAAATAGTGGCGCATGGCATATAAACCTGTCCCACTGGTGTGATTTGATGATTATTGCACCGGCAACTGCTACGACAATTGCAAGAATTTCAAGCGGCCTTTGTGACAATGCACTTACTGTACTTGCTGTGGCTCTTCCCCGTGAAACCCCGCTGGCGCTGGCGCCTGCAATGGATTTCACTATGCTTCAACATCCAACAACGGTTTTTAATCTTGAAAAATTAAAAAGCTTCGGCGCAATTATTATTCCACCCGAAGAAGGTGAACTTTCAAGTGGTTTGAGTGGCTCCGGCAGAATGCCTAAACCGGATTTTCTGAGACAATACATAGAACAAATCCTTTCGGGCGGTAGGATTGAAGGCGAGACCAGGACTATTGAAGAAATCCTTTCAATTCCGGATTCTAAATTATCAGAAGCAATCGATAAAGATAATTGGAACAGCGAATTTGAACTTGAATTGTTAAAAAGGAAAATAAGGCCGATTCATGTGCCGGAAAAATTCCTTGAGGGGAAAAATGTCCTGATTACATCCGGCCCTACACACGAAAGTATTGATGACGTGAGGTTCATAGCAAACAGGTCAACCGGTAGAATGGGTTATGCGCTTGCAGTAATGGCAAGAGAAGCAGGAGCCAAAGTGACAATGGTTTCAGGTCCTGTTGACCTTGTGGAACCGGATGGTATAGAGCTAATAAAGGTAAAGACTGCTGAAGAAATGTACTCCAAATCAATTGCCAGGTTTCCTGATAATGACCTTGCTGTTTTAGCTGCAGCAGTTGCTGACTATACACCTGTTAATCCAAGAGCCGGTAAAATAAAAAAGACAGAAGCCGGTGATGCATTGATATTAAAACTTGTAGCAACTAAAGACATTCTCGCCGAAATGGGCAGGCTTAAAAAAGAAAAACAGTTTTTGATTGGATTCGCGCTTGAAACTGAAAATGCAATTGAAAATGGGAAAAAGAAGCTCCACGGGAAAAATTGCGATATGATTGTAGTAAACCAGGCAAACAAGGAAAAATCAGGTTTTGGCTCGGAATACAATACGATTACTATCCTTGCCAGAAATGGTGAAAGGAAGGATTTCCCACCATTGCGCAAGGAAGAATGTGCGCTTGAAATATTAAAGTGTGCTGTTAGCTATAGCGCTTAGTGCATAGCCGATAAGCATTCATTTGTCAGATGAAGAAAGAGCAGCATCGTTATCATAAAATAACCCAGGTAATAATACTTGGAGTATTATGCTTCTACAGCATAGTAACTTGGTTAAATACTATTAACCTGTCTCCTGATTCAAACAATTATCTTGCCGCAGGCAAAAACCTTGCTGAGCGCGGAGTGCTTGAACTTAATGCCAATTTCTTCACAGGCAATATGGAACCGGAGTTTGAGCCTTATACAGAACATCCCCCCGGATTGCCTGTACTGATTGCTCTTGTGATGACATTTGAACCAAATCCAATTTTTGCTGCTCTTGTTGTCCAGACGTTTGCCATCATTCTTTTTTATTTTGCTCTTTACTTACTGCTTAATTCCCTTGGATTTTACAATCTCTTTAAGTTGTTGATATTCCTGACAATTACTATTTTTCCGACTTTCAGGGTATTGTTCGCACATTTTTGGACGGAAACACTGTTTATTTCACTTTTAATGCTCCAGTTTTTTTTCATCAGGAAAATAGTCTATACAGGCAATTATAAATACTGGTATTATGCCTTTGCAATTGCATTTCTAGCTTCCTGGATGAGATATTTAGGCGCAATTAATATATTCTTATTCCTTTTACCGGCGCTTTACCAGAATAAAGGCTTCTGGAAAAAAATGGCCATGGCAGGATTAGCGTCTTTTGGCCCTGTATTGATTTGGCTTGCCAGGAATAAATTGCTTTATGGCGATCTATCAGTAACTCACGGTATTGGGAAAGAGATCAGGCTGGACTTCTTTTCGGAAGTAATGAAAAAACTCGATAATACTGAGCCTGCATTGTTTGTATTCGGTTTCCTTTTCTCCATTATCATTTTGCTAATTGCACTTTACCCGATGTATTCAACAAAAATCAAAAAAGTCAAACAACGAGTATTCCAGTCTTCGCTTATCCTTTACGGAGGAGTTTATTTAATCGGCCTTGTGCTGGTATCTTTCTTTGCAAAAATAGACACTCCGGATCACAGGTTGCTATCACCCTTCATTTTAACATTCCTGATTGCTTTCTTTTATGGGATAAAAGTCGTCAATTCCAGAAATAAGGAGAAAAACTATGTACAAATTACGATGTATAGTTTTTGCACATTATTGGCAATTGCCTCATTAGTGAAATTCAAATATGCAGATTCATTTAATCTCGGAACGATAAAATATCCCCCGGAAAAAGTGCTTTGGAACAACATTAAAGCTCTTGGATTTTCTGAAGGAAGTTCCCACTTCTACACAGGCCCGGAAAATATTCACCAGCTTTTTTCCTCGCTTCCCCAAAGGAGCATGTTTAATGATGAACCACCTGATATAAATCTTTTAAAAGAGTTACTAAATAAAGGCCGATCACCATTCTTTGTTATCAACCGAAAGAATCCTTTCTATCAGAAATATGATGAATTACTTCAAGAACAGGGCTTGAATAGGCTTGATTATTCAGATCTTGGCTATATGATTTACATAAATTAAACATACATCACTTGTATTGGCTTGATATTTGAGTGTCATTTTTAGTGGCGATGCATATTAATATTGCATTAAATTTTTATGGAATTTGCTGAATATTAGATGGGAAAGCAACGAATTATACTGTATTGGGATGGTAAAGTAAAGAAGTTTATTGCCAAGGCCCCTGAAATTGGCGATATGTCTGCATTTGGAAAGTCTCAATCCGAAGCAATAGCTAACGTTCTCAGACTAATGGAAACACAAAAAATATCTGAGATAAAAAACAGGGTCCCTACCACAAGAATCAGGCGAAGCCACGGTTGATTATTTGCCCTGCTGCATCAATACCGCTTTTTGCTGCACCCTCAATTGTTGCCGGGAGCGAAGTGTTAGTCCAGTCGCCCGCAATAAATAGATTTATTAGCTTAGTTTTCGTACCCGGCCTTTTCATCTCTATTTCATAATTTTGGCTAAAAGTAGCCCTCTTGTCTCGTATCAGCCTGAAATGTAACAACTTAGCATTTGTATTCAGCACTTCTTGTATTTCCTTGTCGATTAGTTTTATTAATTCTTCATTTGAATATCTTTCAGTTGCATTTGCATTGCTTATTGTTATTGCAAGATGACCCGGGTAATCAGGATTTGAATTATTAAATAATCTCCTTTTGTTGAAATACCAATGAATTGTTGAATTAATTATTCCGCCGAATTCATTTTGAGTTAACTCCTTATCGTACCAAAGATAAGCAGATACAATAGTTGAGTACTCGTGTTCAGATATAAAAGTATTTAGTTCAGCTCGACAAAAATCCGGATAGATTAACTTTCTTAATTGCAATGGTGGCACAGCAATAATGAATGAATCTCCTTCAATAGTATTCCCGTATTTTGTCTTGACTGAAACAACCCTGTTATTTTCTGTTAATATTGATTCAATTCCGGAGTTTGGATAAAACCTTGAATTGTGCTTCTCAAGAAAAGCCGGCAAAGGCTTTAAAAGTTCACTCAAGCCAGTAACAGGAAAAATCATCCTCGAATTTGCAACGCCTTTAAAAAAAGCAAGCGTTAAGATATTCTTAAAAACCCTTGCAGGCGCTTTAAATATGCTTTGATTCATTGTTGCAATTACCAAAGGCTCCCACAATAGTTTTGCAATGTCCCCACCAACCGAATAATAGCGCAATAAATCGCTTACGCTTTTAATATCAATATTTTCAACATCGGTGGATTTCATCATTCTGAGTGAGTTAAGTTTGCTGCTGATGGATACATCTTTAAGTGATAATAAAGCATATAGCAATCCGGCCTGCCCGGGAAACTTAGATGCATCAAATACCCTGGGGTGGCCTTTTAAATCATGCATTGTCAGCTTAAGGCTTCTTTGCTCCTTCAGCTTATCTCTTGTTCCGAGCTTATTTAAAATCGAGAAAAAATTTTGATATGCACCTATCAATACATGCTGTCCGTTGTCAATGATATCCCCGGTTTTGTTGTCCTCAAATGAGTAAATCCTTCCCCCTGGAAATCCCTTAGCTTCCAGCAACTTTACATGGTATCCTGCCTCAACCAGCTTCATAGCTGCTGAAATTCCGCTGACACCTGCGCCGACTATTACTACCGTGTTCAAATTCTGTGGATAACTTTAGTGACAATAAAAACGCAATTTAATTAAATTAAATGAGCAATGGAGGTAGTGTAATTTCACCGCAGCAGCAGCTAAATTTCATAAACCTCTGATTAATTGGAATTCAGCCCGGATTTATAAGGCAGAGGATTTTTTCTATGGAGATATTCGAAGAGTTTAATGCAAGAAGACATGAAGGAAATGCTTTTGTGTCAGAACAGAATTTCCTGCCATTCAACAGGTTTTTTGCATTGGATAAAACCGCCTTTAGCGAAGGCGAAATCCCTCCTAAATACAAAGAGTTAATGGGGCTGGCCTGCTCATTGCTATTTAGATGTAATGATTGTGTGCTCTATCACATTCGCGAGTGTTACAAACTGGAATGCACAAGGCAGGAGCTGAATGAAACAATGAACATATCCTTGATTATTGGGGGCACAATAGTAATCCCGCACCTGAGATTTGCTTTAAAAGCTATTAACGAAATTTACAGTTCTGATGAGTAATTTAACACAGGAAATTAAGGAGAGGAGACTCGAACTCCTGAAATTATCCGAGGAATGGCAGTACTTAAAGAAGTCTGTAGAGCCCCAAATGTATAAAAAGTATTCGGGGTTCTTCTGGAAACTCGAATCTGAATTAAAAGAATTAAACTCAAACGAATTTGAGTTGGATAAGATTTTGAGGATAGTGAAAATAAGGCTTGAAAAGCGGTTGCCTCTTAATTCTAAAATACTTGGGATGATAAAGGACGAAGCAAGAGAGGAATGCAAAAACAAAGAATTGCTTGAAACAGCAAACAAGGAGATCGGAGAGCTTGCGGGATTCAGGCAGATAGAATTAAAGCTCATGTACAAAAGTCTTATTAAAGCTGTCCACCCTGACCTGAATAATCAAAACAATCAAAGTATCCAGTATTGGCACAATGTCAGGGAAGCATATCTCAGCGGTAATTTCAAAAGAATGCGAATGTATCACCAGAAGTTGAGCAGGCAAAGTTTATACAACGACATGAAGGACTTAAGAAGCCTCGAAAAAGAAATTATATCCTACAGAAAAAAAATCAGGGAGTTCAAGGAAAGGCCTGAGTATATATTCCTCAACAGGCTTGAAAACAGCCGGTGGATTGAAAACAGGAGAAAATTGCTGCAATTCAGGATATATGTTACTGGTCTCAGAGTTGAGCGAAAAAAGGAAGATCTCTCCCGGCTGTTAAACTGCCAAACGAAAATATTTAAATTACTTGCCAACTGATTGTAGATTAAACCTTTTTAAAATATGGCCGTATAATAAGCGTTCATGCGATTGTATTGCAACCCGGACATAATTGCTTAAATTCAAGGTTGTAGTGTATTATTTAAACGCTTTGCGTTGTTTTATGTTAAAGAACAAATATTTATATATGCCGCTTGCCCTGCTGGCTCTTTTTTTCGCATCCTGCAGTCAATGGGACAATTTCACTACTTACTTTAATACCTATTACAATATGGACCGCCTGGTTAATGAGTCCGAGGACGAATTTGAATACCAGGATGACAAGAGAAAAACTAATCCCCGAATAGTTGTCCCGGAGGAAAGGAATGATATAAAAGACGACGCAAACAGGGGAATACCTGCTTTTGTTAAAGACTATGTAATCACACAACAACAACGCCAGCCTGTTAATGTTAAGCTTGACTCTGTAATTATCAAGGGTTCCAAAATTCTTGCTAATCATCCCAAAAGCGACTATGTGCAGGGTTCGCTTTTCCTGATGGCCAAATCTTACTTTTACAGAAATGAATGGCTCCCCTCTCAGTTAAAATGCAGCGAGTTGATTGACAAATTCCCCGATGGGGAATTTTCGCCGGATGCACATCTGCTTTTTTCGAAAAATCTTATCATCCAGAGAAAGTTTTATGCAGGCGAAATAATGCTTTCAAGAACAGTTGACATTGCCTGGCAGCTTGAAAGGTATGACATACTTTCAGAAGCGTTCAGGCTTGAAGCCGAAGTTGCTTTGTTCAACGACGACCTCGACGGTGCCCTCAGGCCATACAGGCAGGCAGTTGCCCAGACTGATGATGGTGAAATCAAGGCTAACTGGCAACTCGACCTTGCAATGCTTTTATACAGGCTTGGACTTTTTGAAAGGGCTGTTGAGGAATTCACAACCGTGATGGATTATTCACCCGGCTATCTCCAGGAATTTGAAGCAAAGCTATACAAAGCTGCTTCTTTAAACAGGCTCGGAAGATACGATGATGCCTCTGAGATTCTCTCTGAGCTTGAAAATGACGGAAAGTTTGAAGAGTGGAAGGGATATGCCTTTGCTGAAAGACTGAACGCACTCAGGCTCCAAGGGAAAGAAGAGGAAATGGAACTCGCGGAATACTATGCCGATTCAGCGTATGTTAACAACCCCTTGATTGTTACATATTACTTCGAAAAGGGAATGGATGTTTATGAAAAAGACGATTATTTCCAGGCAGCCAAGTATTTTGCCCGTTCCCGTTCTGTACGTACACCGGTTTTCCATACATCTCACCAGATGTACAAGCTACTTACAGAGTACGACAGGAATATGAACCTGCTAAGGCCGGCAATGAAAAAAATCGAAGGGGATGAGCCTGTAAGTGATTCCCTGAAGTACGATGCGGCATTATATCTATTCGAAATTGGCAGGATACACGAACAACTGGATAACCCAGACTCGGCAAAGCATTACTATAGCAAATCTGCAGAGCTTGCACCACTTGGAAACGAGTTGTCAGCACGCTTTCTATATGCTTATGCCCGCACAGTAAGGGATGAAGATGCCTATATGGCGGACTCGCTTCTCGAAGTGATTGTTGAAAGATTCCCGTTTTCGGAGTATGGCCGGGAATCCGCAAAACAACTTGGCTTTACTGAAGATTTTGTGATTGACACTGTCGCGGAGTTATATAAATCCGGTTCTGAACTTCGAAAGTTTGGTGAATATAATTTTGCAATAACCCAATTCAAAAAAGTATATAACGAATACCCAAAAAGTGACTATTCGCCGCGTTCTTTGTACGCTATAGGATGGATATTTGAAAACAACCTCCATCTGCCGGACAGCGCTTCATATTATTACAGCCTTCTTATTGAGAAGTATCCCGGCAGCGTTTATGCCGAAGATGTAAGAGTTACAAGGGATTATTACCTTGTTGTAAAGAGTGGAGAGACTATACCGGATTCACTTAAGCAACCTGAACGTGTGGCTATTACCGGCAAGGAGGATGCAGAATCCGGGATGAAAAGCGACAAAGCCCCTGCTACCGAAGTTAAAGATGCGAAAATGACTGATGACCCTATGGAAATGATTAAAGACCCGTCTAAAATATTCAAGAATGCAGGTGATGCACTTAAGAACCCGCTCAATTTACTTGACAGTCCGGCAGAATTAATTGATGAAGTTAAATCAGCGGACAGCCCGCTTAACTTGCTCAAGCCGCCTGATGGAAAAGAAGAACCTGTTGAGGCAATCCCCGATTCACTTGAAACCAAACCTCCTAATTAGCTATCTTTGCTCGGATTGTTTTAATCAACAGAACTAATTTATGAAGAGTACAAAGAAGGATAGTGCATTTGAAAAAATCGAATTGCTTGAAAAACAGCTTGCATGGTATAAATCCTTCTTTGATAATGCCACTGATGCGGTATTCATAGTCCAACCTGAAACATGGAATGTACTTGATGCAAATGATTATGCATCGAATCTGCTGGGAATGACTAAGAATAAACTCATTGGTAAAAGGTTGCCGCAGTTTCGAAGAATATTTAAGCTCCTCAACAAAACCGGCTCCCCCGCAGTACTTTCCGAACTTTCGCTCGAAACACCTGAAAACGAAAGTCTGATGGTAGAGATAAGCGCCCGTTTTGTTGAGCATGGGGGCAGGAAACTGATACACGCTATCGCACGGGACGTAAGTGAACAGCATGCGCTCACAGATAAGTTAGTTCAAGCAGATAAACTGGTACTGCTTGGGCAGCTGTCAGCTAGTGTTGCACACGAAATCAGAAATCCGCTGGCAGCAGTTAACCTAAATCTACAGGTACTTAAGAGAAACACTCCGGATAGTGAGGCGGCATATAATTACATTAGTTCTGCGCTAAAGGGGGTTGACAGGATTTCAAGAATAGTAGAAGTTACATTAAATTTTTCCCGCCCGACAATGCCCGACATTAAGGAAATTAATATTAATTCCCTTATCCCTTCTACCCTTGATATGGTATCTTCCATTATGAAGCGAAAAGAAATAAAAATTGAGTTGAAATTATTGGAGAATTTGCCTACCGTCTCTGCCGATTCAAAACAAATGCAGCAGGTAATGATTAACCTTCTTACAAATGCAGCAGATGCAATTAAAAGCAAAGGTAAAATAACGATTGAAACATATACGGAATCAGCGGCAAAAGGTACGCATATGATGGCAGTCCTTTTAATCAGCGATACAGGAGTAGGGATTTCACCTGAAGACATAACTAAAATGTTTAATCCATTCTTCACCCGTAAACCGGATGGAACGGGTTTAGGCCTGCCAATCACTCAGCGAATTCTTCATCAGCACGGTGGAATTATTGATGTAGAAAGCAAGCTCGGTGAAGGAAGCTCCTTTTATATCAAACTTCCCATAATAAGGAATGGCTAATATTAGCACTTTTCTGTTTGTGCTTACTTCCTTTTTTATTAACTTAATTTAATATTAAATCACAAGCAGCAAATTAACCAGGATTTAAGTTTATGGCCGGCCAAAACTATACTATCGTTGTGATTGAAGACGACCCGCTTGTTAACTCGACAGTAAAAAGCATACTCGAGGAAAAATACAACAGGGTGCTTACATTCACGGAACCCGATGATGCAATTAACGAGCTACACGTAATCTCGCCGGACTTAATCCTGCTGGATATTTTTCTGGGCCATGCAAACGGCCTTGATATACTTGAGCAACTGAGGAAGCAGGGCTATAGCATGCCTGTAATTATTATGACAGCGTTCTCTGATATCAAGATGGCTGTCAGGGCTATGAAACTCGGCGCTGAAGATTTCATAGTAAAGCCCCTTGACCTGGAGCAGCTTGAGGTTTCTGTCGAAAGGGCACTCGAAAACTACGACCTTAGGCGTCAGGTTGATATTCTATCCGAGAAAATAAAGGAAGACCAACCCGAAAAAATTATTGGCAGCTCGGAAGGAATGAAAAAAGCTCTCGAAATGGCTAAAATAGTAGCTGCTACTGACGATACAACTGTTTTAATTGTTGGGGAAACAGGAACCGGCAAGGAATTAATTGCCAGGTATATTCATGAAAACTCACCACGAGCAAAAGGGCCGTTTGTTACAATTAACTGTGGGGCAATACCTCGTGAACTTGCCGAGAATGAACTATTCGGCTATGAAAGAGGGGCATTTACCGGAGCCACAGAAAAAATCAAGCCCGGTAAATTTGAACAGGCTCACCACGGCACAATACTTTTTGATGAAGTAGGGGAATTGAGCCTCGATCTGCAAGTTAAACTTCTCAGAGTGCTGCAGGAAAGAAAATTTTACCGCCTTGGAGGGCAAAAGGAAATTTCTGTTGATGTAAGGGTTATTACTTCCACCAACAGGGAACTTGAGAGTATGGTTGAGGATGGAAAATTTCGCGAGGATTTGTACTACAGGTTGAATGTTGCAAAAATATTGCTCCCTCCACTAAGAGAAAGGGGGGATGATATACTGACTCTTGCCAGTTCTTTCATTGATAAATTCAATAAAAAGTTTGGTAAAAATATCTCAGGATTCACTCCCGATGCAGCCGAAACACTCAAAAACTACAAGTGGAAGGGAAATGTAAGGGAAATGATGAATGTTATTGAAAGAATAATCCTGTTGGAAAACAGGGAATTGATTACAAAAGATTCTCTCCATTTCCTGAGGCCAGGTTCCTCTACTCAAAAAATTAAAGAACCTGCCGAATTTGAATTAAACGAAGGCGAACACTTCCTTAAAATATCAAAATCCGGTGTTCCGATGGGGAATGTTCTCAGAGATTTAATTATACAAACGCTTAAAATTACTAACGGTAACCAGATACAAGCTTCAAAATTACTTTCTATTTCCCGGGCAAAACTCCGCTATCGTGTTGAACAGCTCGGAATAAATATCTCAGGTAAAACAATTTCTTGAATAATTAAGATTCAAGAATTACCCTGAAATAAAAAAGTTTCCTGAAAATATTCACAAGCACTCAGTACCCTTACATATATTCTTATCTTACCGGATGTCAAATATTGGATAGGCTTTTAGCTTGGGCGTACCATTAAGAAAACCAACTCCAACTTTTACACTTGCATACTTACACGCTTCCTATCTGACCATTATATATTTTTAATTAACATTATTTAGCGTTATTGCTTAAATTGAAAATCTCAAATAGGCATTTATCATTTACTCAACCGGGTAATGGAAATACAAGAAAAACTATTACAACTTCTGAATTCAGACAGCCCCGAAATGAGGAGGAAAGCTGCAATATCAATAAGCCGGGAACAAAATCTCAACCTTGACACTGTTGATGCACTTACGGAAGGTCTTAATGACGACGACTCAGGAGTACGAGACATTATATTTAATGCTCTGCTTAATATCCCTGATGAATTAAAGGCAAAGGCGGCTTTCAAAGTTTCTGACTTGATTGGAAATTCTGATATTGCAATCAGAAACCTTGCTGGTGATTTGCTTATGAAATTTAAAGAGCATTCTGTGGATGCATTGGTTTCAGCTCTGGACACTCCAAATGCAGACGATATAAAGTATGCCTGCGATATTCTCGGCCAAGTTGGGAACCTGTCTGTTAAAGATAAGATTTATCATCTATTTGATTATCCTGACCCCAATGTTCGTGCCTCGGCTATTGAAGCTCTTGGCAACCTTGGAGACAGTGAGATTGTCCAAAAGTTAATACAAATTTACAGTGAAGAGGAAGACTTAAGGCCAAATGTTATAGAGGCGCTTGGAAAGATTGGAGGTGACCGTGCCCAGGAGTTTCTTTTTGGGCTTATGACTGGCTCAGAAGACCTTTTTATCAAGATATCCGGTATAGATGCACTTGCTCATTCGGGGACAGATTTCAGCATCTGCGAAAAACTAATTGAAGAACTGCCCAATGTACACGAAGAAATACAGGTTTATCTATTAAAGACCATCTATGCGATTGCATTCAGATTGGAAAGGGAAGTAGAACTTCCCAATGAATTAAGGCATGTCGCCAGAATGGCGCTTAAGGAAGAAGACCAGGATTCGAGGATTGCCGGATTAATTGCCCTCGGTAATTCTTATGAGACTGCCGATATAGAAGTTGTTGGGAATGAAATATGGTCCAGGAATACTGAAACTCAGCAGATGATTACTTATAATTTATTTACCTTTGCTGATGAAAATACGATCAGGATTTTTTTCCGCTTCCTTGCCACACAATTTGATAAAGAAGCCTTTTTTATTGATTACCTCGGTTTAGTTAGAGAATTTCTTCCCGAAACTGAAATACCAAAGGTTGAAGCCATATTTAAAGGAATAATAGATGCGTTTATTGAAAAAAGATCTTCACTCGCAGACGAAACATTTGATGTTCTGAAAAATATGCACGAGTTGTGTTTTTCTAATGTCATGTGTAAAATGCTGTCTGAATCATCTGAAAATAAAGCAGGGAAAATTATTGAACTGGTCCCGCCGGAAATTTTGACAGGTATGCCCCGGGAATTGAATACTATTTCCGGGAAGTATCCCCGATTACGTGAAAATGTGGATAGAATATTGAACAAAGCTAACTAACGGACAGATTTATGGCGTCGGATCTTTTTAAATTTAAATTCAGCAAACCTGCCTCACAGGGTAATTTAGGCCGGGGTGCAGGGAAAGATGATGATTCCGACAGGTTGGATGAAGCTACATTTACGCAAATAAGAGATCTGATTTACGAGCTTTCCGGAATTTTCTATTCGGAAAGTAAGAAATACCTGCTCGAAGGCAGAATATCAAAAAGGCTTCTAGCTAAGAGGCTGAATTCTTATGAGGAGTACTTCAAGTTAATCAATTCAACACAGGGCAAAGAAGAAATCAGGAAGCTCTTCGAGGTTATTACGATAAACGAAACTTATTTTTTCAGGGCCGAACAACAGTTTGAGGCTTTTGAGCAAGTATTGCTGCCTGAGATAATTGAACAGAAAAAAGACAATCCTGTAAAAACTGTCAGGATATGGAGCTCCGCTACTTCGAGCGGTGAAGAAGCATATACAATTTCAATGCTCGTGCTTGAAAAACTGCAACGTAAATACCCGGATGTACGCTTCCAGATACTCGCCAGCGATATTAATTCCGCAATATTGGACACAGCAAGGAAAGGTGTTTACAAGGAATATGCTATCAGGAATTTGCCCGACTTATATCTCAAAAAGTATTTTCGGCGGAACGGTTCTCAATTCATAATAAATAATGAAGTTAAAAAGAATGTGAAGTTTATGCGGATTAACTTGTTTAATCCACAGGAAATAAAAATAGTAACAAGTTGTGATGTTATTTTCTGCTGCAATGTCTTGATTTACTTTAATTTAACATCCAAGCAGCAGGTGGTTTCGCACCTTTACGACGCTTTAAATAAAAACGGTTATTTGTTTATAGGCTATTCGGAATCTCTTCATGGAGTTTCCAAAGCTTTTAAACTTGTGCATCTTCCAAAAGCAATGGCTTATAAAAAAGAGTAGCGTATAAAAGCAGGTACTAATATGTCAGGAACAATACTTCTTGCAGAAGATTCGCCTTCAGTTCGGAAATTTATTATCCTTGCCCTTAAGCTAAAGGGTTATGATGTTATTTCTGCTGAAGACGGTATGCAAGCTCTTGAAAAACTTCCCCGGCAGAAAATTGACCTTCTCGTAACCGACCTGAATATGCCAAATGTTGATGGCATCAAACTTATCAAAACAGTTAGGGAGAACCCGGAGTACAAGGAATTGCCCATTATCATTTTATCTTCCCTTTCGAGCGATGAAGTAATAAACGAAGGAATTGATGCAGGGGCAAATTCTTACCTGGTTAAGCCGTTCAACGCAAAAAAGATTCAGTACGAAGTATCAAAGTATTTAAGTTGAATTAGGGGTATAATATGAATCTACTCGTTGTTGATGATTCACCAACAATGCGCCGTATTACAACCAATACTCTCCGCGAAATTGGCTATCACAATATTGTTGAGGCACAGGACGGCTTGGAAGCGCTTGATAAAATCATGTATAACAAAATAGATTTTATTATAACAGACTGGAATATGCCAAACATGAATGGCCTGCAATTAACATTGAATATCCGGCAATCCAAAAAAACAAAACATATTCCGATACTCATGGTTACAACTCGGGGATTGAAAAGAGACATAATAGATGCTTTAAAAGCAAGGGTGAATAATTATGTTGTAAAGCCCTTTACGCCGCAAACCTTAAAAGAAAAAATTGATTCTGTTGTAAACATGAAAATACAACAGAAGCAGGGTTGATATTTTTACGAATAATTACGGAAATTAAATGCCTCAATTATTTAACGAACCGGAAATGCAAGAAATTTTCGATGGTTTTATAGTTGAGACCGAAGAGTTGCTCGAAAGTCTGTCTTCTGACCTGATGGAGCTGGAAAAAACTTCCGGCGATGATGAACTGATTAATAGGATTTTCCGTTCATTCCACACTATCAAAGGGACTTCGGGATTTATGGGATTTAGCCAGATTTCCGAATTAACCCACTGCGCAGAAGATGTGCTCAATAAGCTTCGCAAAGGCGTTGAAAAAATCGACAGCAGGATTATTGACTTACTGCTGGAAGTACATGATCTTGTATATCAATTGTTGGAAAGGTTAGTTGCCGGTGATGAAAGCCCCGGGGAAATCCAACACATTCTAATTAAACTTGAGAATATATTTGATACTGACAAGGCAGTTATAGAAGAGACCGAAAATCTGAAAGCCCCGGGCAACCAAAATATTGAGCAGGATAAATACGAATTTGATGAGTCCCTGCTCGGCGAAGAAGGCGAAATGACTCCTGAAGAGGAGAAATTGCTTAATAAAGCTTTCGAAGAAGCAAATAAAGGGTTTTACGATGCCTTAGAAAATGGTGAACCATCAGTAGAGCCGGAACCAATAAAACAAGTACAGGCCCCCCCAAAAAAAGAATATATAAAAGAAAAGAAATCTGAAACCATCCGCATTGATATCGAACGTGTAGAAAAACTGATGGATTTATCCGGGGAGTTGGTTCTTGGAAGAAACCGCCTTTCACAGATTAGCGGGAATGTAGAAAGACGGATAAAGGACAAAGAAGATATCAGGAACTTAAGCGAAACAATTGCCAACATCGATTTTGTTACTTCAGAGATTCAGTCTGCTGTAATGCGGATGAGGATGGTTCCGGTTGCAAAGCTGTTTAAAAAATTGCCGCGCCTTATAAGAGACCTCGGCAAAGAATTCGGTAAAAAAATTAATCTTGAGATAAGTGGTGAGGACACTGATATTGATAGGGGAATAATTGAAGAATTGGGTGATCCATTAGTTCACATGATTCGTAATTCATGCGGCCACGGCATTGAGAGCCCCGACAAGCGCATTGATTCAGGCAAGCCGGAGGCAGGTACTATTGCTATTGAAGCCGGACAGGAAGGACACAACATTGTTCTGAGGGTCAGTGACGATGGCAATGGGATTGATCCTGAGTTTATTAAACAAAAAGCTTTGGAAAAAGGAATAATTGACAGCGAGCTGGCTGATAGAATGAAGGAACGCGATGCTTTGCATCTGATTTTTAAGCCGGGATTCAGTACGGTCGCTTCTGTTTCTGGCATTTCCGGGCGTGGCGTCGGAATGGATGTTGTCAGAACTAACATCCAGAAGCTGAAAGGTTCAATTGAAATTGAATCTGAACCAGGGCTGGGAACAGTATTTATTATTAAACTGCCTCTGACTCTTGCTATTATACAAGGGCTGCTTGTCAACTCAGGACAGGAATCTTATGCTATACCCCTGAGTGCTGTTGAAAAAGTGATTTCTCTGAATAGGAGTGAGATATTCTCAGTTAATCAAAGAAATGTTATTAGTATCAGAGAAGTTGTCTATCCATTGTTATGGCTCGGAAATGCAATGAATGTTCCTGAATACGCCGAATCAGGTGCAAGGAAAGTTGTAATCGTCGAAACAGGAATTGAAAAGGTGGGCATAGTAGTTGATGAACTGGTAGGGCAACAGGAAATTGTTGTTAAGTCGCTGGGAGAATATCTCGGGAACATTCCGGGCATTGTAGGAGCTACCATTTTGGGTGATGGTCGTGTTGTAATGATTGTTGATGTTGCGGAAATGATTAATTATTACTTCAACATATAATTCAGGGAGGCCTGATTTAACGATGGGAAAGATTAGGGTTCTTGTGGTTGATGATTCCGTGTTTATCAGGAATGCTCTGCCAAAATTACTGAACAGTGACAAAATCGAAGTCGTTGATGTTGCCCGCAATGGTATAGAAGCTATTGAAAAAGCATGCAGCGTTAAGCCCGATATAATTACAATGGACATTGAAATGCCAGTTATGAATGGGCTGGATGCTTTGAAAGAAATAATGCAAAAATGTCCAATACCAGTATTGATGCTTTCCGCTTTGAGTCGTGAAGGTGCCCGTCTCACCCTTGATTCTCTCAATCTTGGCGCTATTGATTTCATACCTAAAAATTCCATTTTAACAGATATTAACGACCTGAAGGAAGTATTAACAACTAAAATTATCGAGATTGCAGAGAACACTGAAGTCAGGAACAGGGTGTTAAGGAAAAACCTTATCCACAACTTTAAGCTGAACAAAGATGATGACAACGGACCTGTTGATATAGCCGGCAACCTTACAAGATGGAAGTTTACAAGCTTCAAGGACAGGCCTGCCGGCCGAAAAGTAAAAGTAGTAGCCATAGGGATTTCCACAGGCGGCCCGAATGCTCTTTCAAGGTTAATCCCCAGCCTCCCAAAAAATATCAGCGCGAGCGTACTTGTAATTCAACACATGCCTGCATATTTCACTACATGTCTTGCTGACAGGCTGAATTCTGTCTCTCAGCTACCGGTAATTGAAGCACGGGATATGGAGAAACTTCAACCGGGAACAGTGCATATTGCCCCGGGAGGAAGAAACATTAAGGTGGATGCCCGCAGCAGGATAAAAATATTTGATGATTTTGAAACACGCGAGATATACCGCCCGTCTATAAACCAGGCTATTGACTCGCTTATTGATGTTTACGGTTCGTCTTGCCTTGGCGTAATCATGACCGGTATGGGAAATGATGGGTCTCAAGCAATAAAAAAACTCAAAAAGGCAGGGGGCTATGTTATCTGCCAAAGCCCGGAAACATGTGTTGTCGAAGGTATGCCTTCTTCAGTTATCAATAACGGCGATGCTGACGAAATACACCACCTTGAAGACCTCCCCGACGCAATTTCCTCGATATTCGGATTAAGAGCTGTCAGACAAGATGAAATTAACTGAAACCGAAACTCCTGCACTAATAATTCTCAGACAGGTTTTAATTAAAAACCTTGAGCGTATGCAAGAGTATGCAGGAGAAAATGGTGTTATCCTACGCCCGCATATAAAAACACACAAGATGCCGAAACTTGCTGAAATGCAACAAGGAGATGGCGCTTGTGGAATTGCCTGTGCAAAGGTAAGCGAAGCTGAGGTATTCGTTTCTGCAGGATTTAATAACATACAGATTGCCAATCTGATAATTGGTGAAAAGAGGATTGAGAGATACTTTGAGCTTTCAAAAAAAGTAATGCGACTCACCTGCACAGTAGATTCTGAAATGGGAATAAAATCTCTGGCTGAGTGTTTTGCAGCAAACAGTTCTGTTGCAGAAGTATATATAGAAGTAAACACAGGATTAAACCGGAACGGCGTGGAGAACGAAAATGATGCATTGGCGCTTGCTAAGTTAATTGATTCTGAAAATGGGATCAATCTTGCAGGTTTGCTTACACATGAAGGCAGCGTTTATGGAACTGATTCAATCGAGGAAATAAAAAAGATTGGGATTGCTGCCTCACAAAAATTGATAAATATTTCTTATTACTTGGGTGAAAACGGCGTAAATGTTAAAGAAATAAGTGTGGGATCAACTCCTGCAGCTAAATTCAGCCCTACTGTCAGCGGTGTTACAGAGTTGCGTCCGGGAAACTATGTTTTCAATGATATGATACAGGTATCGCTTGGTGTTGCTGAAATAAATCAATGTGCATTACGGGTGTTGGCGTGTGTAATAGGCGTGCACAGCAACCGGATTGTATTGGATTCCGGAAGTAAAACCTTAACAAATGATACCGGTGCTCATGGTAAAGATAAGGCAAAAGGATTTGGCTATATCCCTGCTACTGGGGATTACATAAGCCGTCTTTCCGAAGAGCATGGTGTAATTGAAAATCCGGCCGGTGATTATAAAATCGGTGATATCGTTGAAATAATTCCAAACCACGCTTGCAATACCTGCAATATGCATGAAAAGGCATACCTTGTAGAAAAGGGTTTGATTGTTGATGAATATAAGGTAACTGCTCGGGGTAAAATTCATTAATCGAAGTTCATTACTTCAGTATCTTCAAATGGCTCGAATGTAAAGATTTCGTCCTTGAATTTTTTATTTACACTTATTTTATCAATAATCAGCAAGTTAAAAACTTCACCAATTGAGAATCCAACACCGGTAACAGAATAATTTTTAGGGTCGAGCCTTAGCTCTACCTGCCCTTCTTTTCCGAATTTCTCATGTTCAAGTAGAAGTTTCAGGTAATTCCCTTTGCTTGATGCGGAGATTTTTGCAAGGCTTATAGGCTTATACTCTTCCAGGAAACGGAAAAAGAATTTTTCGAACGCAAAAGCCTGGTTTGCTTCGCCGTATTTGCTCACAATCAGCAGATTTTCAGGTTTACGAAAATTATAGATGTTTTCCCCGTTGCTGGTAATTATTTTATCCTCAAAATCGAGGAAATATTTATTTCCGAGTTCAGCTTTAAGAATCCCTGAAATTCGCGGGTCTGCTTCGGCATGAAATTCGATTTCAATGGAATTAATATTCTGGTACTTTGTTTTCAGCTTGTTAAAAACAGCTTCTTTGGAAGCCTGGGCAAAAAGCAATGCAGATGCGGCGATCAATAATATGAGAGTTTTCATTTTTCTACTCCAGTTTTGCTTTAAGAGGGCCGCGCAGGCCGCTGTACCTTACGAGTTCGGCGCTCACTTCGCCTATTAATACTTTAGTTGCGACTTTGACGGGTATCTTCCTGTCGTCATCGCTCAGCCAGATATATATGTTGCCTTCATTTTTAAACAGTCCGCCTTCCATCACTAAAGGCTCGATTACTATGCACCTGAATTTACCTGCTTCAACTTCAATTGTTTGCCTGCCGAGAATTTTTACACCGAGATTGTATGTTGTATCACCGAAGAAGTTCTTCATATAAAAAGTAGAATCATTCCTCATGCTTCCCAGGTTAAGCGTGCGAACATAGTAAAAGGCAGAGACAATATCATGCACGTACTCAGGAGTGTCATGTTCGTCATCACCTGCAAAGGCCTTGTTGTTGAACTGGTCAAAATACGCTTTAAAGTCTCGTTTATACTTGCCCTCACGTATTTTCTGCTCGAACTCCCAGGGGAATATCCCGCCGATGTCAATCACTGACCTGTAGAAATCCCGAACACGGTAGAGCCACTCCAGGCTCTGAAGTGAGCGCACAAGGAAACGGACGTCAAAGGCTTTCCTGCCATATCGTTCAATCGGCTCGGGCTGTATATGAAAGTACCCGGTACCTGCAGTAATAAACTGGTAGCCTACCTCGTATTCGAGCTTCTCGCCAAGGCCATAGGCTTCATTTTCCACATAACGGAAGTCTTTCTTCATAGGCTTTACTTTATCCCGTGGCAATACCTTTCCGTCGGGATTTGATTGAAGCGAAGAAGCCCCGCCCAGCGCGACAATTACTACTAACGATATAAAAAGTGATTTTCTCATAAACAAAACGTTCTTCCTACTTTAAAGTACGCTAAAGATAGCAAAAGGTTAGCAATTGCGAAAAGGGAGAGATTCACGGATGGAAGAAAATTAGAGTTCTATGAGCTTTACAACCAAAGAAATTACTTTTTAAATTTGAGTAATAACTGTATTTTTGTAGTCCCTGCTCTGCGGAAGTGGCGGAATTGGTAGACGCGCCATCTTGAGGGGGTGGTGCCCTACGGGCGTGGGGGTTCGAGTCCCCCCTTCCGCACAAAAGCCCGGTAACCCGGGCTTTTTCATTTTTCTAACTGCGGCAGATTGGGCTGCGGGAGGAATACCGGCTTATCCCGGTGACCGAGGTGGGATTTTATCTTTCCCTGAACAACATGAAAAAAGCCACAGCCGCAAAGCCCCGGCGGATCAAGCCACTCAGGGACTGCTCACTCGCCGTATTCAAATTTATTCTCGATGATACATTCCATTTCTGCACGGGCGAAATCTGTACTGAACATCTCGTGTAAAGCATTCCTGCAATGTAGCGGCTTAAATATTACCTAGTGGTTAAGGGTATTCTCGTGGTGAAGTTCTGTTAGTGCACCTGCATCAGCAAGTTGAATACCCTAACCCAAGTGATTACAAGCTGTTTTGGCGACAAGAATTAATCATTTTCTGTGTCCGGGTAATGAGATCATTTTTTTTCATTCTTCACTATTCAAAAAAAAGGCTGCCGAAGCAGCCTTTTCAATTTAGTTAAGCCATCATATTATTCTTCAGCAGCGCCTGCATTTTTCATCGGAACCTGGATAAGTATCCATGCGATTATTCCAAGCACTATCAAACTGAGGAAGAATGGCGAGCCCGGCCATAGTTGCGGAATATCAATCTCCGCAAAGGCGAGGCCTGCAAATAGAAGTCCCATCAGTGCTTCGCCGGCTATCAAGCCTGATGCAAGCAACACGCCTACGTTTTCAATTCGCATAAGCTGGCCTTCGGCAAAACCTTTTGATTTCTGTATCATGTCAACGATCCCTTTGATAAGGCCGCCAACAAAAATTGCGAATGTAGTTTCGAGCGGGAGGTACATACCAACGGAAACAAGCATAGGGCTTTTCACCTGCATAAGTATGAAAGCAATACCCATCAACATTCCTACGATGATGAGGGGCCATGCCATTTCACCACCTACAATACCCTGCGAAAGTATTGCCATCAGCCCGGCCTGCGGAGCGGACAAGTTACGTGAACCAAAACCTCCCTCGTACCCCTGGTTGATACCCATGTTGATATCGCCCTCGTTTAGAATTACAAGAACACCGAACATTACAATGCCTGAAAGGACAACACCGATTATGTCGCCAATCTGCATCTTCCATGGAGTACCGCCGAGAATATGACCGGCCTTCAGGTCTTGGAGCATTTCGCCTGCAACAGCTGCCGAGACGCATACAATTGCCGCTACTCCAAGAACAGCAGCCACACCGCCTGATTCGGCTGTTACACCGAGAGCCACAAGAATAAGCGCTGTTACAACAAGAGCAGTAAGTGTTAAGCCGGAAATCGGGTTGTTACTTGAACCCATTATACCCACAAGGTAACCTGAAACCGCTGCAAAGAAGAAAGCAAGGATAATCATTAATGTTGCGGCAACAAAGGCTACAAGGAATGATGTTTCAAATATCATGAATGTAATAAGGAAGGTGGCGATTGCCACAATAAGGATACCAATCATAATCCATGTAAATGGCAGGTCTTTTTCAGTACGCTCAGAAATATCGCCGGCGCCGGAAGCTGCTTTTTTTACGTCGTTAATTGAACGGGCAATACCTGCGATAAGGCTTTTTCGCATCATAAACAATGTATAAGAAGCTCCGATAAGCATACCACCGATTGCAATCGGCCTTACAATGTATTTCCAGACTTCAATTATCTGAAATTCGGGACTCTGAACTCTTTCCATTGCTTCGCCAATCGTCCAGCCTTTAGCAATTGAAAGGAGCGAAGCCCATGCTTCATAATCAATGTGAGGAGTAATGAAATATAGAATAATTGGTGCGAGCAAGCCCCATGCAATCATACCGCCTGAAAAGTTCAGTGATGCAAGCCGGGGGCCTATAATGTAGCCTACCCCCATATAAGCCGGGCTAACACCGGGAGAGCTCAGGAACAAACCGCCTGAACCAAGGAACTTAGTGCCGGTGATTGTTTTAGAACCAAAAGCAATAAATTTCTCCCAGATGTGGGGGATTATATGTAATTGAGTTAAAATCTTTACAATACCACCGCCAATCATAGCGCCAAAGAGGAATTTTGAGCCTCCTCCACCTGAACGTCCAGATTTGTGGATTTCTGACGCGGCTACCGATTCGGGGAATGGAAGATCCCTGTCGTCAACCATTACACGCCGCAATAGCGCAACAAACATGATACCGAGGATACCGCCAAACACTAAGATTAATGTTGCTGTGATGTAATTTTCTGCAGTATCAAATGGTACCCAGATTCCGGCAATAAAGAATGCCGGTAGAGTAAAAATCGCACCCGCAGCCACTGACTCGCCAATAGAACCTACCGTCCTGGTAAAGTTCTCTTCAAGTATAGAACCGCGGAATATTTTTAGTAATGCCATGCCAATAACCGCTGCAGGGTAGGTAGCAGCGATTGTCATACCTGCTTTAAGGCCGAGATATGCGTTAGCAGCTCCCAGCACAACGGCCAGCACAAGGCCGATAAGCAAGGCGCGCACTGTGAATTCGGCCATGTTCGTATCGCCGGACACAAAAGGTACAAAATTTCTTTCGTCAGCCATAAATTCTCCTTGCAAGTTGATTCAAACCGATTTCCTGTTTATTCATGGGAAGATAGGGCTTTTTTGCCCTCGCAGAAAAATGAATTCATTAAAAATGTGAAAATGAAGTGAAAATTAAAAATATAAAATCCTTTTTTTATTTACACATTAAGCTGATTTTCAAATTCTACTGCCATAATTATCTATTTCAGATATTACATATGTTTACAACTTTATATATTCATCAAAAAATAAGACTGAAGCTTTTATCCCACCATGATAATTAGCTAAAGCAAAGCTCTCATTGGGCGAATGGATATTGTCACCGGGAAGTCCGAATGCCATTAGCACGGTAGGAGCATTCAGCTCCAGGCCAAACAACTCAACAATTGGTATTGAGCCCCCCTCACGAGTGAATGCAGGTGTTTTGCCGAATGCCTTTTCCATTGCAGTGGTGGCAGCTTTCACGCCTTTCCCGTCTCTCGGAACCATCACCGGATTGCCGCCATGCAAAACACTGACTTCAACCTTAACAGTTGCAGGCGCTATTTCTTTTAGATAACGTGATATTTTCCCGGTAATATCACTGGCATTTTGATTTGGAACAAGCCGCATTGATATTTTTGCGCTTGCTTCAGAAGGCAAAACCGTCTTGGCTCCGCTTCCAATGAATCCACCTTTGATTCCGTTGATATCAAGAGTAGGCCTGCCCGAGGCACGCTCAATTGTTGTATATCCATTCTCGCCATAAACTTCAGCTATATCAAGATCTTTTTTATATGCATCAAGGTCAAAGGGTAGTTCAAGGAATCCCTTTCGCTCTTCTTCGGTTAGTTCTGCAACATCGTCATAAAAACCGGGGATGGTTATTTTTCCGTAATTATCTTTGAGTCTGGCAATCATATTGCAAAGAACGTTAATAGGGTTGTCCACAGCACCACCGTAGGTGCCTGAATGCAGGTCGCGGTTTGGCCCTTTTACATACACTTCAACGTAGCTGATTCCGCGGAGGCTGTAACAAATTGAAGGTAGTTCCTCCGAAAACCATTCAGTGTCAGAGATAAGCACAAGATCGCATTTCAGCTTCTCTGTGTTCGCTCTAATAAAATGTTCAAGGTTATCGCTGCCGCATTCCTCCTCTCCTTCGATTAACAGCTTAATATTAACCGGCAGATTGCCGTTGGTCGCCAGAATTGCTTCCAAAGCCTTGATATGAGCAAAAAGCTGTCCCTTGTCGTCAGAAGAACCACGGCAGTATATTTTCCCATCACGTATTTCTGGTTTGAAGGGGTCTGAATGCCATAAATCTAGGGGGTCAACAGGTTGTACATCGTAATGACCGTAAATAAGAACCGTTTCAAAAGAAGGGTTCTCGATTCTTTCTGCAAAAATTACCGGATGGCCCTTGGTTTCATGCAATTCAACATTGCTGATTCCAATGGATTTAATGTTGTTCACCATCCATTCTGCAGCATCTAAAGTGTCGCCGTCATGTTCAGGCAGGCTGCTGATGCTTTTAATGCTCAGAAGCTCAAAAAGCTCGCTAAGATGCTTTTCCTTGTTGTTTTCGATATAATTAAGAACATTTTCCAATTTAATCTCCTGTGTATCAGTTATCAACAACCGGTGTTTCAATGGTAATCATAACAGTTCTGCAATAGAAACGACCTTCGGGAAGAGAATTATCATAAAGCAGGTCGGACTCTCCGACGCCTTCTACAATTGCATCCCTGATATTAAGCCTGCGTGCAACGGCATCAGCACGTCGCTGGGAGATTTTCTGGTTTATTTCCTCTTCGCCCATGCTGTCTGTGTGACCGTAAATAAAAACTTTGGCATCTTCGGTTACTCTGTCGCGGACTATATCCACAACCTTCCGGTGTTCGCTTCCGAGTGAAGACCTGCCATAATCAAAAAGTATTAGCCGGTAATATTCAAATTCTTTGTCCTGCCGCCTTTCGAGCCTTTTTCTGTCAACCGTAAGTTGTTCAATCGGCATCCGGTGCTTCTGCGTAGTTGCAATTTGGCCGAGGTTATCTGTAACAGTCATATAATAATATACAAGGCCGCCTTTTAACGGGGCGGATGCGCTCTCGTTATTGACCTCCCAGTACAAATCTTCAGGAGGAATTCCTTCTCCTTCCCATGCTATCAATTCCTTGCGGTCCTGCATTGCCACAACCTTCCAATCGCGAATACCCACCTCGGATTCAACCTCCGTCATAAATCGGATTTTAGAGGCTGAAAGCACTCGCATTGTATCAATCGTAATTACAGGTTCGCTCAGCTCGAAATCATTAGTAAGTATTTCAACGCGCCGGTTTTCTTCCCTTCCTTCTTCCTCTTCGGTATTGGAGTAGTTGTCAGGCAGGTTCCTCCATCTGACATTTAGCCTTTCCTCTTCAATTCCCCAAACGTCCCGGAGGTAATCCCTCACGGTTTCAGCCCTGTTCCTGGATAGTTCCAGGTTGCCTTTCTCAGCTCCTGTGTGGGCATTACAGCCATACAGCGTTACTTTTGTGTCGGGGTTATCTCTTAGCCTCCTTCCATATATATTGAGCACATGGTAGTATGTTTCCATTGCTCTCTTTTCCTTTAATTCGCTTTGATCGAAAGCATATGTATCGTCGGGATTAAGCCTTTTATACCTGGGGGGCATGGCAGCAGAATTAGAGTCAAAAAAGACATAATTTAGGAGTGGACGCATATTTAGCGATACAAAGTCCTCAATTCTAATACTAAAATTGTGATCTCCTGTCCCGTTCGAGTCTATTTCCATCGCTTCTATGGCAATAGTAAGAGTAGGTGGCTCTTTAGGAGGCCTGAATCCCGGGAAAGGAGGATTTGCCGGTGGTGGCGGCGGCGGCGGCGGCGGGGGAGGTGTCCTGTATTTTACGGCAACACCTGCCCTGATTGTATGTATGAACCAGTCATATCCGCTAACAACCGGAGTAAACATAAAAGAGTAATATAACTCAGGAACTAATAGTAAATACCTGTCTTTATTCAAAGGCAATTCATAGCTGACACCGGCATTAATGCCGAATTGAAAAGCTGAGGCTTCGTCAATGCTTCCGGAAGTATCATTTCTGTAACTGCGTCCATTCCCAAAAGTGCCCCTGTCTGATGGTTCAGCAACAGTTTCTATCTGGTCATAATCTGCATTTAGCATAAAACCTGTCTTGAATCCGGCATGTGCAAACAAATCCCTCCATAACCTGTAGCCTGCCATAAATTCACCTGTAATAGCTCCGATTGAGGCATCTAATTCATGCTTAAATTTCCCTTGTGTCTCAAATCCGTCAATCAGAACAATTTCCGGCTCTAGCTCTTCGAAGCTGCCGCCGTAAGTGCCATATATTAATCTGAAATTTAGCATTAAGTCATAATCGAGAGGATAGTCAAATAACCCCCCAAAGGAAAATCCTGATCCAAATCCAGACGTAAACTCGGGACAGCAACTTGGTACTCCCGGCAGCTTAGAGAACGAGCTGGAGTGTAAATTAAGATTGTAATGAAGCAAGCCGCCGTAACGTGGCTGTAGCTCAAAGGAGTCGAGCTGTGCTTCAGTTGTAGTTATATTCAGCGCGGCAAGAAATAAAATGATAAACGCGCTTTTTCCCATGCTTTCTCCGAGAATGATTTACCCCGGTTAGTCCAGTGCAAAAAACCAAATATAAAATATTCCAATGTTTTAGAAAATTGCAGGATAATGCTAAATTAAATAATTCAATGGTTTAATATGGAGATTAAAGTGAAGTACATTCTGATTTTATTATTGATTTTTGCAGCTTATTTTGCTCATGCACAGAAGCGGGACAAGGCAAGCTTCCAGCCGAAAAAAAATGAATGCTGGGACGATATAAAAGAAAAGAGCGAAAGTTACAGGTCTGTAGAAGATGATGAAAAACTTGTATTCAGGATGAATTTTGATGGGTACAAGTTGCCTAAAAGTAAAGATGAATTCAAAACTATGTGGCACAATCCGCCAATTTCTCAGGGCTGGACAGGTACATGCTGGTGCTTTGCAACTACATCTTTTCTCGAATCTGAATTGAAAAGAAAAACCGGCCTTGAAATTAAAATTTCGGAAATGTTTACTGTTTATTATGAATATATCGAAAAAGCAAGGAGATTTGTCCGCGAAAGAGGTGATTCTCACTTTGCAGAGGGTTCGCTTGGAAATACCGTATTGATGAAATGGGAGAAATATGGCTGTGCTCCTGCATCTGCATATTCCGGGATGCTCGAAGGTCAGGATTATCATGACCATTCTGTTATGTACAAAGAAATGAATGATTACCTTCAGAATTGCAAATCCACAAACTTCTGGAATGAAGATGTGATACTTGGCAATATCCGGAGCATTCTAAATCATTATCTTGGGGAGCCTCCTGCTTCCTTTACTTTTGAGGGCAAACAATATACACCAATGTCATTTTACAAGGAAGTAATTAAGCTAAAAACCAGCGATTATGTTGATCTGATGTCTCTAATGGAAAAGCCTTTCTGGGAAAAAGCAGAATACGATGTCCCTGATAACTGGTGGAACAGCGAGGAATATTATAATATCCCGGTAGATGTGTTTATTAACGCTGCAAAATCTTTAATCCGGCAAGGCCATACGATACTTATCGGTGGAGATGTGAGCGAATCAGGATACAGCTCTTATGACGAAGTTGCAATGATACCAAGCTATGACATCCCGTCAGAATATATAGATGATTTTGCAAGGCAGTTTCGCTTCAGCAACAAATCAACAACTGATGACCATGCAATACATCTTGTTGGCTGGAGAGAAATTGAAGGGGATAACTGGTTTTTGGTAAAAGATTCCGGAAGCGGATCGCGTAACGGACCTAATGTCGGGTACTACTTCTACCATGAGGATTATATTAAACTTAAGATAATGAATCTTACATTTCCAAAAGAAGCTGTCCCGGATATCCTGCAAAAATTCAGTTCAAAGTAGTGAGCCTTTCAAAGCAAATAACACAGGCAGTTTCATTTGATTTTGTCCGCTCGGGTGGACCGGGCGGACAGAATGTAAATAAAGTGGCTACTGCTGCAGTGCTTAGCCTGGATATTGAAGCAGCCGGTTTTAACGAATATGTTTCAATGCGGCTCTATAAATTGTATTCTAAATACATCAATAGTGATGGAATATTAATAATTAAGGCTCAGAGATACCGCTCCCAGCTCAAAAACCGGCAGGAAGCTTTCAAACGCCTTGAAGCTATGATAGAAAAAGCAAGGTATGTATTTAAATCACGAAAAAAGACAAAACCATCACGTATGTCAGAGCACAAAAGATTGGAAAGAAAGAAAAACAAGGGGGAAAAGAAGCAGACGAGACGTAATATTACAAGGGATTCTCTCTAATTATTTCAATCCATATGTAACTTTTTTTAATCTTATGTTTTAATATCACAAATGAATGTATGTACATTTATTTAAAATGTTATTACCTTTTTTACGTAAACGGAATTATCTTATCTGCGGCTCTTTTCTTAATTGATGCGATTCATTGGGGAATATTATTAAAAATTGGAAATAATTGCTATGCACCGGTTAAAAATACTGTTGTTGTTAATTGGAGCTTTGTTCTTTTGGTCTTGCCAGGAAAACATTGTAAGCGTATGTGAGGAGGATTCTCCTTCAGCAAATGGCCCGACAACATTTACGTTTATACAGGAGGAAGTGTTTAATAAGAGCTGTGCTTTGGCAGGTTGTCACGGAGATTTCTTTATGCAGGGAGGCCTTGCATTAACCGAAGGAAATGCTTATGATAATATAGTTGGAGTAAAGGCGTCCGGCAGCGAGTTAAACAGGATTGAACCGGGGAATAGCGCAGAAAGTTATTTAATTCAGAAGATAAATACAGATATGCCTCCAACGGGGCTTTTGGCTAAATCACTGAGGGATTCTATTGCGGCGTGGGTAGATAGAGGCGCACCCAATAATTAAATTCTATTACTACATATTTTACAGGAGTAGCCCATGCTAAAGTATTTGATTCCATTACTTGTTGTGGTCTTTGTCTATGCAGATGCCAAAGAATGCAACGTAAACACAAACAAGAAAAATCTTGTTAAATTCATATCGGACGCACCGATTGAAGCTTTTGAAGGCACAACAGACAATATTGACGGTTACATCAACATTGAATCATTTGACAATATTGACGGCAGCGAACTTTATTTTGAAGTTGACCTAAGAACGCTCGACACCGGTATAGGCCTCAGAAACAGGCATATGCGCGAAAATTACCTTCACACGGAAGACCATCCCTATACTCATTTCAAAGGGAAAATTATTAAATCTGAAATGGAGACTAAAGACCGAGCTAAAGTGACTGTTAAAGGCACTATGCACATTCATGGCGTTGACAAGGAAAAAACTGTTGAAGGATATATAACCACAAATCATGAAGGCAGTTACAGGATTAACACTCAATTTTCAGTTGCTTTATCAGATTATAATATCGAAATTCCTCAATTAATGTTTATGAAAATTGATGAGAATATGGATTTGGTTCTGGATTACTATGTAATGGAAGTTTCTAAGTAAACAAAGGTTAAAATGAAATCGAAACTTATTATTGGAATTTTTGTATTAATGCTGTTTAATACTTTTTCTGCCGGCGCACAACGCTGGCAGAGGGAAGAAGCGGAACCGCTGGACCTGATGCTTTTCCATTCAACAGAAGCGTTCAATTTGCCGACTGCTGCAACACTTCAGCAGGGGGACTTTTATTTTGAAATGAACCACCGCTTTGTTACACCAATTTCGGAAGGCATCGGGGAGCTTTTTGGTTTCGACGGCTCAGTAATAATGAGATTGGCCATTGGATATGCAATAACTGACAGGATGTTGGTTAAATTTGGAAGAAGCAACCAGGACGGCAATCTCGACTTGCAATACAAGTGGAAGTTCCTTCAAATCAGAAATGATGTTTTGCCTGTTACAGTTGCCTTCAACGGCGGCGTTGCATACAATGGCAAGACTATCTCCGAGCTAAGTGACGACAGCAGATTGTTCCAATACTTTGCTCATATACTTATTAACACAATGTATGACAAGAAACTTGCATTTGGCTTAGCACCGGGCTTCCTTCAAAACAGCCATATTTACTGTAAATGCCAGGAAAACACATTTGCACTCGGCACATACGCAGCTTATTACATTGATGATATGTGGACACTCGTTGCCGAATATAACCCAACTCTCAACGGCTGGCGCGATAAATATGATTCATTTGCTCTTGGTTTCGAGCTTGAAACAGGGGGGCATTTCTTTAAATTTCTTTTAGGAAATAATACAGCATCAAACCTTGTTCATTACATGTCCGGTGCACAACATTCATTCGAAAGCGGTGACTGGCACTTCGGTTTTAACATAACCCGGAATCTGTAATTCAATTAAGTTATAAGTTTTGGGTTATGAGTTATGTGTTGCTTTGAACCTATCACTCATTACTTTTAACTTATAACTTAATAATTGCCGTTTAACTATTAACATATATTAATTTAAAAATCCTTTCCGCCTATTTAATTTATATATTGTTTAACTTAAGGTGAAATTATGAAAGCATACGTAATTCTGGTTTTAATGTTTATCCTTGTTTGTACTGCATTTGCAACTACAAACTTAGGCAAGGACATAACTCTGAAAGAAGCTACTCCTATAAGTAAAATTCTTGATAAACCTGATGATTTCAATGGCAAGAAAGTGCTGATTGAAGGCACAATTGTTGGTGTCTGCAAGAAACGTGGATGCTGGATTGAGCTTGCTGGCGATAAGGAATACCAAAAAATACTTGTAAAAGTTGAAGACGGAGTGATTGTATTCCCGGTTGAAGCTAATGGACATAAAGCCAAAGTTGAAGGAATTGTTGAAATAATTCAAACCGAATCAAAAGAAAATAAGAAAGATGATTGTGCTGATCACGAGCAAAAAGAAGGCGAAAGCTGCAAGACAGGCAGCATTTGCAGAATTATGGGGCTCGGAGCAGTTATAGAGGGCATCTGATGCCTTCCAAGTGGCGAAAATTGAATAATATCCTGCATAGGGATATTGGTTATCTTTGTGTTGGATTAACTATTATTTATGCTGTATCAGGAATAGCGGTAAACCATATTGATGACTGGAATCCTAACTATTCTGTAAAGCTGATTCACTACCAAATTGAACCTATACCTTCAAAAAATGAATTTACTAATGAAAAGATTATGACAATCCTTGAAGATCTTGGGGAAAATTCCCGATACAAAAGCCATTATTTCAGCAGCCCGGAAACAGTAGAAATATTTGTTGATAATAACACCATAAAAATTGAGCTGTCAACCGGGAAAGTCCTGCAAGAGAAACTTGTTTCCAGACCGGTCTTCCGGGAGTTCAATTTCCTTCATCTAAATCATCCAAAAAAAAACTGGACCTGGGTGGCAGACATATATGCTGTTGCGTTGTTTTTCCTTGCAATAACAGGGATGTTTGTGCTAAAAGGAAAGAATGGAATAAAAGGCAGGGGCTGGTGGATGATTTCTATCGGAATGCTTGTACCGTTGATCTTCCTTTTCATATATTACTACTGATATGCTTACAGTTTCAGAAAAACTTACACTTCTTTCATTGAATAGTGAAAAGGGGAGTATCCTGCTTTCTGCTTCCGGCATACTGCCTTATGGGCTTGCCGGCGCATTAATGTATGACTTGATAAAAAAAAGGGCGTTGGAATTAGATAATTCACACATAATTACGAAAGATTATACCCCTGAAAATAAAATCGAATCCGCATTTATGGAAATTGTCCGGAAGGACAAAAAGAAAAAGTCACTTAATATCATTAGAAAAGCCGGATCAAAGATTAAAATCAGGGATTTGATACTTGAAAAACTTTATAAAAAAGGGATTGTCGGTAAGGAGGAGCGTTCATTCCTGTGGATTATCAAATATCACAGATACCCGGTGATTAACCCTGTTCACAGGATTAACATAATCAAAGAGATGCAGGGTGCGGTTAGCATGCCCAAATTACCGGATGAAGAGATGATTGTTCTTCTTAGTATTGCTTCCTCATGTAATTTGATAAATGAAGTATTCAGGAAAGGCGAGCGAAGAGATGCAAAGAAAAAAATAAAATTAATCGCCGAAAGTGATAAGATCGGGAGTAATGTTCAGCAAATTGCAAATGAAATAGCGGCTTCGGTTGCAGTTATTGCTGCTGTTTCTGCATCCTCAGCCGCTACATCAAGCTCTTAATTTCAACTCAATCGAGTATAAGTAACTTGCTTATATAAATTTCACCGTTAATAATTGACTTTACCAAATAAGCTCCATTAGAAAGGCTACCGTTATTTATTACAAAATCATACCTTCCTTCATTGATCTCATCTTTAAATAAAGCCAGAACAGGCTTGCCTGTCATGTCATAAATAACAGATTCAAGATGGCCGCTCATTTGGGAATTCAGGCTAAAGCGGTGCACATCATCGTTGCTTCCAAGGTAGAATAAGTTAATCCGGCTGTTTTCATCAGTTAACTCCACACTTACCGGGGTTACTGTAAGTGTAGCTGTATCGCTTGTGTCTTTGCCGCAAACACCTGTAACAATACAACTGTACTCCCCTTCATTTGACTTTGCTACTGAAGGGAATTCGAGAGTCCTGTTTGTTTTACCTAAAAGTTCCTGCCCATTTAATTGCCACTGGTAACTCAGTTCGGTACCTTCTGCAACAACTTCAAAAACGACCTTAGTTGATTCCATAGCTTCTTTGTTTTCAGGATGCTTAGTTACCACTACATTTGGAGTGGTAGCAAGGTCAAGGACAACTAATTTATCACCTGGCAGGCAATGATTGTTTACCATAACACTATAAATACCTTCATCAGCAACGCTTAAAGATTCGATTTCAAGGTAGTTCTCATTTTGACCGCTTATTTTCACATCATTCTTCAGCCAGGTGTATTCTATATCATCACCTATAGCTTCTACATCAAACCTGATACTGGTACCTAAGCAAAAATCAGGAGATTCGGCCTGGTAGTCGGCACTTGTAATTTTAGCAGGGCTTGTAAGTTTGAAAGCCGTTTCAGTTTGTGAGTATTGCCCTGAAGGATGTAACACTTTCACCATGTATTCTCCCTGCTCGAGTTCTTCATCTATTTTCCAATCATAAGAACTTCCAACTATACCATCCGCAATTAATTCCCATGTTTCCCCATTATCGGCTGAGATATAAGTTGCAAACTCATCATTTGAGTTAAAATTTTGCTTAGACCAGCCAATTAATGTTGTAGAGCCAATGCAATACTCCTGGAGGGGGGAAGGACTGTTAAGTTCCAGCTCTTTTCTTGAGAATCTGAAAACAAACCCGTCTGTTTCGCCGGCGCTTTCATTAGTGAATTCACCAGTGTATCCTGGTAATACTGAAGAATTAGTAAGTCCTGCTAAATAATAAGAACCCCACTGGTCAATACCGATTGTGTTAGCTGAGTCGACTTTGTTTCCACCAACAATGACAGAAAAATCCATGCTTTTGCCATCATAGAAAATATCAGAAATAAAGAAATCTGATGCACCGCCCCCTCTGAGATTGGGACCGCTATAGTTTAATTTTGGGAAGTTAGACGAACTTGTAAATCCTGTAAGGGCTACTGACCTGTTATTCTCATTTATGGCGAGTGCAAGAACTTTGTCTGAGCCGCTGCCACCAATATAAGTTGAAGTCTGCAGAGTTGTAGCATCTGAATTAATCCTTGCAAAAAAACCGTCCCAGTCTCCACCCTGGAATTCGTCATAAAGAGGTGACTGTGAAAGTGGGAACTCCGTATCCCTTGTATCAGGGTTGAACGCAGGTCTGTCAGAGTTTGTATAACCGGCAAAGAAAATCTCCCCGGAATTTGTTATACCTACGCATGTTATATAGTCATCTTTGTCGCCACCGTAAAAGGAGGAAAAGTAACGCTCTCCACCGTTAGTATGATACTTCATAATCATACCGTCGAAACCGCCGTTGTGATATATATCAAATGCGCGTGGTGAGAAATTTGGTCTTGTCCATGTTCTAGGATTTCTTGTAATGACACCAACTACTACAGCATCCAGGTTCTCATTTACTGCAATTGCAGTTCCTCTTTCAATTTCCGGTGAGTTTCCATTGTGCCATGTTGAGAACTTCAAGCTTTTCCCACTCGAACTCAATCCGGTTACAAAAATATCCTCAGGGCCGACAAATTCCGAGATATCGGGCGATTGAATAGGGTAATCAAGTGATTTAGTACCCCCGCATATATACACTGATCTACTGTGGCCTACGGCAATATCATATGCAATGTCATCTTCAGAGCCACCAATGTAAGTTGAAAAAACGAGGGATTTACCATCCGGCGCCAATTTTGTTACAATTACGTCTTTTTTCCCAATTAATAATGGCCTGTAAGCTGACTCTGTAGGATAATTTTCTGAAAGTGAGGAGCCGGTAATGTAAATATTGCCATCGTCATCACCGGAAACTCCTAAGCCTTCGTCGTCCAACTGGCCACCGATATAAGTAGAAAATACGAGCCCTGTCTCTAATCCGTGCATCTTGAATTTAGCGACCAAAACATCTTTCTGGCCACCATTTGTTGTCTGGTAAGTTCCTTCCGTAGTTCTTAATTCTTCGGAATCCGTCCATCCTGTAACTATGAAATTCTGCTCTTCATCAAGGTGGCAATCTGTGATTTCATCAGCTCCGATATCGCCTACAAAAGTAGAAACAAGCACGGGGTCTATTACCAGCGGTTTGGACTTATCATAATCACCGGTTTTAAATCCAACACCATTCTCTCTGGCAAAAAATTCGCATTCAACACTGTGCCTGATTCCATCAATATCCTGGAATGCTTTGAGTCCCCTGATTGTGATTTTCAATTTTGATTGTGAAAATTCTACGAAATCAGATTTGATATTTATGCTTTCAGGCCCGTGGAATTTAAAAGAAATATCATCCGGGTCGGAACCTGGTTGCAGTATAAAGTCATACCTCGGGTTGCCATTGTCGGTACAAACTTCAAGGGATATTCCTTTGTATAATTCCCGAACAACTATTTTTTTGTATGTTTTAACATCCGTTACCCACTTATCCGAATTGTTCCCATAGAAATAATTTGAATAGCCCTTCTGTCGTGATACCGGGATGATGTTCTTAAAGGAAGAATTGTTGAACTCTATCCTGACAGCTTCCCCCGTTTTTATTTTATCCCCTTGCTTATTAATCCTGGTTTTGTAAACATCGGCAAGGATACCTTCTTCCATTACCTGGTAATTAATCCCACTGCCTTTGTAAAGAAATTTAACAGCCTCCGGCCATTGTCCCTTGTTTTCAGTGAATCCCTTCTGTGACTCAATTACGGAAAAATCTGCTGATTGAAGACTGATAGAAATGCTAAAAAGTGCTGATAGAAAAACAGTAACTAACTTCATACTTCCCCCTGAGAGCAGAACTCAAATGTTATATAGTGTACAATTTTTGAAATTATAAAGAAAACTTCACATTACAAAAAAGGAAAGCTATTACTCCCCTTTTACGAATGAAAATTAGCATTACCTGGCAAGAATCAGCTTTTCTGCCTTGTAACCATCACTAAAACGTACAAGAATCCAATAAATTCCTGACGAATAATCCTCCATTTCCAGGTCAATTATCCTCCTGCCCTGGATAACCCGGGGAGAAATTAATTGTTTCAATTTCATACCGTTATTGTTATAAAGTGTAGCGCTTCCTACTCCCGGAATTTCAGTATCTATGATTAACTCAAACTTCGGAGAATTGTTATAAACCTGGATGTTCCAGTTTGAAATTTCAGAATCATTTACTACTGAAGTATTTGGTATTACAGTTAGTTGTGCTTCCTCGGAAATGACTTCGCCGCATTGCCCTCTTACCACACAACGATATAAGCCTTCATTGGCTTTTTTCAGATTTTCAATTGTTAATATAGGGTCTGACTGGCCAATGAGTTTTTCGCCATTTTTCTGCCACTCGTAAGTCACATCTTTCCCGGAAGCTTCAATAGTAAATGTAACTGATTCGCCCTCTTTAATCTGCCTGCTTTCCGGGTGGCTTTCAATCCGTGTTTTCCTGAATACGTTAACTGTTACATTTTCGCTCTGGGTGTAGGGCTTGCATTTGCCGGTGAGAGCTACTGAGTAATCACCTGCATCATCCAATTCTACTTCATTAATCTGAAATTTGCTTCCTGTTTCATTTGGGATGTCATTGCCATTGAACTTCCACTGGAATTTCAAATCCTGGCCTTCTCCAACAGCTTCTATGATAAGCGGGTCGCCTTCGCACATTTCATCAACTGAGGGGTCATAAGTAAACGAAAGCAGCTCAGGTTCTTTTTGAATTGAGAATGGTGAAGAACTCTTATCGCTCAGGCCGGTAGTGTGCGATACCCTCAACAAATAGTCACTACCAACTTGCATTCCGGCATGGATTTCCCATTCGAACACTCTGCCGACCAGGTCTTTTGCAATTGTAATCCAACCACCACCTGATACTCTCATATACTCGAGCTTGAATTTTTCTTCGGGGCCAAGGTCATTTGAATTAATTCTGATGTTAACCTTTGTCCCACGGCAAAATTCTTCACCACCGTTCGGATCGGTCAGCGTCATTTCTTTCCGCACAAATTTCATAATAAAGCCATCCTGTGTGCCTGACATTTCTTCATTTAATGCATTACTCGTAGTATTAAGAGCAGGTGACTTTGTCTTTCCTGCAAGGAAGTAATCACCCCTGCTATCAAGATCAACTGAAATACCCTCGTCATCAAATTTGCCGCCAAATAAAGCTGAATAGTCCAGGTCAGTACCACTCGAAAGTACTTCAGTCAGGAAAGCATCATAATCACCGGCATATTTTGCTTCAAAATCATTAACAATAGGATAATCGCCTGAGTTTGTTTTGCCTGTCATAACAATATTATTGCTGATGCCATCAAGGCTTATATAGCTAAGGTACTCATCATTTTTCCCCCCAATGAAAGACGAGTATAACAACGGCATAGATTTTCTAACCCACTGGCCGCTACCAGTTTCTGTCAATTCATTAAACCTGCAAATAAACAAGTCTCTTTTGCCGGCGTGTTCTTTCTGGAAGGAATTTTCAGTAACAGGGAAATCTGAATTTTCTTCGTAAACAGTTTCTCCTGCAAAAACAGCAGCTCCACTTCCAACATAAACAACTGATTTGCCTATGTCATCATTGATCCCTCCAAAGTAGGACATATACTCGAATTTTCCACCGTTCCCAACTAATTTTCCGCAAAAGGCATCCATTCCACCGTTGTAGGTATGGTCATACGGCTTTTCTCTTATCCATGTACCCCACATTCTCCACGGGGCTATTGGCATGTCTCCGGAACTTGTTTTGCCGGTAATATAAAGTGCATCTGATTCATCAATATCAATTCCGTAAGCAGCTTCATTGCCTGTACCGCCAAAATATGTCGAGAATCCTATAGATTTACCTGAAGATTCAATCCTCATTGCAAAAGCGTCTGATGTGCCCACAAGGTTCCCCTGAATTGCCCCTGCTGTAGTTTTAAAGTCTGATGAACGGGTTTCACCGGCTACAAAGGCTAATCCATTATTTGTGACTCTTACAGCGTGGGCCAGGTCATCCTTATTGCCCCCAATAAAGCTTGAATTAATAAGAGATGAACCTTCGGGACTTAACTTGAATATAAATGAATCCCATTCAGCGGAATAATCAGGATTAAATCCACTCACAACCGGAAAATCTTCAGAGTTTGTGTGCCCTGTAACGTAAATATTGCCGGCATTATCACAATCAAGGCTTACAGCCTTATCTGAGGCAAAGGCACCACCAACATAAGTTGAAAATACAGGTGTGAAATCAGCGCCGTCAATCATAAATTTCATAACAAATGCATCTGTTGGCATCTGTGCATCCCCCTGGTATGCACCGGGAGCAGTATAGAAATCGGTTGAGTTAGTCCAGCCACATGCTACAAAGCTCATGTCGTCGCCGGCTTTTATTGAAGTTACTTCATCGTCTTCACTCCCACCGATATAGCTGAGATATACTAGTGGGTCAATAATTAATTCATGCTCGTTGTTGAATTTACCAATATCAAAACTAACCGAGTTGCCATTTACTTTAAAGCTGCAATCTACCTGTTGTTTTCTACCATTGATTTCCTGGTAAGCAAATAATCCACCGTTGTATAGTTTCCCGATTGAAGTTGAAACAGTAAGGTCACCTGCCTGGTCAATATTTACACTTTCACCCCCGATGATATTATAAATAATATCTTCGGGATTGCTACCCTGCTTAATAATAAAATCAAACCGAGGTTTGTTATTTTCTGTATAAAAAAGTATGTCGGTGCCTGCAAATACTTCTTCGATCTTTAGTTTTGAGTATTCTTTAGCATAACTAACCCATTTGGACGGGTCGTTTCCAATGAAGTAATTCCTGTATGAGCCTGTATTATTTTGAGGTTTTAATTTATTGGAAATTGTCCTGTGGTCAAATGCCAATTTAATCACATGTCCTTTTTTTAAGTCTCCTTCATTTACATAACAGTCGTAAATAATCCCATCCCTTGTAATTAACAAGTTCAGGTTTTTGTAAACTGCGGCGTAAAGTATTGCGGAGTCCCACTGCCCCTTATTTTCAACAAATGTAAACTTTGCTGAATTTAAAATTGGTTTGTGAACTTGTTCCGGTCTGAATTTAGCCTGTGCTGTACTGACAGCTAATGCCAGAAGCAGAATTGTAATAAGAGACTTCATAAGTCCTCCCCACATTATAAAAGTGAAATTATCCATTATATAAATAACAAGTAAAAAGGGAAGTCGTTTCGGTATATACAGTTGTATTTACGGTGGATACTGTCAGGTAAGTCAGATAAAGCAATGGAATATAAGAAATTAGAAGCTTAACTAAAAATTAATTTTTCATCAAATACTGAAATTAATTCCTGGAAATCCACGGGTAACGAAGAAATTAATCGTAACTTTTCATCTGATTTCGGGTGTATAAACGTAAGTTCTTTAGCATGAAGCATTTGCCGTGAAGCAATTTCAAGGCTTTTTTCACCAACCTGCCGTTTAATAGAATTTTCTCCGCCATAAACAAGCTTATTTCCACCATAATCAGGATCGCCCAGAACAGGATGGTTAATTGATGCCATATGCACACGAATCTGGTGAGTTCTGCCTGTATGGAGTTTTAACTCTACATAAGTAAAAAGCCCATATCGATGTAGTACCCTGTATTCGGTTTTGGCAAATTTACCGCCCCTTTTAACAACTGCATATAGCTTACGGTTGCGTGTGGAGCGTCCAATATCGCTTTCAATTATTCCACTATCATTTCTAACATCTCCCCACACGATTGCCTGATAAAGTCTCGAAATAGAACGATCAGCAAACTGATTTTGCAGGAAAGTCATGGACTCAGTGTTTTTTGCAATTGTCAATAAGCCTGATGTGTTCTTATCTAATCTGTGCACAATTCCTGGTTTGACTAAATCGCTGGCGTATATTTCTCCGGGGTTTGTATCATCCTCATCCTCGTCTTCTAAATCCACTGCGACTTTTTCCCGGTGACCCAGATAATACAAAACTGCATTTACAACTGTTTTGTCCGGATTGCCAAATCCCGGGTGGGTACACATTCCGGCAGGCTTGTTTATCACAAGCACATCGTCATCCTCATAAACGATGTCGATTGGAATGTCCTGTGGAATTAACTCAATCCTTGGAGGCTTTAAGATTTTACAAATAATGTGGTCACCGGGCCGGACTTTCCTGTTCTTTTTGGCAGGCGTGCCGTTTATTTCTACAAAGCCACCATCCAACGCTTTCTGAACTTTATTTCTGCTTGCGTTTTGTATGCTGTTTGTGAGGTAGGTGTCAATCCGTACCGGATTTATGCCGGATGTAATCCTGAATTCAAACACCTGTTCGACATATTCAAAAGTATTATTGTCTGCTTGCAGCTCCGTCTTCATCCTTTTCTCCCGGCGAAAATTCTTTATTTTCGATTTCTTCTTCTTTTTTCCCGAATACATCCCTGAATGTTGGAATTTTCTTGTTAACAATGATAAGCAAAACAACACCGCAACTGACGCAAGAATCGGCCACATTGAATACAGGCCAGTGAGAATAACTTCTTCCAAAAACATCTATATCAGGAATGTCGACCTGAATAAAATCAACAACCCTTCCGTAAAACAATGCTGATTCCCCAAATATCACGCCATAAAATACACGGTCAATCAGATTCCCTGTGGCACCTGCAAGAATCAGCATTATTCCAATCCGTACCCAGATTGAATAACTCTCTAACTTAAACAAATAGTACGCTAATCCAATTGCCGCAAATACAGAAAACAAGCTGAGGAATATCTTGCCTGCGCCAAATGTAATACCAAACGCCATTCCTTCATTTTCGATGTATGTTATCTGAAGAAATGTACCCATTACCTGGATTAACTCGCCATAGTATAGACCTTCATGGGATATGCCGAAAAAATCGAACCCCTTAATCGTTAGTTTTGTAACCTGATCCAGAATAACAAGAAGGAACGCTCCTGTGAACAGGTAGGCTGATTGTTTTGAAATTTTTTTATTCATTGAAGTTTAATTGAGATATTAAAATTGTAAAACGGCCAAAAAAATGGGTTGTTCATCGAACAACCCATTTTATTTTAGATTGAAACAGGTTCAATCCTGTCGATACCATCTTCAGGGCATTTCTGGTGAATCTTATAAGATGCCGATAGAGTTGTAATAGGAACAGCAAGCAGCCTTTCTTTAGCGATAAGGCAGTTGCAAACCCTGCAAATACCGTATGTTTTATCTTTTATTCTTTGGAGCGCCTCGTCAAGTTTCTTCAGGTAATCATTGATTCTTTGTATCTGGGCATAGGTTTTCTCTTTTTCCTGGGCCTCAGAGCCTTGTTCAGCCATGTGCATTGAATAAATCATACTTTCTTCTGCAAAATCATAATTGGTAAGGTCATCAAGCCTTTCTTTAAGCATGTTCAGTTCTTCCAACGCTTCACTTCTTGCAACTATAATCACATTTTTGAACATATTAAGGTCTTCATCGCTGTATTTCACTGTTGCATCAGGCTGTCCCTTGGGCATTGGTTCTTGTTTCTTGGCAGTATTTCTACTTGTTTTTGGTTTAGCTGTGCTCTTAGCTGCAGTTGCTTTTTTTCTGGTAGTACTCCGGGAATTTGTTTTCTTTGCTACCGGTTTTGCAGTCGTTTTGGAAGCAGTTGGTTTCTTAGCAGCAGATATTGCAGGTGCCTTTTGAGCAGTAGTTTTTTTAGCTTCAGTTTTAGCAACAGGTTTGCTTGCTGAAGCTTTCTTTGCAGTGGTTTTGCTTGCAGTAGTTTTTTTAGCTGCCGGTTTAGCAGCTTTGTCTGAAGTAGTCTTTTTTGCAGCAGTTGAACTTTTCGTTGAAGTTTTTTTAGCTTCAAATGCAGTCTTTGCCGAAGAAGCCGTCTTAGAATCTGCTGCTCTTTTACTTGTAGATTTAGTGGCAGATCCTGTTTTTTTTATCGTTTTCTTCGTTTTATCCTCGTCGGTAGTCTTTTTTGCTCTCGGCATATCTTACTCCATTAAAGTTACTTTCTCGGGGTGGTATTTTTACCAAATCTATCTTAATCAGGAAAATATAAGTCTTTTTCCCTTTTTTAGCAAGTAAATAAAGTACTTACAGTAATTTCTCAATCTTTACTGATACTTCAATATCTGGCATGTCGAGCAAAGTCCCATTGTCAAAAGCAGCCGGTTCTATGCTTTCAGCAAGAGTTTCATTCATAACATAGCTCTTCATTTGATCTAAAGCTTCAAGAAAAATAATATCAGACTTTACTTCGATTCTAATTCTGTCTGTTACTTCAAAACCGGAATCTTTTCTCAGGTTTTGAATCCTGTTCACAAATTCCCTCGCTATCCCTTCTTTATAGAGTTCGTCAGAAATATGCGTATCCAATGCCACTATAATACCCTTGTCAGATGCAACAAGCCAGCCTTCAATATCCTCGCTTACAATTTCAACGTCTTCCGGTTTGATTCTAAGGTATTCTCCATTTACATGAATTTCAATTTCTTCTCCGGCTTCTAAGCTGTCAATTTCCGGGTTAGCGAACTCTTTTATAGCATTAGCAACAATCTGGGTATTCTTTCCAAATTTTTTTCCAATTACTTTAAAATCAGGTTTCGCTTTTTTCTGGATAATACCCGAAGTTTCATCGCTTACAAATTCAATCCGTTTAATATTTAATTCTTCGAGAATAATCTCTGATACTCTCGTAATATCATTACTCTGCCCTTCATCCAGCACAGGTATCAATATTCTCGCAAGTGGTTGCCTGGTGCGTATTTGTGATTTTTCGCGAAGTGATCTTGCCAGGAATACGATGTTTTGAGCAAGGTGCATACGGTGTTCCAATTCCGGGACAATCAGGCTTTCGTCATGTTTTGGAAGATTGGCCAGGTGAATTGATTCAGTGTTGCCTTCTTTTTTTAGTCTCCGGTAAAGGTTGTCGGCCAGGAATGGGGCGCAGCATGCCATCATAGAGACTATCTTCATCATTACTTCATGCAAGGTCTGGTATGCTGAAAGTTTTTCATCATCAAAATCACCTTTCCAGAATCTTCGCCTGTTCCTTCTTATATACCAGTTTGAAAGCTCGTCTATAGTGAAATTCTGCACCAGGCGTAATCCACGTGTAAGGTCGTAATCATCCATATATTTATGGAAATCTCTTAGAACGGAATTTATCCTGGAAATTATCCATTGGTCAATTTCAGGCCTTATTGTAACAGGAACTTCAGGTTCGTTCCCGTTGTATCCGTCAATATTTGCATAAAGTGCAAAGAAAGCATAAGTATTAGTCAGCGACCTGAAGAAATCCGAGATTACTGTTTTTAATAAGTAATCTTCGTTAAAGAGAGTGGCTTTCCATGGTGGGTTGTTTACAAACAGGTACCAGCGTACCGCATCGGCACCATATTTCTCCATTATTTCGAAGGGATCGATTGTATTGCCCTTCGATTTAGACATTTTTACGCCATTTTTATCGAGGATAAGTTCGTTTACAACGATATTTTTATATGCCGGTTTGCCAAACAGGGCAGAGGCAATATTATGTAATGTGTAGAACCAGCCGCGAGTCTGGTCAATTCCTTCTGCAATAAAATCACCTGGGAATGATTTCTCAAAAAGCTCCTTGTTCTCGAATGGATAATGCATTTGCGCAAAAGGCATTGATCCCGAATCGAACCATACATCAATTACTTCAGGGACACGCCTGTACGTCTTGCCATCTTTTACAAAAACAACCCTATCCACAAGTGGTTTATGAAGGTCAACTTCCATTCCGGATTCGGCAAACGGAATCCTTGTTCCGTCTTCTTTTTCATAAAACCCTTGTTTTAGTTCTTCAATTGAGCCGATTGCAAAGTGGTCGTTGCGGTCTTCTTCGTTTATCCATATTGGTAGTGGCGTCCCCCAGTACCTGTCACGCGAGAGTGACCATTCCTTAACCTCTTCGAGCCAGTTGCCAAACCTGCCCGAACCAATCTCCGGAGGCTGCCAGTTGATTTGATTGTTCAGTTCAATCATTTTGTCTTTGTATTCCGGCGATTTAATAAACCAGGATTCCCTGGCATAGTACATTATCGGGTTGCCTGTGCGCCAGCAATGCGGGTAGCTGTGAAGGTAGTCATTTGTTGAGCGGTAGATTTTATCTAAGTATTTGAGCTCTATAATTATATCTTTATCAGCTCCTTCCTCGGTTCTGTCTTCGTATTTGAACGTCTTGATTGCTCTTCCGGCAAACTTGCCCATATCCTCGGTAAAGTGACCGTCAGGAGTTACCGGCTGCAGGAAAGGAAGATTGTGCAGCCTGCTCATGCGATAATCGTCTTCGCCAAATGCCGGAGCCATGTGGACTATTCCGGAACCGTCCTCAGTTGAAACAAAATCCCCGGGCAGCACAGTAAGCGCATTAGGGTGCTCATCCCTGTCAATTTTGGTGTAAGGCAGGATTTGCTCATACTGTGTCCCGACTATTTCCTTTCCCTTAAATTCAGTAAGTATTATATATTCACCATCAAGTACATCAAGGCGAGACTTAGCAAGCACAAGCTCATCAATCAGCTTTTCATCTTTTATTTTTCTGGTGTTTTTTACATGAACATAATCAATATCCTCGCCTGCAGCCAGAGCGACATTAGCAAAAAGCGTCCATGGAGTTGTCGTCCAGACCATCAGCCTTGCATTTTCAAGTCCCTGCCTGGGAGAAGAAACAATCTTCAGTTTTAAATAGCAATTAGGGTCTCGTACATCCTTATACCCAAGCGAAAGTTCGTGCGAACTAAGAGGAGTTGCAATAGTAGGCGATTGTGGGACTACTTTGAACCCTCTGTAAATCAGCCCTTTATTATAAAACTCGCTAAGCGCCCACCATACAGATTCGATATAGTCATTTGTACAGGTGATATAAGCTGAATCCAGGTCAACCCAGTAGCCCATTCTATGAGTGAGGTAACGCCAACCCAGATCCATTTCAATATTTTTATAAACTGTCTCTTTGCATACGGCGTTGAATTTGTCCACACCGTATTTTTCAATATCGGATTTATCTTTGAACCCAAGTTCTTTTTCAATTGAAAGCTCAACGGGAAGACCGTGAGTGTCCCAACCTGCCTGGCGGCGGACGTAATATCCCTGCATTGTTTTGTAACGGCATACTGTGTCCTTGATTGTGCGTGCCATCAGGTGGTGCAGACCGGGTTTTCCGTTAACAGTGGGAGGACCTTCATAAAAAGCATAATAAGGCTGTCCTTCGCGGTTCGCGAGGGATTTGCCGAAAATATCATTCTCTTCCCAAAATTTCAGGATTTCATGCTCTTGCTCCGCGTATGAAAAATTATCCGGGAGGGGGTTGAACATCCTTATCTACCTTAAAAATTCAAAAAATATAAGCTGCAATTATATGATATTTTATAATAATATCAAAGAGATAGAAATGTAGTAGGTTATAAATCGAAGCTGGCCTAATAGCTGCATCAGGTGCGGGATTTTATTTTCTCTGCTAGTTTAAGTACGGCGTCTACATAGGCTGTGCTGTTATTATAGTGAAATACAGCTCCTCTTTGTTTTTCTTCGGAATCTCCCCAACCGTTGCATTTCAGGTAATTAGCAACGCTGTAAACTGCATCTTCCATTTCGAAAAGGTTAATAACGCCGTCGCCATTACCGTCGTATGCCCATTTAACGTAGCTGGATGGCAGGAACTGGGCGATTCCAAAGGCACCTGCCCAGGAGCCGTATAGATTGGATGGCGGAATTGGTGAAATTGTATCGAGGATAGAAAGAGCATGTAACTCTTTTAGAGCCCACTCCCTCTTCTTGATTGCACGCTCATTTATGAGCTTTGTAAAGTTCTTTAGCTCTTCGCTATCATCTTCGTAAGTCTCTTTAAATGATTCGAGATTCATTTCCAGGTAATCCGGCTGATCTGCAAGGGCTGTGCTTAGAAACACACTTGGTACATGGCTTTTGCCAAGGTAGTTTCCGTGCCTGGTTTCTATCCATAGAATAGATGTTACTATTTCCTTTGGTACTTTAAACTTTAGCTCGCATAAACTCAGCAAATCAATATTCTCATTATAAAAATCGAGAGACCGCTTTACCGAGTAATCGGAGTAATGACCGGAATAGTCGGTTTTATTCAAGTAACCGGTTACGTTAATTTTTACAAAACGCTTATCGAACTGGGTTGATGGATTGTTAACGAGACCGACAACAAATGCTGAATCAACTCCTCCCTCGTATAAAGCTCTGATAACGGGCTCGAAGATTTTCTCCTTGTTAGTTATTCCCCCGGGTGTCGAAGAAGAAAGCGAAATTTTCAGGGATGAAAAAATGCTTATTAACCCAAGCAATATGATAAAATATCCTTTCAGTGCTTTTTATTAATGTTCTTATTTGTTAAATACTCCGGGGCACGGAAAAGTTACATTCCGGTCCCCCTATTTCACTAAACGCTAAGTTAATCATTCTATTTTGTGTATGTGAATAAGTGGAAGTACTGAAAAGCCCCAAAAAGCATTTTTAATCTGTTAATGTCCGGTTAAATGTTCGCTAATTATGCTACCTCTAATTCAATGATTTAATTGAAATTATGTGATTAATGAATTTAAATTTATTTGTAGGAATATACCTGCCTGATTAACTTTGTATTCGCTCTATTGAGATTTTGCAAACACTTGATTTTTTTAAATTTGTGGAGAACATTTGATGGGCAAGGACAAAAAAAAGACTAAAGCCAAAAAGGCTCCAAAGTATGTATATTATTTCGGCGGCGGCAAAGCCGACGGTGGCGCTGCAATGAAAAACCTTCTCGGCGGCAAAGGTGCAAACCTCGCTGAGATGGTCAACCTGAAACTCCCGGTACCTCCGGGTTTCACTCTCACTACTGAAATATGTACATATTACTACGACAACAAAGAAACTTACCCTAAATCACTTGAAAAAGAAGTTGACGAAGCTTTAAAGAAGCTCGAAAAAGAGATGGGGGCAAAGTTCGGCGATCCGAAAAACCCACTGCTTGTTTCTGTTCGTTCAGGCGCAAGGGCTTCAATGCCCGGTATGATGGACACAGTTCTCAATCTTGGCCTTAATGACACTACAATCGAAGGGCTCATCCGAAAATCCAATAACCCGCGCTTTGCTTATGATGCATATAGGCGCTTCGTTTCGATGTATGGCGATGTGGTTCTTGACCTTAAGCCGAAAACAAAAGATGATATTGACCCGTTCGAAGAAATTCTTGAGAACAAGAAAAAAGCTCGCGGTGTTGAACTGGACATCGAGCTCACACCCGAAGACCTAAAGGAACTCGTTGCTGAATATAAAAAAGCTATTAAAGACAACCTCGGCATTGACTTCCCTGAAGATCCGAAGGATCAGCTTTGGGGAGCTATCGGCGCAGTATTTGGCTCATGGAACAACAAACGCGCGATAATTTACAGGAAACTTAATGGTATCCCCGACTGGTGGGGTACAGCCGTTAATGTTCAGGCTATGGTATTCGGAAACCTTAGCGATGATTCAGGAACAGGCGTTGCATTTACACGTGATGCCGCTACCGGCGAGAACTATTTCTATGGCGAATTCCTAATGAATGCACAGGGAGAGGACGTGGTTGCCGGTATTAGAACACCTCTGCCAATCATCGAACTGAAAGATAAAGACAAAAAATCATATAACGAACTCGAAAGAATACGCAAAATCCTTGAAAAACATTACAGGGAGATGTTGGATGTTGAGTTCACAATCCAGGAAGGCAAGCTCTACATGCTTCAGTGCCGCGTTGGTAAGCGTACAGCATTTGCAGCGATGAAAATTGCCACCGACATGGTTAAAGAAGGGCTTATAAAGGCAAAAGACGCTCTGATGAGAATAGAGCCTGACCAGTTGAACCAACTTCTCCGCCCGATTTTTGACCTAAAGGAAAAGCAGGAATCACTCGATGCCGGCAATCTGCTTGCAAAAGGTTTGAATGCCGGACCGGGCGCTGCCACAGGCCGCGTTGTTTTCCATGCTGACGATGCCGAAGAGTGGGCAGCAAAAGGAGAGAAAGTTATTCTTGTTCGTATTGAAACTTCACCGGAAGATATTGGCGGTATGAATGCTGCCGAAGGTATTCTAACTGCACGCGGCGGCATGACATCCCATGCTGCGCTCGTTGCACGCCAGATGGGCAAGGTTTGCGTTGCAGGCTGCGGCTCTCTCCTGGTTGATTACAAAAAGCGTACTATCGGTATTAATGGTAAAGATCTAGTGGTTAAAGAAGGTGATTTCATTTCCATTGACGGCTCCACTGGTGAAGTGATTAATGGTAAAATCAATACCAAACCAAGCGAAGTGATGCAAGTTCTACTCGACAAGACACTTGCTCCAAAAGATGCGCCTGTTTACCAGATTTACGAACAGATAATGACATGGGCTGACAAATACCGCAAGATGAAAGTCCGTACAAACGCAGACCAGCCTGACCAGTGCTACAATGCAATCGCATTCGGAGCGCAAGGAATCGGCCTCTGCCGTACAGAGCACATGTTCTTTGGCGAAGGCAAGATTGGTCCGGTTCGCGAAATGATTCTGGCGGCTGATGCAGATGGGCGCAGAAAAGCTCTCGAAAAGCTCCTTCCCTTACAGAGGGAAGACTTCGAAGGTATCTTCAAGGCGATGGACGGCCGCCCGGTAACCGTAAGGACTCTCGATCCGCCATTGCATGAGTTCCTCCCGCACGAAGACAAAGAGCAGAAAGAAATGGCTGAAACGCTCGGTGTTTCGCATAAAGTGGTTAAGGAAAGAGTAGAGGCGCTGCACGAATTCAACCCGATGCTCGGATTCCGTGGGGTACGCCTTGGGCTGATTTACCCTGAAATCACTGAAATGCAGGCAAGGGCAATTTTCGAGGCAGCTGTCAACGTTAAGAAAGGCGGACAGGAAGTAATGCCCGAGGTGATGATTCCACTTGTTGGAAACGTGAAAGAGCTGAATACACAAGAAGTTGTTGTCCGACGTGTTGCAAAGGAAGTGATGGAAGAAACAGGCGTTGAATTTGAATACCTCGTCGGCACAATGATTGAAATTCCGCGCGGCGCAATCACAGCAGCCGAAGTTGCCGAAACTGCGGAATTTTTCTCATTCGGTACCAACGACCTTACACAGACTACACTTGGCCTCAGCCGCGACGATGCGGGCCGCTTCCTTCCGGAATACGTAAACCGCGAGATTTATGCACGTGACCCGTTCGAGGCCATAGACCGCGAAGGCGTAGGCTTCCTGATGCAGCATGCTGTTAGCGAAGGCAGGAAAACAAGAAAGAAAATCAAGCTTGGCATCTGTGGCGAGCATGGGGGAGAGCCATCTTCGGTTGAATTCTGCCACGAACTTGGTCTGGACTATGTTTCATGTTCACCCTTCAGGGTGCCGATTGCAAGGCTTGCAGCAGCAAGAGCAACTTTAAGGGAAAAAGCTGAAAAAGAAGCATCAAAAAAGAAGAAAAAATAAACAGTAAAACATATTGAATTGCAGGGGCGGTTGTACGAACCGCCCTTTTTTGTATTATACGCTCATAGAGCTACATGACTGTAAAGCTCTGCAATCGATTCTGTTGAATTATAATTGCAAAAAAAAAAGCCCTCCGGGTAATTCCGGGAGGGCCATCTCTGCAAGTAGAGAGTTATTATTAGTTTGTGGGATACACAGAAACTTTTGTACGGTATTTGTCCTTGCGTTCAAATTTTACTTCGCCGTCAATCCTGGCGAATATCGTGTAGTCGTTGCCGAGCCCTACATTCTCGCCCGGGTGAAATTTTGTGCCGCACTGGCGAACAAGGATACTTCCGGCAGTTACCAACTGACCGCCAAACCTTTTTACGCCACGGTATTGCGGGTTCGAATCCCTTCCGTTCCTTGTAGAGCCACCACCTTTTTTATGTGCCATTTCTTCCCCGCTTAAAATTTAATGTCTGTAATTTCAATTGTAGTATAGCGCTGGCGATGACCGTTCATCTTGCTATAGCCTTTCCTGCGCTTTTTATGGAAAACCAGAATTTTGTCAGCTTTTCCATGCTCAATAATCTTTGCCGAAACGTTGCCTTCCAGATATGGTGTGCCAATCGAAACAACTTCCTTATTTTCGCCAACAAGGAGATTGCCAAACTTAACTTTATCGCCCGGCTTGCCTTCCAGCAGTGGAACGTTCAACCTGTCTTTTTTCTTAACCTGGAACTGTTGTCCTGCTATTTCAACTACTGCATACATTGTCTATGCCTTTTCTCAAAGGTTTAAATAAATAGATTTGCAATATAGCTCTTTCAGTAATTTTTACAAAACAAAAAGGGCTGGAAGCCCTTTTTATTTTGTAAATTTTTTCAACTCCGACAGATGCTCTTTCAACTCCGACAGATGCTCTTTCAACTCTGACAGAGTTCTAAAATCCTGTCAGAGTTAGTAATTATTCTATTCCCAGTCAACCAGCAGTGAGAACCTCATTGTGTTTGCCAACGGGTGGTTCTCTTCTACGGTGTTGATAAAGCTGAAGTCCAGCCTGAAAATGTTGTAACGCACACCTGCGCCGAAATTATAATACTTCCTGTTGCCGAGTGTTGCAGGTTCTGTAAAGTAACCCGCTCTTAATGCAACTACGTATTCGTACCAGTATTCAAGGCCAAAAGCAAGCTCTGCGCCTGAGTTCTCCCAGCCGGTAACCAATGATTTCGGTAGTGGGTCGGAACCAAGCCCGTCCCTGCGGACAAGGAGCTTTGCAAAGTCGAATGCAAATGTCAGGTCGTTGAATTCATCCTGCACCAGCCTGTAAGCGGTGCCGAGCCTCAATGTTGTTGGCAGCGGATCGGATTCTTCGATGTATGTCATCTTCGGTCCTACATTCTGCAGGTTCATTCCAATCGAGAAACGGTCTTCGATTTCAAGGCCGAGAATCTCAAGGTCAACCGGTTTCCAAAGAACACCAAGGTCAAATGATGCACTGACGCCGGTTCCGGCATCCTGCTGCTGAATTGATGTCGGTGTCAAATTCGACTGGATGTACCTGAGTTGGAATCCTACACCAAGGTCAGGTGCGATAATTGTTCCATAAGAAATGCCGAGAGCAAATTCATTCGAGATAAACTTACCGAGCACCTTGCCGCCTTCGTCAGTCCTCTGGAATTCACCGAGGTTCATAAATACGAAGTTGAAAGCAACCGTGCCGTCAAGGTCCTCGAAGTACTGACCGATAGTGCCGTAGCTGTAAAACAGGTCTGCATTGAACTGCGGCAGCCATGGTGAAAATGAAAGCGCAACCTGCCTGAAGGGGATAGGCTCTTCACCGGTGTCAAAGTCGCCGTAGTTAAAATAGTCCAGAAAAGCGAGTCCGCCCGGGTTCCAGTAGATAGCATTAATATCGTCGGCAATTGCTGTTCCGACTTCGCCCATGCCACTCGCGCGTGCATCAGGCGATATAAGCAGGAAAGGCACTGCTGAGCCGCCTGCCTGGCTTTTTGCTGCCTGCGTCGCTGAAATCAAGGAGGCTATCGCCACTAATATCAGACCCGCTATTTTTAATTTCTTCATCTTAATCCTCCAATCCAAAAGCTATAGTTATAAATTTACGTTGTTCATTTTGATTTATTTCAATGCTTTAGAATAAACAAGTACTATTTACTTCGCTTTAACTGCAACAGCACTCACGTGATGTCCCTGCAGTTCATCAGATTCTAAATAAACAGCATAGACATAAGTTCCGCTTGGAACTAAATTCCCGAAGCTGTCCCTCCCATCCCATTCGACTTCACCATAATACGGTGATACAGTCAAAGAGTTTAGTTCCCTTATTTGCTTTCCATCTATGGTATGAATCTTCACAAGTGTATTAAATGTGGGGTTCAGGTTGTGCCTGAACCTGATTGTTGTACCTTCATCAAACGGATTCGGGTATGTAGAGAGTTCTGATATATAGGGTTCTCCGCCGGGTGCAATTCTGAATTCAACGCTTTCGGTCCTGTAATTATTAAACACATCCCATGCGCGAATGTTGACTTTATGCAGGCCGGGTTTCAGACCTGTAAGTAATTCCTGTGCACTGCCATAGCGATTGTCTTCAAGGGATGTAAAGAAACTCTCGGTTAAATCAACTGATTCCGGATTGTCATTAATCCATGCTTCAATCCTGTGCCCGATTCCTATGCCGGTTGAATTAATACCTGTTGAGTCAAACAGGTCAACAATAAGCAATGGCTGGGAGCGGACAATATCCCCGTTACGGAAATCCCTGTTGTCGAGGAATATAAAAATCTCTGGCCCATAAACATCATCATGGCCGACGTTGCTTATTCCGTCTATGATGAATTGGCGATTAGATCCTTTAGCGAATTCGCTGTTGTCTGAAAATGCATATGCAAATAGTCTTCCCGGGCTGTCGCTGAAGCTTATGTCCTTTGGTATTACAAATTCTGCGTCAAAATTGCCGTTTTCAACTGTGTATGAGCTTCTGTTCAGCGCTCCGCCATATTTAATAAAATCGAAATCATAGCTGTCATCATCTTCAATAGTAATTTCTTCGTCCCCATCGAGCATTGTTAAAACAGCAGTGCCGTTAAAATCAACATCATGTGAATTATCTGATTCATTGATTATTCTGCCGCTTACCTTTACGTTTGATAGTCCCTTAAGCCTGATTAATTCGTTGTTGTTCTCCAGAGCCATGCCATTTATTGAGTCAATCTGTACTATTTTTTCGGGCGTAAGCAGGCGCATAGTAGGATCGCCAAGCATGAAAAATTTCTGGTCGTTCTTAAGATAGAATTTTTGTTTTACGGCAAACATCACATCGCCCAGGCGCGGGTACCTGCCAGTATTTGAGTCGCGTTTAAAGAGATTTTCGTAAAATTCCTGGTTAATCTGGGAATTTTGATGTGAATAAACCACTCTTGCAGCGGAAAATACTCCTATAGCACCACCGGACTCACTTAAGAACATCTCTTCTGCGCCGCTTTGGCCGTCAACTTTGTCGAACCTGCCAAAATCGCATGTAGCAGCAGTCAGGAAGAACATTTTATCCCAATTTATTAACTGAGGAAGTGTAGTTTCCATGTTAAACACCTGCTCGTGTGACCAGACGGTCGGATTGCCGTGCCCGATCCAGTTGAGCAAGAGATTTCCGGTCGTATTTACGGAAGTTATAAGTTCGCTGGTTGCACGTGGTTTTCTTCTGCCGTTCGGGATATAGTCTGTTGGGTATTCTACTAAGTAAATTTTATTGATTTGCATCTCATCCGGAATTTTCGAAACAGCAAGACTTTCGGACTGGTTTGTATGCAATGAACCTTCATTCTCGTTCCTCGAAGTTGGGCCATCATCTGCGACGAGTGTTATAAAAGTACGCCAAAGGCCGGGGTCAGAATTGTTTTCATACTGTTTGAGCTTTTCCAGGAACACCAGGCCATCTCTGTTGCTGAGCAACGGTATTCTCGCTATCGAAATATCTATAAGGTTGTCGTCGCCTTTTACTCTTGCATAGTAATCATCTGTTGTTGTAGTTTCCGTGTGTGAAAACACATCCGTATCATCTTCAGATTCCCAGGGAGGTATGAATACAGGATTGTCGGTCAATAAATTTTTGTAATCAAAGTGCCCGTCGCCCCATAGAATTATATATTTGGGTTTTCTTAACCAGTTATCATACGCATGAGCAAGATAATCCCGGATTGCAGTAACATCGGGCAGGCCTGCATTAAACTCATTGTAAATATGCTCTGCATCCACAACGCTGACCTTTAGCCCGCTGTTCCCTTCCCTGTATTCTTTGAAGTTATTTGCTGATTCAATGAAATTGCTATGAGCTATAACGATTACATCTGAATCTAAATTTTCTGTCCTGAGATTTACAAAATTTGTCTTTTGGAGTGATGGAGTTTTTAGATTTGAAGAAATAAAGAACCTCCTGGGGGATTCTCCAAGCTCTGTTTTGAAATAAAATAAGGATGCAATAGAATTTTCAAGATTTTTTATCAATTCTGGTTTACCGGGATTCGTAACTTCAAATCCATAGATTTTCCCATTGAAATTGTTTATTCGATACTCAGTTACTCCCTGCATTCCCTCGTGCGAGAAAAATCCTATCTCATTACCAAGGGCTACAAATGACCTTGGATAATGAACTTCGTAATAGTCAAAATAACCGGTTCCCGATACCGACGGGTCAAATATTTGGTAATCAAACTTTAATGCCAACCTGTTGTCCGATGGTATATCATTCGCTGCAATAACCGCAGTAGAAGTATTTCTCTGTGCAACCTGGTAGTTACCACTGCTCGGGAGCATCGAAATCCTGTCAATTTCCTTTGAAGATTGGGATACGATAAATTCAGCTTCTTTCGGAGTGCTGTGAGCAACTGAGAACCTGAATTTGACTGAGTCGCTCCTGTCGAGGTTTTCAAGCTTACGGATAAAATCATCATCAACATTGAAAAATGTTCTGCCGAAGAACTGCCTGCCGGCGCCATTAGGGAATGGGCTGAATAATTCTTCTTCATAAAATATTCTGTGGATATATGTACTTGGCGAATTAGATGCAGGCTCTGTCGGAATTATAGCTTCTTCGGCTCTAAGTCCCTTGCGTCCGCCCCAAGTCAGCATATAATAGTTATTTTCACTATAATAATTAATGTAATGCTTGAATTCACCTTCTTCGTATTCAAATCCATCGGCTGCTGCTGCATAAAAAATGATTGAATTGAGGGAGCCATCGCCATTCTTATTAACAATCACAGGTAGTTCATTCATCGAATTGCTCGGGGCATCATCAACATTCTCACTGAGCATTCTGCCGCCATTACCAAAGATTTTAACCGATTCAACATCTTCAGAGGAAAGTGTCAATCCAAGATTTGAAAGCATAGCGGCATCAATCCTGTAAACGCCTTCGTTTCCAATTTTTATTTTCACCCAGTTCCCGCTGCTTAAATCTTCAGCGGTTTGTATATTGTTCTCTTGCTTTTTGCTGATTGCGCTGCTTATGGATTCCGTAACCCAGTTTAAGCCGACAGTATGGTTGAGTGTTGCCGCCAGGCCAAATTCATCACGGTTGCTATAATTATTCAATTTCCCGGAAAACCTTATTTTAACTAATATACTCTCGGGAATAATAATTGAATTGCTCTGGCTGTCGTAACTTGCCGCTAAAAGTTGCAATTTGGCAAGATGCCTGTTCCTCGATAAACCTGAATATTCAACTGAAACATATTCGGATTTCTTAAATTCTGCATAGGCAAATAAGTCCCTTGACCAAATTTCTTCCGGTACTTCGTCAACATCTACATAAAGTGGCTGGGGTGCTATAGTGCCCGGGAAAGTCCTGAATCCACTCATTTCAATGCTTTCAACGAAGAAACCTTTTTCGGAAGGAACAGAAATCATCTCAGAAACCACAAACTCTAACGGGGTTCCCGGATTAGATTCTAAAGGATATGCATCTTTAATAAGGGGATATAAAAGTTCGTCACCGTTATCCGGGCCTACTTTATAAAATCCATCAAACTGTGGGATAAATTCAACAACAAGGCGATTTGTATTCGATTCAAGAACACGTAAACCATTGTGAGAGTATAAGCTGGTTGCGCTCGAAATGAAAATAAGCGCAAATGTGATTATAGAGAACTGTTTTATTTTTAACATCCTGATCTACCGTTTGAATTTCAATATACTAATTGGCAATAGTAAAGTATCTAAATTCCAGACGCTATTTAGAAAAAACTTATTGTGGTAGAAAGGCGCTCTATAGGCAGACCATGATATTAAACAAGCTGTAATTACAAAAACAACTATTGTGTCATAGATTCAAACACAATACAAGCAAATTGGTTACAATATTAAATATGACGTTATTTTGATTTTTTATTGGAAACTACAGGAAACCAAAAAAAATGCCTCGCCATCGGGGGGACTTGACGGCAAGGCATGCAGCATAAAGAGGAAGTAACGACTTTATGTCGTCGAGCGGGAAACGAGATTCGAACTCGCGACCCCAACCTTGGCAAGGTTGTGCTCTACCACTGAGCTATTCCCGCTTGTAAAGAGAGTATCCCAAAGATAGATTATTTTACGCTTTCTTGCAAATAAAAATTCCTATCTAAACCTGTTTATAAAGAACTCGGAACAAACTTTCTTCAGATAATTTAAATCAACTTCTATGCCAGTTTCGCGGCTTATTGAAGTTACTTCTTTGTTGTCAATTCCGCAGGGCACAATATAATCGAATTCGTGTAAATTGTTATTAACATTTAAAGCAAATCCGTGGGAAGTGACCCATCGGGAGCAATGAAATCCCATAGCACATACCTTTCGCCTGTTCTCTACCCACACACCTGTAAGGCCATCAACCATTGCCGATTTAATCCCAAAACTCCCTAAGGTATCAATTATTGCGGATTCTATCTCACGAAGGAACCAGTGGAGGTCCTGCTTCATTTCCAATAGATTGAATATAGGGTATCCAACCAGTTGGCCCGGGTTGTGCAGGGTTACGTCTCCGCCACGGTCATTTTTTACAATCCTGACTCCGATTTTCTCAAGGAAATCAGTTTTGATTAAGATATTAGATTCATGGCCGTTTTTGCCGAGAGTTATCACCGTGGGATGTTCGCAGAAAACAAGAACATTCCTGTTTCTCTTTTTCTGAATTTCCCTGACAAGTTCTTTTTGCCTGCCCCACGCTTCGTTGTAATCTATTAGACCCCAGTCCTGGACTTCTATTTTTGCCATATTTTACTTAAAATAGTACCTGTTAACAAGCTCCCAGACGTGAGTAACTTCTATTTCCTGTTTGAATGTCTGGTTACCTGTAATCAACTCAAGTATTGCCTTGGCATTAAGCTCGCCGTAATCCACCTTGCCGCCCGGATTAATAAGTAATTTATATGTGCCATTAAAACTACTGTTTTCAAGCTCAAAGAACTTGCCTTTGATTCCATTAAGAATTACCGGCTCGTTTACGGCTATGAGGCTGTCGAGATTTGTAATAATTGTAAATGTACCATCTTTGAAAGATTCCAGCTTGCAGCTTGCATCGCCTTTGAATGCCACGCCGTCAAGCTGAGTGTAGAGAGTTGTAAACCATGTTGAATCAATTGGCACAGGAACATCAGGCAGTGTGTTTTTTATTGCGTCGAAGTTATGAATCATGTTGTTATCCGATAGTCCTCTGAGCCACAATTCTTTCCTGTAAGGATCCCTGATTCCTCTGACTTCGTCAGTAATAGTTGCTCTTTTTTCATTAAGCATATTGCTTCTTACTTCTATAACTTCCCCATATGGTGAATATGTAAAATTAAATACTTTGCTTTCCGGGATGTCCCATCTTTCAAAATCCGGAGTTAATGTTGGGAATTCAACAGGGTCGGTTTTATTGATAACCGTTTTACCGTCTTGCTCAAAAATGTATTCAACAGAATCTACTGTAACAGTTACTTCCGAAATACCGTCTACTTCTTCATTCGGAGAGTAAATTGTATACCAATATGTTCCTGTGCGTTTGTATTCCTGTTTACTTCCATCAGGCAGGTACCTTGTTACCTTAGTGTCTTCAGTTGACCTGCATCTATTATAAACCTTAAAAGGGTATTTGCCTTTTATTACATACCTGAGTACCTTTGAAGTATCCTTTTCCTTATTGTCTATCCCGGTAATTGCTTCTTCCTGGGAGTAAATTACAGGTGCGGAGAATATGAATAAGAATATAAATATCAATCTTTTAAAATGTATAAGCACCATGCTGCCATTGTCATTCCGTCCCATATTCTTCCCTCTCTAATATATTGATTTATCTCTGGCTTACTAAGTTTAAGCATTTCAAATGCTTCGCTTGGATCAGGCTTTTCACCTATATACTTCAATTCATTTGCAATATAGACATTGCAGATTTCATCAACCAGGCCATTGCAGGGATTATGCCTGCCAAGCAAATCAAGTTTTTTGCATGTATAGCCTGTTTCTTCGCGCAACTCATCGAGAGCTGATTCTTCCGGTGTGGTTCCTTTTTTGATACCACCCCCCGGGAACTCAATACTTTCTTTGTTATTAAGAACACGAAACTGCTTGATAAGTATATACGTGTCAACATCTAATTTAGGTACAATGAATACAGAACCGGGAGTTGAAGCGTAATAATAATCACCTTCGCTGCCATCCGGTTTGATGTACCTGTCCTTCCTGTAATCCCAGTATGGATTTCTATGGAAGACTTCTTTTCTAATTATTTCCAGCTTTTGAAGCATAAACAAAAAAGACTGTCGCTTCAAGAGGAAAGGACAGCCTTATGAAAAATCAAAAATTATAAGTTGGCAACAATTTCTGAAGCGCTGAAGAAAAAGGCTATTTCTTTGGTTGCATTCTCGTCTGAATCTGAACCATGAATAGCATTTATTGCTTTAGATTCGCCATAGAGTTTCCTGATTGTTCCTTCATCGGCCTGAGTCGGGTCAGTAGAACCAATCAGTTTACGAAAATCTTCAACAGCATTTTCTTTTTCAAGAGCAATCGGTACAATTGGCCCGCTGACCATGTAGTCAATAAGCTCTCCGTAAAAAGGTCTTTCCTTATGAACCTCGTAAAATACACCTGCTTGCTGTTTGGAAATTCGTGTTAATTTCAATCCTATCACTTTGAAACCTGCCTGGGTAATCTTAGATACAATCTCGCCGATTACATTTTTACCGACAGCATCCGGCTTTATTATTGCCAAAGTACGATTCGACATGTCCTTACCTAATACAATGAAACATTAATTGCTATTTCGTCTCAAATAAAAAACAGTTTAGAATAAACTTAGTCAGGTTGTATTAGACTAAGCCATTATAATTCAATTACTTGCGGGTAGTTTATGCAGTCCTTTTTCTTTTTGGTTTTTGCTTTACCCATTTCGAGAGAACATCTTTAACTGTTGAACCAATATCACCGGGAGATTCAACAACAAAGATACCTGCATCTTTTAAAGCATTGATTTTATCTTCGGCTGTGCCCTTACCACCTGAAATAATAGCGCCTGCATGTCCCATCCTTCTGCCGGGAGGCGCTGTTCTGCCGGCAATAAACCCGACAACCGGTTTCTTAACATTTCTTTTGATGAATTCTGCAACAGTTTCTTCAGCGTTACCGCCAATCTCACCAATCATCAGAATTGCTTCGGTTTTGGGGTCTTCATTAAATAACTTCACCGCATCAATAAACTGGGTGCCGATAATTGGGTCGCCTCCGATTCCGATACAGGTTGACTGGCCCAAATTATTATCTGTCAACTGCTTAACTGCTTCATATGTCAAAGTGCCTGAACGAGATACAACGCCAACTTTACCCTTTTTATGAATAAATCCGGGCATAATACCGATTTTTGCTTCGCCAGGTGTAATAACACCAGGGCAGTTCGGGCCAACAAGCCTGGATTTCGAGTTATCCAGTGCCGCCTTAACTTTAACCATATCTCTTGCAGGAATACCTTCTGTAATGCAAATAATCAATTCGATTTCAGCATCAATTGCTTCAAGAATAGCGTCTGCTGCAAATGGGGGAGGTACAAAAATAACTGAAGCGTTGGCACCGGTTGCTTCTGTAGCATCCCTGACAGTATTATATACAGGCACAGGCCTGATAAAATTCGCTTCTCCCTTGCCGGAATACTCAGTACCGCCTTTGCCGGGAGTAACGCCTGCAACAACATTAGTCCCGTATTCCAGCATCTGCATTGTGTGGAATGTACCTTCGGAACCGGTGATCCCCTGCACCAGGAGCTTAGTTTTCTTATTTACGAGAATACTCATGATTATACCCAATTATTAAAACGAATTTCATTTTTTCTGAAAGAACAGGAAAACGAGAACAAAAATAAATATTAAATCCCTGATTGAAAAGTTTTTTGGATGCTGAACTTAGGAGTTTATAAATTGTAACTTATTATGTTTAGAAGCGTAATTAAAAAATATTTGCTCTTATTTTCCAGGCGCTGTAATGAAATTTAAACTCATCTGGCTGCTAATCCCGGTTTTGGCTATAATTGCATTGGCTTTTCTTATCCCCGGTGAAGAAAGCGAAGGTGAAAAAATTATTATTAAACCATCTTACGGGGAATTTAAGTCCACAGTTACAACCACCGGCGAGCTACAAGCCGAAAATTCCATTGAAATACGCGGGCCAATGAATGCCAGGATAGCAGGTATCTGGCAAATGAAGATCGAAAAACTTGTTCCAGAAGGGACTATTATTAAAGCCGGAGATGTAGTAGCCGAACTCGATAAATCCGAAATAACCAATAAAATAAATGAAGCACAGCTTAATGTTGAAAAATTTGAGTCACAGTATTTACAGGCAAAATTGGATAGTACACTTGAACTTTCTAATGCAAGGGATGAAATTGAAAATATTAAATATGCGATGGAAGAGAAAAAGCTTCTTATGGAGCAGTCAGCTTTCGAACCACCGGCAATAATAAGGCAGGCAGAGATAAATTACGAGAAAGAACAGCGCTCTTATGAGCAAAAAACACAAAACTACAAGACAAAAGTAAAGCAATCAATTGCTAAACTAAGAGAAGTTAGTACAGAACTGTCAAAAGAGAAGCAAAAGCTCGAGATGTACCTGAATATTCTAAAAGAATTTACAATTAAAGCGTCCTCGCCAGGAATGGTTATTTATGACAAAGAATGGAATGGAAAGAAGAAAACTGTTGGCTCTACTGTAAGCTCCTGGGATCCTGTAGTAGCGACATTGCCTGACTTAACTTCAATGAAATCTGTAACATATATCAACGAAGTTGATATTCAGAAAATCCATTCTGGGCAGAAAGTAAAAATCGGGTTGGATGCAGATCCTGATAAGAAGCTAACGGGTGAAGTAACTATGGTGGCTAATATTGGCGAGCAATTGCGAAATTCTGACAGCAAAGTGTTCGAAGTTGAGATAAAAGTTAATGAAAAAGATACTACGCTCCTTCCATCTATGACTACAAGCAACGAAATTTTAGTGGCTACTGTGAAAGATAAGCTGTTTATACCAATCGAAGCTGTCCATTCCGAAATAATCAAGGGCAAAAAGGAAGAGGAAAAAGTCACTTTTGTCTATAAACGGAATGGCTCTGGGATTATCAAACAGGAAGTTAAGCTTGGCCTGATGAATGAAAATGAAGTTATTGTGGAAAAGGGGCTTAATAAGGATGAAGAAATCCATCTTTCAACACCGGATTCATTCAATGAATTGGAGCTTGCAAGGCTAAAGTTAAATAGTAAGGAAGATAAAAAGCCCGATGCTTAGGACCTGGTTTTATAATTTCCATATTGCCGGAGAGGCTATTCTCGAAAACAAGGTCAGGGGATTTCTTACTTCCCTTGGTATTATCTGTGGTGTTGCTTCAGTAATTGCAATGCTTGCTATCGGTAGCGGGGCAGAACAGGAAATCCTTGAAAAAATGAAACTCCTCGGTACAAACAATATCATCGTTAAACCTGTCGATAAAGAAGAACTCGAAGAGCGAAAGAAGGCCGAAGAAAACGAAGATGGCCCCCAAAACGAAAAAAAGGAGCGATTCACTCCGGGGCTAACCTTACAGGATGCCACAAGTATAATGCTTAATGTACCACGCATCAACACTGTCAGCCCGGAAGTCGTGATTGAAGTAATGTCACTGCGTGAAGGATTTTATAGGAATGTTAAGCTTGTTGGAGTAACAGAAAGCTATTTTGATATTAATGATTTTGAGTTGTTATCGGGAAGCAGGTTTAATTATAAGAATCATACACATTCAGAGCAGGTGTGTATTATTGGCAGCGGAGTAAGGGGGAAGTTGTTTGCAACAGAAGACCCTATCGGAAAATCCATAAAATGTGGGAACCTATGGCTAAGAGTTGCAGGGGTTTTAAAAGAAAGGAATCTTTCCAGGGAGAATATTCAGAATCTGGGATTGCGGGATTTTAACTTCGATGTTTATATCCCTGTCTCAACTATGCTTTTGCGATACTCAAACCGTTCTCTTATCACAAAGGCTGACTTGAAGAAAAGCCTATGGGACGAAGAATCTTCAGAAGAAAATCCAAACCAGCTCGACAGGATTGTTGTGAATATTGATGATACACGTTTTATTAAATCAACAGCCGAAATTGTCAAGAGATTGCTCACACGCAGGCATAACAAGGTCGAAGATTTTGAGATCATAATTCCTGAGCTTCTTCTTGAACAGGAACAGAATACAAAGCGGATATTTAATATTGTTCTTGGGGCAATCGCATCAATTTCGCTTCTGGTAGGTGGAATTGGTATTATGAATATTATGCTTGCATCAGTATTGGAGAGGACCAAGGAAATCGGTATCCGCAGGGCTGTCGGAGCAAAACAAAAGGATGTGCTTTTGCAGTTCCTGAGCGAGGCTGTTGCAATCAGCCTTGCAGGCGGAATCACTGGCATAATAATCGGTGTCGGGGGGAGTTTCCTGATAGAGTCACTTACCGGGATAAATACGATTGTTTCTCCCTGGGCAGTGTTAATTTCATTCTTTGTTTCTATCAGCGTGGGATTAATTTTTGGTATTGCACCTGCCCGGAAGGCATCGCTCCAGGACCCAATTGAACTTTTGCGGTATGAATAAATTTAATTATTAATATGCACACAAAATCACTGTTAGTAATTCTTTTTGGTATTCACTCACTTTATTCAGCGCCGACCAAACTAAGCCTTGAGGACTGTATTAAGATTTCCCATGAAAAGAGTACGGCTGCAAATATTGCTTTCCAGGAATACAGAAGCAGGGATCTGGAATATGATTCATTCACGGCAGGTTTCCTTCCGCAAATATCGCTTGTAGGTTCAGTCCCGGGGCTCGAAAGAGCAATAAATCAAATTACTCAGCCGGACGGTACACAGCTATTTATTCCTCAAAGCCAGCTTTTCTCGAACCTAAGCCTGACTATGTCACAGAAAATTCCTTTTACAGGAGCCAATTTATTTGTTTCAAGCGGTTTAAGCAGGATTGATATACTTGAAAACAATGAGAATTTTTTCTGGCGGACTTCCCCTGTGCAACTAATGTTGATTCAACCGCTCTTTGGACATAATACCCAGAAATGGGATCTGCGAATAGAAGATATGCGTCATAGCAGCAGCGCCCGCAAGTATTTTGAGCAAATGGAAACCATATCAATGGATGTAGTCCGCAGGTATTTCAACTTGTATATTGCCCAGATTACAATCGAAAATGCCCGGAAAAATGTTGCTGCAAATGATACTCTATATACCATTTCCAAGGGGCGATATAATGTTGGGAAGATTGCCGAAAATGATCTCCTCCAATCAGAATTGCAATTGTTGAATTCACAAAACGAACTTGAAAATGCTCTGCTTGACTTCAGAAAGGCAATGGATGAATTAAAAATTGCCATTGGGATAGAATTGGGTGATGAAATAGAACTGATACCTCCGACTGATATCCCTGAGTTTAAAGTTGATATTGATTTAGCAGTCGAACAGGCTAAAAACAACCGCTCGGATTACCTGGAGTACGAGATGCTCGAATCAGTCGCTGAGCGTGACCTTAGCATTGCTGAATCTGAAAGCTCTTTCCAGGCAAGCTTGAATGCCAGTTTCGGCCTCAACCAGACAGCCGGCACAGTGCCATCAGCATATAAGGATTTGCTGGACCAGGAAAGATTGAATATCGGCCTTGAAATTCCATTATTCCAATGGGGGAAGGGTACGTCGCAAATTGAATCTGCTAAAGCATATCTGAACATGGTTAAAGACGACGCAGATTTGAAAAAGAAGAACCTGGAAATAAATGTGAAATACGAAGCGCTTAGTTTTACCCGGTTTCAGAGACAAGTATCAATTTCCGCAAAGGCTGATACAATCGCAACCCGAAGATTTGAAGTGGCAAAAAACCGCTACCTGATTGGCAAAATTGACCTGAATACATTTTTTATAGCGCAAAATGAGAAGGACAGGGCTTTGCAGCAATACATAGACAACCTGCGCGATTTTTGGACTGCGTACTATAACTTGCGTCGACTGACCTTATACGATTTCGAACGCGGCGAGAAAATTTCTTATTAAGATTACATCGCATTTATCATATGTTTGATACGTACGCTATTGCCGGTATCTTCTATCAGTATTAAATCAAAGCGGCATTCAACATCGCGGATTTTGTTAACGTATATATATCCTTCAGCAGCTTTGCGCCAGGACGCCCTTTTTTTATTTGTAATCGAGTGAACCGGGTCGCCGTATTCGGTGCTTTTTCTTGCTTTTACTTCAACGAAAACAAGAGTTTGATTATCATAGGCGATTATATCAACCTCACCAACCCTTCCGAAATAAAAATTCCGTTTAACAATTTTGTAGCCACGCCTTTCAAGAAAACCAGATGCGATTTCTTCGTATTTTTTACCACGCTCCCGAGTGTTTGCCTGCATTATTTCACCCTTACTCCCAGATTATTAAAATAATGAAAAAGCAGCAGCCCTGTTATTTCAAGCAATGAAAAAATGTTATAAATCTATAATGATTGTTATTTATTCAGCTGAATGTTTGTTTGAATCTTTCTCGAATGGTATTGGATAATCACCTGTAAAACAGGCAGTGCAATAGCTGACGCCCTCATCCTGTGGAACGGATTCCAATAACTTTTGTATGGATAAATACTTAAGAGAATCAACCCCAATGGCTTTGCCAATTTCTTCCTGGCTGTTATAATGATTAGCTATAAGTTCTTCACTACTTGGGAAGTCCATTCCATAATGGCATGGATACTTGATTGGTGGCGATGTGATCCTGCAATGTAATTCCTTTGGTTTCGCCTCCCTTAGCAATTTTACCAAAGATTTGGATGTTGTCCCCCTGACAATAGAATCATCAACAAAAACAAGCTTCCTGTCTTCGAGTACACCCTTTACGGGGTTGAACTTCGCTTTGACCTTGAATTGGCGATTGTCCTGCCCGGGAGCAATGAATGTCCTGCCGACATAGTGGCTTCTGATTAAGCCAATCTCAAACAGGGTTTCACCGGCAATTTTGCTGTTTACGCGTGAGTATCCGAGTGTTGCGGTATTCCCACTGTCAGGAACGGCGATTACGGTGGTTTTCCCCCCTTTGTCGGGTTTCACAGGGCTTTCCTCAGCAAGATTCTTACCAAGTTTGCGGCGTACTTTATCTACATTATGGCCGAAAATCTTACTGTCCGGACGGGAAAAGTAAATATATTCAAATATACAATGGTGGGCTTCAGGTGTTTCATCAAGTATTTTATGCGACTCAAATTCACCTGTTTCCCTTGTCTTGCCATTGAAAACAACTATTTCATTGTGCTCTACCTGCCGTACATATTCAGCACTGACAATGTCGAATGCTACTGATTCCGAAGCAATGAAATAAGCATAAGTACCGTCATCATTCAATTTCCTTCCGATATTCAGCGGCCTTACACCGTGTGGATCGCGGGCGGCAATAAGTGAATCTTCTGTCAATATTGCAAGAGAGTAAGCGCCAAGTGTCTGCCTGAGTGCTTCCCGTAGCTGATCGAGTACAGTAGCTTGTTTACTGCGAGCAATTAGATGAAGGAAGATTTCTGTGTCGGTAGTTGTCTGGAATATTGAACCTTCGCCCTGAAGCCTGTCTTTAAGTATTCGGGTATTAGTCAGGTTACCATTGTGTGCTATTGAAAGAATTCCTTTTTGGAATATCATGTTGAAGGGCTGGATATTCACTTTCGAAGAAGATCCTGTTGTAGAATAGCGGTTATGCCCTATTGCTGAATCTCCAACCAGAACATCTGTAAAAACTTTCTGGTTGGAAAAAACATCAAAAACAAGACCTTCGCCACGGTGGAATGCATACTTTTTTTTGTTTGCTTTCTGGTCGTAATAAACTGTTGTTATTCCGGAAGCTTCCTGGCCCCTGTGCTGCAGGGCATGAAGCGCGTAATATGCCATATAGGATGCTTTGGGGTGGTTAAAAATTCCTACTACCGCGCAATTTGGCCTGGCTTTATCTTCATTCATATTTCAGTCCGGTACAAAATGAAAGCACAAAAATAATAAAAAACATTGACGAATGAGTGGTCATCCAAGCGAAAATTCTAAAAGTAAAAGTAAATCAACTTTCCAATTCCATCCGCTTTACGGAGCTAATGCCATCAATTAGCATCAGCTTTTTAAAAATGTCGTTAAGCTGCTTTTTGTTGTGGACATTAATAATTAATGCCCCTTCGAAATGGGCACCTGAAGTATCGAGGTTAATTCGCTTTATGTGTGTAAGTCCGATTGCATTTGATATATCGTTGAGCATTCCCTCGCGGTCTTCACCCATAATCCGGAGTTTTACATCAAACTCGATATCCGGTTCTGCCTCTTTTCCCTGCTCAGGCGGAAGCCGTTTGAAATGGAAATAAAGCTGGACTACTGCACGATGAGTAATGATATGCTTTTGCCATTCCATTTTTGGAAATGTATTTGGGGAGGTGATTATTTCTACCTGGTCTCCTGTCTGTAATGTGTAATGTAAATCCTTGAATACACCATTTACTTTTGCTGAAATCAGATGCATCCCATGGTCGCTTGAGATTGCAAAAGCATAGTCAATTATGCTTGCGCCCTTTGGTAGCTGGACAGGTTCGCCCTGCTTGGAATAAACCACAAGTTCGCTGTCGAAGAGGTTGACTTTAATAGAATTCCAGATAATCTGTGATGAAGCATCGCCCTTTTCCTCAATCATGCTTTGCATCCATGTGCCCCAAAGCTCCAGTTCACCCTCATCAAAGGCAAGCGCCCTGTTTCGTCCGTCACGCAGCGAAAAAGCAGAGGCAAATCCCTCTTCGGCAATTTTCTCCATCTCAAGAGTTCGGATTAATAGTTCAACCCGTTTGCCATCAGGGCCATACATCTCGCAATTGAGAGATTGGTACCAGTCCATCTTCGGATTGACAATATAATCTACAAAACTGACGGCATTAAACGCATTCGCAAGCACTCCATGTGCACGGTAACACTCGGTTATGTCATCAGTGTCCAGTATAATTACCATTGAATAAAAATTATCAATATCGCCGATGGATTTTCCATCCTGCATTATTTCATAAATTTCATATTCATGCTTATGTACAACAGTTAATGTGTGTTTTATGTTATGCTCATTCAGGCTGTTTTGAATCAGGTCAGAAAAGACCTTGATATAATTCATAAAATCGCGCCGCTTTATATTCAACTCGTTGCGAATTGCCTCATAAGCATTCCGGTCGGAAAAATAGAAAGAGCGGTTCTCGAGCTCCATCTTGATTCTATTAAGCCCCAGACGGTGAGCAAGTGGTGTATAGAAATTGAGAGTTTCGAGCGCGATAAGCTTTTGCTTTTCATGTTTCATGTAATGCAGCGTACGCATATTATGCAGCCTGTCTGCGAGCTTTACAAGGATTATACGAACATCCTGGACAAGTGCAAGGAATAGCTTCCTGTAAGTGCTTGCTTTATTGTCCTTACTGGTTTGACCGTGAGAAATTTTTGTAACTGAACTTACCATTTCGGCTACTTCATTGCCAAATTCCTGGTTTATTGTTGTATGTTCAATTTCCTTGACATCTTCAATTGTGTCGTGAAGCAGGCATGTAACTACTGATTTCAGGTCATATGTCGGAAATTCCTGCATCAGGATCAGGGCTACATTTACAGGGTGTGTATAATAGGGGGCACCCGATTTTCGAATGGAATCTTTATGGCTTTCAAAACAGAATTTAAAAGCTTCTCTCAGCACTGTTTCATCATAATCTTCAAGTTTTTCCTTCGCTACGTCGAGTAATAAACTGAGGTCTTGATCAGGGTTCTTGCCAAGTTCGCTTTTCTCTTCAAATTCGAGTTCAAATATTAGTTCCATATAATAAGAGCCGTTTCATGGCATATATTTATTATTCCGGCAGAAATTAAATAAATTATGATGAATTATCAATGAAAATCGCTTTTTAATTTTTATCACAAGCGGAAATGAAATGAATAGACGTGAATTGCTTGGTATTGCAGCTCTTACAGGCATTGGAATTTCTCTTGGTTCTAAACCGTTAATTGCCGCAAACAGTAAACTTTTCCCGTGTAGGTTGAAACCGGGTGATAAAGTAGGTATTATTGCTCCGGGAAGCGCTGTTTCTGATCCGATGGACCTTTTCAGGGCTGATGAGATAATAAAAGCACTTGGATTGATTGCTGTTTACGGTAGAAATGTTTCAAAAGGTAGCGGTTACAAAACCCGTACAAAGGAAGAGAGGATCGAAGATTTACATGATATGTTTTCAAAAAATGAAATTAAGGCAGTGTTTGCAATCCGGGGTGGTTATGGCACGATGGACCTTCTTGATGCAATAGAGTATGATTTAATTAAGGAAAACCCAAAAACATTCCTCGGATTCAGTGATATAACAGCACTGCACCTTGCAATCACACAAAAGTCCGGGCTGGTCACATTCCACGGGCCTGTTATGTTATCAACTTTTTCCGAGTATTCATTACAATCCCTAAAAAAGATGCTGTTTGAAGACACTAAAGACATTTTCTTAATGAATCCCTTGCGGGGAGATGCCATTCGAAATCCATATCCTGTGTTTACCATAAACGAAGGAAAAGCAGAAGGCGAATTAATTGGGGGAAACCTGTCTTTGATATCGGCATTAATGGGTACTCCATACGAGATTGATACAAAGAATAAAATCCTCAGCCGATTGCCGGGGCGGCGCGGCCGGAGCTGTCGCGACGCCAGGTCGCTCCCACACGCGGGGTATATTCAGGGCCGCCCGGTACAGGCGTGTTGCGACACCCGCCTCCGCTATTGCTACGGCCTGGCAAGCAAGGTCGCTCCCACAAGATAGGCGTTTTGTCGGGTTCGCCCTCTGCCGCCCGGTGGGAGCGACCTCGCGTCGCGACGGAATACCGTCAATTGAGGTAGGCCGATAGTCGCAGCCGCCGGTAATGCTCCTCCGGCGCGTCGCATGCCCGCATGCACTGGACGGCGAGGCGGAGGAGGCGGTCGATCTGCGCCGTGTTCTCCAGGATGGTCCGCTGGGAGGGGTCGTCCCGAAGATTGTAGAGCCATTGCTCACCGGGTTGGCCGAGGGCGAAGCCGCCCTGCTGACGGGGGAGCTTGAGAACTTGGGAACCGTGGGCGAAGGCGGGTTTGACCAATTCGGCGTCCCGGATCCCGGAGCCGCCGCCGGCTTTGCCGCCGCGTGGGACCGCGGCGGAGGTCAGGCTGTAGGCGAAGAGCGGCTGGTTCGATTCATCGGGGACCTCGTGGTAAAGGACATATTGGCCGTCGGTGACGTTGATGCCCTTGCCGAAGTAACCGAAGATGGCGGCGTCGCGGACAGGTTGGTCGGATTCGATGACGGGGGCGAGGTCGTGGCCGTTCATGGAGCCGGTGGGTTCCAGGCCGAAGAAGGAGAGAAGGGTGGGTCCGATGTCGAGGGCGGGCTGGACCAGGGCGCGGATCTTGTTGATGTCCTCGTTCTGCTTGTCCCGGA